>NZ_JBICWC010000006.1:220294-340613 GCF_043199535.1 Streptomyces sp. NPDC048590 | reverse complement strand
ACCCCGCCCCCCCCCCCCCCCCCGCGGCCCCCCGCCCCCCCCCCCCCCCCCCCCCGCGGGCCGCCGCCCCCCCCGGGGGGGGGGGGCCCCCCCCGCCGCCGTGGGTGTCGCCACCTACAGGAAGGAGGTGCTTCCGGTCAGGAAGGAGCTGCTTCCGGTGCCCCCTACAGGAAGGAGTTGATCTCGATGGTCTCGGTACGGCCGGGGCCGACACCGATGGCGGAGATCGGGGCGCCCGACATCTCCTCCAGCGCCTTCACGTACGCCTGCGCGTTCTTCGGCAGGTCGGAGAAGGTCTTCGCCTTGGTGATGTCCTCGGACCAGCCCGGCAGCGTCTCGTAGATCGGCTTCGCGTGGTGGAAGTCGGTCTGGCTGTAGGGGAGCTCCTCGACGCGCTTGCCGTCGATCTCGTACGCCACGCACACCGGGATCCGCTCCCAGCCGGTCAGCACGTCCAGCTTGGTCAGGAAGAAGTCGGTGAGGCCGTTGACCCGGGTCGCGTACCGCGCGATCGGGGCGTCGAACCAGCCGCAGCGACGGTCGCGGCCGGTGGTCACACCGCGCTCACCGCCGATGCGGCGCAGGGCCTCGCCGTCCTCGTCGAGAAGTTCCGTCGGGAACGGGCCGGCGCCGACACGGGTGGTGTACGCCTTGAGGATGCCGATGACCCGGCTGATCTTCGTCGGGCCCACCCCTGCACCGGTGCAGGCGCCGCCCGCGGTCGGGTTCGAGGAGGTGACGAAGGGGTACGTGCCGTGGTCGACGTCGAGCAGGGTGCCCTGGCCGCCCTCGAAGAGGACGACCTTGCCGTCGTCGATCGCTTCGTTCAGGATCAGCGTCGTGTCGGCGACGTACGGCTTGATCTGCTCCGCGTACTGGAGCATCTCCTCGACGATCTTCCCGGACTCGATCGCGCGCCGGTTGAAGACCTTGGCCAGGAGCTGGTTCTTCTGCTCCAGCGCCGCCTCGACCTTCTGCTCCAGGATCGACTCGTCGTAGAGGTCCTGGACGCGGATGCCCACGCGGTTGATCTTGTCGGCGTAGGTCGGGCCGATACCGCGCCCGGTGGTGCCGATCTTCCGCTTGCCGAGGAAGCGTTCCGTCACCTTGTCGACGGTGACGTTGTAAGGAGTGATCAAATGAGCGTTGCCGCTGATCAGGAGCTTCGACGTGTCGACGCCCCGCTCGTTCAGACCGCTCAGCTCGGAGAGCAGGACCGCCGGGTCGACGACGACACCGTTACCGATGACCGGGGTACACCCCGGCGACAGGATTCCGGAGGGGAGGAGATGCAGTGCGTACTTCTGGTCGCCTACGACGACCGTGTGACCGGCGTTGTTGCCGCCCTGGTATCGCACCACATAGTCAACGGATCCACCGAGCAGGTCGGTGGCCTTCCCCTTGCCCTCGTCACCCCACTGAGCACCGAGCAGCACAAGTGCGGGCACAGGCGTACACCCCTTCCGGGCGGGGCATGTCCAAGGTCAGGGGGCGTACGTAAAGGTCGTACCTGCCGCACGACGATGTACGGCAAAGCCTGAGCCGTCGAACCGGGTGCCCCGGAATAGACGAAGCCCCTGGCGCAATAGCGCAAGGGGCTCTTGCACCAAGATGCTACCCGAGGAAGGACCGAGGTGTCGGCTGCAGAGCCCCCCGGCGACGGCGACCACCAGCTACTCGTGCTGATCGATCCCCTGGCACGCCGCTACGACGGCGAGTCCGTGCGCATCGCGAAGGACGTCCTGAGCGCGGGCGCGCACGCCAAGATCTGCCTCCCGGACAGCCCGGACGAGTTCGCCAGGGCCTTGTCCCGGCGGGGTTCCAGGAGGCCGGTGGTCGTCGGCGACGACCATGCGCTGCTGCGGGCGGTGTCCCAGCTGCACCGGGAGCGCGAGCTCTCCGACAGCACGCTCGCCCTGATCCCGGTCGGAGCGGCACACACCCTGGAAGTCGCCCACGGGCTCGGCGTGCCCAGGGGCGCGGTCGCGGCGGCGCGCACGGCGCTCGACGGGAGCGCGCGCCGGCTGGACCTGCTCGTGGACGACAGCGACGGCGTGGTCCTCGGCGAGCTCCGCATACCGGCGGCCGTCCCCGCCCACGGCCAGCCCCACACGGTCTGGGACACCTGCCGGACCCTCGTGGCCTCGCTGGTCCGCCCCGCTCCCGCCTCGCCCTCCGCCGCCTCCCACGCCCATCGGCTGAGGGTCGAGGCGGACGGGGTGCTGCTGAACGATCTGGACCGGCTCCTGGAGGACGTCTCCGTGTCCGCCCAGGGCGACAGCGGCCTGGCCGACGTGGTGATCCGCACCTCGTCCGGGGAGACCCGCGCGGCGGAGGCCAAGGCCGTCACCGTGGCCGGGCCGGACTTCCGCTACCGGGCCGACATACAGGTGTCGGGTCCGGTCAGGACCCGCACATGGACGGTGCGGGCGGACGCCTGGGGCCTGGTGCTCCCCACAGCGGCGGCCTGAGGTCCGCCCCCGGTGACGGGCCCGTCCTCCGGTCTCGTCACCGGGCGGGCCCGTCCCCCTGCTTCATACGGCTCTCGCGCCACCGGTCCAGGACACCGGCCAGTTCCGACTGGAGGAAGGCGAAGAACTCCGCCGTCTCCGCCAGCCGCGTACCGGCCGGGGTGTCCTCTCCCAGGGAGCGTGCGCCGTCCCGCAGGGTGCGCTCCCAGCGCGTCAGCACCTGGTCGCGGCTGGCGAACGTCGAGTACCAGAGCTCGTGGTGGAGGCGGTACCGGTCGCGGCGTGAGCCGGGGTCGCGCTCCCGGCCGATCATGCTGACCTGGGTGAGGTAGCTGACCGCGCCGGAGACCGCGGCCGGGCTGATCCGGAGCTGCTCGCCCAGCTCCGCGGAGGTCATGGAGCCGTCGTCGTCGGCGAGGAGCGCGGCGAAGACGCGTGAGGCCATCCGCTGCATCCCGGCCTCGGTCATCTCGGCCGCGAAGCGTTCGACGAAGCGCGACACCGCGTCCTCGTCCCTCCCGGCAGCGGTGTCGAGGGCCCCTTCCCCGCCGTGCGGGGGCATCCCTCCCGCATCGGGCAGGGGGGCGTCACCCGCCGGGACGACGGGCTTCCGCTCCGCGTCAGCGCTCTCCCCCGCCGTCCCGCGCCCCTCGGTCCCGCCGCCCATAGCCTCCGCCACCTTCCCCGCTCCGATCATCACTTGACTTTATACGGTTCCTTAACTTCACAACTTTGTGAAACAAGCGTACGTTCCGAAACATGACGAAGGCAATCACCGTCTCCGGGCTGCACAAGTCCTTCGGGCGGACACACGCGCTGGACGGTCTCGACCTCGGCGTCGAGACGGGCGAGGTCCACGGCTTCCTCGGGCCCAACGGAGCCGGGAAGTCCACCACGGTGCGGATCCTGCTGGGCCTGCTGCGCCCCGACTCGGGAACCGCCCAGCTGCTGGGGAAGGCCCCCTGGCGAGACGCCGTGGAACTGCACCGGCGCCTGGCGTACGTCCCGGGCGACGTCGAGCTGTGGCCGGGGCTCACCGGAGGCGAGGCGATCGATCTGCTGGCCCGTCTGCGCGGAGGAACCGACCGGCGGCGCCGCGACGAGCTGACCGAGCGCTTCGACCTGGACCCGACGAAGAAGGGCCGCGCCTACTCGAAGGGCAACCGCCAGAAGGTGGCCATCGTCGCCGCCCTGGCCTCCGACGCGGAGCTCCTGCTGCTGGACGAGCCGACCGCCGGACTCGACCCCCTCATGGAGGTGGTCTTCCAGGACGTCGTCCAGGAGGCGAAGGCCGCCGGCCGGACGGTGCTGCTGTCCAGCCACATCCTGGCGCAGGTCGAGAAGCTGGCGGACCGGGTGAGCATCGTCCGGCAGGGCCGGACGGTGCAGTCCGGGTCGCTGAGCGAGATGCGGCATCTGACGCGTACGACGATCGAGGCCGAGACGGCCAGGCCGCCCGTCGGGCTGGACTCGCTTCCCGGGGTGCACTCGCTGGAGGTCTTCGGGGACGGCAGCGGCCGGGTGCGGTTCGCCGTGGACGGCGGCCGTCTCGACGCGGCCGTCGGCAAACTCGCCGAATGCGGCGTGCGCAGCCTGATCAGCCACCCGCCGACCCTGGAGGAGCTCATGCTCCGCCACTACGGCGACGAGCTCGCCGCCAACGGCCACGGTCGGGCAGGGGGCGCGCGATGAGCGCCGCCGCCACCACCGGAGCCCCGGTGGCCACCCGGTCGCCCGCCGGGTCGGGCGCCTTCACCGGAACCCGGATCCTCGTCGCGTTCGCCCTGCGCCGGGACCGCGTCCGGCTGCCCGTGTGGATCCTCGCCCTGGGGGCCGGGACCCTCGCCACGGCGGACAAGTACACGACGCTGTACGCCGGTCCGGAGGCCCGCGCCTCCCTCGTCGGCACGATGGGCAGCACCGCCGGGCTCGCGATGACCGGCCCCGGGCACTACCTCGACGACTACACCTTCGGCGCCATGCTGGGCCACCAGATGCTCGGCTTCCTGGCCGTCCTGGTCGGCCTCATGAACGTCCTGGTCATCACGCGTCACACCCGTGACGAGGAGGAGACCGGCCGCGCCGAGCTGCTCCGTTCCACCGCCGTCGGACGTCACGCGCAGCTCGCCGCGGCGCTCTGGCTGGCGCTGATCGCCGACCTGGCTCTCGCCGTCCTGCTGGCCGCGGGACTCGGAGCCATGGACCTGGCTCCGGGCGGTGTGGAGGGCCCCCTGCTGTACGGTCTCGCGCACGCGGCCGTCGGTCTCGCCTTCGCCGGTGTCGCGGCGGTCACCGCCCAGGTCACCGCGCACACCCGTGGTGCCACCGGCACGGCACTGGCGGTCGTCGGGCTCGCCTACCTCCTGCGGGCCGCCGGGGACGCGGGCGGCTCCGACACCGTCTCCTGGCTGTCGCCGATCGGCTGGGTCCAGCGCACCTACCCCTATGTGGACGACCGCTGGTGGCCGCTGCTGCTCTGCGGCGCGTTCGCCGCCTTCTGCGCCGGTGCCGGGTTCGTACTGTCCACCCGGCGGGACGTGGGCGCCGGCCTCCGCGCGTCCCGGCCGGGTCGCGCGGAGGCGTCACGCGCCCTGCTGGGACCACTGGGCTTCGAACTCCGGCTGCACCGCTCGGTGTTCGCGGGATTCGCCGCCGGACTGCTCGTCATGGGAGCCATGTACGGGTCGATCCTCGGCCAGGCGGAGGAGATGCTGGGCGACATCGACCAGATCCAGGAGGCGCTCCCCAGGACCGGCGGCTCCGACGTGGCCGAGTCCTTCGCCTCGATGGTCATGGTGGTCCTCGTCGTGGTGGCCTCCGTGTACGTCGTCATGGCCGCCCTGCGGCCGCGCGCCGAGGAGAACGCCGGCCGCGCCGAGGCACTCCTGGCGACCGGGCTGACCCGCGCCCGGTGGGCCGGCGGGCACCTGGTGGTCGCGCTCGCGGGCAGCACCGCGCTGCTGCTCGTCGGAGGGCTCGGCTTCGGCGTCCTGGGCGCGTTGTCGTCCGGCGACGGAGGGCTGGTCCTCTCGCTGACGGGCGCGGCACTGGCCTACGCCCCGGCGCTGTGGGCCACGGCCGGAGTGGCCGCGGTCCTCTTCGGCTGGCTGCCCACGGCCGCTCAGGCCGCGTGGGTGGTCCCGGTGTACGCTTCGTCACCGGTTACCTGGGGCAGCTCCTCCGCTTCCCGGACTGGACGAACGACCTCTCCCCCTTCGGGCACGTACCCAGGCTTCCGGCGGACTCCATGGACTGGACGCCCATGGCCGTCCTCACCCTGGTCGCCGCCGCACTGGTCCTGTTCGGCCTGAAGGGTCTGGGCCGGCGCGACCTGCTGACCAAGTAGGCGGGCGGAACCGGCGACCCGGCGCCACGCGTCGTGATCACACATGGAGCAACGGGATGTGGCGGGTTACGGCGGATGCGCGGCGGCACTGTCCGGGGTGGTCGCCGCCCTGTACGTCTGGGGGTCGTCCAGGAGGACCCGGGTCCATGCGGGCGCCGGCTTCGAGGGGCAGGGCAGGGACCTGTCCGCACTCTTCACGGACCTGCCCTTCGTCCTGCTCGCCGGCCTCCTGATCCCCCCGTTCGTCTGGCTGCTGACCCTGCGTCTGCTGCCCAGGCTCGGGGCGCCACCGGTCCGGGTCGTCCTCGCCGCCGTCTGCACGGCGGCCGTGCTCGTCCTGTCCGCGTGGACCCTGCACAGCTGGGCGAACCCGCCCAACCCTGACCACATACCGGCCTCGGCGCCTCAGAAGCTGTTGTCCTACCCCGGTCGGGGCTGAGGCGGCAGGTGCCTCAGCCTGATCCAACCGGAGTAAGACAACAGCTTCTCAGATCTCCACCTCCAGCCCGCCGAGCCCCCGCATCACATAGCCCGGCTTCCACTCCGGTTCGGCCACCAGCCGCATCCGGGGTGCCTTGCGCAGCAGTTCGCGGAAGGAGGCGGCGAGTTCGACCCGGGCGAGCGGGGCGCCCAGGCAGTAGTGGATACCGGCACCGAACGAGATGTGCGGGTTGTCCTGCCGGGAGAGGTCCAGCCTGTCCGGGTCGGTGAAGCGCTCCGGATCACGGTTGGCCGACGCGAGGAGGAGGGCGACCTGCGCACCGCGCGGGATGAGGGTGCCGCCGATCTCGACGTCGTCCAGGACCCACCGGGTGAACATGGGTGCCGGGGTGTCGTAGCGCAGCAGTTCCTCGACGGCC
This sequence comes from Streptomyces sp. NPDC048590, assembly GCF_043199535.1. Classification (NCBI taxonomy): domain Bacteria; kingdom Bacillati; phylum Actinomycetota; class Actinomycetes; order Kitasatosporales; family Streptomycetaceae; genus Streptomyces; species Streptomyces sp. NPDC048590. The sequence continues at coordinate 333,936 of NZ_JBICWC010000006.1, read as the reverse complement.
GTCGGCAGCAGGGCGTGGTCGGCCCGGAGCGCCTCCAGTTGTGCGGGGTGCTCGAAGAGCACCCGCCAGCTGTTGACGGTGGCGTTGACGGTCGCCTCGTGACCAGCGTTGAGGAGCAGCACGCAGGTGGAGACGATCTCCTGCTCGCTGAGCCGGTCCTCGTCGTCGTGGGCGGCGATGAGACCGGAGATCAGGTCCGCCCCCGGGTCGGATCGCCGGGCGGCGATGAGCTCCCGCAGATACGCGGAGAACTCGACCGAGGCCCGCACCGCCGCCCGTGCCGTCTCCTCGGGAGGGTTCAGCTCGAACATCGCGCAGATGGCGGCCGACCACGGCCGCAGCAGCCCCCGGTCGGCCTCCGGGACCCCGAGCATCTCCGCGATGACGGCCACCGGCAGCGGTTCGGCCACGGCGCCGAGGAGGTCGCCGCCGCCCGCCGCGACGAGGTCGTCGACGAGGCCCGCGGCCAGCCGTTCCACGGTCGGCGCGAGCTCCTCGACCCGGCGGGGCGTGAACGCCTTGGCGACCAGCCGCCGGATCCGTGTGTGGTCGGGTGCCTCCAGGTCGAGGATCCCGTGCCCGTTGAGGGTGTGGAACGGCTCGTGCTCGGCGGGCGGAGCGGTCACACCGAACTCCTCGTGGCCGAAGCGGTGCAGATAGGTCCGCCCCAGCCGGCGGTCGCGCAGCAGCGCGGACACGTCGGCGTGGTGCGGGACGAGCCACTGCCGTGTCGGCTCGAAGTAGTGCGCCCTGCCGGTGGCGCGCAGCGCGGCGTACGCGGGGTACGGATCGGCGACGAACGCCGGGGACCAGGGGTCGAAGGACACATGCATGGGCCGACGTTACGGGCTCTCCCCCGGCACCGGGCGGATCGAACCGGATACGCGGCGCCCGCCGGGGTCACGCGGAGCAGTCCTCAGCCGGGCGTCACCAGCCGCGCCTCGTAGGCGAACACCGCGGCCTGGGTGCGGTCCCGGAGCCCCAGTTTCACCAGGATCCGGCTGACGTGGGTCTTGATCGTCGACTCGGCGACCACCAGGTGCGATGCGATCTCCAGGTTCGACAGCCCCTGGGCGATCAGCACGAGCACCTCGGTCTCCCTTTCGGTGAGGTCACCGATCCGTGCCATGGCGGGCGGCCTCGGTGTCCCGGCGAGCTTGGAGAACTCGGTGATCAGCCGCCGGGTGACCGTCGGTGCGAGCAGCGCCTCGCCGGACGCGACGACGCGTACGCCCTCGGCGAGCTGCCGTGCCGAGGCGTCCTTCAGCAGGAAGCCCGAGGCTCCGGCGCGCAGGGCCTGGTAGACGTACTCGTCGAGGTCGAAGGTGGTCAGGACGAGTACCTTGGCGTCCGCGTCGGCGGCGACGATCTCCCGGGTCGCCTCGATGCCGTTGAGTTCCGGCATCCGGATGTCCATCAGCACCACGTCGGGCCGGAGTGCCGCGGCCTGCGAGACGGCCTGGCGCCCGTCGACCGCCTCGCCGACGACCTCGATCCCGGGCATCGCGTTGAGCAGCACGGTGAAGCCCTCGCGGACCATGATCTGGTCGTCGACGATCAGCACGCGGACAGGCGGTGTGCTCACGCCTCCCCACCTCCGTCGCGCTGCCCGGGTACGGGGAGGAACACGGCGACCTCGTAGCCGCCGTCCTCCGTCTCCCCCGCGGTCATCTCCCCGTTCAGCATCGCGACCCGCTCCCGCATGCCGGTGATCCCGTGTCCGGCTCCCGGCGACGGTTTGACCAGGCCCTGCGCGGGTCCGTTGACCACCCGGAGCCCCAGCCCGCCCAGCACGTAGCCGATCTCGACCTGGGCGCGGGCGCCCGGCGCGTGCCGGAGCGTGTTGCTGAGCGCCTCCTGCACGATCCGGTACGCCGACAGCTCGACGCCCTGCGGCAGCTCCCGTACGGCACCGGTGACGGCCTTCTCCGTCTCCAGACCGGTCTCGCGGACGTTGGCCAGCAGCCGGTCGAGTTCGGCGAGGGTGGGCTGCGGCGCGTCCGGCGCCTCGTGGTCGTCGGCGCGTACGACCCCGAGGACGCGGCGCAGCTCGGTGAGGGCGGCCACCGCGTTCTCCCGGATGGTCGCGAAGGCCTGCTCCAGCTCGGGCGGCGGATTCTCCACACGGTACGGGGCGGCCTCGGCCTGGATGGCGACGACGGACATGTGGTGGGCGACGACGTCGTGCAGTTCGCGGGCGATGGTGGTGCGCTCCTCCAGGAGTGTGCGTCGGTCGCGTTCGACGGCGGTGACGGTGCGCTGCACGGTCACCTCACGCTCGGCGTCGCGCCGCACCCGCACCGTGGCGACGAGGAGCAGGGCGAACGCGGAGGTGACGGCCATGACCGAGATGTCCGAGTAGCCGGGGCCGATCTCGCTGAGGAAGCTGCCCGCGACCAGGGTGATCAGCCACATCCAGGCCGCGGCGCGGGGCCTGGTCCTCGCCGCGGCGACGACCAGCACACCCAGGTGGCAGACGAAGGCACTCGGCCCCCACGGCCAGTCCCCCTGGCCCAGCACCGCCACGACCGGGGTGCTCGCGATCGAGATCCAGAACGCGAGGACGGGGCGGACCAGCGTCATCAGGAGCGCGGCCACCGGCAGAAGGGCGACGACGAAGGCGAAGAACTGGCCGTTCCCCTGGGCGAGACCCTCGATCAGCGCGATCCCCGCGACCCCGGCCACCACCGCGTGCGGGAACCAGACGGCCCGTCGGCGGATCCCCGCCGGCAGACGGCGGATCACCGGCCCGTCGGTGGAGAGCGGGCCGAGCGGCCGGTAGGCGAACACATCGTGGAAGAGGTCCTGCCTCAGGCCGCCTATCGCGTCGGCGGCCAGCCGGATCTCCGGGCTTCTGGTCCTGGTGTCGGTCACACCCACACGGTAGGTGCGGGCCGGTGCCCCGGGCGTCCGCAGTGATGAGGATCCTGGGGCGTCCGTCCCAGGTACTACCAGGCCAGCTGGGCGATCTCCTCGGCCACCACGGCGCAGGCGTCCGCGGACGGGTCGATCAGCGGAAAGTGCCCGACGCCGTCGAGCAGGGTCAGCCCCACCAGCTCACCGGCCTTGGCGGCCGCGTCCACGAAGGCGTCCGGGACGGCCGGGGGCACGGTGGTGTCCTCCGTCCCCTGGACCACGGTCGTCGCGATGCCGGTCGGCAGCAGCAGGGCGGGGTCGGTGTGCGCGCTCCGCGACTCCAGGTCGACGCCGGTCCCGAGGAGCTGGTGCAGGGCGCCTCCGCAGACGTCCAGCTTCACCGCGCTCGCGAAGTCCGCGATCGGCGCGAGGGCGACCACCCCGCGCAGCGGGGGCGACGCGGGCAGCCGCCACGGCGACCCCGGGGGGAGGACGTGCCGGGCGGCGGCCCACAGTGCCAGGTGTCCGCCCGCCGAGTGCCCGGTGAGGACGGTCCGCCGTACATCCGCCTGGGGCAGTTCCCGCTCGGCGAGGGCCGGCAGGGCATCCATCGCGGCGGCGACGTCGTCGAAGGTCTCGGGCCACCGGCCCGCCACGGGGGCCGCGCCCTCCTGCTGCGGGGAGCCGTCTCCGCGCCGGTACTCGACGCTCGCCACCGCGAAGCCCCGCCGTGCGAGGAAACCGGCGAACGGGGAGACGTGGAGCCGGTCGTAGGGCGCGCGCCAGGCCCCGCCGTGGAGGACGACGACGAGCGGCGCACCGTCACGGCCGTCCCCCGGCGCGTAGAAGTCGATCACCTGGTCGGGATGGCTGCCGTAGGCCGCGGTCCGGTCGGGGGCGACGGCGGGATGGGCGAAGGCCGACCCTTCCTCGACGGCGTCCTGTGCACGCCCGGCAGATTCCGACATGGATGCTCCAACCGCCCTACGCCTGTGCCCGACTGGACTGACCTGCGGGGACGGTACCAGTAGGGCGGAGCGCCGCCGCACGGGCCCGGAGCACCGGGTCCGCACGGCGGCGGGGAGCGTCAGACCCCCAGCACCTCGGCGAGGATCCGCGCCGCCCGCTCGGCGTCGGCGAAACCGACGTAGAGCGGGGTGAAACCGAAGCGCAGGACGTCGGGGCGGCGCAGATCGCCGACGACGCCGCGCTCGATGAGCTCGCCCATCACGGCCTCCGCGTCGGCGCACCGCAGCGAGACCTGGCTGCCGCGTTCCGCGTGCGCAGCGGGGGTGGCCGGGGTGACCCGCCCCTCCGGGACGTAGGCGGCGACGCACTCCAGGAAGAAGTCCGTCAGGGCGAGGGACTTGGCGCGTACGGCCTCCACCTGGACGCCGTCCCACACCTCCAGCGCCGCTTCCAGCGCCAGCATCGAGAGGATGTCCGGGGTGCCGACCCTGCCGCGGAGAGCGCCCTCGGCGGGTACGTGCTCCGGGCTCATCGCGAACGGGTCCGCGTGCGAGGTCCATCCGGGCAGCGGCGAGTCGAAGGCCGCCTGGTGGCGCTCCGCGACGTACAGGTAGGCCGGCGAACCGGGGCCGCCGTTCAGGTACTTGTACGTGCAGCCGACCGCGAGGTCGACCCCGTGCGCGTCCAGGCCCACCGGGAGGGCGCCCGCGCTGTGGCACAGGTCCCAGACGGCGAGCGCGCCCGCGTCGTGGACCGCGGCGGTGAGACCCGGCAGGTCGTGGAGCCTGCCCGTGCGGTAGTCCACGTGGTTCAGGAGGACCGCCGCCGTACGCGGCCCGAGCGCGCCCGGCACGTCGGCCGGGGCGACCGGGACGACCCGATGACCCGTCATGCGGGCGGCCGAGGAGGCGATGTACCCGTCCGTGGGGAACGTCGTCGCGTCGACCAGGATCTCGTCCCGGCCCTCGCCCGCGAGCCGGGTCGCGGCCACCACGGCCTTGAAGACGTTCACGCTGGTGGAGTCGCCCACCACGATCTGACCGGCGGCGGCCCCGACGAGCGGGGCGATCCGGTCGCCGATCCGTTCGGGCGCGGTCCACCAGCCGCTCTCCCCCCAGGAGCGGATCCGCAGCGCGCCCCACTCCCGGGTGATCACGTCCTGCATACGGGCGGGGACGTGCCGGGGCAGCGCGCCCAGCGAGTTGCCGTCCAGGTAGACGGTGTCGTCGAGGAGGAACCGCTCGCGCAGCGAGGCCAGTTCGTCGGCGGAGTCGAGCGCCTCTGCGCGCTCCTTGAAATCAGACATGGCTTCGCGCCGTCCACAGCTCGGGGAACACGTTCTTGGTGGCCCGCTTCTCCAGCCAGGCGACTCCGGCCGATCCGCCGGTACCGGTCTTCGATCCCATCGCCCGCCGGGTGGCGGTCAGGTGGTCGTTGCGCCAGCGCCACACCAGCTCACCGACGTCGGTGAGCACCTCGCCGAGGCGTACCAGCTCGTCGTTCTGGTCGGGCGTCGCGTAGATCTCCGCCCAGACGGCCTCGACCGCCGCGGACGGCTCGTACCGCTGGGACAGGTCGCGGCCCAGCACCGACTGCGGTACGGGGTACCCGCGCCGGGCGAGCAGGGCGAGCGTCTCGTCGTAGAGCCCCGGCTCGTGGAGCGCCTTCTCCAGCTCGGCGTGGACACGGGGCGCGCCCCGGTGCGGCACGAGCATGGACGCCGACTTGTCGCCCAGCAGGAACTCCATCCGCCGGTACATCGCGGACTGGAAGCCGGACCCCTCGCCGAGGGCACCCCGGTAGGAGTTGAACTGGGCGGGGGTGAGGGCCGCCAGCGGCTTCCAGGAGGCGTTCAGCGCCTCCAGCTCGCGCAGCGAGCGCTTCAGGGCATCCTGGGCGGCCGGTATCCGGTCCTCGCGCAGGGCGTGGGCCGCGGTCTCCCACTCATGGACGATGACGGTGAACCACAGCTCCATGACCTGGGTGGTGACCAGGAAGACCATCTCGCCGGGGTCGTCCGAGCGAAGGTGCTGGAGGTGGGTCAGGACATCCGCCTGGACATAGTCCTCGTACGGAGTCGTTCCCGCGAAGTCCAGGTGCGGGGTCTCCGCACCGGTGGCTTCGGGGTCGGGGTGGAACGTCGACATTTCTGTCTCCTCGACACGAGCTTCCGGGTAGCGGTCCGCCCCTTCCTCATAGGTGGGTGGAGCTCCGGTCCCCTGCTCGGCATCCTAACGGCCCTCCCGGAGACACGCCGGGCCCCGCCGGGCTGATGCCCGGCGGGGCCCGGAAAACGGGATCGGCTCAGCCCAGGGTGTCCGCTGCGGTCTGCGAGGACTCGCGCAGGAAGGTCGAGCAGCGCTCGTACTCCTCCTGCTCGCCGATCGCCTGCGCGGCCCGCGCGAGGGCGTGCAGCGCCCGGAGGAAGCCGCGGTTCGGCTCGTGCTCGAACGGGACGGGGCCGTGGCCCTTCCATCCCGCGCGGCGCAGGGCGTCGAGGCCCCGGTGGTAGCCGGTGCGCGCGTAGGCGTACGACTCGATGACCCGGCCGCCCTCGAACGCCTCGTCGGCGAGCTGCGCCCAGGCCAGCGAGGACGTGGGGTACTTCGCCGCGACGTCGGCGGGAGCCGTTCCGCCCGCGAGCAGCTCGCGCGGCTCCGGGTCGTCGGGCAGATGGGTCGGGGCGGGGCCCCCGAGCAGGTTCTCGTGGATGGACATGGTTCAAGTGTGCCTGGGCCGGGCGTCCGGCTCCAAGGGCGGGGCCGAGACCCCGCAGTGCGTCGCACACGCCGGACGGGCCGCCGGAACCTTCCGTACGGCCCCCCAGGCGATGGCCGAGCCCGCCACGAGGAGCCCGGCGCACATCGGCATGGCCCTCCTGAACGTCGACGCGAACTCGTCGGCGTCCCGGTATGCCTCCGGCCCCATTCCGGCCAGCAGTGGGAGGGCGGCCACCGCGAGCAGCCCCGCGGCCCGCGCCGCCGCGTTGTTGATGCCGCTGGCGAGCCCCGCCCGCCCGGTGTCCACCGCCGCCAGGACGGTCGCGGTGAGCGGGGCCACCAGGGTGACCATGCCGAGGCCGAGCACCACGACGGCGGGCAGCACTTCCCACACGTACAAGGCCCCCGGTCCGACCCTCAGCATCAGCAGCATCCCGGCCGCCGCCAGCAGGGGCCCCACGGTGAGCGGGATCCTGGGCCCGATGCGCCGGCCGAGATCACCCGCGGACGCGGAGAAGAGCAGCATGAGCACCGTCGTCGGCAGCAGCGCGGTGCCCGCGCCGAGCGCCGAGTAGCCGGCGACCACCTGCAGCTGGATCGCGGACAGGAAGAAGAAACCGCCCAGAGCCGCGTACACGCAGAACGTGACGACGTTGACGGCGGTGAACTGCCGGGACGCGAAGATCGACGGCGGCACCATGGGGCCGGCCCGGTGCCGCTCCACCCTCACGAACGCCGCCCCGAGGACGACACCGCCCAGCGCCGCGCCGATCACCAGGGCTGACGCCCCCTGCTCGGGCACCTCGATCAGCGCGTACGTGACCAGGGCGAGGGCGAGCGCGGCGAGGGTCGCGCCCAGCACGTCGAAACGGCCGTGGGCGTCCGGGTCCCGGGACTCCGGCACATGGCGCAGGGCCACCGGTACGCAGACGGCCGCGATCGGCAGGTTCAGCAGGAAGACCCAACGCCAGCCGGGCCCGTCCACCAGCCACCCTCCGAGGAACGGCCCCACCGCGGCCCCGACCCCGCCGAGCCCGGACCACAGGCCGACGGCCCGCGCCCGGTCGTCGGGGTGGAAGCTCGCCTGGATGATCGCCAGCGACCCGGGGGTGAGGAGCGCGCCTCCGGCCCCCTGCAGGGCGCGCGCGGCGATGAGCACCTCCGCGTTCGGCGCGATCCCGCAGAGCAGCGACGCGGCGGCGAACCAGACGACACCGAGGACGAACACCCGCCGGCGGCCGAACCTGTCCCCCAGCGCGCCCCCGAGCAGGATCAGCCCGGCCAGCGTGAGCATGTAGGCGTTGACCGTCCACTGCAGGGCGGCCAGGTCGGTGCCGAGGTCCTCGCCGATCCGTGGGAGCGCCACATTGATCACCGTGGAGTCGAGCAGGGCCATGCTCGACCCGAGCACGGTGGTCAGGACGACCCACCGCCCCACCGGCGACGCGACCCGGATCCCGCCCTCGTCCCCGGCGGTCGTACCGCCGCCACCGCTCACACCGCCGCCCCCGGTCTCGCGGGGCGCCCCGTCTTCAGCTCCGTCGCCTTCCGCACCGGCTGCGCCGCCTTCGCCGGGCATGCCGTCCGCACCGCTCTCGCCGTCGGCCCCGTCCGCGTCAGTCATACGAGCAGCATCACCGCAGGCCGGTCCGGTGGCCATTCAGATCCCACCCGTCGGCCCCGTCCGCGTATGCGGTTCGGCGCCGCGCTACCGCGCCACCTCGCTCAGCGCGCGTACCAGCGCGGACACCCCCGCGTCGGCCTTGCTGCGAGCGCATCCCACGTTCAGCCTCAGGAAGCCGGGGGCTCCGTAGACCGCGCCGGGCATGATCGCCACCTTCTCCCGCTCGATCAGCACCCGCTGCAGCTCGTCGTCTTCCACGCCCAGGGGACGCAGATCGATCCACGCCAGGTAGCCCGCCTGCGGCGGCTCCCAGGCCAGCTCCGGGAACGCCGCGTCCAGACGCTCGGCGACCAGTGCCAGGTTCTCCGCCGCGTAGGCGCGGACCGCGTCCAGCCACGCCGCGCCCTCGCGGTACGCCGCGATGTGCGCGGTCAGCGACAGCACCGCCGGAGAGGCGAGCCCTTCGGCCGTCTCCATACGGCGCAGGTACTCCGTGCGGTCGGCAGGGTCCCCGATGAGGCCGTACGAACCGGTGAGCGCGGGGAAGTTGAAGGACTTGGACGCGGAGGTGATGACGGCCCAGCGACCCTCCCCCGGCCCGTCCCCGGCGATACGCGCGTACGGGACGTGGGTCTGCCCCTCGTGCACGAAGTCGGCGTGAATCTCGTCGCTGATCACCGCGACCCCGTGGAGCCGCGCCAGCTCGCGCATCCCGCGCAGCTCGGTCTCGGTCCAGACCCGGCCCGTGGGGTTGTGCGGCGAGCAGAGCACCAGGACCTTCGCGTCGGTCCTGGCCAGCTCGCGTTCGAGTGCGGTTCCGTCCCCCAGCGGGACCCCTCGCAGCTCACGGCCGAGCCCCAGGACAGCCTTCCGGAAGCCGTCGTACGTGGGGGTGTGGACCACCACTCCCTCGCCCTCGGCGGTCCACATCTGGAGCAGTTGCGAGAGCTGGCTGAGGACGGAAGGGCCGTAGACGAGCCGGCCGGTGTCGACGCGGGTGCCGTAACGGGTCTCGTACCAGTGCGCGACCGCCGACCGGAAGTCGTCCTGCTGCCAGGTGGTGTAGCCGAGGACCCCGTGGTCCAGCCGGGCGCGCAGCGCCGCCAGGACCTCGGGGGCGGTCGCGAAGTCCATGTCGGAGATGGTGAACGGCAGCAGCCCGTCCACCCCGAAGCGGTCGGCGACACCGTCCCACTGGACACACCAGGTGCCCCGGCGGTCGATGACGGTGTCGAAGTCGTAGCGCGCGGGCGTGCTCACAGCGGTCCTCTCCTCGGGCACGGAACGGGCCCGGCCCCCCCGAGGGGAGACCGGGCCCGTCGTACGTCAGTGACGTGACTACTTCAGCTTGGTACCGGCCGAGCGCAGGTTGGCGCACGCCTCGGCGACACGCACGGCCATGCCCGCCTCGGCGGACTTGCCCCAGCTGCGCGGGTCGTAGACCTTCTTGTTGCCGACCTCGCCGTCGACCTTCAGCACACCGTCGTAGTTGCGGAACATGTGGTCCACGATCGGGCGGGTGAAGGCGTACTGGGTGTCGGTGTCGAGGTTCATCTTCACGACGCCGTTCTCCAGCGCGGTCGCGATCTCCTCGGCGGTCGAGCCCGAACCGCCGTGGAAGACGAAGTCGAAGGGCTGGCTGCCGGCCGGCTTGCCGTACTTCGAGGAGACACCCTCCTGGAGGTCCTTGAGGAGCTCGGGGCGGAGGACGACGTTGCCCGGCTTGTAGACGCCGTGGACGTTGCCGAAGGACGCGGCCAGCAGGTAGCGGCCCTTCTCGCCCAGGCCGAGCGCCTCGGCCGTACGCAGCGCGTCGTCGACGGTGGTGTACAGCTCGTCGTTGATCTCGTGCGTGACACCGTCCTCCTCGCCACCGGTCGGGGTGATCTCGACCTCGAGGATGATCTTGGCGGCGGCGGCCTTGGCCAGCAGCTCCTGGCCGATGGCCAGGTTGTCGGCGAGGGTCTCGGCCGAGCCGTCCCACATGTGCGACTGGAACAGCGGGTTCAGGCCCTTGGCGACGCGCTCGGCGGAGACGTCGATCAGCGGACGCACATAGGTGTCCAGCTTGTCCTTGGGGCAGTGGTCGGTGTGCAGCGCGACCGTGATGTCGTACTTGGCGGCGACGATGTGCGCGAACTCGGCGAGGGCCACAGCGCCCGTGACCATGTCCTTGTTGTGCTGGCCGCCCAGGAATTCCGCCCCACCGGTGGAGATCTGGACGATGCCGTCGCTCTCCGCCTCCGCGAAGCCGCGCAGTGCAGCGTGCAGGGTCTGGGTCGACGTCACATTGATGGCCGGGTAGGCGAACTTGCCTGCCTTCGCCCGGTCGAGCATCTCGGCGTAGACCTCGGGGGTTGCGATGGGCATCTGTCCGCTCCTTGGGATGTGCGGGTGTGCGTTGCTTGGTCCCTGACCTGGGGGCGACGTCATCGTCGCCCTTATCTTCCCAGACTCTCGCTCCGGCTCCACGCTGCCCGTCTCCCTGGTACTCGCCGTTTCACGTGAAACGGCGAGTACCAGGGAGAATGCGCAGGTCAGGCCAGGTCGAGGTCGGCCACCGAGTACACGTGCACATAGGGCAGACCTGCCTCGGCGACGGCCGGAGCCGCTCCGCGCTCCACGATCACCGCGACCGCGACGACCTCGCCGCCGGCCTCACGGACCGCCTCGACCGCGGTGAGCGGCGAGCCACCGGTCGTCGAGGTGTCCTCGACGACGAGGCAGCGACGCCCCTTGACGTCCGTGCCCTCGATGCGGCGCTGCATCCCGTGGGCCTTCTGCGCCTTGCGGACGACGAACGCGTCCAGGCTCGACCCGCGCGCCGCCGAGGCGTGCAGCATCGAGGTGGCGACCGGGTCGGCGCCGAGCGTCAGACCGCCGACGCAGTCGTAGTCCAGGTCCGCGGTGGCGTCCAGCATCACCTGGCCGACCAGCGGTGCGGCCTTGCCGTCCAGCGTGATCCGGCGCAGGTCGATGTACCAGTCGGCTTCAAGACCCGAGGAGAGGGTCACCTTGCCGTGTACCACGGCCTTGTCCTTGATCTGCTGGAGCAGCTCAGCACGTACGTCAGTCATGCCAACGAGGGTAAGCGCTGGCGACCGGGGGTCAGAGCCGTACCCAGCTCCAGGTCGTCGCGATCTCCAGCGGCTCGATCGGGGTGACCAGTCGTGGAGCGGTGTTGAGCCCGTTGGGCGGGCCGGACTGTGGCTCCACGCAGACCGCCTCCGCCTGCTCGTCGTAGATCACCACCCACTCGTCCCGGCTTCTCACCGTGAGCTCCAGCTGCTCGGGCCAGGTCAGCTTCACGTCGACCCCCTCGGGCATCCCGAAGCAGTCGTCCCAGGTGCCGGGGATCGGGTCACCCGCACTCGAACGCAGCTGAGCGCTCGGGGAGGGGTCGATACGGCGCCCGGTCGGCAGGTGGTTGTCGCCGCGCTCCTCCTGCCAGGCAGGGGCGAAGTCGATCAGCACGTCCTTCTCACCGAGGTTCCTCAGGAACCAGGGGTGCCACCCGGCCTGGGCGGGGAAGGAGTCCGCGTACGTCTCGACGCCGAGGCCCAGCGTGAGCGATTCCCCGGTCAGCTCGAAGGACTGCGTCACCCGGCCCTCGTACGGCCACGGGTCGGCCAGGTCGTAGAAGAAGGCCACTTCCGTGTCGCTCTGACGGGCGAGCTGCCAGGCGGTGTCCCTGCCGGTGCCGTGGATGGCGTGCGGCGGTGCGTTCAGCGGCAGTTGGTGCGGCTCACCACCGTTGCGGAACAGGCCGTTCTCGGTGCGGCCGCACCACGGCACCATGGGGAAGCAGCCGTACCGCTCGCCCTGGCGCAGCAGTTCGGTGCCCCCGATCCGCAGGCTGGTGATCCTGCAGCCGTTCTCGGGGTCAACGGTCAATTCGACGTCGCCGGCGGTCAGCCGGGCGTTCTTCGCAGCTCTGCTCACACTCCGACACTACTGGCGCGGCGCGCCCCTCAGGGCCTGCGCCGCCGCAGAGCCCGGCTCACCACGACGGCCGAGGCGATCGCCAGTGCGGCCGCGGGGGCGGCCCAGCGCAGCGTGATGCCGGCGGCGCCCGCCTCGGGTGCCGGCACCGGGGCGTACCGGCCGCGCGGCGGCGCGTGGTCGACCTCCTCCGTGCTGCGGCCGATCATCGTGCGGCGGGCGTGCGCGGCCTCGGCGGGCAGATCGTCCGGCACGGTGAACTCCAGTTCCGCTGAGGGGTCGAGCGACGGCGGTGGCACGGGTGAGTCGAAGACGGATTCGTCGTCCGGTCCGGAACCGGAGTCACCGGATGACTCCTGTCCGGCGGACGAGTCCCGCCCTGACGGGTTCTCGGACTCGGCGACGGGATCAGACCCTTCGGCGGGAACTGACTCGCCGGATTCGGACTCGCCGGACGCGGAGTCAGGGGATGCGGAGTCAGGGGATACGGGGGCGGCGGGCGTGGACCCGCCCGGTGCGTCGGCCTGCCCGCCGCCGGCGGCTGTACCGGGGGCGGATCCCTCAGGTGCGCCGGTGTCCGGCTCCCCGTCCCCCGTGGCCAAGGACTCCGTCACCAGTTGCTGTGTGAAGCGGTCCAGCAGCCGGGTGGCCGCCGTGAGCGCCGCCGTGTCCCCCAGCTCCACGATGCGGCCGTCACCGCTCGCCGTGCCGCTGTAGGCGAGCGTCGTCCCACCGTCCGTCTCCGTGAGACCGATGGTCAGCGCCAGTTTCGCCGAGCCGGTGCCCCGCGCCTCCGTACCCTCCCCGGTAACCGAGAAGGAGTCGCCGTCCTCCGTGGACCGTACGGTCAGCACGCCGCGGTACGTGATGGTGTGGCCGTCCGCCCGGAACTTCAGACGGCCCGCGAGCGGGTCCGCCGGCGTATCGGCATCCTGCTGGAGTCCCGGCACGCAGCGCGCGAGACGGACGGGGTCACCCAGGGTCCGCCGAAGGGACTGGGCCGGCACCGGAACGAACACCTCATGCTCCATACCGTCCGAGCGTACTCAGACCCGGCGGTCTCCGCCTCCATACCCCGTACGCGGCGGGCAGGCATCGCGGCGCTCATGGTTCCTCCTGGTACCGCGGGTGGACCAGCGTCGAGGGCAGGACCGCGTGGTGCCGGGCCCGCTCCCTCGCCCCACCGCCTTCCGGCAGCTCCCGTACGCCGAGCGTCCGCAGAGCCGGTGCGCCGGGGGCGGTGCCGAGTCCGGGTACGGTCTGCCCGCCTGCGAGCACATAGCCCCAGTCATGGGCCTCCGCGCCGCCCGCGGGCCGGTCCGGGCCCGCGGCGAACCCGGCCGGCCGCCCTTCGACGCGGTACGGCAGGGTCCGCAGGCCGCCCGCCCGCACGGACGCCTCCACCGTCCAGAACGTCGCGGGTCTGCTGCTGGGCGACCCCGCGTGCACCACGAGGCGCCCGCCGGGCTCCAGCGTCCTGGCCACCAGTCCGTAGAACTCGGCCGCGTACAGCTTGGTGCTGGACGTGATCCCGGGGTCGGGCAGGTCCGCGACGACCACGTCGAAGCGGTCACGGGTGTCCCGGAGCCAGTTGAAGGCGTCCGCCGTGACCGGCGTCAGCCGGGGGTCTCCGAAGGCGTGCGCGTTCAGCTCGGCGAGCGCCGGATCCGTGCGGGCCAACCGGGTGACGGCAGGGTCCATCTCGACCACCACCACTGATTCGACGTCCGGGTAGCGCAGCACCTCCCGGGCGGCCAGCCCGTCGCCCCCGCCCAGGATCAGCACCCGCCGGTGGGCTCCCTTCATCGCCGGGTGCACGAGCGCCTCGTGGTAGCGGTGGCCGTCGCGCGAACTGACCCGGAGCCGGCCGTCGAGATAGAGGTCGAGCGAGCCGTGCCGCGCCCCCGTGAGGACCACTTCCTGAACCTCGGTCCGGAGCGCGACCCGGACGTCTTCGCCGTACACCGCACGGCGGGCGGCCCGCTCGAAGTCGTCCACCAGGACCGACGCCGTGGCCAGCACGGCGATCACCGCCCCGTTCACGACGATCAGCAGCAATCGGGAGCGGCTGGTCAGATCGCGCCGGAACACCCACAGCACCAGCGCGCCGCCCGCCGCCGCGTTGACCGTGCCGGTGAACAGCGCACCGGTCAGCTGCCCCATCATCGGCAGGAGCAGGAAGGGGAAGGCGAGCCCGCCGACCAGCGCGCCCACGTAGTCGGCGGCGAAGAGGTCCGCGACCGCCCCGCCCGCGTCCTGCCGGTCGACCCGCTGGATCAGCGTCATCAGCAGCGGGATCTCGGCGCCGATGAGGATGCCGATGGCGAGCGAGAAGCCGACCAGCACATGGCGCGATTCCCCGAACCACGCGAAGCAGGCGTACAGGACGATCGCCGACGTGCCGCCGACCAGTGCGAGCGCCGCCTCGATCAGTCCGAACCCCACGGCGGGACGGTCGCGCAGGCGCTTCGCGAGGAGTGACCCCACCCCCATGGCGAACACCATCACGGACAGCACAACCGATGCCTGGGTGACCGAATCACCGATCAGGTACGAGGCCAGCGCGACCAGCTCCAGCTCGTACACCAGACCGCATGCCGCACAGACGAACACGGCGGCCAGCACGAGGAACCGGCCCGTCCTCGGCCGCACCGGGAGGCGCGCGGCACTCCCCCTCAGCGGTATCTGCTGGTCGATCATGAAATGAACGCTACGTGACCGATCGACCTCGTCTTGTCACCCACAAGGGTGCAAGTGACGCGCTCCGTGCGCGCCCACCGCGCACCACCCGGCCAACCCGCGCGCCCCGCCGCGCACCGGGGGGGGCGGACGGCCCTCAGCCGACCGCGGCGGGCACCCGTGCGCGCACGGACGTCCGGGTGACGACCAGCTGCCCTTCCTGCGGATACGCGTGCCAGGTCCTCCAGCGCACCTGGCCCTCCGTCCGCTGTGCGAGCATCGCCGTGAAGGCATGAGGACTGCCGGGGAACGTCCCGGCGAGCCCTTGCGGGTGGTCGGCGACGAGCGCGAGCAGCTCCTGCGCGCGCCCGGCGAACGAGCCCTCGGAGAGCGTCTCCACCCGCGCGGCGAACTCGTAGTCCCAGTCCCCCACGCTCTCGGCGACGCCCAGCGGCAGCGGGGCGCTCCTGCCCGGCAGGCAGGCGACGGTCTCGGAGCACGTACGCGGACCCTCCTCGAGCAGAACCTGATGGGAGGCACCGAGAAGCCGCAACTGAACCTTCGCACCGTCCAGTTCGAGGTCGAGGACGGCCAGGGCGGGCAGCGGTTCGCGGCCGAGCGTCCATGCGAGATCAGCGGCTCGGGTGTCGGAATAGGAGGTCTGGAGGGTCGTGAGCATGGATCGGCTCCGCAGGACGCACAGGGACACAAGGACAGGAAGTGCCCCCGTGCGGCGCGCACCGTGGGGGACGGGAGCCCGATCCGGTCCAACTTGCGCCCGGGGGCTGAATGTTCTCTACATCGATGCAATCACGAAGTACGTGGCGCTCACAGCGCTTTTACCCAACTTGCCTTGGTTTCCATCCCTCAGGGGGCAGCACGGATCACCTGTTCCCGGTGGTTCAACGAAAAGGTGTCCGGGGGGAGTTCATCCCGCCGGACACCTCAGGTCCGCCCGCCCCCACCCCCGTGAGGGGCGGGCGGACCCGTCTCGGACGCGACGGGCTCAGTCGCCTCCGCCACCGCCGCCGCAGCCGCCACCCCCGCAGGAGTGCCCGCCGCCGCAGGAGTGGTGGTTCCCTCCGCCGCTGTCGCCGGCCCACCAGCTGCCCCCGTCGGAGCCGCCCCCGCCGCTGCCGCTCCCGCGCCGCCCGGCGCGCCGTGACGGCTTCTTCCCGCCGACTGATCCGGCGAGGGAGATGATCCCCACCACAACGATCCCCAGGAACACGATGAAGACGAACAACTCCATCGACCTCACATCCTTCTCTTCCCCCGAAGCGAGGCCCCGCTTCTCGACTGACGGGTGGATTCCCACGCCCCGACGGGGCCAAAGCAGACTTGAGCAACTCCAGAGCTTCGGCACAGGATGGCGCCCATGACACAGGGACGACCGTTGCTCAACCGCAGCCTCGCCGAGTTCGGCACGACGATCTTCGCCGAGATGTCGGCGCTGGCCGCGCGGACCGGAGCGATCAACCTCGGCCAGGGGTTCCCCGACACCGACGGCCCCGAGGAGATCCGCGAAGTCGCGGCCCGGGCCGTGCTCTCGGGACTCGGCAACCAGTACCCGCCGGGCCCCGGCATCCCCGAACTCCGCTCCGCCGTCGCCGCGCACCAGTCGCGGTTCTACGGCCTCGAGTACGACCCCGACGCCGAGGTCCTCGTCACCACGGGAGCCACGGAGGCCGTCGCCGCCACCCTGCTGGCCCTTCTGGAGCCCGGCGACGAGGTCGTGGCCCTGGAGCCGTACTACGACTCCTACGCGGCCTGCATCGCCATGGCGGGCGGCGTCCGCGTCCCCGTCACGCTCCGGCCCCAGGAGGGCGCCTACCGGCTCGACCTCGACGAGCTGCGCGCGGCGGTGACACCCCGCACCCGGCTGATCCTGCTGAACACCCCGCACAACCCCACCGGCACGGTCCTCACCCGCGACGAGCTGGCCGCGATCGCCGGGCTCGCGTGCGAGCGTGACCTGCTGGTCGTCACCGACGAGGTCTACGAACACCTCGTCTTCGAGGGCGAGCACATCCCGATCGCGTCCTTCCCCGGCATGCGCGAGCGCACGGTCACCATCAGCAGCGCCGGCAAGACGTTCTCGCTCACCGGGTGGAAGATCGGCTGGATCACCGCGAGTCCGGACCTGGTCACCGCGGTCCGCTCCGCCAAGCAGTTCCTGACGTACGTCTCCGGCGGCCCCCTCCAGTACGCCGTCGCGGAGGCCCTGCGGCTGCCCGACGGCTACTTCGCCGGGCTGCGCGAGGACCTGCGGGCCAAGCGGGACCTGCTGAGCACCGGCCTCGCCGAGGCGGGCTTCACGGTGTACGAGCCCGCCGGGACGTACTTCGTCACCACCGACATCCGTCCGCTGGACAAGGGTGGCGACGGCTTCGCCTTCTGCCGGTCGCTCCCGGAGCGCTGCGGGGTGGTGGCCGTCCCCAACGCCGTCTTCTACGACCACCGCGAGCAGGGCGCCCCCTTCGTGCGCTTCGCCTTCTGCAAGCGGCAGGAGGTGCTGGAAGAAGCGGTGAGCCGCCTCAAGCGGCTCGCGGCCTGACGGCGGACCAGGGAGCGCCGCCAGGTCGCGCCGGCGTCGCGACCCGTTCGAGCCCCGACGCCCGAAGCGCCCACCGGCTCACGCGGTGCCCTTCGTGCACCGCGCGGACACCCGCGCCCGCCCGGCTGACGGCCGTGTCCGGGCGGGCTCCCGTGCGCCGGGACGGTGCGGCGGTGCACGGAGCGGGGCGGCTCAGGCCCGGACCAGGCCGGCCAGCCACAACACGGCGAAGATGCAGCCGGGCGCACCCAGCACGGTGGCCAGCCAGACCAGGACCGTGTGCAGGCCGGTCCCGCCCGCGGGCATGTGCAGACGGGCACGTGCCGCGCGGCTGACACGTGGCTGTACGTCGCGCGGAGAGACCCGCTCCAGGGCTCGGCGTACGCGGCGCAGGTCGGCGGGTTCCCGCAGCCCCAGGCACACACCGCTCCCGTCGCGGACGAGGACCACCCGGTCCGACACCCCTCCGTAGGAGAAACTCGTCAGGAGCCGCACGCTCCGGATGTCGCCGAGGTCGACGGTGCGGACCCCGGTGGGTGTCCGCGCGGTGAGGCGGTTCCCGTTGACCTGTCCGGGCTCACGGCCCGTGTGCACCTCGCTGATCATGAGTACTGCGGCGAGGGCGGCGACGCCGGTGACGACGAGCGGTACGGCCGGGCCCGCTCCGGTCGCCGCCACCACCGCGAGCGCCGCGAACGGCAGAGCCGGCAGCACGCCGACCACGGCTGTGCCCCGACGCGTCCTCCGGCGCCCGACGGCCGCGTCGACGGGGGGATGCTTCTGCTGCTTCGCCACGAGGTGTCACCGTCTCCGTGCGCGGGTCGGAACGCAGCAGGATTCGGCCTCCCGTGCGTGAACGGCGACGACCTAACCACCCTCGGCAGCCTGCCGGCAGGCTGCTGACAGGCAGGCAGGGACGATCGAAACTGCCAGGTCCCGGCAACACCGGCTCGCCGACCGCGCGCCGGCGGCGGCGTCACCGCGTCATCGCGTCACCGCGTCATCGCGTCACCGCGCGACAGCCCACGAGCCTTACGGCACTTCATGCGAAAGGTCCGGTGCGGGCGTTCGCACGCGCCGCACCGGACCTCTGGTCCCGGACTCCGGGGGAAGGGGCGCGAGAGCCCCGGCTCCCGCGGGCCGGGTCAGCCCTCGGACTGCTCCGTGGCGGCGTCGCCCTCGGAGGACTTCTCCTCGGGCGCCAGGCCCAGGCGCTCGACGAGCCACTTGTCGAACTCGATGGAGGCGCGCACCCAACTGACCGTCGAGGAGACGAAGTGCTCCAGGCTCACGCCGGTGCCGATGAGCATCTGCGCCTCACCGACGAGCCGCACGGAACCCGCGGCGCCCTCCTCGCCCTCGTGGGCGTGGGTGTAGACCTTGGGCCACAGGGTGCGGCGGTTCCAGTCGTCGATCGCGTCGAGCAGGACGGGGCGCTGGTCCAGCGCGTGGGGACGGTCGTAGAAGGTCCGCACCGAGAAGACCTGCTGCTCGTCCTCACCGCGGAACATGAAGTACGTCCGGAAGTCTTCCCACGGGGCGGCGAGGTCGCCCTCGTCGTCGACGACGAACTTCAGCTCCATCTGCTCGAGAAGCTGCTTGACGAGGTCCTGGTCGGGGACCACGGGGCCCTCGGGTCCGGTCGCCTGCGGTTCGGGCTGTCCTCCGAAGTTGGGGATCGAGGACGGGTCGATAGACATCGCTGGGTACTCCTGTGGATCGCACGTGGTTTCCTGGCTCCGACCCTAGCCGCGATCGCGGCCGGCGGTCCTACGCGCTCAGGGGAATCGTCCCCGCGCTCGTTCCCCTGGCCCGCGACCACGAAACCGCGACGAGCACGGCGCAGAGCGTGCCGACGAGTCCGGCGCCGCCGATGGCCCGGGCGGAGGAACCCGCCAGCTCCGCCGCCAGTCCGCCCGCCGCGACACCGATGCCCTGCATGGCGGTCAGCCCCGACCTGGCCAGCCCCAGGGCCTGGCCCCGCTGGTCCGCGGGAGTGGCCAGTACGAAGGTCGCGCCCGCGGTGATCTGGTAAGCCGAACAGATGCCCGACACCATCAGGACAAGGACGGCCACTGCCACTCCGGGACCCGCCCAGTAGACGACGAGTGGAAGGTTCGCGCCCACCGCCAGCGGGCCGAGGAGCCGACGGCGCCGCTCCACGTCGAAGTGCGGACGCCCCAGGATCGCCGCCCCCAGCACCATCCCGGCGGGGTGCGCGGCGAGCAGCAGCCCCACCGCCACGGCGCCGGCCCCGGCCTCCTCCGCGAACGGCGCCGCCAGGCCCTCCGGCAGCACGATGAAGCCGGCGAGCCAGCCCAGGGCGACCAGCGACCGCAGCCGGGAGTCCGACCAGATCAACGCGGCGGCCTTGCCCACCTGGGTGTGCATCCGTTTCGGCGCCGCACCGGCCTGGGCGTCCACCGGCCGTGCCTTCACACCGGTCCTGATCAGGACCGCCGAGACCAGGAACGTCAGCGCGTTCAGCCCCAGCGCGAGGTGGCTGCCCAGCCAGACGACTACGACACCGCCGAGGGCGAATCCGACCAGCTGCCCCGTCTGATGGGTGATCATGATGACGCGCTGGCCACGCTCGTAGAGGCGGTCCCCCAGCACGGCGGGCATGAGCGCACCCTGCGACGCGCCGAACGGTGCCTCGGCGAGCTGTGCGAGCACCAGGAGCCCCGCGAGCAGGGGAAGGGGCACACCGGGGAGCGCCATGAGCCCGACGAGGACCGCGCGCACCAGGTCGCACCCGATCATGACCGTGCGCCGGGGGAAGCGGTCGGCGAGGCCGGTGAGGAGGACCCCCGACAGCAGGGCGGGCAGGGTGGTCAGGGCGTAGGTCGCCGCGGTCCATCCCGCGGACTCGGTGCGTTCGAACACCAGGAGCGACAGCGCCACGCGGGCAAGCTGATCACCCAGCACCGACTGAGCGAATGCAGTCCACAGGGTGCGAAATTCGCTCAGGCGAACAAGACTGTCACTTCTACGATCTTTCGGGTCCGCGCTCGCCTCGCCAGGTATCCGCTCCGTCATACCCGCACCTTACCGGTATCCGAATTCCGGACGAACGGACTTGCGGTGAAAATAAAATGACCGGAGTGTCCGGGAAAGGGTAGGGAACACAAACCCCTGACATCCTGCACGCCGGGCTCCGACCACGGGCGGGGATATGTATCGGGCCGGTACAAAAATGACGGTCCGACCGATTCACCTCAACCATTCGGCCAAGGTCGGGTAATTTTCGGCTCAATTTGGCGGACGCCTCCGCCGCACGAGATGCATGCTATATGCACATATAAAAGGGGATGCAGCGACGCACCGGGCCGGCCCCGGGAGGCTGTGCCTCCGGGGCCGGCCCGGTCCCCGGCCTACAGGGTCTTGGCCCGGACGGCCGGCCCCACGGTCAGACCGTCACCCGCGCGGTCGACCCGCACGGTTTCGCCGTCCTTGACCTCGCCCGCGAGGATCTCCCTGGCGAGCCGGTCGCCGATCGCCGTCTGGATGAGCCTGCGCAGCGGCCGGGCGCCGTACGCCGGGTCGTTGCCCTCCTGGGCCAGCCAGGCCAGCGCGTCCGGGGTGACGTCGAGGTGGATACGGCGGTCCGCCAGCCGGGCGGCGAGACGGGCGACCTGGAGCCCCGCGATGTGAGCGAGCTCGTCTCCGGACAGGGCGGAGAACACGACGAGGTCGTCGAGCCGGTTCAGGAACTCCGGCTTGAAGGAGGCGCGTACGACCTCCAGGACCCGCTCCTTCTTGGCCTCCGCATCCGTCGAGGGGTCGACGAGGAACTGGCTGCCGAGGTTGGACGTCAGGATCAGGATGGTGTTGCGGAAGTCCACCGTCCGCCCCTGCCCGTCGGTGAGCCGCCCGTCGTCGAGCACCTGGAGCAGGATGTCGAAGACCTCGGGGTGCGCCTTCTCCACCTCGTCCAGCAGCACCACGCTGTACGGGCGGCGGCGCACCGCCTCGGTGAGCTGGCCGCCCTCCTCGTAGCCGACGTAACCGGGCGGGGCGCCGACGAGCCTGGCGACACTGTGCTTCTCGCTGTACTCGCTCATGTCGATGCGGATCATGGCCCGCTCGTCGTCGAACAGGAAGTCCGCGAGCGCCTTGGCCAGCTCCGTCTTGCCGACCCCGGTCGGGCCGAGGAACAGGAACGACCCGGTGGGCCGGTCGGGGTCGGCGATGCCCGCCCGGGTACGGCGTACGGCGTCGGAGACGGACCGGACGGCCTCGGTCTGGCCGATCAGCCGCCTGCCCAGCTCGGACTCCATGCGCAGCAGCTTCTGGGTCTCGCCCTCCAGGAGCCGCCCGGCCGGGATCCCGGTCCAGGCGCCGACGACGTCCGCGATGTCGTCCGGGCCGACCTCCTCCTTGACCATGGTGTCCTGGGATGCCTCCTGCTCCGCCTCGTCCGCCTCGGCCAGTTCCCTCTCCAGGCCGGGGATCTCCCCGTACAGCAGCTTGGAGGCGGTGTCGAAGTCGCCGTCGCGCTGGGCACGCTCGGCCTGGCCGCGCAGCTCGTCCAGGCGCTCCTTGAGCTCACCGACGCGGTTCAGCCCCTGCTTCTCCTTCTCCCAGCGGGCGGTGAGACCGCGCAGCTCCTCCTCCTTGTCGGCGAGGTCGCGGCGGATCTTCTCCAGGCGCTGCCTGGAGCCCTCGTCGCTCTCGTTCCTGAGGGCGAGCTCCTCCATGTGGAGCCGGTCGACCGACCGCTGGAGCTCGTCGATCTCCAGGGGCGAGGAGTCGATCTCCATGCGGAGCCGGGAGGCGGCCTCGTCGACGAGGTCGATGGCCTTGTCGGGGAGGAACCGGGAGGTGATGTAGCGGTCGGAGAGCGTCGCCGCGGCGACCAGGGAGGAGTCGGCGATCTGCACCTTGTGGTGCGCCTCGTAGCGGCCCTTCAGCCCTCGCAGGATGGCGATGGTGTCCTCGACGGAGGGCTCGGCGACCAGGACCTGCTGGAAGCGGCGCTCCAGGGCGGGGTCCTTCTCGATGCGCTCGCGGTACTCGTCGAGGGTGGTGGCGCCGACCATGCGGAGTTCACCACGGGCGAGCATCGGCTTGAGCATGTTGCCCGCGTCCATCGCGGAGTCGCCGCCGGCGCCCGCGCCGACGACAGTGTGCAGCTCGTCGATGAAGGTGATGATCTGCCCGTCGCTCTCCTTGATCTCGGAGAGGACGGTCTTCAGACGCTCCTCGAACTCACCGCGGTACTTGGCGCCCGCGACCATCGCACCGAGGTCGAGCGAGACGAGCCGCTTGTTCCGCAGGGACTCGGGGACGTCGCCCTTGACGATGCGCTGGGCCAGCCCCTCGACGACGGCGGTCTTGCCGACGCCGGGCTCGCCGATGAGGACGGGGTTGTTCTTGGTGCGGCGCGACAGCACCTGCACCACGCGGCGGATCTCCTGGTCCCGGCCGATGACCGGGTCGAGCTTGCCCTCCCGGGCCGCCGCGGTGAAGTCCGTACCGAACTTCTCCAGCGCCTTGTACTGGCCCTCGGGGTCCGGAGTGGTCACCCGGCGCCCTCCCCTGCTCTTCTCGAATGCGTCCAGCAGCTTCTTCGCGCCGGCTCCCTGCCCGTCGAGGATCTCACCGACGCGGCCGCCCTTCGCCGCGATGGCGATCAGCAGGTGCTCGGTCGAGAGGTAGTCGTCACCGAGCTCCTTGGCCCGCTGGTCGGCGTCGGCCAGCACGGCGAGCAGTTCCCGGCTCGGTTGGGGCGGAGCGACGGTCGACCCGGTGACGCTGGGGAGCGCCCCGAGCACCCGCTCGGTCTCCTGCCGTACGGCGACCTGGTCGGCCTCGACGGAGGCCAGCAGATCGGTGATGTTCGCGTTGTCCTCACCCGCGAGCAGTGCGAGCAGCAGATGCCCCGGGGTCAGATCGGCGTGTCCGTCCTTGACGGCCCTGGCGGTGGCCGCGTTGAGGGCGTCCCGGCTCTTGTTGGTCAGCTCGGCGTCCACGGGCGCTGTCTCCTCCTCGTACTGGCGGTTCGACGTAACTATGACTCGATCAACGGGTACAAAGTTGAGTCTATTCCACTCAAGGCTGCTTCGGGGACCCGACCGGCCCACAGGTGCCGCTGTATCTAGGCTGAGCCCATGCCTGACGTACGCAACCCCGGCACCGGATATCTCGCCTTCTGGCGTGAGCGCCACGTGTGCACCCTGACCACGCTCCGCCCCGACGGAACGCCGCACGTGGTGCCCGTGGGGGTGACGTACGACCCGGAGACCCGGATCGCGCGTGTCATCACCGGCAGGAACACGAGGAAGACCGCGAACGTCCTGACGGCAGGCCCTGAGGGCGCCCGGGTCGCGGTCTGCCAGATGGAAGGGCGCCGCTGGGCGACCCTGGAGGGCGTGGCGGTCGTCCGCACGGAGGCCGCACAGGTCGAGGACGCCGTACGCCGCTACGCCGAGCGCTACGAACGGACGCCGCGCCACAACCCCGAGCGCATCGTCATCGAGATCGCCGTCGACCGGGCCCTCGGGAACGCCTGACCGGCGCACGGGCACATCGGGGCTCCGGGAATTCAGGAATTCAGGAATATGGCCCGTCCCGGAAAACGAATAATTCCGGGCAGCACAACGGCGCCATCGTGTTCAGGTCACGATGGCGCCGTTGTGTGGGGGAAGTGCCGGAACGATCGGTAACGACGGGGGAATCGTTCAGGCACTGCGGGGGGTGGCGGAAATGGCTTCTGGTTCGAACAGCTCGTGGTCGCGCTGATCGAGATTCACGAAAATCATGCCGTACCTCACGGCACAGCGGACGGGCTGCGGAGCTCCACGTGGCCGGCGAAGACACCGATAGGCGCGAATATCGTCCTCGGTCTCCATCACGACGACGATCGGCTCTCCGAACAGGGTGACCATCAACGAATCGCCCTGGCGGGTGAGCGCCGTGAGCAGATCGATGAAATGCCACCCTGAGCGGTAGGCCGTGGCCATCTCCCGCCGGAAGGTGCGGTCGTCCGGTGGGGTGGTCATGCGCTTACTGCACCCGTCGGGGCACTCCAGCTGATCTCGCCGGGAGCGGCGGCAGCAGGTGCCACCCAGCTGATCTCACCAGGGGCCGACGCCTGCACGGACCAGCTGATCTCACCAGGAGCGGCCGCGGCAGGTGCCACCCAGCTGATCTCACCGGGAGCAGAAGCCTGCACGGACCAGCTGATCTCACCGGGAGCGGCCGCCGGCATCCCCCAGCTGATCTCACCAGGCGCCGACGCCGCCTGCACGGACCAGCTGATCTCACCAGGCGCCGACGCCTGCTCGGACCAACTGATCTCGCCGGTTCCGGCCGCCCCGCCCGCCACGCCAAGACCCAGGGCCCCGACGAAAGCGGCGGCAAGCACCGAGCGAAGCATTCGCTTATACATAGTCGGCTTCGTCCTCACTTGTGGATTCTTCTCCCCCGCCTCCACGACGATGTCTCACCTGGCCCCCCCAACGCCACTGGGACGATGCATCATGTTCCTGCATGTTCAGGAACCTGGGGGGTGGAGATATGACCACAAGTGACACAACACAGACACATCCTCACGGGATCACCGAACTGTGCGATGAGGGAAAGCGCCTCTACGCCGGCGCACTCCGTTCCGGAAGGATCTCCCGCGCCGAGGCCGCGTCCGCACCCTGCCTGATGGACTTCGCGCTCCTGCACCCGGACCCGGACGATACGACATGGCTGCGGCCCGTCCCACCGTCCGCCGCGCTGGCGCAGCGTCTGCACCCCCTGGAGCGGGAGATCAAGGAGCGGCGCCGGCGCTCGGTCGCACTGGCCGAGTCGTTCGAACCGTTCATGGACATCAGCGCTCAGGACCCGCCGACCACCCACGCCATCACGGTGCTGGAGGGCGGCAACAGGATCAACGCCGCGCTGGATCTCGCCACCGCCGAGTGCCGCACCGAGGTCCTCACCGTGCAGCCGGGCGGGGACCGGGGCGAGGACCGTCTGAGCGAGGGCCTGGAACGAGCGCTCTCGGTCGTCAACCGGGGCGTCGCCATGCGCACGCTGTACCAGCACACCGTCAGGCACAGCCAGGGCACACTCGCCTACGCCGCGCGCCTGGCCCAGGACAATGTGGAGATACGCACCCTGGAGGAGCTCATAGAGCGCCTCCTCGTCTTCGACCGCACGGTGGCCTTCATCCCCGCGCAGAACGACGACCAGGTCGCCCTGGAACTCCGGCACCCGGGGCTCGTGAACTATCTCGTGAAGGTCTTCGAGCAGTTGTGGAGCCGCGCCTCGCCGCTGCTGGGGGAACCGCGGTACGACCCGCCCACCAAGGGTGTGAGCGGCGTTCAGCGCTCCATCGCCCAACTCCTCGTCGAGGGACATGTGGACGACTCCATAGCCCGCAGGCTCGGCATGAACGTCCGTACCTGCCGCGCCCACGTCGCAAAGCTGTCCGCCACGCTCGGCAGTACGAGCCGGGCTCAGCTCGGCTATCTGATCGCCCGTTCGGGGATCCTGGACCAGGACTCCTGACGGCGTGAGCCGCCCGACCGGGACGGTCCGGTGCCACTCTCTCCCAGGAGTGGCGTCCGCGCCACGGTCATGATCGTGCACTGCATGAAGTGAGGGGGTGTCACATCACCATCGAAGAGGCGAACGGGGAGCATCCGCACCACCCGGGGAAGCTGTGCGCCACCGGCCTGGAGCTGTACGAGCGGTCGCTGGCCGCGGGAGGCATCCGCCGCTCCGACCTGACGGCCGCCCCCTGCCTGGAGGACATGGGTCTCCTGCGGCCTGATCCCGGTGACACCGACCGGATGCGCCCCATACCGCCGTCCGCCGCTCTGGCGGACCTGCTGCAGCCGCTCACCCGGGAACTGGACGAGCGCGTCCGGCTGGCCTCGGCCCTGAGCCGCTCGCTCGTCCCCCTGACCTCCGCGGCCAGCACCGACCCGGACCTGGCGATCACGGTCCTCGACGGCAGGCCCGCGATCGAGGCGGCTCTGCGGGAGGCGAGCGCCTTCGTCGACGAACAGGTCCTCACCGCCCAGCCGGGCAGCGACCGGCCCATGAGCCTCATGGAACGGGGCCTCGACAACGCCCGTACGGCCATGGGCCGCGGTGCCCGCCTGCGGCACATCTACCAGCACCCGGCCCGCTACAGCACGAACGTCCGGGAGTATGTCGGACAGCTGGCTCCCGAGGGCCTCCAGGTCCGCACCACCGAGCAGACCGTGGACCGCCTGATCATCTTCGACCGCAGCGTGGCGTTCATTCCCGCGGCCCCCGACCGCCGTACGGCCCTGCGCATACGGCACCCCGCGCTCGTGGACTACCTGATCCAGGTCTACGAGGTGCTCTGGGCCCAGGCGACGCCCATCGGGCAGCAGCTCACCGCGGCGGTCCCGGGCACCCGGACGACGGCCGTCCAGCAGAGCGTCGCCCGGCTCCTCGCCGAAGGCCACAGCGACGTCATGGTCGCCGGCAAGCTGGGCATCAGCGTCCGCACCTGCCGCTCCCACATCGCCAAGCTGATGCGGGCCTTGGGCGCCACCAGCCGCACGCAACTGGGTGTGCTCATCGCGCGGTCCAGCCTCGCCGACACACCGACAGGGCCTGCCCCGGAGCCGTGAGACTCCGGGGCAGGCCCTGTCGTGGGAGCGTTCAGTCCTTCGGCCGCTTCGGCCGCCAGACGACCAGCGCGCTGGTCTGCTGAACGTCCTGGTAGGGCACGAGGTCGCGTCGGTAGGAGGCGTGCACCTGGGCCTCACGCTGCTGCATGGCCACGGCCGCGCCGTCCACCGCCGCCGAGAGCTCGGCCACGCGCTGCTGGAGCGCGGCGACCTGGTTCTCCAGCTCGATGATGCGCTTGATGCCGGCGAGGTTGATGCCCTCGTCCTGCGACAACTGCTGCACGGTGCGCAGCAGTTCGATGTCGCGGGCCGAGTAACGCCGACCCCGCCCGGCCGTGCGGTCGGGCGAGACCAGGCCGAGCCGGTCGTACTGGCGGAGGGTCTGCGGATGCAGCCCCGAGAGCTGGGCCGCGATCGAGATCACGTAGACCGGTGATTCGTCCGTCAGCTGGTACGGATTGCGTCGACGGCCGTCCATCTCAAGCTCCCTTCGCAGCCTGGAACAGCTCCGCCCGCGGGTCCTCCCCCGCGGTCGCCTTCCGGTAGGCCTCCAGCGCGTCCTGGGCGTCCGCGCCGAGCTCCGTGGGTACGGCCACCTCGACGGTGACCAGGAGGTCGCCACGGGTGCCGTCCTTGCGTACGGCGCCCTTGCCCCGGGCCCGCATGGTACGTCCGTTGGGGGTACCCGCCGGAAGCTTCAGGGTGACCGGAGGGCCTCCGAGCGTCGGGACCTTCACCTCGCCGCCGAGCGCCGCCTCCGGGAAGGTGACGGGCACGGTGACGGTGAGGTTGTCGCCCCGGCGGCCGAAGACCGGGTGGGCGTCGACGTGGACGACGACGTAGAGGTCGCCGGCCGGTCCGCCGCGCTCGCCCGGACTGCCCTTGCCGCGCAGCCTGATCCGCTGACCGTCGGAGACTCCGGCGGGGATCCGGACCTGCATCGTGCGGGCCGACTTCGCCCGGCCGCTGCCCTTGCAGACGTCGCAGGGGTCCTGTGCGATCAGGCCCCGGCCCTTGCAGTCCACACAGGGGTCGGTCAGCGAGAATCCGCCGCCGGTGCCGCGCGACACCTGACCGGTGCCGACGCAGGTGGGGCAGACCCTCGGGGTGCCGTTCTTGTCGCCGGTGCCCGAACACGCCTTGCAGGGTGCCTGGCTGGACATCCGCAGCGGGACCGTGGCCCCGTCGACCGCCTCGGTGAAGCTGAGCGTCACCTCGGACTCGATGTCCTGGCCGCGCCGCGGCTGGACACGGGTGCCCGCACCGCCCCGGTTGAACAGTCCGCCGAACACGTCGCCCAGACCACCGCCGCCGAACCCGCCGGCTCCCGCGGTCTGGCCACCGCCCTGAGCGCCCCCGAAGAGGTCTCCCAGGTCGAAGTTGAAGTTGCCGCCCGCACCACCGGGACCCGCCCGGAAGCCTCCGCTGCCGAAGAGGGCGCGCGCCTCGTCGTACTCCTTGCGCTTCTTGGGGTCGCCGAGGACGTCGTTCGCCTCGGAGATCTCCTTGAACCGCTCCTCCGCCTTGGCGTCGCTCTTGTTGGCGTCCGGGTGGTACTCGCGGGCGAGCTTCCGGTACGCCTTCTTGACCTCGGCGTCGGTGGCGTCCTTGGGGACGCCGAGAACCTTGTAGTAGTCCTTCTCGACGAAGTCCTTCGTACTCATCGACGTCCCTCCTTCCGGACGATCGGCCGGGCGGCCGGCCCGAAGGCCGGCCGCACGGCCCGTCGGTGTTCACACCCGTGGTCGGACGCCAGGTCAGACCTCTTCGGTGCCACCGCTCTCCTCGTCGTCTGCCTTCTTCTCTTCCTTCGCCGCCGCGGGCGTGGCGCCCGGCTGCGGTTCGGCCACGGCCACCCGCGCGGGGCGGATGGTGCGCTCCCCGATGCGGTACCCAGGCTGCAGGATCGCCACGCAGGTCGTCTCGGTGACGTCCGGCGCGTACGAGTGCATCAGGGCCTCGTGGATCGTCGGGTCGAAGGGCTCGCCCTCCTTGCCGAACTGCTGCAGGCCGAGCTTCGCGACGACCGTCTCCAGGGATTCGGCCACCGACTTGAAGCCACCGACCAGCTCGCCGTGCTCCCGGGCCCGGCCGACATCGTCGAGCACGGGCAGCAGCTCGGTCAGCAGGCCCGCCGCGGCGACCTCCTTGACCGTCACCCGGTCACGCTCGACGCGACGGCGGTAGTTCTGGTACTCGGCCTGGAGCCGCTGGAGGTCGGCCGTGCGCTCGTTGAGCGCCGTGCGGACCTGGTCCAGCTGGGCCGTCAGAGCCGCGGTCTGCTGCACGTCCCCGGCCGGGGCCGCCGCCTCCTCCTCGGAGGGGGTGGCGGCCTTCGGCTCGGCGTCGTCGGAGCTGGCGCCGGAGGGGACGTCGGGCTTCTCTTCGAAGTCCGGAGTCTCCTCGGTCACGCCGCACCGCCCTTCTGGTCCTTCTCGTCGTCCACGATCTCGGCGTCGACGACGTCGTCGTCGGCCGCGCGGGCCTGGTCGTCACCCGGCGCCTCGGCGCCCGGGGCCGCACCCTCGGCCTGGGTGTTGGCGTACATCGCCTGACCCAGCTTCTGGGAGACGGCCGCGACCTTCTCGGTGGCGGTACGGATCTCGGCGGTGTCCTCGCCCTTGAGCTTCTCCTTCAGCTCGGTGAGCGCGGTCTCCACCTCCGTCTTCACGTCACCGGGGACCTTGTCCTCGTTGTCCTTGAGGAACTTCTCCGTCTGGTAGACGAGCTGCTCGCCCTGGTTGCGGGACTCGGCGGCCTCGCGGCGGGCGTGGTCTTCCTCCGCGTACTTCTCGGCCTCCTCGCGCATCCGGTTGACCTCGTCCTTCGGCAGCGAGGAGCCGCCGGTGACGGTCATCTTCTGCTCCTTGCCGGTACCGAGGTCCTTGGCGGAGACGTGCATGATGCCGTTGGCGTCGATGTCGAAGGCGACCTCGATCTGCGGCACCCCGCGCGGGGCCGGCGGCAGACCGGTGAGCTCGAACATCCCGAGCTTCTTGTTGTACGCCGCGATCTCGCGCTCGCCCTGGTACACCTGGATCTGCACGGACGGCTGGTTGTCCTCGGCCGTCGTGAAGATCTCGGAGCGCTTGGTCGGGATCGTGGTGTTGCGCTCGATGAGCTTGGTCATGATCCCTCCCTTGGTCTCGATACCGAGGGACAGCGGGGTCACGTCGAGGAGCAGGACGTCCTTGACCTCGCCCTTGAGGACACCGGCCTGGAGCGAGGCACCGATGGCGACGACCTCGTCCGGGTTCACGCCCTTGTTGGCGTCCTTGCCACCGGTCAGCTCCTTGACGAGCTCGGCGACGGCCGGCATACGGGTGGAGCCACCGACGAGAACGACGTGGTCGATCTCGGAGAGCTGGATGCCCGCGTCCTTGATGACGTTGTGGAACGGGTGCTTGCAGCGCTCCAGAAGGTCGGCGGTCAGCTGCTGGAACTGCGAGCGGGTGAGCTTCTCGTCCAGGTGCAGCGGGCCCTCGGCGGAGGCCGTGATGTAGGGCAGGTTGATCGTGGTCTCGGTCGAGGACGAGAGCTCGATCTTCGCCTTCTCCGCGGCCTCGCGGAGACGCTGGAGAGCCATCTTGTCCTTGGACAGGTCCACGCCGTGGCCGTTGGCGAACTGCTTCACCAGGAAGTCGACGACGCGCTGGTCCCAGTCGTCACCACCGAGGTGGTTGTCACCGTTGGTGGCCTTCACCTCGACGACGCCGTCGCCGATCTCCAGGAGGGACACGTCGAAGGTGCCGCCACCGAGGTCGAAGACGAGGATCGTCTGGTCGTCCTTGTCGAGGCCGTACGCCAGCGCGGCGGCGGTCGGCTCGTTGACGATGCGCAGGACGTTCAGGCCCGCGATCTCGCCGGCCTCCTTCGTCGCCTGACGCTCGGAGTCGTTGAAGTACGCGGGGACGGTGATCACCGCGTCGGTGACCTTCTCGCCCAGGTAGGACTCGGCGTCACGCTTCAGCTTCTGCAGGATGAAGGCGCTCATCTGCTGCGGGTTGAAGCTCTTGCCGTCGAGGTCGATCTTCCAGTCCGTGCCCATGTGGCGCTTGACCGAACGGATCGTCCTGTCGACGTTGGTGACCGCCTGGCGCTTGGCGACCTCGCCGACCAGCACCTCGCCGTTCTTCGCGAAGGCGACGACGGACGGCGTGGTCCTGGCGCCTTCGGCGTTGGTGATGACGGTGGGCTCGCCGCCTTCGAGAACGCTGACGACGGAGTTAGTCGTGCCCAGGTCGATGCCGACCGCACGTGCCATTTCAATTCCTCCAACTGACTACTTGAGTGGATCTGACTCAAGGATGCATGACACCCACCCCGGAGTCAAAGGACCTGAGCCACTTACACTCAACTTATATGCTCACAACTGGGCTGACCAGGTGTTTCACACCTTCCGGCACGGCCGGAAAACCACCGGACGACCTCCGACGCGCCGCACGAACGGCTCCGGACCGGCCCCGGCCGCGACACCCCGCGCGCCCACCTCGCCACACACCCCTGCCCAGCCTCGCACCATGGGATCGTTCTGTCACAAAATGCAGCGAGACGGTCATAGCGTCACATCGTCGATCCCGGGCAGGTGCAATGCGGAACGCGAAGCAGACTGCGGCACGAAGGACACGAAGAACACGGCACACGCGGCTCGCACGGCTCTCCGTCGCACGGGCGGCCACCGGCTTCGGCCGGCTCGCCGGAAACCTGGCGGCGCCGGGCGTCAAGCGGAGCCTGGACGTGACCCTCGGCGCGACGCTCCTGCTGCTGGTCACACCCGCCCTCGCGGTCGCCGCACTGGCGCTCACCCTCAGGCCGCCTCTCACCCGGGGGAACGCCGTCGCGCGCGAGACCCGGATCGGGCTCGGCGGCCGCCCGTTCGAGCTGCGCTCGCTGCGCACCCGGCGGCTCCGGCTCGACCTGCTCTCCCGACTGCCGCACGTCGTACGGGGAGACCTCTCCCTGGTGGGACCGCCGCCGCTCACTCCCGGCGAGGCGGCCCTGCTCAGCCCTTCGCAGGAGCGCCGGCGGCAGGCCCTCCGCCCCGGCCTGACCGGACTCGCCCAGGTCCGCGCCCGCTCGGGAATGCCCTGGGACGAACCCGCTCTCCTGGACGCGCACTACGCGGAGCATCATGGGACATGGCTCGACCTGGCGATCCTGGCTCAATCCGTACGCATCCCGCTCCATGCGGCCCTGCGCGGACTACGCCACCCGGGGAAGGCTCACCTGAGCGACACAGATCACCGCCTGCCCGGCTACAGCGCGGCGGAATAAGTGGATAGTGTCAGCACAGACTGATTAAGTTACTGCTTAGTAATCGCTTGTACGCGCTGGATCCCACCCTCGCAGGCCCGAGGAGCCCCCAAATGCAACTCGCCGCGATCATCGTGTCGCTGGTGCTGACTGTCGTCGGCGTTGCGCTCATCGCCCGAGCCGTCGCGCAGATCTACCGGTTCGTCCGTCTCGGACAGCCGGTGCCGGCAGGCAGCCGCACCGACAACCCCAAGCAGCGCACGATCACCCTGGTCAAGGAATTCCTCGGCCACACCCGGATGAACCGGTGGGGGATCGTGGGCTTCGCCCACTGGTTCGTCGCCATCGGCTTCCTGACGCTGCCGCCGACGCTGCTCCAGGCGTACGGACAGCTCTTCAAGGCCGACTGGGTCCTGCCGATCATCGGGGACTGGCTGCCGTTCGAGCTCTACATCGAGTTCATCGGCATCATGACCACGATCGGCATCGTCACGCTGATGGCGATCCGGCTGCTGAACCTGCCCTCCCGCGCCGGCCGCAAGTCCCGCTTCGCCGGCTCCAAGGCCTGGCAGGCGTACTTCGTCGAGTACGTCATCCTCGTCATCGGCCTGGCGATCCTGACCCTGCGCGGTCTCGAAGGCGCCATCCACCACGTCGACGGCTACGAGGCCTCGTACTTCGTGTCGTACCCCCTGGTGCTCGCGTTCAAGGGGCTCTCCCTGGGCGCGCTCCAGAACCTCATCTACTTCACCGCGATGGTGAAGATCGGCGTCTCGCTGATCTGGATGATCACGGTCTCGCTCAACACCAACATGGGTGTCGCCTGGCACCGCTTCCTCGGCTTCCCGAACATCTGGTTCAAGCGGAACGCCGACGGCGAGGTCGCCCTCGGCGCGCTGCAGCCGATGACCAGCGGCGGCAAGGAGATCGACTGGGAGGACCCGGGCGAGGACGACGTCTTCGGCGTCTCCCAGGTCGAGCAGTTCTCCTGGAAGGGCATCCTCGACTTCTCCACCTGCACCGAGTGCGGCCGCTGCCAGTCGCAGTGCCCCGCCTGGAACACCGGCAAGCCGCTCTCCCCGAAGCTGCTGATCATGTCCCTGCGCGACCACGCGCACGCCAAGGCGCCGTACCTGCTGGCCGGCGGCGGCAAGGACATGGAGGGCACGGAGAAGGCCACCGAGGAGCAGCTCAAGGACGTCCCCGCCTCCGCCCTCGCGGAGGCCGAGCGCCCGCTGATCGGGACGCTCGAGGAGAACGGCGTCATCGACCCGGACGTCCTCTGGTCCTGCACCACCTGCGGTGCCTGCGTCGAGCAGTGCCCGGTCGACATCGAGCACATCGACCACATCGTCGACATGCGCCGCTACCAGGTGATGATCGAGTCCGCGTTCCCGTCCGAGGCGGGCACGATGCTCAAGAACCTGGAGAAGAAGGGCAACCCCTGGGGGCTCGCCAAGAAGCAGCGCGTCGAGTGGACCAAGGAGGTCGACTTCGAGGTCCCGATCGTCGGCAAGGACGTCGAGGACCTCAGCGAGGTCGACTACCTCTACTGGGTCGGCTGCGCCGGCGCCCTTGAGGACCGCGCCAAGAAGACGACGAAGGCCTTCGCGGAGCTGCTCCACATCGCGGGCGTCAAGTTCGCGATCATGGGCGGCGACGAGAAGTGCACCGGTGACTCCGCCCGCCGCCTCGGCAACGAGCCGCTGTTCCAGCAGCTCGGCCAGGAGAACGTCGCGATGCTGAACATGGCGTTCGGCGAGGACGACGAGGACGACTCGACCAAGAAGGCCAAGGCCCTCAAGAAGATCGTCGCCACCTGCCCGCACTGCTTCAACACCATCGCCAACGAGTACCCGCAGCTCGGCGGCGAGTACGAGGTCATCCACCACACGCAGCTGCTCCAGCACCTGGTGGACGAGGGCAAGCTGATCCCGGTGACGCCGGTCGAGGGTCTGATCACGTACCACGACCCCTGCTACCTGGGCCGTCACAACAAGGTCTACACACCGCCGCGCGAGATCATCAAGAGCGTTCCGGGGCTTCGGAACGAGGAGATGCACCGCCACAAGGAGCGCGGCTTCTGCTGCGGCGCCGGCGGTGCCCGGATGTGGATGGAGGAGCGGATCGGCAAGCGCATCAACAACGAGCGCGTCGACGAGGCCCTCTCCCTCAACCCGGACATCGTCTCCACCGCCTGCCCCTTCTGCCTGGTCATGCTGACCGACTCGGTCAACGGCAAGAAGAACGACGGCAAGGCGAAGGAGTCCGTCCAGGTGGTCGACGTCTCCCAGCTCCTCCTGGAGTCGGTGAAGACCCCCGTCGACCCGTCTGACGACACCGAGACGGCCGACCAGCCGGAACCGGAACCCGTGCAGTAGACGTCCTCCGGGACGTCTCCACCACGGAAGCGGCCGGACCTGCCTCGGGGGCAGGACCGGCCGCTTCCGCGTGCCACGCCCGCGCCCGTACGCCCAGGTGCCACCCGGTTGCCGGAGGTACGGCGAACCCCCCAGGGTTCCCCTACGGGATGTCACAGCTAGGCCGCAATGGCACCCTTGTTCCCCCGCCCCACCCACTGCACCCTCACGGACCAGGTACGTTCGAAGGGTGGCTGGATTCAGGATCGGACGCGGCCGGGACAACCGCACACCGCAGCAACACCCGCAGCAGCAGCCGTACGGCGCACAGGCCTCACCGCCGCCGTACGGCGGGCAGTCGTGGCCTCCGGCAGGAGGCAACGGCGCACCGTACGGCGGCTCCCAGGGCGCCCCGTACGGCGGCGGGCACGGCGGCAACGGACACGGGGGTGGCAACGCGCACAGGGGCGGCCACGGCGAGCCGGAGTACTTCGGCGAACCGCACCACCAGCCGTCGCAGCACGACCCGTACGCGAACGCCCCGGGCCACACCCAGGCGTTCAGCATCGACGAGGACCCGTACGGCGAGGGCAGCACCTACCAGGCCGGAAACGCGCCCGCACAGCCCTCGGGCCCGCGGCTGCACTGGAAGCAGCTGCTGAGCGGCATCGTGATGCGGCCGGGACCGACCTTCTGGCAGATGCGCGACTACCCCGTCTGGGGCACGGCGATCGTCGTCACGTTCGTGTACGGCCTGCTCGCCCTCTTCGGGTTCGACCAGGCCCGCGACGAGGCGATCCACGCGGAGGTCTCCACGGCGGCGCCGTATGTGATCTTCACGGGGGTCGGGTTCGTCCTCGGCGGTCTCGTCCTCGGCGCGGTCACCCACACCCTGGCCCGCCAGCTCGGCGGCACGGGCTCCTGGCAGCCGACCGTCGGCCTGTCGATGCTGATCATGTCGATCACGGACGCGCCCAGGCTCGTCTTCGCCCTGTTCCTGGGCGGCGAGAACTCACTGGTGCAGATCCTGGGCTGGGCCACCTGGCTGGCCGCCGGCGCACTGTTCACCTCGATGGTGAGCAAGTCCCACGACCTGCCGTGGCCGAAGGCACTGGGCGCCTCGGCGATCCAGCTGATCGCCCTGCTCTCGATCATCAAGCTCGGCACGATCTGACGGCGGTACCCGCAAAGCCGGAGGGCCCCGGCGCACTGGAATCCAGTGCGCCGGGGCCCTCCGTGCGAGCGTCTTCTACGAGTCGAGGATCTGGCCCTCACGGCGCACGACGGGCTTCTCGACGCTCCAGGGGAAATTGATCCACTGGTCGGTCTTCTTCCAGACGTACTCGCACTTCACGAGCGAATGCGACTTCTCGTAGATGACAGCGCTGCGCACCTCTGCCACGTGGTCGACACAGAAGTCGTGGACCAGCTTCAGCGTCTTTCCGGTGTCGGCGACGTCATCGGCGATGAGGACCTTCTTCTGCGAGAAGTCGATCGCGTTCGGCACCGGCGCCAGCATGACCGGCATCTCCAGCGTGGTCCCGACACCGGTGTAGAACTCGACGTTCACCAGGTGGATGTTCTTGCAGTCCAGGGCGTACGCCAGACCGCCGGCGACGAAGACCCCGCCGCGGGCGATGCTCAGCACCACATCGGGCTCGTAGCCGTCGTCGGCGACCGCCTGCGCCAGCTCCCGTACGGCGGTCCCGAAGGCCTCGTACGTCAGATTCTCCCGAGCTTCACCAGCCATGCCGCATCACACCTGAGTCCGATGGAAATTCATGAACGAACGCGAGGCGGTAGGCCCTCGCTGCCCCTGATAACGCGACCCGTAACGCTCGGACCCGTAGGGGAATTCGGAAGAGGACGACAACCGGAACATGCAGAGCTGCCCGATCTTCATCCCCGGCCACAGCTTTATCGGGAGCGTCGCCAGATTCGACAGCTCCAGGGTGACATGCCCGGAGAAACCGGGGTCGATGAACCCGGCCGTGGAGTGCGTGACCAGCCCGAGGCGCCCCAGCGAGCTCTTCCCCTCCAGCCGCGACGCGATGTCGTCGGGGAGCGAGATGACCTCGTAGGTCGAGGCCAGGACGAACTCCCCCGGGTGGAGGATGAACGCCTCGTCGCCCTCCGGCTCGACCTGACGCGTCAGGTCGACCTGCTCTACGGCGGGATCGATATGCGGATAGCGGTGGTTCTCGAACACCCGGAAGTAGCGGTCGAGCCGCACATCGATGCTCGAGGGCTGAACCATCGAGGCGTCGAACGGGTCGATACGGACCCGCCCGGCGTCGATCTCGGCCCGGAGGTCCTTGTCTGAGAGAAGCACGCACCGAGGATACGCAGAACGCGCGAGCCGACCCCAACCGGACCACCTCGCGCGTCTGCCCCACTACCTTGCAAGCGCCCCGCTAGCGCTCCTCGAACACCACGGGAACGGCCTGCCGCAACCGCGCACACCGCGGACAGCGGATGAGCCGCCCGGGACCGATCCGCTCGGACCCGAGCTGCTGCATCGGGAACGACGAGGTAGCGAAAACGTGCCCTTCGGCACAGCGGACGACGGTGCGCTCCATCGACTCCATCAAGTCCCTTCCCCAACCAGCCTTGGACGAGACCGCCACATTAGGGGATGAACAGGACGCCACTCCAGGCGGCACTCCGACCCCCCACGCTACGCCCTCAACTCGCCCTGCCTGCACCGGCATCCACCCCTCGAAACGCCACGCGGGCCCCACGGCTGACACGCCGGGGGCCTGCGATGGGGTAGAGTGTGCGACGATGCATCGCCGATCATCGGCGCGCTTCGCGGGTGTAGTTTAATGGTAGAACATGAGCTTCCCAAGCTCAGAGCGCGAGTTCGATTCTCGTCACCCGCTCCACGAAAAAGCCCCAGGCCAGCGGCCGGGGCTTCTTTCGTTGTCCGGACCAGTCTGAGTGGTCGCACACGGACCGCGCACCACCTTGACCTCTACAGGCCGCCAGAGACCTTGATGGCCTTCCCTCCAACGGCATGAGGCAGCAGAACCGGGCAGCAACGTCCCCTCACGCCCACCGGACCTAACCCGTCCAGGCGAAGAGAAACGATTCCGGCCGCGGGGAAGGACTATGCCGTGCAGTGGGGTGGCACGGTCCGGTCATGAAGACGATCAGGATGCTATCCACAGCCGTCGCGAGCGCTTGCCTCGCAGCCGCCCTCGTGGGCGAGGCGTCAGCGGCCCCGCACTGGAACAAGAACGTGAAATGTGAGGAGACCGACCCGGAGGGACGGGTGATCCCAACGCGTTACGGCAACGCCGAACTCGGCTGGAGTCACTTCTCCCGCAAACACAACATCAAGAAGTGCCGGGTGGTCGACGCTGCCCTGGCCGGGAAGGTCGACAAGAAGAACGGGGGCAGACTCGAGTACTACGCAATCGCCCGCAACCAGACCAGGCTGGTCGAGATCGTGGTCATCGTGCAGTACGCGCGCCGCACGGCCGATGGAGAGTACGACGCGGGCAGGGGCAAGAAGATCGGTGTCATCACCGCCTATTGCAAGGGCATGAACAGGTGCCCGGACTGGATCAACGAGTGAACGACCCCGGCGGGGAGACATTCGAGCAGCAGGCGTACATCACGCGCTTCCTCCTCGACTACACAGCGGTGCCCCTTGCCGGGGGGACCTTCCTGCGCGGTGTGCTGCCGGCGCGGGATGCAGTCCGGGTCGTGACCGGAGCCGTCGACGCGGTGGCGCCACACGAACTGGTGGCCTATGAAGTCCCGTTGTCGGACGAGGACGAGGAACCGGTGACCGCCCCGCTTGTCCTCGGCTGGACGCGCACGCTCGCATCCGGCCCCCTCCCCGAAACGGACGCGACCGTGATGAGCATGCCGCTCGTCCCCGTGGACACCACCGTCCTCGAACCTGCCGACTCGACCCGTACGGACCAAGCGCTGCGCCTGCTGCGCACTCTGGCCTGGCCGTTCATCGAGAGTCCGCCCAGCCCGGCACTCTGCGGGTTCCTCTTCACCGGGCAGGACCGCATGCGTCTCTACCTCGCAGGTGAGATGGCCGACGGACTGATTGCGGCCGACGTACAGCTCACCGGTGCGTTGACAGCCCTGCTAGCAGCCCTGCCCTCACTCGTCGACGAAGAGGAACGCTGGGTGACGGACACATTCGACCCCCACTGCGCCTACTCGGTCGACCTGACCACCTGGTAACGATCAGCCTTCTTGCGGGCGGACCGCACGAGGCCGTCCAGTCCGCTCGCGACTTCCTGCTGTCGCCTGCCCTCTGCATGACCACGCTCTGCGGCAGCCAGGTTCGCATCATCCCTCTCTGACCAGTCGGCCCGACCATCCCGTATCACCTCCGCACCTTGCCCCTCTTACCGCTGTCCAGCGCCCTTCCACCCGGCCATCACGCCCCGAGCCTGGCTTCAAACAACATCTACAAGGCGAGGCCTGTCTGGCGCGTCGGCATGCGTCGACTGCCGGAGGTGCGCGGACGCAGCCCCATCAGTCACACCTCCCGGCGCCCGGCGCCCGCTACTGACGTCGATCGCCCCCGGGCGCCGTCGAGTTGGCGTGTCATAACACGGGCCCGCTGCGTGCAAGGCGGCCTTGATCTTCCCCCAGTCCCACGGGACGTCGGCAACAACTACGAGAAAGCCTTGCATTTGCGCAACTTTCATTGAGGAAAGTAACCTGCCCTGCGGAGGATGAACGATCGGCGAGGTGGAACCTGTGAACGGATTCGTTGGGCGTCGTACGGAGCTCGGCCTTCTTGATGACCTACTGACCCCTGTACGGACCGGCGGACGCAGCGGGCGGCCCGGGCGCGCCGTACTGATCCGAGGGCGCCGACGCGTCGGCAAGTCCCGGCTCGTGGAGGAGTTCCTGGAACGCTCCGGGCTTACTCATGTCTTCTTCACCGCAGTAGGCGGCTCGAAGGCCGAGGACCTGGCAGGCTTCGCCGCCGAGCTCGCCGTCTCTCCACTCCCCGACGCCGGCCGTGTCGCGGACTTCGCCACTCCGCAGACCTGGGACGCGGCTTTGAGCCTGCTCGCCAGTGCCCTGCCTCAGGACACGCCCAGCGTGGTCGTGCTCGACGAGATGCCCTACCTCGTGCGCGAGGACCCCACTTTCGAGGGCGCGCTGCAGAAGGCGTTCGACCGGACGTTGTCCAAGCTCCCCGTACTGCTCGTCCTCATCGGCTCGGACATCGCGATGATGGAGCAGCTGAACACCTACGGTCGCCCCTTCTACCAGCGTGCCACCGAGATGGTCGTACCTCCGCTCAATCCGACCGAGGTCGCCGCCATGCTCGACCTCCCGCCGGCTGAGGCGTTCGACGCCTTCCTGGTCTCCGGCGGCCTCCCGCTCGTCCTCGAGGAATGGCCTCCGGGTGCCACCCTCTGGGGCTACCTGGAGCAGGCGCTGGCCCGTCCGACGTCCGCCCTCCTCGTCAGCGGCGAGCGCACTCTGGCCGCCGAGTTCCCCACAGAGGCACAGGCCCGCACCGTGCTGAGCGCCATCGGACACGGGGAACGCACCTTCACCCTGATCGGCCGGGCAGCCGGCGGCCTCAATCCAGGTTCTCTGAAACGTTCCCTGGAACTCCTCACCAGCCGACGCATGGTGGCGGCCGACCTTCCGCTGTCCACCAGGCCGAGCCGCGAGAGCCGATACCACGTCGCCGATCCATACCTGCGCTTCTGGCTCTCTTTCCTCGGGCCCGGCATCCCCATGATCGAGCGCGGGCGTGGAGACCGTGTACTCGAATCGATCCGCACCAGTTGGACGTCCTGGCGGGGCCGCGCCGTCGAACCTGTGATCCGCGAGGCCCTGTGGCGCCTGACCGACGACCGGCTGCCCGAGGCCACCAACGTGATCGGCGGCTACTGGACCCGCACCAACGACCCTGAAATCGACCTCGTCGGCGCCGACCGATCTCCTGTCGCCAAGAAGATCACCTTCGTCGGATCCATCAAGTGGCTGGAGAACAAACCCTTCGACAACCGCGATCTCGCCCGACTCGTCACCCACCGCTCACAACTGCCCGGCACCGACGACTCCACCCCCCTGCTCGCCGTCACCCGTAGCGGAAGCAGCGCCAACGGCATCCTCAGCCTCACCCCCGACGACCTCATCACCGCTTGGGCGTGACACACCGAGGGCCGTTTCCCCGCAGTGACCGCGTTCGTGCCCCATCCGCGCCCTTCGGAGCGGACAACAGCGGTCAAGTACGGCGCCCAGAGACCACGCCACCCTAGGCCGTTCCGGCCAAACATGCAGGCCAGAGCCAATGCGACGGTTCAAGAACCGTTGATTCCCAAGCTCAGAGCCGAGTTCGATTCTCGTCACCCGCTCTTGCACGAAGGCCCCGGTCAACGACCGGGGCCTTCGTCGTCGTGCGGATCTTCCAGGCACTAGGGAGCGGTGAGCAGATAGCCAAGGTGGGTGACCCGGGGCGAGGAGACCACCCGTGCGGGTTCGAGGCCGAGGGTCGGCGAGACGCCGTCGAAGGGGCCGGCGATGAAGCCGTCCAGGGACATGCCCAGGCTCGCGAAGACCGTACTCATGCCTGCTACTCGGCGGCGAGGAAGGCGGTCAGGGCGGGGGCGAGGAGGGCGGGGGCGATGGCGTGCTCCTGGCCGGGGAACACCTGGAGAATGAAGTTGTCGGCCAGGCCGGCGAGTTCGCGGGCACCGGTGAGCATGTGGGGTGCGCCCGCGTCACCGCTGCCGACGAGGACGGGCACGGTCAAGGACTGCCAGCGGTCGGTGGGCAGGGGGCGGCCTGACATGGTGTCGCCCATGATCCGGCCGTCGTAGGGGAGTGTGCGGGCGACGGCCTCCATGTCCGCCCAGAAGGGGGCCTGGCGCATGCCGTCGACGGCCTCTTCGGGCAGGCCGACGGCGGCGGTCATGAAATAGGCGGCGGCGTCGCCGCACGCGCCCCGCTCCACCAGATCCTCCAGGTGGGCGACGTAGTCGCCGGGCAGCGGTGGACGACTGTCGTCGGTGACGAAGGGCGGCTCGTACCGGGCCAGCCGGGTCACGGCGCTGCCACAAGCCGTCGCATCGAGCGCCAGCACGGCGCCGGAGGACATGCCGAACAGCATGGCCTCGCCACCGGCGCGCTCGATCAGGGCGTCCAGGTCCTCGACCTCGCGCTTCACGTCGTACACCGCCCCGTCACCGCTGTCGCCACGGCCCCGGCGGTCGTAGGTGAACACCGTGAAGTGCTCGGACAGCAGGCCGGCGAGCTCCGCCGACGCGTGCCTCGTCATGAAGGCGCCGCCGACGAGAACCAGCGCGGGGCCGGAGCCCTGCTGTTCGAAGGCGATGGCGGTGCCGTCGGCCGAGAGGACCTTGTCCATGTGTAACCCCCATAGGTGTGTCGGTCCGGCCGGAATACCTCGCCGCTCCGGAACTGGACGGTACAGT
This sequence comes from Streptomyces sp. NPDC048590, assembly GCF_043199535.1. Lineage (NCBI taxonomy): Bacteria > Bacillati > Actinomycetota > Actinomycetes > Kitasatosporales > Streptomycetaceae > Streptomyces > Streptomyces sp. NPDC048590. The sequence goes on along the minus strand of NZ_JBICWC010000006.1, from coordinate 291,932 downwards.
ACTCAAAAGAGTACTGGTCAGTCCAGTACCCTTCGGGGCGGGATGACGACGGACAAGAGGAGTCGACGATGGACAGCCGTTCGGCACGCAAGCACCAGGCGATCCTGGACGCCGCGACCTCCGTGTTCCTGGACAAGGGGTACGCGGGGACGAGCATGGACGACATCGCGAAGCTGGCCGCGGTCTCCAAGCAGACCGTCTACAAGCACTTCGCGGACAAGGAGAAGCTCTTCTCCGAGATCATCCTGGCGACCACCGACCGCATCGACGGCACGATCGACCTGGTGGCCGACGTCCCCGCCACGGCCGATGACCTGGACGAGAACCTGACCCGTGTCGCCCGCCGGCTCCTGGCGACCCTCACCCGGCCCGAGGTCATCCGGCTGCGCCGGCTGATCATCGCCAACGCCGACGCCTTCCCCGCACTCGGCGCAGCCTGGTACGAACAAGGCTTCGAGCGGGTCCTGGTCACCCTGGCAGCCACCTTCCGAAGCCTCACCGACCGGGGTGTGCTCCGCACCGACGATCCCGTACTGGCCGCACACCACTTCGCGGGACTCCTGCTGTGGATCCCCGTGAACCAGGCCATGTTCCACGGCGACGCCCGGCACACAGAAGCAGACCTCGACCTCTACGCGACGGCCGGCACCCGCGCCTTCCTCGCCGCGTACCGAGCTCCGGCCACCCCGTGAGATGCGCCGGCCGCGAAGAACGGCGCGGGAACGGGCCCCGCCCGAGGTGCTGCTGCTGGGTGATCCGGAGCCGGAGGTCCGGCAGGCAGCGGCCGACTCGCTCGGCTCCTTCGCCTTCCTGGCGCTCGACGTCCCGATGTGCGCCCCGCTCCACACCCCTGGCGGGAGTCACTCGCGAGGACCTCTTCCATCGCATGATCCCGACTGCGGCCGTGAGCTGAACGTCGCCAAGGGCTTGAGGCGCGGCCGGGGGAGTCAGGCGGCGATGAGGTCCCGCTCACGGTCCGGTGCTTCGACCTTGGGCCGCTTGTTCGGCAGTGCGAGCCGGAAGACCTTGTGCCACGCGGAGAACACCTGCTTGGGCAGCGGGCCGGTGACGTACTCCAGCTCGTACTTCTCGAACAGAGCGCGCACCTTCACCGCCACCTCGGCGTACCGGTTGCTCGGCAGGTCCGGGAAGAGGTGGTGTTCGATCTGGTGCGACAGGTTGCCGGTCATGAAGTGCATGGCCTTGCTGCCGCTGATGTTCGCCGAGCCCATCATCTGACGCAGGTACCACTGGCCGCGTGTCTCGCCCTTGATCGACCGGCGCTCGAAGACCTGTACGCCCTCGGGGAAGTGCCCGCACATGATCACCGAGTGGGTCCAGAGGTTGCGGACCAGGTTCGCGGTGAACGTGGCGGCGAGCGTGGTGAGGAACGAGGGGCCCGACAGCAGCGGGTGGATCACGTAGTCCTTGAGCACCTGCTTACGGATCTTGCGGCCCACGGCCCTGGCCCGCGCGCGGAACTCCGGGTTCTTGCGGCGGCGCTTGGTGAGGTTCTTCCCGAGCTCCAGGTCGTACGCCGCGATGCCGTACTCGAAGAAGCAGGCGTTGAGGAAGTTCCACAGCGGCTGGCCGAGGTGGAAGGGGTGCCACCGCTGGTCCTCGTCGACGCGCATGATGCCGTAGCCGAGGTCGTTGTCCTTGCCGATCACGTTGGTGTACGTGTGGTGCAGCTCGTTGTGCGAGTGCTTCCACTGATCGGCCGGCGAGACGTGATCCCACTCCCAGGTGGTGGAGTGGATCTTCGGGTCGCGCATCCAGTCCCACTGGCCGTGCAGGATGTTGTGGCCGATCTCCATGTTGTCCATGATCTTCGCCACGGACAGCCCGGCGGTGCCGATCAGCCACGCGGGCGGGAAGATCGAGAACAGCAGCACACCCCTGCTGACCAGCTCCAGCTTGCGCTGCGCCGAGATGACCCGCCGGATGTAGGCGGCGTCCTTCTCGCCGCGGTCGGCGATCACCTCGTCGCGGATGGCGTCCAGCTCGCGACCCAGTTCCTCGATCTGCTCCGCGGTCAGGTGGGCGGTGGGGTCGATGGCGGTCACGGTGCTCCTACCGTTCGATGTCGCAGGGGCCCGCAGCGGCGGACACACAGGTCTGGATGAGGACGCCCGGCTCGGCCTCGGTGATCTCGCCGGTACGCAGGTCTCGGACAGCGCCGGCCTTGAGCGGGGTGACGCAGCCGAAGCAGATGCCCATACGGCACCCGGAGGGCATGAGCACGCCGGCCTCCTCGCCGATGTCGAGCAACGGGGTGGCGCCGTCCGCGTCGATGGTCTTGCCGGTGGCGCTGAACGTGACCTCGCCGCCCTCGCCGGCGACGATGACGCCGGCGCGGAACCGTTCGGTGTGCAGGCGTTCTCGGACGCCCTGTTCGGTCCAGTGCTCTTCGGCGGCGTCGAGCAGACCTGCGGGCCCGCAGGCCCAGGTCTCGCGCTCGGCCCAGTCGGGCACGAGTTCCTGGAGACGGGCGATGTCGAGCTTGCCGTCGGTGTCGGTGTGCACCTCGGTGAGCCGAAGCTTCCTGTCCACGACCAGGCTGTGCAGTTCCTTGCGGAAGATCACGTCCTGCGGCTTCGGCGCGCAGTGGACCATGACGACGTCGTCGAGTTCGGTGTCGCGCAGCATGCCCATCACGGGCGTGATGCCGCTGCCGGCCGTCAGGTAGAGCACCTTGGCGGGCTTGGCCTGCGGCAGGACGAAGTCTCCGGTCGCCTGGTCGAGCTGGACGAGCGTGCCCGGTTTCGCCCTGCGGACCAGGTGGTTGCTGACCTTGCCGTCCGGGATCGCCTTCGCCGTGATCGTGATGCGGCCGTCCCGGCGGTTCGTCGGCGAGGTGATGGAGTAGGCACGCCACAGGCGCACTCCGTCGACGTCGACCCCGATCCTCACGTACTGGCCGGCTGTGTGGCCGCGCCAGCCCCGCCCCGGCCTGATCACGACAGTCGCCGCGTCCTCGGTCTCGGAGTGCACGGCCTCGATGCGCCCACACAGGTCGGCGCCCGCACGCAGCGGGCTGACCAGGTCGAGGTAGTCGGACGGCAGCAGCGGCGTCGTGACCATCTCCAGCAGTTTCCACGCCCTGCTGCGGAGGGCTCCACTCGTCATGACCCCAGCTTGCTGCGCCTCTGGGCGTAAAGTCCTGACCACAGGACATAAATCTGGTCGGCCGAATTGTTCGCAGGGAACAAAAATGAGCTATGCAATCCGGAGGGCCAGCGAACTGACCCTGGACGAGACGACGGTCACCGCCCTTCGGGCCGCGCTCAAGACCACCGCCGACGAAGTGGTCCAGGCGATCATCGACGAGGTTCCTCCCTACGCCCACGCCTTGTCGGGCCGCATGGGCGCCACCATCCGCAGAGCCGTCCACACCGCCCTCGGTCACTACCTGGACCTTGCGAGCGGGAACGCCACAGGCGGCGACGGCGGGGACGCCGCCTACGAGCTGGGCCGCGGCGAGGTGCGCGACGGCCGTTCCATGGACGCCCTGCTCAGCGCCTACCGCGTCGGCGCCCGGGTCGCCTGGCGCTGTCTGGCGGCGGGTGCCGTGCCCGCGGGTCTGCCCGCCGCCGAGGTCGCGAAGTTCGCCGAGCTGACCTTCGCCTACATCGACGAGCTCTCCGCCGCGAGCGCCGCGGGCCACGCCGACGAACTCGCCGCCCGGGGCAGAGCCCATGAGCGTCACCTGGAACACCTGGCCCGTGACCTCCTCGCCGGCGCGAGCCCGGACGTGCTGCTGGCCTCAGGCCAACGGGCCAGGTGGCAGCCTCCGGTTTCGCTGACCGCCGTCCTGCTGCCAGCCGCCCAGGCCCGGCCTGCCTACCGGACACTCGACCCGAGCACCCTCGTCCTCGACGATCTGCCGGATGCCACCGGTGTGCTCCTCGTCCCCGATGCCGACCGATCACGTCTCCTACGGCAGCTGACCGAACGCACCGCCGTGGTCGGCCCGGCCCGGCCGTGGACCCGCGCGTCCGCCTCGTACGCGCGAGCCCTACGCGCGCGCTCCCTCTCCTCCGACATTCGCGACACCGAGGACCACCTGCCCGACCTGGTGCTCAGCGCCGACGTGGACGCGTTCGCAGACTTGCGCGCCCGAGCCCTCGCACCGTTGCAGACCTTGCCGGCCGCAACCGCACGACGGCTGGAGGAGACGTTGCGGGCGTGGCTGCTGCACCAGGGCAGGCGGGACGAGACAGCGGCGGCGTTGTTCGTGCATCCCCAGACGGTCCGATACCGGATGTCGCAGCTGCGGGAGCTGTTTCCCGATCTCGCGTCACCACAGCGGGTCCTCGAACTGACACTGGCGGTCGGTCTCCGGGTCAGCTGACGCGTTACCCGTCCACCGCCGCGTCCACGAGCGTCCGGAGATCGTGCTCGTTCCCGGTGCAGAGCCGCTGTGACCCGGGAAACGGCTTCCGGCCGTCGGGGCAAGGGGCCGGGCCGCTCGTCCCAGGGACCACCTCCGTCCTGCGGCGGCCCGTACCTGCCTCCCCGCAGCCGGCCGGACGCCCCGGGCAGGGCCGACCTGCGCATCGCACGAGGGATGATGGGACGGAGTACGAAACGTGAGGTCAGGAGCTCCCATGACAAGACTGGTTCACCGGCCTCGTGAGGACGCGGAGTTCGATTTCATCCTCGGGAGAAGCACGGTTCCGGTTCTCGCGTACTTCATCGGGGCATGGCCCAAGGCGATCGAGCCCTGCCGGGTGATGGATGCCGTCATGAGCGACATCGCCGCCGACTGCACGGCCCGCCTGACGGTCGTCCGCACGGACATCACGCGTTGCCCGGCGTCAACCGAGCGATACGGGATCACCGGAGCCCCGTCCTGCCTCCTGCTGAAGGAGGGAGCGGCGGTGGCGCACGGCACGGGGCCCATGACCGTCGATGAGGTACGGCAGTTCCTGGACGGTCACCTCTGAGCGGCCGCCGCGGCGCCTTGAACGCCGCTTCTCCTCACGTTCGAAGCGGACGCGGGCGGTTGGCAGCCCATGTCCCGCCTCATCACCGCAGGGCGGTTCGAGGTCGTGCGCGGAAGCGCTGACTCCCAAGCGACCGGCACCTCTCACAAGACACACACACCCTATGGGCACAACATCCCTCTATAGGCGATTCATGGCCTATATACCCTTCTTGGTTGTACATCACCAAGGAGGCGAAATGCCGTACGGTTCGATCGTGGGTCCGGGAAGCACTCTGGCGGCAACCGGGCTGGCTACGGGTCAGCTGTGGCTGGTGGCGGTCAGTGTGGCCGCGGTGCTGGTGGGTGCGGTTCTCGTGCGCGTTTCCTTTCGGCGAGGCAAGGGTCCGGTCGAACTGTGACGGGCCACGTGCCGGGGCAGTGGCCCGGGGTGGCTCCGTCGCCGAGTGCCAGGCACACGTCGTCCGCCGGACTGCTGTTGCTGGGGGCGGTGCCGCTGACCGCGTTTCTGGCCTGGGGGGTGGCCCATGTCTTCAGCGTGGTCGCCTCGCTCACGGGCGGGGAGCGCGGTCTGGCGCTGCCCTGGCTGATCTCGTTCCTGCTGCTGTGGTGGGTTCCGCTGTCCTGGCTGGAGCGGCCCCGCAAGGCCTCGGCCAAGGCGGACGCAGCACTCGACCGGTTGAGCGTCACCGTGCAGATCCCGGTGTACAACGAGGACCCGGACGCCCTGCGCGGCTGCCTGCACTCGCTGCTGACGCAGAGCCGTCCGGTGCAGCGCATCCGAGTCGTGGACGACGGGTCGGTCCAGGACGGCGTGCCGATGACCTACGACGACGTGCGTCGTGAGTTCTTCGAGCGTGCCGTGGCGCACGGGGTCGAGGCCACCTGGGACCGCACGCCCAACCGGGGCAAGCGTCATGCCCAGATGCACGTCCTGGCCACCGATGACGCGGACGTGTTCGTCACCCTGGACAGCGACTCCCTGCTGGACTCCGAGGCGATCGCCGAAGGGCTGAAGCCGTTCGCGGATCCCGGGGTGACGTCCGTCGCCGGGCAGGTGGTCGTCCTGAACCACGACGCGAACGCCCTGACCCGGATGATCAACCTGCTGTATCTCCCGTTCACGCGTGGCCTGCGGTCCGCCCAGTCCGTGCTGGGGCGGGTGACGATCAACTCCGGGACTCTCGCCTTCTACCGGGCGCAGATCGTGCGGGATGCCGCGGGCGTCTACGAGAACGAGACGTTCCGGGGCCGTGCGATGCAGATGAACGACGACTCCATGCTCACGTTCTACGGGCTCCTCGCCGGTGACACGGTCCACCAGCCCTCCTCGCTGGTCTTCACCCTCGCGCCCGAACGCTGGTCGCACTACATGCGCCAGCAGTTGCGCTGGATGCGGGGCACCACCGTCCGCCACCTGTGGTGGCTGCGCTACATGCCGTTGACCGGCATCGTCTTCTGGTCGACGATCGCCGAGTACGTCCACATCGCCCTGGGCATCGTCATCCCCGCCGTGATCGTCGCCGATCCCGGGCTGCGGGCTCACACCGGCGACCTCATCGGTGCCGCCCTGGTCATCGGCACCGCGATGAGCTATCTGATGGCGCTGCGTCTGTTCACCGTCCGCCGCAGCGACATGCGCCGACGGCAGGCTCTGCTCCTGTTCGCCCTCGCGCCGCTGGCCTCCGCGTGGCGGGCGGTGATCCTGCGGCCGCTGTACTTCTACTCGATGGCCACCTGCCACCGGGTCAACCGCTGGGGCACCCGGGACGGTGTGGAAGTGGTCCGCACCCCGCGGGAGCACGCGCCCGGAGCGGCCGGAGCGGCTGCCGGCCGCTCGGTGTCCGTCCCGTAGTCGGGTCACCGGGCCGGGCGGGCAACGGCAGGCCCGGTGCCGGTTTCCCGGACAGGCACCGCAAAGCCCGGAGACCGGGGCGCGCCCTGCCTCTCACCGCACGGGAAGCCGGGGGTCACGGCCAGGGAGCCTGCCTCTCACCGCACGGGGAAGCCGAAGGAGTAGCCCTGCTGCTTCAGCCAGGGCAGCACCTCGCGCAGGGCCTCCACCGTCTGGGAACGGTCCCCGCCCGCGTCGTGGAAGAGGACGGTCGGGCCGTTGGAGATCTCGTTCTTGACGGTGGCCACCATGGCGTCGGCGCCGGGACGCTCGAAGTCCTTGGTGTCGACGTTCCAGCCGAGCGGCCGCATGCCCCGGGACGCGGCGAGCTGCCGGCTGTACGGGGTGAAGGCTCCGCCCGGGGCACGGTAGTACTGCGGCCGGACGCCGCCCGACGCTTCGGTGATCATGCGTTCGGCGTCCAGGATCTGCTGCGACTGGTAGGGCTCGGACCGGGTGTCCATGGTGGTGTCGTGGGCGACCGTGTGGTCGCACAGCCGGTGACCGTCCGCCACCACCTGCTTGACCAGGTCCGGGTAGGCCCGGGCCTGGGTGCCCACCATGCAGAAGGTGGCCTTGACGCCGTTCTCCTTGAGCAGTCGCAGCACCTGGGGCGTCCAGACCGGGTCGGGCCCGTCGTCGATGGTGATGTTGACCCCTTCGGGGCCACGGTCGGAGGCGTGTGCGATCTCGGTCGACACCTCGGACACCGGCGCCGAGGCCGGAACACGCGTCTGCGGCTCGCGACCACCGGTCGGCTCGGCCTGGGCGGTCCACACGGAGGTGGCGGCGGCCAGCGCCGTCACACCCAGCCCGGCCGCGAGGAGCCGTCCGTGCCAGCCCTTGCCCTTGTGCTTTGCCATGGTCGCCGCCCCTTTGCCGCCTCCGCCGATGCCGTGAGTCCATGAGTTCACACGAACACCCGTGCAGGGCAGTGCTGTTACCGACCGCGGACGAAGCCGCAGGGGGCTGACGACAAACGCGGAAGACCTGCGACGGAGACCCGCGAACACGCGGGAGCCCGTCAGAGGACTGACGGGCTCCCGTGGGTGTGTCCCGGGCCTACCTGATGTCGAATCAGATGGTCGGCGTGTCGTCGACGATCGCCTTGTGCGGTTCGACGACGAACTTCCAGCCGTCGCTGGGCTCCAGGAACCTGACCCTGGTCGGGTAGATGTCCAGGGCGCGCCGGTCACGGTTCTGCGGGTTCGACTTCCGGCCCCGGGCCGGCTCCTCGTACAGGTCGACCTTGACGTCGGGCACCGCGACGGTCTCCTCGCTCCAGCGCTGAACGATGCCCGCGCCAAAGGCGTCGCGCGCGGCCGCGTAGAGCGCCTCCAGGGACTCCTTGTTCCCGTCGGGCACGAAAAGAGCGAGGTTCAGAAGGACACCGGCACTCTTGAGTACCTCGATCTCCTCGCCACCCTTGTCGGCAATCCAGATACCGGGCTCATCGGAATTTTCCGGGAGTACGTGAATTTCCTTCCCGAAGATCGTCCTGGCCGCGAAGGAACCCCCCTCGAAATTCTTTCCCGGCGCCGTGAGGGAGGCCGGTGCATAGCAGTCGAGAGGAAGCCCATCCATCTCCGCCGAGACGAAAACGGTCTCCTGGACCCCCAGTTCGGAAACCTCTTCGGCCGTGAGCCGACGCGCCGTAACCTTCTCAGTATTCACGGCATTCCCCTTTTTGTGTGGCGTCCTGCAAATCCATGAGGACTATATCACGAAATCAGTCAGGGCAATCGTCACACGTCCGCCCGCAGGACTCCGGGAAAAGTTGGGGACTACGGGATAATCAACCTCCGCTGGGCCGGAAAACCAATCATGACCTATTCGCGGACAGCGAATAGTTTATGAAGAAAAGCGCCGGACATTCGAAGCCGATCCGCGGCGACGCGCTCGCGGTCCGCACATCGCCACCACCCTCTCCTCCCTCACGGCCGGCCCGCGAGACCCGACCCGGCGCCACACCCGGGCGCCGGATGCGACGCCGCGCCGGGTGACGGGCGGTTACGCCGAGGCTTCACGCCGCAGCGTGAACCAGAAGGTCGGTACCGGGTTCGTGCCGGGGGTCACGTCGGTCACGCTCCACCCGGTGAACCTGGAACGCAGTTCGTCGGCAGTGACGCCGGAGATCGGGTCGTCGAACGCCTCGGGCCCGTAGCCGAACATCAGAAGGCGGGCCCCGGGGGCGGCCCGGCTCGTCAGGCCGGCCACGTAGTCGTCGCGGCGATGCGGGGGGATCCCGCAGTAGCAGCTCAGATCGAAGAAGAGGTCGTAGGGACCGGGCAGGCCGATCTCGTCGAGCCTGGTGGCGTCACCACACAGCACGTTGACGTCCACCTTCGCAGTGACGGCCTTCTCGCGGGCCTGGAGTACCGCGCGCTCCACCAGGTCGACGGCGTCGACCCGCCAGCCGTGCCTGGCCAGGTACACGGCATTGGTCCCGGTGCCGCAGCCGAGCTCGAGGGCACTTCCTGGCCGCACCGCGTCCGCGCCCTCCACCACGGCGATCAGCTCGGGAGGCGTGACGCCCCAGTCCCAGGGGGGCTTGCCGTCCCGGTAGAAGTCCTCCAGCTCGCGCCGCACAGCGGCTTCCTGGTCGAGTTGCTCAGCGGTTCGGATCTCACTCACGATTACCTCCGAGAGGAAGCTAGAGTTGAACTCTAGTGACTAACTCTAGAGATAGACTCCCGGCATGGACGATGTCAAAGAATCCGGCGGCCAGAAGGCCCGGCGCCCCGACAAGCGGGCCGAGCGCTCGCGGCGCACACGCGAGAAGATCGCCGAGGCGGCACGGGATCTGTTCGTCGCTCAGGGGTACGGCGCGACGAGCCTCCAGGAGGTCGCGGACCGGGCCGGCGTGGCAGTCCAGACCGTGTACTTCGTGTTCCGCAACAAGCGCGCGCTCTTCAAGGACGTCGTCGACATGACCATCGCGGGTGACGCCGAGCCGGTCGCGACGATGGACCGGGACTGGTTCCGCGGCGCGTGCGCCGAACCCACCGCGGCCGGGCAGTTGCGGGCCCACGTCCGGGGTGTGCGGGAGATCCTGGGCCGGGTCGCGCCGATGATTCCCCTGATCGCCGCGGCCTCCGCCACCGATCCGGAGATCGCCGCCCAGTGGCCGGCCGGCCCCGACCCGCGCTGGACCGTCCAACGCGCCGCCGCGGAGGCACTGACCGACAAGCCCGACGCCCGTCCCGACGTCGACGTGGACCGGGCCGCCGATCTCCTGTACGGGCTGCTCAGTCCGGAGCTCTACCTGGTCTTCGTCCGCGACCGCGGCTGGTCGCCCGAGGCCTGGGAGCAGTGGGTCCGCGATGCGCTGACCGCCCAACTCTGCACCGGTGGCGGCACATCCGGTCCGGACCACGCGTAGGCCGGGCCCCCGGCAGCCCAGGCCGAACACGGGCCCGGCGCCGGAATCGCCCCGCTGCCCGCACACCAGGTTTGAAAGCTCCGGGACGGCACAGACGATGAATTGACGCAGACCTCATACCGGCACCAGGAGGGCATCATGGGCATTCTCGCGTGGATTCTCATCGGGCTGATCGCAGGGCTCATCGCCAAGGCACTGGTGCCCGGCAAGGACCCGGGCGGCATCATCATCACGATGCTCATCGGCATCGCCGGCGGACTCCTCGGCGGATGGCTCGGCAAGGTGATATTCGGGGTCGACTCCATCGACGGCTTCTTCGATCTCTCGACCTGGATCGCCGCCATCATCGGTTCGATGATCCTGCTCCTGCTCTACCGCGTGTTCACCGGCAACCGGCACGCACGCTGACGCGCCCACGCGGGCAGTGCCCGCCCGTACCGCACACACGCAGACGACGGCTCCCCCTCACGAGGGCGGAGCCGTCCGGCGTATGCCGTGTGCTCGCCCGTAGAGTGCCGTCACCGGGCCGCGCCGCCGACGGGCTCAGCCCGCCCGGACGGATGGCCAGAATGCGTCGCGTCGCCATCTCGCCAGCTCCACAGCGTGGTTGAGGGCTCCTCTCCTGCCAGCATCGGGTGATTCACCCACTGCGAGCTTCGGGAGTCCCTTCCGTGCGTCTGAGATCTGTCGCAGCGGCCGTCACCTTCCTGGCGGCCCTCATACCCGCGGGCGCCGCCCAGGCGGCGGCGCCCTCCGCATCCGGTACCACACCGGACGCCCCCGCCGTCAGCACCGTCACCGTGCCGCTGCCCACGGGCGACGCCGTGACGGTGGAGCGGTCCGGTGACACCGTCCGCTCGGCCACGGTCACCCCCGCTCCCGGCCGCGAGAACCTCACCTTCAGCACCAGTTCCGTGGGAACCGACAGCGTCAGCGTCGTCCCCGAGGACGCCGAGCCGCTGCTCGCGTCCGACCGGGTCGATTCCCGCCTGTTCGACGTCAAGGCGCTCCTCGACGCCGGGTACGGCACGAAGGGGGGCGACGCCGACCGGGCCGTCGGCCTGATCGTCCAGCACGGCAGGGGTTCGACCGCCGCCAGGAAGGCCCGCGACGCGGCCGGCGCCGACGCGCGCCCCGGGCAGCCGATGTCCCGCCTCGGGATGACCTCCCTCGCCCCGCAGAACCGCGCTGATGCCGCCGCCACCTGGAAGCGGCTGACCGCCGGGCAGGGCGACGCCCTCGCGGGCGGTGCCGCGAAACTGTGGCTCGACGCGAAGATGCACATCTCGCTCGACAAGAGCGTGCCGCAGATCAACGCCCCGCAGGCCTGGCAGGACGGGTACACCGGCAAGGGCACCACGGTCGCCGTACTCGACTCCGGGTGGGACTCCGACCATCCCGACCTGGCCGGCCGGGTGACGGTGTCGCAGGACTTCCTCGGCGGCGGAAGCGCGGAGGACGACAACGGCCACGGCACGCACGTCGCGTCCACGATCGCGGGTGTCGACAGCACCTACCGGGGCGTGGCGCCCGACGCGTCGCTCGCCGTGGGCAAGGTCTGCGACAGCACGGGTTCCTGCCCCACCTCGGCCGTCCTCGCCGGGATCGACTGGGCGGTCAACACGGTCCACGCCAAGATCGTCAACATGAGCCTGGGCGGCCCCGCGGACGAGGAGGACCCCGCGATCGCCGCGATCAACGACCTGTCGGCGCGCACCGGGACGCTGTTCGTCGTAGCCGCGGGCAACGACGGCGAGTTCGGTACGGCCACTGTGGGCTCGCCCGCCATCGCGGACGCCGCGCTCGCCGTCGGGGCGGTGAACGTGGAGGACGAGCTGGCTCCGTTCTCCAGCAGGGGCCCCCGCCCCTCCGACAACGCGGTGAAGCCCGACATCACCGCGCCCGGCATGAGCATCGTCGCGGCGAAGATGGGCGGAGGCCACGTCGCCAAGAGCGGTACGTCGATGGCGACCCCGCACGTCGCAGGTTCTGCCGCGCTCGTGGCGCAGGCCCACCCCGACTGGAACGGTGAGCAGATCAAGGCCGCGCTCATGGGCGGCGCCGAACCCACCGAGGGCAGGGCTCCCTATCAGCAGGGCACCGGCCGGGTCGACGTCGGGCGTGCCGTCGAGTCGACCGTCCTCGCCTCGCCGGCGAACCTGACGACGACGGCTGACTGGTCGGCCGGCGAGGGCAAGGACAGCGAGCACACCGTCACCTTCACGAATGACGGCGACTCCGCCACGACGCTCGCCCTGTCCATCAGCCGCCCCCAGTCGCCCACTGCCCAGCCGGGCAACGCCGGACAGTTCTCGGTGGACCGCGACAGCGTCAGCGTGCCCGCGCACTCCACGGCCACGGCGACCGTCACCACCCGGGCCTCGATGCTCCCGCACGGCCCGTGGTCCGCGGTCCTCACCGCCTCCCGGGACGGGAAGCCCGTCACCCGCACCATCCTCGGCGTCAACAGCCCCGTACCCACCCACCAGATGACGGTCGACGCGGTCCGGCGGGACGGCACCCCCGCCGAGGGGACCGCGCTCCTCGTCAACCGCTGGACCGGCGACCGCTATCCGGTACGGCTGGTCGGCGGAACCGGGTCGGTGGACGTCCCCGAAGCGCAGTACTGGGTCGGCATGACCATCTTCACCGGTACCGGCACCGACCGCACCACCACCATGGCCACCGCGTCCGTCACCCCCACGGCCGACACCACGGTCGAGCTCGACGCCAGGAAGGCCGCCCCGGTACGGGTCGACGTGCACGACCCCGCGGCCCACGCGACCGCGGTGCAGGCGGCGTTCGCCGTACCGGCCGGAGCGGGCACGTACACCCTGAGCGTGGTGACCACCGGCGCCACCGCGGGCACTTCGCTGTACGCGCTGCGCCTCGAAGAGCCCGACGCGAAGTACCGCACGTTCGCGGTGTTCGCCGCCGAGGGCGCTTCGACGGCCTCCCCCAGCCCGTTCTTCTACCATGTGGCGCACACCTGGACCGGAGGCGTCCCCGCCGATCCCTCCTTCTCCGTGAAGCGCCGTGACCTGACCGACGTCCGGGTCCGCTTCCACGCCCAGGGTGCTCCCGCGGCCGGTACGACCGCGGCCGCCCCGGACGACGACGTGCTGCTCCCCCTCAACATCGACCAGTCGGTCGCCTTCCCGTCGACCGTGCACGACTACCGCACCCCCGGGGAGTGGCTCGACCGCACCACGATCGCGGGCCGGCAGTCGATCGCGACCTCGGCGCAGGCCTTCGGTCCGCGTGACCGCCGCACCCTGGACTTCGGGGCCGCCGTGATGGGTCCGGCCCTGCCCGCCGCGCCCTTCTACCGGGTCGAGGACTCCATGACGTTCACCGCCACCCCCTGGCTGGTGGACGGTGACGGCAGCCGAGGCGGCACCGACTGGAGCGCGTCCGGCACCATGACGCTCGCCAGGGACGGGCAGCCGGTCAGCTCCTGGAACGCCGTCGGATCCGGCAGGACCACCAAGGTCGCCGCCGGGACCGGGCACTACACGCTCAGCGCCGACGTCACCCGCGCCCCGTCCTACGCCACGCTGTCCACCCGTGTGCGGACCGAGTGGGGCTTCGACTCCGGTACGGACACCGGCGCGGGTACGGTGCTCCCGCTGATGGCCGTACGGTTCACCCCGCACGGACTCGACGACTCGGGCAACGCACCGCGCCGCGCCCTCACCCGGGTGGACCTCGCGGTGCAGCGCGCCCCCGGCGCGGCCGACACCGAGATCGGCCGTACCCGGTTGGAGGTCAGCTGGGACGACGGTGCCACCTGGCGTCCGGCGCTCGTCATCCCCGCGACCCGCTGGGCACCCGCGCACACCTACCTCCTGGCCCCGTCCGGCGCGTCTCACGCGACGCTCCGCGCGAAGGTCTCCGCGAGCGACGGCAGTTCGGTGACCCAGACCATCACCAGGGCGTACGGCGTCTCGGGAGGGGGCAGGTAGCGGGTCCACCACTCCGCTCCGCGCCCCGGGCGGGCCGGCTCCCTGGGAGCCGGCCCGCCCTTCGCTGTCCGTACGTCCCGGGCAGCGGCATCCGCACGTCAATTCACGACGTCAACTCACGTCGGATGTGAACTCTTTCGGGAAACGACCAATCCGCTCGGCCCTGTGCGCCGAATGGCCCATGTGACGAACGGGACGAAGACAGTGACGCGCACCGGACCGGATGCCTCCGGCCCCGTGCCGAGCCCGCTGTCGCCGGCCGCCGTCGAGACCGGCACGCACCCGGAGGACCGCCCCGTACGGGGGACGGCACCGGGGAGACGTCGGCGTACCCGGCACCGGGCGCTGCCCAGGCGGCTTCCACACCGGTGGCGCTCCTGACGCGATGACCGGGCCCCGCCCGGTACCCGATCCCGTCACACCTTCGGACGTAACCCTCAGTAGCCATCCATGTACACAGGAGAGTCATGAACGCCTTCAGCTTCCGCCGCACCGCTGTCGCCGTCACCGCCGCAACCGTCCTGCCGCTCGCCCTGAGCGCCTGCGGCGGGTCGGACGACGAGGCCACCTCCGCGACGGACAAGAGCAAGAGCTCGGCACCCGCGCAGGCGGAGTCCAGCCCGGCGATGGCCGACGGCCCCTTCGGCCCGGGCTGTGCCTCCGTGCCGAAGGAGGGCGCGGGCTCGTTCGACGGCATGGCCAAGGACCCGGTGGCGACCGCCGCGTCCAACAACCCCGCCCTGTCCACCCTGGTCACGGCCGTGAAGAAGGCCGGCCTGGTGGACACCCTCAACAGCGCCGAGAACCTCACCGTCTTCGCGCCGACCAACGACGCGTTCGCCAAGATCCCGAAGGCCGACCTCGACAAGGTGCTGGCCGACAAGGAGATGCTCACCAACATCCTCACGTACCACGTGGTGGGCGAGAAGCTGACGCCGAAGCAGCTCGAGAACGGCACCTACGACACCCTGCAGAAGACGACGCTGACCACCAAGGGCAGCGGCGAGGACTACACCGTCAACGACAGCTCGAAGGTCGTCTGCGGCAACGTCCCGACCGCCAACGCCACGGTCTACATCGTCGACACCGTCCTGATGCCGAAGGCCTGACACCCGGGCCCCACGGAACACCCGCCGGACACGCGGGTGCCGGCCGGCAGCGTGCGCCCGTGCTGAAACCCCCCTCGGGAGCGCGCTGCCGGCCGTCCGGTGCCCCGTGCGCGGTCCGGAAGCCGTGCGCGGGCGCTCGGCGCCTGTGGCGCCAACGGTGAAATCGGATGCGCGTTCGCGGGGAACTCCCCACAATGGTGCGGTTGTTCCCCCTGTCACGCGATCACGGAGGCCACCACGTCCGCAGAACAGCAGCCCGCCGTCCGCCGCCACGAGCTCACCTGGGAGACGCTGGCCCCCGGACTTCATCCCTTCCGTCTCGACGACGAGGAGGGGGCCCGGCTCGTGACGCGGGTGGAGGCGCTCGTCCCGGAAGGTGTCGCCTGGTCGTGGCCGGACCACCACTGGGAGGAGCGGCACCGCTGCGTTGAACGGATCACGGATCTGTTCGTGGACCGGTACGGCCCCTGGGCGCGCGAGTGGAACTGGAGCGTCGGGGAGGGCGACAAGGACGGCGGCCCGGTCGGTTCCTGGTGCTGCGGATCGCATTCGGTACGCGCGCCGCGGGAGACCGCCACCAGGGCGGTCGCCGCCCTGCTGGAGTGGCGGGCCTGGCTGGAAGGCCTCGAAGCGGTGTTCGCGCAGCTCGCCCCGGCGCCGGACGCCACGCCCGAGCAGCGCAGTTGGCACCTGGAGCGGGCCGCCGTACGACTGGTGACACGGGTGCTCGACAGTAGCGGCGGGGAGAGTGGCTGGTACGGGGGCTGCTACCTGGCGCTGGAGTGGTTCCTCACCTCGTGCGGTATGGACCGCGCGACCGCGGGTGCCGCCGTGCGGGAGGCGATAGGCGGACGCTTCGAGAGCTGGGTCGCGCCCTCGCGGACGCTGATCGACTCGGTGGGCGAGGACCTCGCGGTCCGGTTGACCGGGCGGATGCCGTACCGCGACCACCGGGAGTACGAGGGCATCGAGGAGCGCCACGACCGGGGCCCGCGTGAGCGGGGCTGAGGCACTCTCCGGCACCGGTGCCGAGGAAGTCCACGGCACTGGCTACCAGGCGCTCCCCGGCACCGATTCCCTGGCGCTCCCCGGCACCGATTCCCTGGCCGACTGGTGCCGCGTCCGGCAGGAGGTCGACTGGGCGGGCCTCGACGCCCCAGCGGTCACGGGTCCGGTGACTCCTGCGGCCGACGGGTTCGTCGCCTGGTGCGCGGGGCCGGCCACCGACCGCGATCCGGTACGCGCCCGGCGCCTGCTGGCCGGGTACGCGGCCGTGCGCGCCGATGCCGAGCGCGGGGTGCCACTCACCTTTGCCCTGCTGTCCGGCTGGCAGCGCAGGGTTCTCGGTACCCGTGAAGCCCCGTTCCGCACCGGGGACGCCTACGCGAAGCGGGGGCGGGAGCGGTACGCCCTGACAGCCCGTACCCGTGCGGACCTCGAGGCGTGCCTGCGGGAGAGCGGCGCCCGCGACGTGCCACTGGTCGCGCGCGCCGCCCGGACCTACCTCGACGTGGCCTTCTTCCACCCCTTCGAGGACGGGAACGGCCGCGCGGCCCTTCTCACGCTCACCTACGTCCTCGCCCGGGAGCGGGTATTCCTGAGCGAGGTCGGGCCGCTGCAGACCACGCGCTACGCGGACGACCCGGCGGGCGCGGCGGATCTGGCGGTGCTGGTATCGGTCCTCGTACGGCGGTCGGCGGCGGAGTCCGGCCGTCACGGTCGACGGCACCCGCGCACCCCGGTCCGGACGGCGTCCGGGAGACCTTGACCACATCACGGACCAGCGGGGATTCGGATGCGCCCTCCGGTTGTTGGGGACGGGTGGACCTGCCCCCACCCGACGAACAGGACTCCCCGTGACAGACGAGCATGCCCGCCGTGCGGCCGACGCCCTCTCGCGTCCGTTCTCGGTCCGCGGACTGACCTCCCCCAACCGCATCGCCATGGCGCCGATGACCCGTCAGTTCTCGCCCGGCGGTGTCCCGGGCCAGGACGTGGCGGACTACTACGCCCGCCGCGCCGCCGGAGGTGTCGGCCTGATCATCACCGAGGGCACCTACGTGGACCACGACTCCGCGGGCACCAGCGGCAGCATCCCGCGCTTCCACGGCGAGGACGCGTTCGCGGGCTGGGCGGGCGTCGTGGACGCCGTCCACCGCGAGGGCGGCACGGTCGTCCCGCAGCTGTGGCACGTGGGTGTCACCCGCGCCGAGGGTGCCCCGCCCGTGGCGGAGGCCGAGCCGGTCGGCCCGTCCGGTGTGTCGCTGTCGGGCGAGCCCAAGGGGCGTGCCATGACGCGGAAGGACCTCGACGACGTCATCGGGGCGTTCGCCGGCGCGGCGGCGGCCGCCGAGCGGCTCGGCTTCGACGGCGCCGAACTGCACGGAGCACACGGCTACTTGATCGACCAGTTCCTCTGGGAGGGCAGCAACCGCCGGACCGACGCGTACGGCGGGAGCATCGTCGCGCGCACCCGGTTCGCCGCCGAGATCGTGGCGGCCTGCCGGGCAGCGGTCTCGGACGACTTCCCGCTGTTCTTCCGCATGTCCCAGTGGAAGATGGACGCCTACGACGCGAAGCTCGCCCGGACCCCCGAGGAGCTGGAGAGCATCCTCACGCCGCTGGCCGAGGCCGGCGTCGACGTCTTCCACGCCTCGACCCGGCGCTACTGGCTCCCCGAGTTCGAGGATTCCGACCTGAACCTCGCAGGCTGGGTGAAGAAGATCAGCGGCAGGCCGGCCGTCACGGTCGGCTCGGTCGGCCTGGACGGCGACTTCTTCAGCGCCTTCCAGGGCAACGGTTCGTCCGTGACCGGGATCGAGCAGCTCCTGGAGCGTATCGAGCGCGACGAGTTCGACATGGTCGCCGTCGGCCGGGCCCTGATCGCCGACCCCGAGTGGGCCGCGAAGACCCTCCGCGGGCGCACGGAGGACATCACGCCGTTCTCCGCGGAGATGCTCAAGACCCTGCGCTGAGCGGCGGGCCCTCAGGGTCCGGGACGGGCACGGAGGGCCGGTGCCCGCCCCGGGCACCGGGCCCGTCCGCATCCGCATCCGCGACCGGCGGGGCTGCCGGGCAACGCGGTCGCGTCGCGGAACGGGCACAGCACCGCTGAGTTGCCCCGGTGTCACACGTATGGCTACCCGCGCAGTCCCGCGTAAGCGGCTGGGGAGACCCCGCCGACGGCCCCGGCGGCGCCGCCGACCGACCAGACCCTGCCGGAGCGATCGGTCGAGGCACCGTAGAGGTAGCCGGCGCCTGAGGGGGATTCCGTCCGGGTGAAGGCACCGCTCCGGTCACGGGTCAGCACGTAGTCGCCGTCCTCGTCGACGGCGGTGTCCGCGGTCTCCCCAACGATCACCGGGCGGCCGGAGCCGTCGAAGGCGATGTCGTACAGCTGCCCGGTCTCCTGCGGTGCGGGGATCTCGCGCCACGACTTCCCGTCGAAGCGCATGATCGCCGGGCGTCTCCACAGCTCCTCGTCCGGGTGGAACCCGACCGCCCAGATGTCGTGGGCGGACCGGATCTCGATCCCGGCGAGCACGGTGTTGTCGTCGGGGAGTGCCTGCCTGGCCCACGATCGGCCGTCGAAGCGGGAGATCCCGTCACCGGTGGCGGTCAGCGTGCCGTCCTCGCCCGCCTCGATGCTGTCGACCCAGTTCAGGCCGGTGTCGGCGGGCAGGGTGGTCCAGGTGCCCGCCGTGTCCCTGTGGAACAGGATGTTCCCACCGCCTTCCTCCGTCGCGTACCAGCCGTACGCCCAGACCTGGCCGTCGGCCGTGGTGTCCAGCGCGTCCAGCCCGCTGTCCGTCGCCGTGGCGGGGAGCGGGAGGGCCGCCCTGCGCCATGAGCCGTGCTGCCTGCTCACGAGCAGGGCGTGGGAGGACTGTCCCTCGGCCGTGGTCAGGGTCTCGGCCCCGGCTGCCCACGGCTGCCCGTGCGCTCCGCCGGACACGTCCAGAAGTCGTCCGTGCTCGGCGGGGAGGACGGACCGCTCCCAGCCCCGGCCGGTCCAGCGCACGGCCAGGAGAGTTTCGGGGCTCTTGCCGGTGCCCAGGACTCCGCCCACCGCCCAAGCGGTGGTACCGGACGACTCGACGTCCCTCAGGATGCTGCCCGCCCCGGTCGTGGGGCTGACGTCCCGCCAGGTCTGCCCGGCCGCTGCGGCGGTCTGTGCGGCCGACAAGGTGAGGACGAGGGCGAGACCGGCGGCGGCACCGGCGGTGACGGGGGACAATCGCGAACGCATACGAACTCCTCGCTCGTAGATGACTCGGTCACCCCTTCGGTGCGCCGGCACCCCGTTTCCGTTTCACCTGATCGATTTTTTCCAGCCGCTCACGCCACGGCCCCCACATCCGTACCTGGCGTCTCCCAGTCGCCGGTGCCCAGCCGCCAGCCCGGTGGCCGCATGCCCAGCTCCACGGCGACTGCCGGGCACTTCCCTCAACTCCCCCACCAGGAAGACAAGTAGGGGATGTCCGCACCCGGCGCGACGCGACGGATCGCGGCGGTGGTCACCTCCAGGTCCGCTCGGATCTCCTCTGCGGCCCGGCTGCCCACGGACCAGTGATCCCGCGCTCCGGGCCCGTCCTCGGTGTACAGTTTTCAGGTCCTGTTGTCTCCGATAGAGGTGGACGTTGCGCATCTGAGGTCCGCGATCATCGCGCGGTACGGCCCCGCTGCCGTAGCCCGTCACGCCCGCGTCGGCTCCGCCGCCGCCCGTGACTCCGCGTGGATGCGACCTCGGTGCATGAGCCGTCCCCCGTCTGTCCACAGGCCTCGCACCCATCCCTCCTCCGGCCGGTCGCCGCGTGGTGCTCGCACACGAAGCCCCTGTTCCCATGCTTGCGACTGCGAGGATCACATGTCCCACCCCACCGCGCCCTCCGCCTCCCTCACCTGTTCCGCCCTGTCCTTCCGCCTGCCGGACGGTACGGCGGTCTTCGACGGGCTCTCCCTCGGCGTGGGCCGGGGCCGCACCGGGCTCGTCGGCGCCAACGGCTCCGGGAAGTCCACCCTGCTCCGCCTGCTGGCCGGCCGGCTGAAGCCCTCGGCCGGCTCCGTCACCGTCGGCGGCCACCTGGCCTACCTCCCGCAGAACCTCACCCTCGACACCGGGCTGAGCGTCGAGGACGCCCTCGGCATCACCGCGCGGCGTGCGGCGCTGCGCGCGATCGAGGCCGGAGACGTCGCCGACGCCCACTTCGAGACGGTCGGCGACGACTGGGACGTCGAGGAGCGGGCCCTCGCCACCCTGGGATCGCTCGGACTGGGCGAGATCGGGCTCGACCGGACCGTCGGGGAGCTGTCCGGCGGCGAGACGGTCCTGCTGCGGCTCGCCGCGCTGCTCCTGGAACGCCCCGACGTCCTGCTGCTGGACGAGCCGACCAACAACCTCGACGTGTTCGCGCGGCGCAGGCTGTACGACGCCGTCGAGTCCTGGCGCTCCGGTGTGCTCGTCGTGGTCAGTCACGACCGTGACCTGCTGGAACGCGTCGACCGGATCGCCGAGCTGCGGGCCGGCGAGATCAGCTGGTACGGCGGCGGCTGGTCGGCGTACGAGGAGGCGGTCGCCACCCAGCAGGAGGCGGCGGCGCGCATGGTGCGGGCCGCCGAGTCCGACGTACGCCGCCAGAAGCGCGAGCTGGAGGAGGCGCAGACCAAGGTGGCCCGCCGCCAGCGGCACAACAAGAAGATGGACGCCGAGCGACGGGCGCCGCGCATCGTCGCGGGCGCGCACAAGCGGTCGTCCCAGGAGTCCGCGGGCAAGCTGCGCGGGCTGCACGAGGACCGCCTCCAGGAGGCGCGGGACCGGCTCGACTCGGCGTCGGAGGCGGTACGCGACGATGCCGAGATCCGGGTCCGGCTCCCCCGCACCGCGGTCCCGGCCGGCCGTACGGTCCTGAGCGTGAAAGGACTGCGCCCTCGCTTCGGCACCCTGCGCGAAGGTGAGCTCCACGTCCAGGGGCCCGAGCGCATCGCGCTCGTCGGGCGCAACGGCGCGGGCAAGACGACGCTGCTGCGCACCCTCACCGGAGAGCTCGCGCCGGAGTCCGGCGAGGCCAGGGCCTTCGTGCCCCTACGCTTCCTGCCGCAGCGCCTGGACGTGCTCGACGACGGGCTGAGCGTCGCGGAGAACGTGTCACGCCTGGCGCCCGGCATCACGGACAACGAGATCCGTTCGCAGCTCGCCCGGTTCCTCTTCAAGGGAGCCCGTGCCGAGCAGCCGGCGGGCACCCTCTCCGGCGGCGAACGCTTCCGCGCCGCACTCGCGGCGACGATGCTGGCCGCCCCGGCACCCCAGCTGCTGCTGCTCGACGAGCCCACCAACAACCTGGACATGGCGAGCGTGCGGCAGCTCACGACGGCACTCGACTCCTACGAAGGGGCGCTGGTGATCGCGGGCCACGACCTCGCGTTCCTGGAGTCGGCCGGCATCATCCGCTGGGTGCTCGTGGGGGAGGAGCTGACGGAGCTGGGCGTGGAGGAGGTACGGGAGCTGTTCGGCGCGCCCGGCGCGACCGTGTGAGCGGTGTTCTACTGGAGGGGTGCGGGCCGTTTCCGGGCCCGCACCCGGCACCACCGGCAGTCGATCCGGACACCGCCATGGATTCCTCCCCCGCATTCCGAGTCATCTCCCGGGCCCTCGCGGGCACGGCCGTGGTCCTGCTGACGGCCCTGGCCCCACCTGCCGTCGCGGCCGACGGCCCTCCGTCGCCCACCGCCGTCGCCACCACCGGGCCGTACGCCGCCCCCTCCGACCGGACCGACCCGCGTACCGCCACCGCGGACCTCACCATCCCGTCGATCGGGGTGACGGACCTGCCGGTCGTTCCTTACGAAGGGACGACCGACGACACCCCGGGCACCCGTATCCAGAACCGTGGGGTGGCCGCCAGCCCGTACGGCGAGGACGGCGGCGTCGGGCCCGGCGAGGTCGGGAACTACCTGGTGACCGCCCACCGGATCACCTACGGGGGACCCCTGTACGACCTGCCGTCGCTCGACGAGGGCGGATCCGTCCTCGTCGAGGAGGACGGCACCGTCTACGAGTACCGGATCACGGAGACCCGGCAGACGTCCTTCCGCTCCGAACGCTCGCTCACCGAGCAGCGCGCCGAGGTGCCGGGCGAGCCGGGTCAGAAACCGACCCGGGCGATGATCACGATCTCCACCTGCGCGACCCCCGAGGACGACGCGGCCGGGAACCACTGGCGTGACGCCCACGACAACCCGGAGCACCGCATCGACAAGATCGGCGTACTGGTCTCCTCCCGGCCCGCGTGACCCGGCCCGAGGTGCACCCGGCCCTGGTGCTCCGGCCCTCGTGACCGGAAGGCGCCGGCCCGACGGCCCCGGTGTTCCGGCTCTCAGGGTCCGCCGTCGATGTCGTCCGGCAGCTCCAGCCACCGCGAGGTCCCCGGCTCGACGACGTACGCGCTGCCGTCCAGGCGGACCCGGACTCCCGGCCGCTCCGAGTCCGGTACGGCGATCCTGAGGCGTTCCGCGCGCAGGCGCAGGTCCACGTCCCAGTGACGCCTGAAGCGCAGGCGCATCCGGAACTTCGAGAGCTGGGGAAGCGTGGCCGGCGCGAGCCACAGGGCGTCGTCCCGGGTCTCCAGGCCCGTCATCCCACGCTGGACGAAGTCCAGCGTGCCGGCCATGGCGCCCAGGTGGATGCCCTCCTCCGTCGTACCGCCCTGGATGTCGACGACATCGCCGATCAGGGCCTCCTCGCAGTATTTCCAGGCCTGTTCGCGGTGCACCCTCGCGAGCACCCAGGCGTGGACGAGCGAGCTGAGGGTGGAGCCGTGGCTCGTGCGCCGCTCGTAGTAGTCGACGGTCGCCCGCCAGGCGTCGTCGTCGAGATCGTGGCCCAACCGCCCGAACAGTGCGGCAAGTTCCTTGGGGGAGAAGAGATAGCCGAGCATCAGCACGTCGGCCTGCTTCGACGCCTGGTAGCGGTTGACCGTGTCGCCCTCCGCCTCCAGGATCCGGTCGAGCCGCCGGATGTCCCCGTACCGTTTGCGGTAACCCGCCCAGTCCAGCTCGGCGAGCTCCCCGTAACCGGCGAACTGGCTCAGCACGCCCTGGTGTCGCGGCACATGGAGCCGCCGGGACACGTCCTCCCAGTGGTCCAGCTCGGACGGGTCGATGCGGATCATCTCGAGCAACTGCCGGCACCGGCTCGGCGGCAGGAGGCCGCAGAGCTCGCCGGCCCTCGCCAGCACCCAGGCGGCCGTCACGTTCGTGTAGGTGTTGTCGTCGAGTCCGGACACCTCGGAGTCGGGATAGGCATCGTGGTACTCGTCGGGCCCGACGACCCCCCGGATGCGGTACCGCCCGACCGAGTCGTCCCACGTGGCGCTGTCCGCCCAGAAGCGCGCGATCTGCAGGATCATCTCGGCGCCCTTGGAGTACAGGTACTCCGTGTCACCGGTGGCCTGGCAGTACTGCCACACGTTGTAGGCGACGGCCGACCCGACATGGTGCTGCAGCCGCGAGCGGTCCGGCAGCCAGCGCCCCGACCTCGGGTTGAGGTGCACCTCCTGGGTCTCCTCGCGCCCCTCGTCCGCGCTCTGCCACGGGTACATCGCACCGCGCCGCCCGGTGGCCTCGGCCGCCGCGCACGCGGCGGGCAGGCGCCGATGCCGGTAGTCCAGCAACCCCCGGGACACCTCGGGGAGATGCATGTTCAGGAAGGGCAGCACGAACAGCTCGTCCCAGAAGACGTGACCCCGGTAGGCCTCCCCGTGCAGCCCCCTGGCCGGTACGCCGACGTCGAGTTCGGCCGTGTGCGGCGAGAGGGTCTGCAGCACATGGAAGAGGTGCAGCCTCAGGATGCGCCCCGGCTCCCCCGGTACCTCCAGCTTCACCTGCTGCCACAGGTCACGCCACGCCCTGCGGTGGGAGGACCGCAGCCGGGAGTAGGGCGGAGCGTCGCTCACCGCCGACACGGCGGCCCGCAGCGGGCTGCCGATCGCCGGGTCACGAGAGGTGAACAGGCCGACCGTCTTGTCGACGACGGCCCCGGCGTCGGGTGACAGGGGAAGCAGCAGCCGCTGGTTGACGGCGCGGGGCTGCTGCTCCGGTTCGGCGCGGTGGTCACCGTTGCGCTCAGGCCCGCAGGAGGCCACCGTGCGGGCGGCCAGGGCGATTCCGATGTCCGACTCCACCGTCCGGCAGCGCAGCCACACCAGGGAGCCGGCCTCCGTGCCGGTCTCCCAGCCGGTGAGGTGCCGGTCGGCCAGGGCCCGGTAACGGGCGACTCCGGTGTTGCGGATGTCGCCGTCGATCCCCGCCTCCACCTCCAGCTCCCCCGACCAGCCCTCTGCGGTGAACTCCGCGTGCAGCGCGGCGAGATGGGGGTCACCCATGTGCACCAGGCGTTCCTGCTCCACCGTCAGCCGGCGACCGGCCTCGTCCTCGTACACGGACCGGCGCGTGAGAATCCCGCCGCGCAGGTCGAGCGACTGCCGGTGGTCGGTGAGGAACTCGTGGTCGGGTGTCAGCCACGGTCCGGGCGGGATGCCCCCGTCGGGGCGGATCCGGTAGCGAAGCGGCAGCCAGTTGGGGAGGTTGACCACGTCCTCGTTCTCGACCTGCCGTCCCTCGACGGACGAGGTCAGCCGGTTGTAGCAGCCCGCCACGTAGGTGCCCGGGTAGTGGACGTCACCGGCGGGGGTCTCGGGCGCGGCCCCACGGGTCGCGAAGTAGCCGTTGCCCAGGGTGCACAGCGCCTCCCGCAGACGCTCCTTCTCCGGGTCGTACCCCTCGTAGCTCCAGGTCCAGCCTCGGGCCATCAGTCCTCCCCGTTGATCAGCAGTTCACCGGGATCGGAGACCACCACGTCCGCGCCGTGACGCCGCAGGTCCCCGGCACCTTCGGGACTGTCGGTCCGGTCCACACCGACGACGAGACCGAAGCCGCCCCGCCTTCCCGCCTCCACACCGGCCAGCGCGTCCTCGACGACGGCGCTCTCCCCCGGCGGGATCCCGAGCCGCCGTGACGCCTCCAGGAACAGGGCCGGGTCCGGTTTGCCGGGCAGCTCCAGGCGCCGGGCCTCGTTTCCGTCCACCACCGCCTCGAACATCTCCAGGAGTCCGGCCCCTGCCAGGAGCTCCGTCGCGTGCCGGGACGCGGAGGCAGCGGCGAAGGGCACCCGAGCGTCGTGCAGCACGCGCAGCAGACGGACGGTCCCTGGCCAGACCGCGATCGGGTTGGTACGCATCCGGCGGGTGAACGCCTCGTCCTTGCGCGCGGCGACCGCCCACACGGTCCCGGTGCCGGGAGGGTCCTCGGGACTGCCCTCGGGGAGGTCGACACCTCTGGCCTTCAGGAAGGAGGCAGCGCCGTCCTTGCGCGATCTTCCGTCGACATGCCGTCTGTAGTCCTCCGCCTCGTCGAAGGGCGGCTGCCCCTCGTGGCCGGCGAGGCAGGCGTCGAAGGCCACCTTCCAGGCCGCGGCGTGTGCCGGGGCGGAGTCGGTGATCACACCGTCCATGTCGAAGACGACGGCGTGCACGGAGAGCAGGACTGCTGCCGGTGACGGTGCGCGTGCCATGACCGGGTGGTCCCTTCGTCGAGGCGTCCCCCGCTCCATGGCACCAGGAACCGGCTGGTCCCGCCTCTCGTACCGCGGCCCGCTCGTCGCTCACGAGACCCCAAGGCAAAATGTCGTAAAACTTTCTCTCTGCCCCATTCGGGACTACCGTGAAGTCATGGCCAGAACCGAGCGTCAGACCGGTCGGCAGGCTGAGTACGCGTGCCCGGCCTGCAAGAAGCCCGTCGCGACCGTCCTCGCGCGGCACAAGACTCTGGGCATCTTCGTCCCGCACTGGGGACCCGGCGATTGCCACAACCCGGCGTGCCATCGGTACACCGAGCCTGATCAGAACGTCTCCGCCGGACGAGGCGCACACTCCACCCGCCGGTGAGCCGTGGTCGGGAGCATGTAGCGCGCCCTGGTGGCCGTTGCGGCCGTGAGTGCTGGTGAGGCAGTCGGCCATGGGACCTTTCCGGACTTCTCCGGCAACCGGGCTCCTCGCGGATGACCGCGCGACGGTCCGCTCGAACCACCGCTTCTCCTGCTCGAACCACGTCTCCTGCGTGTCCGGCTCGAACCACGTCTCTCGCTCGAACCGCTCAGGCACCGTGCGCACTTCACCACCCACGTCTCGTCCGTAGTCCTGGCTCGACACTGCTGGCCGCTCGAACGGGGGAAGGCCCATCGCCTTCTCGTCGTGACTCCACCGGTCTTCGCGTCACGGTGGTGCCTCGGGATCAGAGATTCCGCTGGCTCAAGGTTTCAGCCTGTCCGGCTGTCCTGCCGACTCACGAGCCCTGCTCGGTCATCGATCCCGCTGGTTCATGGGTTCCGCTCATTCGCAGTGCTGCTGGTTCATGGGTCCTGCTGGTCCACCGGTCCTGCTTGGCCCATCGGTCCTGCTTGGTCCATCGGTCCTGCTTGGTTCATCGGTCCTGCTTGGTTCAGGCATTCAGGCGCAGTCGCTGGCCGGGGAAGATGAGGTGCGGCCCCTGGTCGAGGACCTCGCGGTTCATCTCGTACAGCGCGGGCCAGCCGCCGTCCACGTCAGCGCGCTCGGCGATCACCGAGAGGACGTCTCCGGACTCGACGACGTAGCTCTCCTCTTCGGCCAGATCCGCGGAGTACCGAGTCGCACCGTTGTCGCTGCCGGCCGAGCTGCTCTTCGCGCTCTCGTGGGAGCTGCCGGAGGATCCGCCTGAGTACGAGTTGCCGGAGGACGAACCACCGGACGAGTAGCTCTGGGACCCGCCGTTCGAACTGCCGGTCGACTGTCGCTGCGGAGTCGACTGCGTGGTGTCACTCCGGTCGGAGCCACTGGACGAGGAGGACGAAGACGAAGAGGAAGAGGAACTGGAGGAGCCGCTCGCTCCGAGCCGGCCGCAGGTGGGCCAGGCGCCCATCCCCTGCCCGCGGGCCACGCGTTCACCGACCGCGATCTGCTCGGACCGGGTGGCGAGGTCCGCGCGAGGCGCGTACTTCGCGCCGCCGTAGGCCCGCCAGGTGGAGGGGGAGAACTGCAGTCCGCCGTGGTAGCCGTTGCCAGTGTTGGTGTTCCAGCGGCCGCTGCTCTCGCACTGGGCGATGCGGTCCCAGTCCGTACCGTGCTGCACACCCGTCACCGTGGTGACCGCGGGAGCGACGGCGGCGGGAGCGGTGGCCGCCTGGGCCGGAGCCTGGGCGGGAGCCTGCGCCGGGGTGGCGGCGGCGCTGCGGCCGGAGAGGCCCAGCACGCTCAGGAGGACGAGCAGAAGGGCGAGCACCGATTCGACGGGCCGCTTGGCGAGGGGTGATGCCGGCATGACGGTATTTCCTCCGCTGTGCTCCAGAAGGTGTGCAAGGGCACGAACAGATAAGCCGCCGATATTCTTTTTATCTGGCTTTGACGCGTTCAAGGTCCGCACATTCACTCGGGTGGAGGGTCCTCAATGGCACTGTTCGGCAACGCGCACACCATCGATCCGGCAGGCGCACAGCGTGACTACGCACGGCTTCTCGGGCGGGGAGAGCAGGTGCACGCCGCCTACCAGCTGATACGCGACACGATCCTGTTCACCGACCGCAGGCTCGTCCTCATCGACAAGCAGGGGATCACCGGCAAGAAGGTGGAGTACCACTCCGTCCCGTACCGCAGCATCACGCACTTCGCGGTGGAGACCGCGGGCACCTTCGACCTGGACGCCGAACTGAAGATCTGGGTCTCCGG
Source organism: Streptomyces sp. NPDC048590 (assembly GCF_043199535.1). NCBI lineage: Bacteria > Bacillati > Actinomycetota > Actinomycetes > Kitasatosporales > Streptomycetaceae > Streptomyces > Streptomyces sp. NPDC048590. The sequence continues at coordinate 263,879 of NZ_JBICWC010000006.1, read as the reverse complement.
ATCCGCCACCCCGATCCAGAAGACGTTCACCAAGGGCGTCGACATCTACGAGGTGCAGGCGGTCCTCACCCAGTACGTCGCGGGGTAGTCGCGTCAGGAACTGGCGTGCTTGGCACGAAGGTTGGCCATCTCCTGGCGGATGGAAGGCAGTTGGGCGTACAGCGCCTCACCCGGGCAGTAGGTCTGAAAGGTGTCGCGGTGCCCTGCCACCGTGTGCAGATAGACCACTTCGCCCCGGTGGTACAGGCTGTCGTCGTTCGTCGAGACCATCCGTACGAAGCCCTTCGGATCGACGGACCGGTCGAGCTTCCATGCGCCCACCTTCGCGATGCCCTCGATCATCGCCTTCGGCACCGGCACGCCGGGGTCGAAGGTGCCGAGGGCCGCGATGCCCACGCTGTGCGCGTTGAACCCCGTCGTGTGGGCTCCGCGGACCGAGCGTCCGACACCGCCCGCCCTGCCCTCGTAGATGTTCCCGCAGCGGTCGACGACGAAGTTGTAGCCGATGTCGTCCCAGCCCTTCCCTTCGATGTGCGTCTCCTCCATCTGCCGCAGCATCACGGGGGCGTCGGCGCAGTCGTATCCGTTGGGGTGCCCGGTGTGGTGGACGAAGACCGCCTTGACCGACCCCGTGTAGACCGCGTGCTCCTTCACCAGGCTCTCGTCGGCGTGCCACTGCGCCCTGGTGATGATCATCGGCTTCGGGGCCGCCGGAGTCTCCACCGGCTTCGCGGCGGCACGCTCGGGCGTGCCGAGCCGCACCGGCGCGTCCCGGATGACCAGGAACGCCAGCGGCACGACCATCGCGCACACGATTGTTCGGCGAAGCCACATAGGGCCACCATGCGTGCTGACCAGCCATTTCGCAGGTGACCGCACCCGATCGGGTGACAGGTGGAGGCAGTCCTCGACGCGGCCCGGAGGTCAGGAGACCGCGACGCTCGGGGCCCGGGGGTCAGGAGACCGCGACCGCCTGCTGCTGCTCGATGAGGCGGGCCGCGCGGTGCGGAGAGGTGTCGAGGCGGGCCAGCACACCAGGGACCGCGTTGTTGGGGAGGATCAGCTCGAACAAGGCGGAGATCTCTCCCACCAGGTCCGGCGGCTCGGCCATCGACTCCGTCACCAGCTGGACCCCTGTCCAGGCACCGACGAAGAGCCGGGACGTGGTCTCCGGGTCTACGTGCGGGAGGAGCTCACCGCGGTCCTTGGCCTCCGTGAGGATCTCCGCGCACAGAGCTATCCAGTCCGGCCAGCGGGTACCGAACAGCCCCCGCGCCCGGGGGTCGACGGAGAGCCGGATCGAGGCGCTGAGCAGGGGTTCCCTGGGCAGCCGGTAGGCCAGCAGGAGCGCCATGTCGACCCATTCCTGCAGCTTGAAGGTCTGCGGGGTGACCCCGTCCGAGGTCACCGCCTCCTGCAGGACACCCCGGGCCAGCTCTTCCTTCGACGTGAAGTGGAAGTAGAGCGCGCCCCTCGTCAGGCCGGCCCGGTCCAGGATGGCCGCGATCGTGGCCGCGTCGTACCCGTGCTCGTCGAAGACCTCTGCGGCTGCTTCCAGGAAGATTCTGCGCGTGCGGATCGCCCGTTGCTGTCGTGCCAACTCGCGCTCCTCTTGAACGTGCCTGACGCTTCTTCAAAAAGTACCGGTGGACCGGTATTCTATCAGCGCCGTAATGACCATTTTGCGCCATGCCCGGGAGTGCCATTGCCCGACATACCCACCGTTCCGAGCCGACCGCAGGACACCGCTGCGGGCTGGAACGGCGTCCGCGGCGAGGACGTCCACCTGCGGCGTTCCGACACGGTCCTCCTCACCGCATGGCGGCCTGTCGCGGATGGCGAGTTCTCGCTCACCGCGAGCTGGCCGCCCCCGGCCGCCGGGCTCCCGTACGACCCCCGGATGCTCACCCAGACGGTCCGCCAGAGCGGCCTGCTGATCGCGCACGCGGCGTACGGCGTACCGCTGGTCAACCAAACCCTGCTCCACAACTTCGACTTCACCGTCCTCCCGGGATTCGAGGTACCCCCGGACGCGCCGGCTGAACTCACGATCGAGGTGTCCGCCTCGACACCCAAGAAGCCCGGCAGGTCGGTGAGTTCCCTCGGCGTGGACGTTCGGTTCCTCCAGGGAACCACCTTGGTTGCCCGTGCCGCATCGGAGTTCGGCTGGATCTCCCCCCGGGTCTACAGCCGGTTCCGCGGTGCGACTCCCGGCGCCGGCTGGAACACCTGGGAGCTCCCAGCCCCTTCCGACCCGTGCGTCGTACGGCGCCCGACCGCGGCCGAGGTGGTCCTCTCGCCCGGGGACCGGCCGATGCGCTGGCAGTTGCGCAACAACGTGGCGGACGCCGTGCTCTTCGACCACCCGGTCGATCACGTCCCCGGACTGGTCCTGATGGAGGCGGCACAGCAGGCGGCACAGGCCGCCCTGCATCCCGCGACCCTCGAAGTTACCAACTTCAGCAGTTCTTTCGAGCGTTACACCGAGTTCGACCGGCCCTGCTGGATCGAGGCGGAGGTGACCTCCGCCGCCGACCCGGGCGAGGTCTCCGTCCTGGTCACCGCGACCCAGGACGGAGAAACGGTTTTTCACAGCCGGCTGTCCGGCCGTTCCGGGCCGGTCGGACCGGACAGCGGCCTCACTGGTTGAGGAAACCGCCGTCCACCGGGAGAACGGTGCCGGTGAGGAACGGGCTGCGGTCACTGAGCAACCAGGCAGCCGCCTGAGCTATTTCCTCCGGTTCGGCCGTACGCCCCTGCGGGGTCATGCTGTTGACCATGTCCTCCAGCCCCGGATTGCGGCCGAACCAGTCCGCGGTGATCTCGCTCCGTGTCGTCCCCGGCGCAACGGCGTTGACGCGTATGCCCTGTTGGGCGTACTCGTCCGCAGCGGCGCGGGTCAGTCCGACCACCGCGTGCTTGGCCGCGATGTAGGGAGCGGCAGCGGGTATGGCAACCACACCTCCCACGCTGCTGTTGTTCACGATGGAGCACCTCCCGGGGTTCTCCAGCATGGCGGCGATCTCGTGGCGGAGGCAGTTCCAGACCCCCCTCACATTGACGTCCATCACCGCGTCGTACACGTCATCGCCCATGAGGTGCAGCGGAGTTCTGTCACCTCCGAGACCCGCGTTGTTGAACGCCGAGTCCAGTCGGCCGTAGGTGTCGACCGCGAAGCCGACCGCACGAGCGGCGTCCTCCGGGACGGTGACATCACAGACGACATAGGCGGCTTGTGCCCCCTTGTCCTTCAACTCATCCACCAGAGAGGCGAGTCGCTCCTCCCTGCGGGCGGCCAGGACCACCGTCGCACCCTCGCCGGAGAACACCCGGGCCGCCGCCGCGCCGATACCACTGCTCGCCCCGGTGATCAGGACGACTCTGTCGTGAAGTAGATCGCTCATGGCCGCAGTCTGGCAGGAGCCCTCCGGCATGCCCACGCCGACGACCGCGCCACCGCCGGCCGCGTCGGCCCGTCCAGCACGGCCGGCGCAGCCGCATTACGTCCTGAAACATAACAAACCGCACATCCTGTTTCGGATGTCTCCAGGCGGAGAATCCCGACGACGGCTCGCATGTCCGTGACCGCGAGCCGGGGTGTCCTGTCGGCCGGTGGATCGATGTGTGCCGCCGCGCCGCGGTCGGGTGCGCCACCCGGGCAGGCCGAGGGCGGGAGACACGGACTCAAGGGCTCCGGGGGCAGCCGTGAGGGCCCTGAGCGGCGCCGGCGAGGGGAAGGGGGCCGGGGGAAGCCCGGGGCCGCACCAGGACGACAGGGCGACCCACCCTTCCGGCTCCGCCCGGCCCTCAGTCCGCGACGAGCGTCGTACCGAGGACCGTGACGTGCTCCAGGACGTCCTCCAGGGGGTCGTCGACCTGTCCCGTGGCGATCAGTGCAACCTGCGGCCCGTTGTGCGATCCGGTGTGCGTCTCGTCGGCCTGCGCGCCCGCTGCGGGGACCACGGAGGCCAGTACGGCCGCCCCGATGGCTGCCAGCTTGCTCTTCATGTCGTCCCGTCTCCTCGCCCGAACCGTCCGTGCGGCACCGTCGGCGTGATCTTCCCGGCCGTGGGCCGAGGACGCGCGCGGACACGAGCCGGGTCCCGCGACACCGGTCCGCACGTCGCCGCTTCGGCGGACACCCACATGCGGCACCCCGGGGCGGAGGGCCCCGGGGTGCGCGGTAGTGCGTGGGTGGGAGGGGCTACGCGGCCTTGTTGGCGCGCCGCTGGGCGGCGGCGGCGCGCGCCTCGGACGTCGGGGTGTTGGCGTTGGAGCGACGCCCCTGGCCGGGGCGGGCGCCCCGTCGGCCACGCGGACCGGAGCCGCCGCCCTTGCCCGGCTCGGAGACCTGAGCGCCCGCGGTGACCGGCACGCCCGACGGCGTCCGTGCCCCGGTGATCCGGCTCAGTTCGGCCTGGCCCGAGCGGACCTGGGCGACCTGCGGGGTGATCCCGGCGTCGGCCATCAGACGGGTCATCTCGCGGCGCTGGTTGGGCAGCACGAGCGTCACGACGCTGCCGGACTCCCCGGCACGGGCGGTACGGCCACCGCGGTGCAGGTAGTCCTTGGGGTCGGTCGGCGGGTCGACGTTGACGACGAGGTCGAGGTTGTCGACGTGGATGCCCCGGGCCGCGACGTTCGTGGCGACCAGCACGTTGACCTGGCCGGTCTTGAACCGGTCCAGGGTCCGGGTGCGCTGCGGCTGCGACTTGCCGCCGTGCAGCGCGGCCGCCCGTACTCCGCTGTGCAACAGGTGGGCGGTGAGTTTGTCGACCGCGTGCTTGGTGTCCAGGAACATGATCACCCGGCCGTCGCGGGCGGCGATCTCGGTGGTCGTCGCGTACTTGTCGGCGCCCTGGACGTAGAGCACGTGATGCTCCATCGTCGTCACCGCGCCGGCCGCGGGGTCCACGGAGTGGACGACCGGGTCGTTGAGGTAACGGCGGACCAGCAGGTCCACGTTCCGGTCCAGGGTGGCCGAGAACAGCATCCGCTGGCCGTCGGGGCCGACCTGGTCCAGCAGCTCGGTGACCTGGGGCATGAAGCCCATGTCGGCCATCTGGTCGGCCTCGTCGAGGACCGTGACGGTGACGCGGTCGAGCTTGCAGTCGCCTCGCTCGATGAGGTCCTTGAGCCTGCCCGGCGTGGCGACCACGACCTCGGCGCCGCCGCGCAGCGCGCTCGCCTGGCGCCCGATGGACATACCGCCGACGACCGTGGTCGTCCGGAGCCTCAGGGACCGGGCGTACGGGGTGAGCGCGTCGGTGACCTGCTGGGCCAGTTCCCGGGTGGGGACCAGGACGACGGCCAGCGGCCGACGGGCGTCCGCCCTCCGGCCCGCGATGCGGGCCAGCAGCGCCAGCCCGAAGGCGAGCGTCTTGCCGGAACCGGTGCGCCCGCGGCCCAGGACGTCGCGTCCGGCCAGCGAGTTCGGCAGGGTGGCGGCCTGGATCGGGAAGGGCACGGTGAGACCCTCGGCGGCCAGCGCCGCGAGCAGCGGCGCGGGCATGTCGAGGTCCGCGAAGGACTCGGCGGCCGGAAGGGCGGGAGTCACGGTCACCGGCAGGGCGAACTCGGCCGTGGCGGAGGAGGTGCGGCGGCCGTTGCCGCCCGGGCGGCCGGGTCCGCCGGAGCGCCCCCGCGAACCCGGGGCGCCCTGCCGGCCGGACCCTGCCGAACGGAATCCGTCGGCCGTGCGGCTTCCCGCGGAACCTCCCGAGCGCGTCCGCGAAAATCGGTCGTTCGTACGAGCTGTGCGATCTCGGTTCAATGCAGAACCCTTCCCTCGAATGGCACGTGTCGAGGGATTCCCTTCCGGGCGCCGCACATCGGGCGCCGAGAATCGCAAGAACGAGCCGGTGAAATTAAATGGAATTCGAAGTGCACCCGGGGTGGACCACCAGGATTCGGCACTTCGTACACCTGTGCACCACCGCCGCCGCCACGGACGGCTCGGCGGGGAGCCGGGAAAACACAACGAGCTGGGACCCGCACCCCTTGGTGCGGGCCCCAGCTGTGTCACTTACCCGAGTGCTCAGGCAGGGGTGATGTTCTCCGCCTGCGGGCCCTTCTGGCCCTGCGTGACGTCGAAGTTCACCTTCTGGCCCTCCTGCAGCTCACGGAAGCCCTGGGCCGCGATGTTCGAGTAGTGGGCGAAGACGTCAGCGCCGCCGCCGTCCTGCTCGATGAAGCCGAAGCCCTTTTCCGAGTTGAACCACTTCACGGTGCCGGTAGCCATGTCATATCTCCTTCGGGGCGTTGCCCGTGGGCCCGCACTGTGCGAACCCTACGTCGCCGCAAATGATTGCCCCGTCCGGAAGAGACCGGAAATACAAAAGCGCACCCACCGGAGTGAAAACGGTGAGAGCACTTGAAGTTTTGGGAACCACAACTGCAACTGAGATCAACAGTAGCATGATTCGGGCACAAGTGAGCAGTACGCCATATCACTGCGCAGCCGCCACGGTACACGGGACATAGCGTGGGACATAAACCCTCACCGCGCATTGCGCGTATTTCTGTGCCCACGGAAACAGATATGCACCCGCGTGCCGCTCAGGAATCGGTGCCGCTCCGGCCGGGCGCGGACCGGCGGAGCTCCTCGTTGAGGCGCTGGGCCTCCTCGAGCTGGTCCTCCAGGATCACGATGCGGCAGGCCGCCTCGATCGGTGTGCCGCCGTCCACCAGTTCGCGGGCGCGGGCGGCGATGCGCAGCTGGTAGCGCGAGTACCGCCGGTGGCCGCCCTCCGACCGCAGGGGCGTGATCAGGCGGGCCTCACCGATCGCCCTGAGGAAGCCGGGCGTCGCACCGATCATCTCGGCGGCCCGCCCCATCGTGTACGCGGGGTAGTCGTCGTCGTCGAGACGGTCCGTCGCGTGCGACGGGGGCTCCGGGGGCATCTGCACCTTCTCTGCTGCGCACCGGGCCACTGATATGACCTGGCTGCACAAGAAACCCTAGGCGCAGGGGTAGGTCATGTCTATCGCCGCCGGGACAGCTTTGGGCGTCCCGGCGCGCCGACGGCGCGCGGGACGGCGCGGGCAGGGGGCCGCCCGCCACCCCACGCGTCCGCGCGACACCCCCAACACCACTGACCGACCGGTCAGTTGTCGCTGGACCGGCGAACGGTCATACTGCTCACGTAGCCCTTCACGCATCCCCCGTCGTGAAGGGCTACTCCACGTCCGGCCCCGGTACACCGGGGCCGCCCACGTCACCGGAGCACGCACCGCATGAACACCACGGACGGGACCGCGCACAGGACCACGGCCGTGGCACGTACGGTCACCGATGTCCTCCAGCCCCGCAACACGCTGATCGTCGGCATGCTCGCCATCGGGCTGGCCTCCGCCGGTGACTGGACCGGCCTCCCCTGGGGCTTCCTCGGTGCTCTCTGCGCCGGTCTCGTCCCCGCCGGGTACATCGAGTGGGAGCGCGGGCGCGGGACCTGGGGCGACAGGCACGTCGTGGACCGGACGCAGCGGGCGCCGATCTTCCTGGTGATCCTGGGTTCGCTCGGCGCAGGGTCTCTGATCATGGTCCTGGGCCACGCGCCCCTCGGAATCCTGATCGCGATGCTCTCGCTGTGGGGCATGACGACGGTGCTCCTGGCGGTCAACACGGCCTGGAAGATCTCGGTGGACTCCGCGGTCGCCGCAGCCGTGGTCGCGCTGCTCGGCGTCGCCCACTCCGCCTGGTGGCTCTGCGCGGGCGTCCTCACCGTCGCCGTGTGCTGGTCCCGGGTGGCGCTGCGCTACCACTCGGTGGCCCAGACGGTCGCGGGCGCGGCGGTGGGCGCGTGCACGGCCGCCGGCTTCCTCTTCGTCTGAGTGCCGGACGGTCCGGGCTCGTCCGAGGCGCCGGACGGTCCCGGGCGCCGCCCGCGCGGGACGCCCCCGATTGCGGACCTGCCCGGGAGCCGGTTACGTGGACGCGGGGGCGGCTCTGTCACCGGGAGGCACCACATGGCGAGGAAAGCCTCGAACTCCAAGGTCGGTCTGCTCCTGAGCCTCGGCAGCAGCGCGATCGCCGTGATCCGCTCCGTCAACCGGATGCGGAAGACGCGGGGCGACCAGGACAACCTGGAGATGGCCAACGCCGTGGCCGGACTGCTGCCCCTGATCACCTCGGCGCTGATCGTGCTGCGTCGGCTGCGTGGACACACCCGGCAACCCGCCCGGTGACGCGGACATGACGCGGACGGGTCCGCTCAGGCCGCTTCCCGACGCGTCCGCGCGCCAAGCCTCTCCAGCACCCGCGCCCGCAGCAGCTCGTACTCCTCGCGGAGCCGCACGATCTCCTGCGGGCGCTCGATGACGACGCCGCCGCTCACGGTCTCGTGGGCCTCGAACTGCTCCCGAGTCAGGTCGATCTCGACGCCCATGCCCAGCCGGTTCCACCAGTGGTAATCGACGCGCACGCCGTCGACCAGGACCTCTCCCCGGATCAGCTCACCGCCCAGCAGGTCGTTGAGGACCATGGCGGTGACCCCGCACTGGTCGCGGGCCGGGTTGTCCGGCTTCCACCGGTCCCGGTACTCGGGGGTGGTGGTGTCCGCGCCCCAACTGCTGCGGACGGCGGTTTCGATGTCGGTGAGGAGCAAGGGTTCCATGGGCCCGATCCTGGCACCCGCCTCTGACAACGACCCCGCACCGCAGTGCTGTTCAGTAGCCCTTGCTCCGTGAGACGAGTACGGCGATGTCGTCCTCGGCCGTGGCGGCGAATCGTTCCACGACCTCGTCCAGGAGATCCTCCAGATGCCCGGCCGCCGGGGCCCGGAGACTCGTCAGCCGGCCGATCGAGACGTCGATGTCCTCGCCCCGCCGCTCCACCAGTCCGTCCGTGTACATGAAGAGCACGGTGCCGGGGCTGCACGGCAGCACCGTCGTCCGGTAGCCGCCCATGCCCGTGCCGAGCGGTGGTCCCACGGGGATGTCGGCGATCCTCCCGCAGGCACCCGGATCGATGAGGACCGGTGGTGGATGCCCGGCGCTGGCCATCTCGCAGACGCCCTCCCGGCGGTCGACGACGGCGACGACACAGGTCGCGGCCCGGTCGAGGCCGGACTGCTCGACGGCCTTGTCCAGACGGTCCAGGACCTCGTGGGGCGGGAGGTCGTCCACGGCCATGAGGCGCAGCATCGAGCGGTAGTTGCTCATGGCGACGGCGGCGTCCACGCCGTGGCCCATCACATCGCCCATCACCTTCATGTGACGGCCGCCCGTGAGCGGAATGGCGTCGAACCAGTCACCGCCCACCACCGCCCCCGCGCCGGCGGGCAGGTAGAGGGAGGCGATCTCGATGCCCGAGTTGGGCCCCCGCGGCTCGGAGAGCAGGGACCGCTGGAGCTCCCTGGCGACACGGTGCTCCTTCTCGTACCGGTGCGCGTGGTCCATGTCGACGGACGCCCGGCCGGCGAGGGCCCTGGCGACGACCACGTCGAGCCCCTCGGTGAAGGGAGGGGAGTTCCCGGCCCGGACCATGCTGAGCACGCCCGTCGTCCGGTCGCCGATGACGAGCGGCACCGCGACGACCGAGTGCAGGCCGAGAGCCCGGTAGGCGGCGACCCGCTCCGGACCCGGTGCGGATTTCTCGAACCACTCGTCGTCGGCGAGGTTCTCGATCACCGGTTCTCCGGTCACCTGGCACCGGGCCACGGCGGCACCCGGGGGATAGACGACGTCCTCCCCCACCCCCTCGAAGCGCCGGATCCCCTCGGCGAGTTCCGGGACGGAAGCCAGCCCGTCGCGTCGCAGGCGCAGCATCCCGGCGGCCGTCGCCGTGCTGCGGTGATCCGGGTCGTCGGCGAGCACCTCGACCACGGCGATGTCGGCCATCAGGGGCACGACGAACTCCGCCAGTTCCTGACAGGTGGTGGCCGCGTCGAGGGTGGTACCGATGCTGGCGGCCGCGCTGTCCAGGAGCGTGAGGTAGCTCCTCGCCCGCCTGAGCTCCTCCTGCTCGTCGTCGGTGGCGGTGATCTCCTGGGCGATGCCGACCAGCCCCTGCACCCGGCCGTCCGTCTCGACACGGTGGTAGGCGATGCGCCAGGAGCGTCGCTTCGCGACGGCATCCGTCCGGGCACCCACGCCGACGGTTCCCGTCCGTGCCCTGCCGTCGGCCAGCACCTTGCGCACCACACCGGCCCGGACGTCGACGGCCGAGAGGACCTCGTCCACCGTCCGGCCCAGATGGTCGGCGGCCGGGATGCCGTTGAGCCGTTCGAACGCGGCGTTCACATAGATGTAGCGGAGCTCCGTGTCGAGGACGGCCACGCCTGCCGCGCTGTCGGCGAGCACCGCTGCCAGGCCCGCCACGTCGAGGCCGGGCGGGTCGGCGTGCTCTTCGGCCTGCAACGGAGCCTCCCATGGGTACGGACCGTGCGGCCGGCCCTCACGCGCCGTCTGCCTCCGCCCGGTCCTTCATCGTCTGCCGCCCCGCCCCGCACCGCATCTCCGCGGGGCCGGTTCACCGGCGTCCAGGCCGCCCAGCGGCAGGGTGCCTTCGGAGGCGGTGGCGCCGCGCGGCAGCTCGAACGCCGCTTCGACCCGCTTGGGTACGGGGGTCAGGCCCAGCAGCCCGCTCACCAGGATTCCGGCCATGTGGTGCCAGGCGGGGGCCCGGCGGATCATCGCGTGGTCGCTGCCCGGGATCGTCACCAGGCAGGTACGGGCACCGGCCCGCCGCGCCCTGGCGGTGAGCGACTGGGACGCCAGGGGGCTGGTCACCCGGTCCCGGGTGCTGTGCAGCAGTACGACGTCGCGGCCCGCCAGTTGCGTCACCGGGTCACCGGGCGGGCACCAGGGGGCGAGGCCCACCACCGAGCGGACCAGCGGGTGTCCGGCGGCGTGCAGGGCGGCGCGGGCACCCATGGAGTGGCCGAGCAGCACCACGGGGATGTCCCCCGCTTCCTTCCGCAGGTCGTCCAGGGCCCGCACGGTGTCGTGCAGGGGGTCCTCACGGTGTCCGTTCCAGCCGCGGTGGGTGTAGCGGATCCGCTGCACCCGCACCCCGGCGTCACCGCGCACCGCGCGGGCGACCACCCGGGCGAACGGCAGCATCCGCAGCCCGGGCAGGTTGAGGGCTCCGGGCGCCGGTGCCTCAAGACCTGTCTCGTAGCCGCCGTGGAGGATGAACACCGCTGCCGACGGTCTTCCGGCCACACGTACCTCCCGATCGGTGCGCGGGGCCCGCGCCCGCCCACTCTCCCCATATTCGGTGCCCGGGGCCTCATGGATGGGTCGAACGTGTCGATGGGCGGAAAGTGCCGTTCACTGTACGAGGCACACAACCGTCCACAACGCGACACGAGGAGCCTTCGACATGGCCTCAGGACCCCGAATCGGCACCGCCGCACCCGACTTCACCCTTCCCGGCGGCGTCCTGGCGGAGGACGGATTCACCAGGAGCGACTACACGCTCTCCGCCGCGCGGGGCAGGGCCGTCGTCCTCGCCTTCTACCCGGGGGACAACACGGCCGTCTGCACCAAGCAGCTCTGCTCGTACTCCTCGGGCATGGAGACCTTCGAGGGTCTCGACGCGGAGGTCTGGGGAATCAGTCCACAGGGTGTGGACAGCCACGAGTCCTTCGCCCGAGGTCACGGCCTGCGCATGCCGCTGCTGGCCGACACGGCGAAGGAGACCGCCCGCGCCTACGGGGTCGCCGCGCCCGGCATCGGCGTACGCCGGTCCGTCTTCCTGATCGGACCGGACGGTGTCCTGCGGTGGAAGCACGTCGCTCTGCTGGGGGCCACCTTCCAGTCGCTCGACACCCTGGCCGCGCAGCTTTCCGGCATCAACTCCGCCTGAAAACTGCCGGACTCCGGCAGTACCCACGGCGGCCGCCGTATGGGACCATGCAGCCAGTTCGACTGAACCATTTCGGGGGAATCGGTACATCGGGGGATGTGATCGCGTGACCATCTTTCTCGGTCTCGGCATTGCGGGAATCGTTCTCCTCACCCTGTCCCTGATCTTCGACGGGGTGCTCGAAGGACTCTTCGGCGACGTCCTGGGCGGCGTGCTGGACGGCTTCTTCGACGGCCTGCTCTCGCTGCCCGTCATCGCGGGCTTCCTCTCGATGCTCGGTTTCGGCGGGGCGATCGTCCTCGGCACCACCGGCGCCTCCACGCCCGTCGCCATCGCGGCGGGCGCCGGGGCGGGCCTCGTCGCGGCCTGGCTGACCTGGAAGCTCAGCAAGGCCCTGATGGCGGATCAGACCACGCCCACACCCAGGGGCGACGACCTGGTCGGCACCTCGGGTTCCGTGGTCACACCGATCCCCGCCGACGGTTACGGCGAGGTCCTGCTCCGACTGGCGGGCCAGACCGTCAAGTTCGCCGCGAAGAGCTCGGTCCCGGTCGAACGCGGCGCCGAGGTCTGGGTGGAGGCCACGCTCTCGACGACCTCGGTCACGGTCCGCCCCGTCGAGCGCTGACCGCACCCGCACCACCCGCCTTCTCCAGTGCCCGTACCGCCGAACACCGCCGTCCCGTCGGGGACGGCCAGGGGGACACGTCTCATGAGTCCAGTCTTGATCGCCGTCATCGGAACCGTCGTACTGATCGTGCTGCTCGCGCTCGTCGTGATCACCCGGTACAAGGTCGCCGGGCCCAGCCAGGCCTTCATCATCACCGGCCGCCGGGGCAAGAAGTCCGTCGACCCGGTGACCGGACGCACCAGCATCGACAACAGCGGCCAGAAGGTCGTCGTCGGCGGCGGCGTCTTCGTGGTGCCCTTCGTGCAGCAGAAGTTCACCCTCGACCTGTCCAGCCGGCACATCCCCGTCGCGGTCCGCGGCGCGGTCACCCTGCGGGGCGTGAAGTCCAACCTCGAAGGTGTCGCGATCGTCAAGGTCGGCGGCAACGAGGACGCGATCCGCGCCGCGGCACAGCGCTTCCTGCAGCAGCAGAACGGCATCGTCGGCTTCACCCAGGAGGTGCTGTCCGGAGCCCTGCGCGCCATCGTCGGCCGGATGTCCGTCGAGGACATCATCCGGGACCGCGCGGCCTTCGCCGGGCAGGTCGCCGAGGAGGCCGAGGCGAGCCTCTCCGGTCAGGGCCTCATCCTGGACGCCTTCCAGATCCAGGACATCACCACCGAGGGCTCCTACCTGGAGGACCTCGGGCGCCCCGAGGCGGCACGCGCCAAGCAGGAGGCGGACATCGCCGAGGCCATCGCGCGGCGCGCCTCCGAGCAGGCACGGCTGAAGGCGGCCGAGGAGATCGCCATCGCGGAGCGGACCTTCTATCTGAAGCAGGCGGAGATCAAGGCCGAGACCGAGGCCGCCGCGGCCAAGGCGAACGCCGCGGGTCCGCTCGCCGAGGCCGCCCGTCAGCAGGAGGTCCTCGCCGAGCAGGAGAAGGTCGCCCAGCGCCAGGCCGCCCTGACCGACCGGGAGCTCGACACCAAGGTCCGCAAGCCCGCCGACGCCGCCCGCTACCGCGCGGAGCAGGAGGCCGAGGCCCGCCGCATCGCCCAGGTCAAGGAGGCCGAGGCCGACGCGGAGCGCTCCCGACTCACGGGTCAGGGTGAGAAGCTGCACCGCTCGGCGCTCGCCGACGCCGTACGCATCGAGGGTGAGTCCGAGGCAGCCGCGATCGCCGCGAAGGGCGCCGCCGAGGCCGAGGCCATGCAGAAGAAGGCGGACGCCTTCAAGCAGTACGGCGACGCGGCCGTCCTCCAGATGCTCGTCGAGGTGCTGCCGCAGGTCGTCGCCAAGGCGTCCGAGCCGCTGAGCGCGATCGACAAGATGACCGTCATCTCGACGGACGGCGCGAGCCAGCTGTCCCGTACGGTCACCGACAACGTGGCCCAGGGTCTGGAACTCCTCAGCTCCACGACCGGCGTCGATCTCGGAGCCGTCCTCCGGAACCTCCAGGGCAAGGCGGAGGGCGCCGCGAAGCCCGTCGTGCCCGCCCCTTCGGGCAGCGAGAAGGCCGAGTCCGAGAAGATCGAGATCAAGGACTGACCGACCACGCCTCACGAGTGCCCGGCCGGCGGATCTCACCGGCCGGGCACACTCACGTCCGCCCCTTCGCCTCAGCCGGTTTCCGCCTCCGCGTGCAGGGCGGCGACCCTCTCCCGCCAGGGGGTGTGGGCGTACACGTCGACGTCATCGACCGGAGGATCGGCTACGGGCGGGTCGGTGACGGCGGGTGAGGCGGCCGGGGACTCGGCCGTACGGAGCTCCGCCTCCTCGGCAGCGATCTGCGCGGCCCGCGCCTCGGCCCAGGCTGCACGGGCGGCGTCGAGGCGGCACGGTCCGCACCGGGTCTCGTCCTCCTCGCCCGGGACGGGCCGGAAGAGGTGCTCGTCCCCGGGCGCGGCACAGGTCCGCAGCGGCGGCACGGGCGGGGCCTGGACCGGTTCCGGCACCGGCGCCGGTTCCTCGGGCATCTTCGCCATAAGCCGGTGGCGCAGGAAGCCGACCGCCGAACGCACACCCTTGCCCGGCAGGTCCCCGGTGAGCACCCTGCGCATCTCGGCGGCGGTGACACCGCGCCGCAGCCAGACCACCGCGAGCTTCACCAGCTTGCGGGCCTCAGGCACACCCAGCCGCAGCGAGCGGTGCGCGTGACGCAGTGAGAGCAACACCCGCTCCGCCTCCGCCGCTTCGGCCTCGGACGGTTCCAACCCGGTTTCCTCCGCGTGCGGTTCGGTGGGTGGGTGGGATGCGTTCTTCCCAGGTTCTTCTTCCTCGGGTTTTTGACCACCGACGTCCCGATTGCCCGGCTCACCGACCGTCGGATACCGCTCACCCGGAGACACCACCGGAGCTTCGGCCGGGATCGCGGGCTCTCCGGCTCGGGCGGCCCTCGCCTCCTCCGGAGTCAGCGGGACATTGCTCAGCAGCTGCTCGGTGGTCCAGCAGCCTCGCCCGCCCTGCTGCCGCCGCTCATGGAGATAACCGCAGGTGACCAGCAGCTTCTTGGCCTTCTGGTACGCCCGACCGGTGATCCCGAGGGCTCGCGCGTGCTCGCTGAGGGCCACGCCGCGACGGTCGTCGGGGAGCCCCTGCACATAGAGGAGAAGGATCTTCGCGTCACTGCTCAGACGCGGGGTGCGCACCAATTCGTTCGCGGCCTTCGTGTAGCCGCGCGAGGGCGCGATAGCATGCCACAGCATCTCTGGTGGGTCTCCGAACCACTGGCGGTGAAGGTCCTCGGTCGGTGCTCGTTACACCCCCGGGGACCGCGCCATATGCGCACGTACGCACACACAGCGTGATGACGCGATTACGCTACCGCAGCCGAACCCCCTCGCCCGACCTGAGCAACTACGTTCACACGTGGGAGTGATCGGGGATCATCACATGACGGGGGCATATCCCCGACGACCGGCGACGGCGACCCGGCGACGCGACGACCGACGGCAGGGGGCACCCATGGACACCCGTACCGCGACCGCCACCGCACTGGTGGTGCAGAACCAGGGCGGAGGCGGACTCGGGCGCTGGACAGCCTGGTTGACGGAGCGTGGGGTGACCCCGCACATCGTCCTCGCGCACGAGGGAGAGGCGGTCCCGGACCGGCTGGAGCACACCGCGCTCATCGTCCTCGGCGGCGCCTACCTTCCCGACGACGACGCGAACGCGCCGTGGCTGCCCGCGACGAGGAACCTCGTACGCCAGGCACTCGCCGACGGAACCCCGATGTTCGGCATCTGCCTGGGCGGCCAGATGCTCGCCCAGGTCGCCGGGGGCGAGGTACGCGGGAGCCACGGAACGCCGGAGTTCGGTTCCACCCGGCTGAGCCTGCTGCCGGAGGCCGCCTCGGATCCGGTGTTCCGCGACCTGCCGGAACACCCGCACGCCATCCAGAACCACGTGGACGCCGTCACCGCGCTCCCCGCCGGAGCCCACTGGCTGATCCGCAGCGAGCACTGCCCCTACCAAGGGTTCCGCGTCGGATCCGTCGCGTGGGGTGTGCAGTTCCACCCGGAGACCACGGCCGAGCGCATCACCGGCTGGAACCGCGACCGACTGACCCGCCACGGCGCCCCCGCCCCGGAAACCCTGCTGGCCCAGGCCCTGCGGGACGAACCGGCGGCCACTGACACCTGGCGCACCGTCGCCCACCGCTTCGCGGACGTGGTGACCGCTAGGGCTGAATACCCGGGGGCCCGAACCGGCTGAGCCCGCGTACCTCGCGCCGCGTCAGCCTGGCCGTTTCCGGGCGCGCGAAACCGAGTTTTCGCCCGGAGCTGGATCGGTTGCCCCTGGCCAACCAGCCCCGGAAGGTGAGGAGATGACCGCATCCCTCGCACACCTCAGTGATCCGCACATCACGACGGGGCCGCTCGCCGGAGCTCCGGCGGAGGGGCTGTACCGGGCCCTCGGCCGCCTCCTCACGCTCGACCGGCGGCCTGACTGCGTCGTCATCACCGGCGACCTGGTCGACCGAGGTGCACGAGACGAGTACCGGGCTCTGCGCGAGGTGATCGAGCGCTTCCCGCTCCCTCTGCACCTGGTGGCCGGGAACCACGACGACCGGGAGGAACTACTGGCCGAGTTCGCCGGTACCGGTTTCCTGGGCGAGGGGGACCGGACGCACTACGTGGTGGACCACCCGTCGTTCGCCGTCGTGGTCCTGGACTCGACCGTGCCGGGCTCCCCGGGCGGCCGTCTCGGTCCGGAGCAGCTGGAGTGGCTCGACGAGGCGCTCACCCGCAGGCCGCACACCCCGGTCTTCGTCTGCCTGCACCATCCGCCGATCGCGATCGGCGTCCCCTTCCTGGACGGGATGTGCCTGGACGACGGCGAGGACCTGGCAGCCGTACTGACCCGGCACACCGACGTCGTGCGGGTTCTCGCCGGCCATGTGCACCGCCCCGTCACCGCGGGCTTCGCCGGGACCGTCCTCGCGACGGCCTCCAGCACCCACCTCCAGAGCGGCCTCGCTCTCCAGGGAGGCGTACCCCACTACCTGCCGGAGCCCGCCTCGGCCCTGCTCCATCTCCTCAGCGGCCAGGTCTGGGTCACCCACACCGTCCCCGTGAGCCACGCAGCCGCGACGATCGGCTGCTTCTGACAGCAGCCGCCCTCTGCGTCTCCCCGCTCGTCAGCCCGCCTCGATCCCCCGCGCGGCGAGCTGGTCCTCGGCGTCGGGGAGCGTCAGCATGTCCGCGTTGTCGATCAGCCTGAGATTCGGCAGGAGCGCCAGGTCGTCGAGGGAGCGGACGTCGAAGAGGTCGTCCTCGCCGTCCCAGACCGGCGAACACTCGTAGTACACCTGATGGCCTCCGTCGAGGAGCAGTTCATCGACGCTTGCCAGCAACTCGTCGCTTATCTCCAGCTGTTCGAAGTAGGTGCGGGACTCTTCGAGCACGGAGAAGGCCAGGTCGTTGTCGTACACGTACGTCACCGTGTCGGCGATCCCCCGGTCCCGCATCCGCTCGTCGATGCTGAACGCCGGGGTCAGCGTCTCGTCCTCGTACATGAGCTTCTCGATCACGAGCAGCTTGAAGTTGAAGTCCTTGAACTGAGCCATGCCGTATGGATACCACCCGGCACCGACGGTCCGTACCCCTCCCGGGAGGTTCAGGCAGGAGCCGACCGCCCGACCACCAGCCCGGCGAACCACTGTGGTCGGAGCACTAGCGTCTGTCGGCGCGCTTCCGTGCGGCGATCACGGTGGCGGCCGTGCCCGCCGTTCCGTACAGCGTGTACAGCAGCCCCTGGCCCAGGAGATCGCCGCGCTTCACCTTCTGGGCGTACTCGAGCTGGTTGTACGTGGCCGTGCCGGTCGAATCGCCGCCGTTGACGTTGTAGTCGAGCGCGCAGGTATAGCCCTGCCGCATGGGGCCGGGGTGGTCCTCACCATCCTCGCCCAGCTGGAGCCCCGGGCAGTCCGGGACGCCGTGGGCCGCCCCGGCCCTCAGCAGGGTGATCACCCCCCACGCCAGCGGGACCAGGAAAAATGTGATGAACACTCCGCGCAACCTCACAGCGGCACCCTAGTGCCGCAAGCTTCTCGGCAAACCTTTCCGGTCACGGCACCAACGGCATCATGCGACGTCCGGCCCCCTGGCGGCCCTCGTCCCGACGCGGGACGCCCACCGGCCGGAAACAGTGGGCCGTTAGGGTAATGAGTGGCTAAAGAAATGATCAAAAGCGTGCCCCGCCACCGCGCGCCCCTCGGGAGGACGTCATGGGAACCCACCGCACATCGCTGCCAGGAGTCGGCGTCCAGTACGACTACACCACCGAGTCGGGGCAGCACATCTCCGTGGTCGTCCACCACGACGGGCGCCGGTTCCTGGGCTTCTACGAACACGACGACCCAGATTCGTGCGTGCTCTCCGTGCCGCTGACGACCGCCGAGGCCACCGGGCTCGCGCACCTCATCGACGCGGCGCCGATCGACGCCGTACGCACCGAGGGCATCGACCTGGTCACCGAGCACATCCCGCTCGGGACCCGCTCCCCGTACGGCGGCCGGCTGCTCGGGGACACCCGGGCCCGGACGAGGACCGGGGCGTCGATCGTGGCGGTCCTGCGGACACACAGCGCGCATCCGTCGCCGGGGCCGGACTTCCGGCTGGCCATCGGGGACACGCTCGTCGTCGTCGGTACGCGTGAGGGCGTCGACACGCTCTCCGAGATCATCGCGGAGGGCTGATCGTGCACGACACGACCGCACTGCTCGTGGAGCTGGGCTCCGTCATCCTGGGACTCGGCATCATCGGAAGGTTCGCCGGGCGGATCGGGCTCTCGCCCATCCCGCTCTACCTCCTCGCCGGCCTCGCGTTCGGTGACGGCGGCCTGCTGCCGCTCGGCGCCAGCGAGGAGTTCACCGCCATCGGGGCGGAGATAGGTGTCATCCTGCTGCTGCTCCTGCTCGGGCTGGAGTACAGCGCCTCGGAACTCGTCACCAGTCTCAAAACGCAGTACCCGTCCGGGGCCGTCGACTTCGTACTCAACGCGACGCCCGGGGCGGCGGCCGGGCTGATGCTCGGCTGGGGCCCGGTGGGTGCCGTCGCCCTGGCCGGGGTCACCTGGATCTCGTCGTCCGGCGTGATCGCCAAGGTGATGACCGACATGGGACGGCTCGGCAACCGTGAGACGCCCGTGATCCTCGGGGTCCTCGTCATCGAGGACCTCTCCATGGCCGTCTACCTGCCGCTGCTCACCGCGATGCTCGCCGGTGTCGGTCTCGCCGGGGGCAGCATCGCGCTGCTGATCGCGCTCGGCACCGTCGGGCTGGTGCTGTACCTCGCGCTGCGCCACGGGCGCCTGATCAGCCGGGCGGTGTCCTCCGACAACCCGGAGATGCTGCTGCTCGTCGTCCTCGGACTCACCGTCCTGGTGGCCGGGGTCGCCCAGCAGCTCCAGGTGTCGGCGGCGGTCGGCGCGTTCCTCGTGGGCATCGCCCTGTCGGGCGAGGTCGCCGAGGGCGCGCGCAAGCTGCTCACACCGCTGCGGGACCTGTTCGCGGCCGTCTTCTTCGTCTTCTTCGGGCTGTCCACCGACCCGGCCGAGATCCCGCCCGTGCTGATCCCGGCGGCACTCCTCGCGATCGTCACGGTCTTCACGAAGATCGGCACCGGCTGGTACGCGGCGCGGCGGGCCGGGATCGGCCCCCGGGGACGGTGGAGGGCAGGTGGCACGCTCGTCGCGCGCGGGGAGTTCTCGATCGTTATCGCCGGTCTAGCCGTAGCGACGGAGCCGAGGATCGGTCCCATCGCGACGGCGTACGTGCTGATCCTCGTCATCGCCGGACCGCTCACCGCCCGGTGGACGGAGCCGGTGGCCACGAAGCTGCAGGCATCTCTCGCCGGGAGGCGGAAAAAGCCCGCCCCGGTAGCGGAGCGCCCCGCTCCGATGCCGTCGCACGACGACCTCACGCCGGAGCACGCCGGGCGCGACGCGGACTGACGGAACCTCCGGGGAGGGCAGGGAGCGCGGAGCGGTCGTACCGGCTACGCCTGCCGCCGCCTCACCTGGCCCAGATGTGCAGGGCGTTCTCGGCGGCGGACACCGTGTACCAGGTGCCATCGCCGAGCCCGCTCGGCAGGCCGGTCACCTCGAAGGGGTAGGCGATCCGGTCGACCGGTCGCATACGGGAGGCCTCGACGAGCCAGTGCCGGCCCTCCCCGAACTCCTCGTCGCTCTCGACCGTCCCGGCCACGACGGTGTCCTCGTCGACGAAGCCGCCCTCGTAGTCGAAGAACGCCTCCGCCTCGCAGTCCTCGGCCTCGGCCTCCGACGCCGGGTGCGCAGGCAGGGCGTCCGCGGCCAGGTCCGCCTCGACCGTGCCATCGGCGACGCGGTGGACGGCCAAAGTGTCCTGGTCGTGGGTGACGGTGAGGAGCCGGCCGCCCGTAGGACTCACGGCCAGCAGGACGAGGTCCTGGCCCCCGAAGTCGTCGACGGCCAGGGTGCGGCCGTCCCATCGCCCCCAGCGCAACGGCGCACCGTCCTGCCCTTCCCCGACGGTCAGGCCCATCAGCGCGGGGTCCGGATGCGGCACATGGCCGGAGCCCGCAGCCGCCGTGTGCGTCGCGGTCCGGGCCAGCACCGTGCCGTCCCCGGAGTCGAGGACCAGCCACTCGTCGGCGCCGCGGCCCCGGTCGTCGTCCAGGGAGCCGCGGACGTGGGCCCAGACCAGCCGCCCGTCCGAGGAGAACCCCGCCGAGCCGCTGCCGGTGTACCGGTGGTCACGTTCACCTCCGTACTCGGCGAAGTCCTGGTGCCCCGCGCAGCCCGCCCAGCAGCGGTGCCGCACCTCCCAGCGCGTCCTCCCCTCCCGGTCCACAGCCCGCAGCGCGTGGAGCCCGGCGAAGACGACGAGATCACCGCCGGGCGCCACCGCGTGGTGCCCGTACCGGCCGGGCCACGGGGCGGGAAACCGGACCTCCTCGGCCTCGGCCGCGTCAAGGGCCCGCACGACCAGCTCCGTGTCACCGCGCTGTACGAGCAGCCGCCTCCCCGCTCCCCCCTGCACCCGCGGCGCGTCAGGCGCTCCGGAGAACTCCAGAGGGGCGGCGATCGTGGTCACGAGTCCGGCTTGCTGCGGCACAAGGGCTCCAGGGGAGGGGCGAGTTCCTGCCGGGACCTTATGGCAGGCCTCCGACAGCCCGGCCCGGCGGCCTGCCGCTCGCACGCGCCCAGGTCGGCCGCTCGTGCCCCGGCCCGCCCACCCGCTCAGAGCTCGTTCGCCGGCCAGTCCAGCAGCTGGGCCCCGATCACCGCCGTCTGCAAGGTGTACCGGTGCGCGGGATCGGCCGGGTCGGAGCCGGTCAGCTGGTGGATCCGCTCCAGCCGGTACGTCAGCGCCCGCACGCTCAGCGAAAGCCGGCGGGCCGTCTCCGCGGCGACGCAGCCCGCGTCGAAGTACACCGACAGGGTCCGCAGCAGGGGTTCCGCGCCGCCGCGTGCCTGCCGCAGCGGGCCCAGCTCGCTGCGCACCAGGTCGGCCATCGCCTGCCGGTCCCTGGTCAGCACCGGGTAGACCAGCAGATCCGCCGCGTAGAGGACCGGGTCGTCGAGCGACATCCGGCGCGCCAGG
This sequence comes from Streptomyces sp. NPDC048590, assembly GCF_043199535.1. NCBI lineage: Bacteria > Bacillati > Actinomycetota > Actinomycetes > Kitasatosporales > Streptomycetaceae > Streptomyces > Streptomyces sp. NPDC048590. Next base: position 242,366 of record NZ_JBICWC010000006.1, on the reverse strand, counting down.
TCGAGGGCGTCGAGCGCCTCGTCGTACGAGTGGACCACCCCGCCGGGCCCGCGATGCGGGCGGCCCACCGCGACCTGGCCGCCGTCGGTCGCGGCGTGGGCCTGCTTGGCGAAGTACCGCAGGACGTCCGGCTGACTGCCGGGGGCTATGCAGACCAGTCGGCCGTCCTTCGTCGTCAGCAGGATCTTCCGGCCGTCGAAGCGCGCGAGCAGGGCCGCCTCCACGCTGCGGGCGACCCGGTCGGACTCCGTGTACGCCTCGGGCCCCGCCGCCACGGCCACGGCATGCGCCCGGGAGAGCCGCAGCCCGAAGCGGGTGGCACGCTCCGCCAGTCTGCCGAGGTCGCTGCGCCCGTACAGCAGGTCGTCGATGAACTCCCGCCTCGCCGCCTCCTCGCGCCGCACCGTCAGGCGCTGCGCCCGCTCGAAGCCCTCCGCGAAGGCGTCCACGGCCTGTTCGACGGCGCCCAGCACCGCGTCCGCGCTGCCGGCTTCGGCGGCCTGGGCCGGCCAGGACGCCCGGGTCTCCGTGAGGTGGCGGTGCACCAGTGCCCGCAGCTGATGGCCCGCCTCCGCGGCCTCGCGCCCCAGTGTCCGGCGCGCCTCCAGCTCCTCCCGGGTGAGCCGCCGGCCGGTCCGGGCGACCTCGGACAGGATGTGGGCATAGCCCTCCAGGAACCTCTCCGGTATCTCAGGTCCCACCGTGCGCTCCTCCGTACGTCAACAGCTCTGCCACCTTCCCAACGCGTACCGGCGGATGCCGGTGCCCGGAAGGCAGGGTCCGCGAACCCTGCCGGATTCCGGCAGTGCGCCGACGCCGCCCGGACTGTCAGGATCGGTCCTGCAACACACGGGGGAATCACGGGGGTTGCGGGGGAACACGGGGGAAGGAACCGGTCGTCGCGGCACCGCTGAAGGTGCCGCGGCTCCGGTGCCCCCGCCGTCACCCGCGGACGCCCTGCCTCCCGGACCGTACAGCGTGTCCCGAACAGGGGGGTGGAACGGATGACCGAATTCCTTTCCGCGGCCGCCACGTTCCCGGCCGTCGTCCTCGGCGCCGCCCTGGTGGTCGTCATCGGCTTCTGGACGCTCGTGCTGGCAGGCGCCGCCGGACCCGACTCGTTCGACGCCGACCTCGACTCCGAGGCGGTCGGTTTCGGTGGGGTGCCGGTCTCCGTATCGGTCTCGCTCTTCATCGTCGTCGCCTGGTTCTCCGGCCTGACCGGCTCGGTCCTGGTCCTCCGCAGCGGAGTCACGGGCACCGCTCGGGCCTCCCTGCACCTGGCCGTCCTGGCCGGTGCGCTCCTGATCGCCTGGGGGGTGGTCCGCATGCTCGTACGCCGCTTCCGCCGGTACTTCCCCGCGGAACCTCCACCGTCCCGGGAGGACTTCGTCGGCGAGGTCTGCACGATCCGCACCGGATCCGTCACTGCCGACTTCGGGCAGGCGGAGGTCGCGGCGGCGGACGGTTCGACCGCCATCGTGCAGGTGCGCCGGCAGCCCGGCCCGTCCGCACCGGGTGAGGTCCTCGGCTCCGGCAGTACGGGGCTGCTCTTCGCCTACGACGCCGAGGGCGAGTTCTTCTGGGTCGCGCCCTACGACGCGGCACTCGCCCCGCGCCCACTGCCCCGCGCACCGGGCTGAGCCGCACCCCGCTCCGTCACCGGATCACTTCCGGGCCCGAGCCGGGCCCGTGGTTCCGCATGCCCCGCGTGCGGTGCCCGCCCCATCCACGTACGCCCCACCAGCCGTCAAGGACCGCCATGGACGCAATCTCCTGGGGCATCGGCGTGCTCGTCGCCGTTGTCCTGCTCATCACCATCGCCCTGGCCTTCGTCGTCACCCGGCTCTTCCGCAAGGTCGAGCAGGGGAAGGCACTGATCATCTCCAAGACCAAGAAGGTCGACGTCACCTTCACCGGTGCCGTGGTCCTCCCGGTGCTGCACAAGGCCGAGACGATGGACATCTCGGTGAAGACCATCGAGATCCGGCGCACCGGACGCGAGGGCCTGATCTGTCAGGACAACATCCGCGCCGACATCCACATCACCTTCTTCGTCCGGGTCAACAAGACCGTCGAGGACGTCATCAAGGTGGCGCAGGCCATCGGCACGGACCGGGCCAGCGACAAGGTGGCCATCCAGGACTTCTTCGCCGCGAAGTTCTCCGAGGCGCTCAAGACGGTGGGCAAGCAGCTCGACTTCGTCGACCTCTACACCAAGCGCGAGGAGTTCCGGGACCGGATCATCCGAGTCATCGGGACAGATCTGAACGGCTACCACCTGGACGACGCCGCGATCGACTTCCTGGAGCAGACGCCGATGGCGCAGCTCGACGGGGCCAACATCCTGGACGCCCAGGGCATCCGGAAGATCACCGAGCTGACGGCGATCGAGCACGTGCGGACCAACGAGTTCCAGCGCACCGAGCAGAAGGAGATCACCCGTCAGGACGTCGACGCCCGGGAGACGATCCTGGAGCTGGAGCGCCGGCAGTCCGAGGCCGAGATCAAGCAGCGCCGCGAGATCGAGACGCTGCGGGCCCGCGAGGAGGCGGCCACCGCCCGGGTGCAGGAGGAGGAGCGGCTCGGTTCGCAGAGCGCGTTCATCCGCACCGAGGAGCAGCTCGGCATCCAGCGGGAGAACCAGGCCCGCGAGGTCGCCGTCGCGCAGAAGAACCGCGAGCGGGTCATCGCCGTGGAGAACGAGCGCATCGAGAAGGACCGGCTGCTGGAGGTCATCGGGCGGGAGCGCGAGACCGAGCTGAACCGGATCGCCGCGACGAAGGAGGTCGAGGCCGAGCGCCGTGAGGTGGCCGACGTGATCCGGGAGCGGATCGCCGTGGACCGTACGGTCGCCGAACAGGAGGAGTCGATCCGGACGCTGCGGGCCGTCGAGGAGTCGGAGCGCACCCGCAGGTCCGTGATCATCGCGGCGGAGGCGGAGGCCCAGGAGAAGCTGGTCAAGGACATCAAGGCGGCCGAGGCGGCGGAGGCCGCGGCGGTCCACCTGGCGGCCGAGCAGCTGACCCTCGCGGAGGCCCGGCTGAAGTCGGCCGACCTCGATGCCCAGGCCAAGCTGCGGCTCGCCGAGGGTGTCCAGGCGGAGACCGCCGCCGCGGGTCTCGCGGACGTCCAGGTCCGGGAGGCGGAGGCCGAGGTCACCGAGAAGGCCGGCCGCGCGGAGGCCCAGGCCACCGAGGCCAGGCTGCGGGCGGAGGCGGAGGGCGCGCGCCTCAAGGCGCTGGCGGTCGCCGAGGGCACCCGGGCCCAGGCCGAGGCGGACGCGGCGATGATCGGCGAGAAGCTGAAGGCCGAGGCCGCGGGGCTGACCGAGAAGGCCGCGGCGATGGCCGCGCTGGACGACGCCTCGCGCGGGCACGAGGAGTACCGACTGCGGCTCGACGCCGAGAAGGAGATCCGGCTCGCGGAGTTCGACGTCCGCCGGCAGGTCGCCGAGGCCCAGGCGACGGTACTGGCGACGGGTCTTGAGAACGCGGACATCGACATCGTGGGCGGCGACTCCGTCTTCTTCGACCGCCTGGTCTCCTCGGTCTCGCTCGGCCGGAGCGTCGACGGTTTCGTGGAGAACTCGCGGACCGCACAGACCCTCGCCGGTCCCTGGCTCGACGGCAGCGGCTCCTTCACGGACGACCTGACCCGGGTGCTGGGCTCCTTCTCCACGGGGGACGTACGAAACCTGACCGTGTCCGCCCTGCTCACCCAGCTGATGCGGTCACCGGGGGCGGCCTCGGGACAGGTGAAGCAGCTGCTCGCCGCGGCGGAGGAGCTGGGGCTCGCCGGGATGACCGTGTCGTCCCTGGCGGGAGCAGGCACGGGAGCAGGTGCGGGAGCCGGTACGGGGGCGGGTTCCGGCGCGCCTTCGGCGAACGGGACGGCTCCGCACAACGGAACGGCCCTCGTCTGAGGGCGGTCCGGCAACGCGATCAGGACACACGGGGGACCGGCCGGACACGGGGTGCCGGCCGGTCCCGGCAGCAGAACGTCATCCCGGCACGTCATCCCGTAGGGAGCCTTGCGCATGGACAGCGACCCCACCCCCACCGAGCCCGACGCCGGCGCCTACGAGGTGCTCGGCCGTCGGCTCCGGGAGCAGGCCGGCGAGCTCGTCCGGCGGGCCGAGGCTCTCAACGCGCGGCGGACCGAGGAGTTCGGCTCCGCCGGACTCCGGCTGCTCTCCACCGGACAGGTGGCCACCGAGGCCGCATCGGTGGCCCGCGACCTCGTGGACGTCGGCGGACAGCTGCTGTTCGGCTTCGAGCGAGGGCCCGGGGCGCGCGGGGAGGCAGGCGTCGGCGACGTGCTCGTCCTGCGTGGATCCGGGCCGGACCACACCGTCCCGGAGTCGGGGGATCCGGAGGGATCGGGGCTCCTGGAGGACGAGGCGTTCGTCAGGGAGTTCACGGCCCTGCACCGCTACTACCGCGACGCGCGGCTGCTCCGGCTGCGCCGGGCCGGGGGCCGCCTGCTCGCGGTGTTCCGCACGGGTGAGACCGCCGAGGACATCCGGGTCCTGCGCTGGTCCCTGGGCCCGGACGGAAACCCCGGGGCGTTCCTGGACGCGCGCGGCGAACGCGACCACGTCTTCCCGCCCTCGCACGACTTCGAGTGGACCCCCGTGGGCCGGGAGGCCCACGTCCCCGGCCGGCACCCGTACGTCTCCGTGCTGGACACCGTCTTCGTCGACACCGTCGGCGGCACCCTCACCATCCGGACCGTGCCGGACACCGGGACCCCCGACGGGATCTACGAGGAGCCCGTCGACGAGCCGCTCCAGTCGCTGGCGGACGCCTCCGTCGAGTACGCCGCCACCGGCCCGCTGATCCTGCTCCGGGTGCGCCCGTACAAGGAGGACGCCTGGCGCCACCTGGTCTTCAACACCCTGCTGTCCGAGGTGCGGCGCCTCGACGGGATCGGCCCCTCCTGCCACCGGCTCCCCGAGGACCAGGGGATCATCTTCCCGGGCGGCTACCACCTCACCACCGGTGCCACCAGGACCTTCGACACCGCGCAGGAGCTCGACGACCCGGTCTTCGAGGGCGCGGTCCGCTCCCCGAACGGCGAGGACGTGCTGTACGTCTTCCGGTCCAGGGACGGCGGCCGCGCCCTGCTCCTGCCCTACAACGTGATCCGCCAGGAGGTCGCCACTCCCCTGACGGCCCGGGGCCACGCCCTCCTCGACGACGGAACGCTGATCCTGCTCAAGGGCGGCGAGGACGGTCCCGGCCGTATCCACCCGGTGCAGCGCTGGGAGACGCCGTACGTCTCCGACACGCACGCCGCCGCCCGGCCCGCCGGGACGGGTCCGCTCGCCCGGACAGGCAACGCCGACCTGGTGCGCGGGATCTCCGACTGCCTGGCCCTGGCGCACGGGGTCCGTGACATGGCCCCGACCGCCGCCGTGTACCGCAGGCTCGCAGCGGACTGTGCCCGGGCAGGCGACCGCTACCACTGGCTCTCCGACCCCGAACTCGGCGCGCTCGCCGAACCGTTGGACGAGCTGAGGGCCACCGCGCACCGGATCGTCGACGAGTTCGACACCGTCCAGGAGCTGACCGGGCAGGCCACCGCCGCGCTCGACGAGGCGGCCGCGGAACTCACCGCACTCGTGCGCCGCATCCGGGGCGAGGCCCCCCGCTCGGCCGCCGTCTGGGTCGGCCGCCTCACCGAACTGCGCCGGGCCCACGGCCGGCTGACGACCCTCGCCGAGATGCGGTACGCGGACACCGCGCGCGTCTCCGCACTCTCCGAGGAGACCGCACGCGACCTGGACTCGGCGGCCCGGCGCGCGGTCACCTTCCTCTCCGGTGCGGACGCCTTCGCCGCGTACCACGAGGACCTCGCACGACTCACCGGGGAGGCCGCCGGTCTGAAGACCGTGGCCGACGCCGCGGCGGCCGTCGGACGGCTCACGGAGATCACGGACGGCCTCGGGGCCGTCACGGAGGTCGTGTCCTCCCTGGACATGGGCGACACGACCGTCCGCACCTCGGTCGTGGAGCGGATCGCCGAGGTCCTGGGCGGCGCCAACCGCACCCGGGCGGTCCTCGACGCCCGGCGGAGGGAACTGGTCTCCCAGGAGGGACAGGCGGAGTTCGCCGCCGAGTTCGCCCTGCTGGGGCAGGCGGTCACCGGGGCCCTGGGTTCCGTGGACTCCCCCGAGGCCTGCGACGAGCAGCTGGCCGGGGTGCTGCTCCGCCTGGAGAACCTGGAGTCGCGCTTCGCGGAGTCCGACGACTTCCTCGCCCGGCTCACCGAGCGCCGCGCGGAGGTGTACGAGGCGTTCTCCGGCCGCAAGCAGACCCTCCAGGACACCCGCGCCCGGCGCGCCGAGCGCCTCGCCCAGTCCGCGGCCCGGGTCCTGGAGACGGTCTCCCGGCGGCTGGCCACGCTGGAGGACCTGGACGCCGTACACACCTACTTCGCCTCGGACCCCATGGTCGCCAAGGTCCGCCGCACCGCCGACGAACTGCGCGAGCTCGGCGACCCGGTGCGCGCCGAGGAGCTCGACGGCCGGCTGAAGGCGGCCCGGCAGGAGGCCGGGCGCGCCCTGCGGGACCGGGGCGAGCTCTACTCGGACGGCGGGGCGGTGATCCGGCTCGGCCGCCACCGCTTCGCGGTGAACGACAAGCCCTTCGACCTCACCCTGGTCCCCTCCGGGGACGGCGTGGCCTTCGCGCTCACCGGCACGGACTACCGCGCCCCGGTCACCGACCCGGAGTTCGAGGCGGCCCGCGCCCACCGGAACCGGTCGCTGCCCTCCGAATCCCCGGAGGTCTACCGCGCGGAACACCTGGCGGCCCGGCTGCTGGCCGAGCACGGCGCGGACGCCCTCGCCGGGGCCGACCTCCCCTCGCTCGTACGGGAGGCCGCGGCAGCGGCGTACGACGAGGGGTACCAGCGGGGCGTCCACGACGAGGACGCCCTCGCCGTCCTGACCGTGCTGCTGCGGCTGCACGCGGGGGCGGGCCTGCTCCGGTACGCATCCCCGGCCAGGGCGGCCGCGCAGTTCTTCTGGGCCCACGGGACGGACGAGGCGCTGCGCGCCTCATGGACCCTTCAGGCCCGCTCGCTGTCCCGGGCCCGGGACACCTTCGGGCTCGCACCGGCGATCACCACGCTCCAGGGCGAGTGGGCGACGGTGATGGAGGGCGGGCAGGCCGCCGCCGAGTACCTCTTCGAGGAGCTGGCCCACTCGCCCGCCGGGTTCGTCACGAGCGCCGGGGCCCGCTCCCTCCTCGCCGCGTTCCGCGCGACCGCCGACGCAGCGGCGTACGACGAGGACCTGGCCGCCCTCGCCGCCGACCTCCCCGCCCGCCGCAGGCTGGTGGAGGCCTGGCTCTCCGCGTACACGGCGGCGGACGGCCGGGAGACGGACGAAGGAGACCTCGCCGAGGCGGTGGCCGTGGAGCTCTGTCCGGAGCTGGAGCGTTACGACGCCGACGCCGACGCACCGCTGACCGCGACCGCCGAAGGGCTGCTCGGTGACCACCCCCGCGTGGTCCAGGGGTGTCTGACGATCCGGCTGGACGAATTCCTGTCCCGCACCGACGAGTTCCGCGCTCACGGCGTGCCGGGCTTCCGCGCGTACCAGCGGCTGCGCACCCGGCTGGTCGACGCCGAGCGCGCCCGGCTGCGGCTGGACGACCACCGGCCGCGCACCATGCCCGCGTTCGTCCGCAGCCGGCTGCTGGACGAGGTGTACCTCCCGCTCATCGGCGACAGCCTGGCCAAGCAGCTGGGCACCGCCGACGCGGACCGGCGCACCGACTCGCAGGGCCTGCTGCTGCTCGTGTCGCCGCCGGGCTACGGCAAGACGACGCTGATGGAGTACGTCGCGGAGCGGCTCGGCATGGTCCTCGTCAAGGTCAGCGGACCGAACCTCGGCCACGAGGTGACCTCGCTCGACCCCGCCCTGGCGCCCGGGGCGACGGCCCGCCAGGAGGTCGAGAAGATCAACTTCGCCTTCGAGTCGGGCTCCAACACGCTGCTCTACCTCGACGACATCCAGCACACCTCGCCCGAGCTGCTCCAGAAGTTCATCCCGCTCTGCGACGCCACCCGCCGCGTCGAAGGGGTGCGGGACGGGCAGCCGCGCAGCTACGACCTGCGGGGCAAGCGGTTCGCGGTGGTCATGGCGGGCAACCCGTACACCGAGTCCGGCGCCCGCTTCCGGATTCCCGACATGCTCGCCAACCGTGCCGACGTCCGCAATCTCGGCGAGGTGCTCAGCGGGCGGGACGAGGTCTTCGCACTGAGCTTCGTCGAGAACGCCCTGACCGCCAACCCGGTGCTGGCCCCGCTCGCCGGGCGCTCCAGGGCCGACCTCGACCTGCTCGTACGGATGGCCTCCGGCTCGGACCCGGCGGCCCGCGCGGAGCGGCTGGAGCACGGCTACGCCCCGGCCGAACTCGACCGGATCGTCGCCGTCCTGCGCCATCTGCTCACCGCCCGGGACACGGTCCTCGCGGTGAACGCCGCGTACATCGCCTCGGCCGCGCAGTCCGGCGCCACCCGCACCGAGCCGCCCTTCCGGCTCCAGGGCTCGTACCGCGACATGAACAAGATCGCGGAACGGATCGTGCCGGTCATGAACGACGCCGAACTCGCCGCCGTCGTCACCGACCACTACACGGCCGAGGCCCAGACGCTCACCACCGGCGCCGAATCCAACCTGCTGAAGCTGGCCTCCCTGCGGGGGACACTCACCCCGGAGCAGGCCGAGCGATGGGCGGCGATCGTCTCCGGCCACACCCGCTCGCTGGCCCTCGGAGGCCCGGACGGCGACCCCGCCACCCGTACGGTCGGGGCGCTGGGGCTGCTCGCCGACCGGATCGCGGCCGTCGAGAGCGCCATCGAGCGCGCCTCGGACCCCCGCCGCCTGCTCGTCGCCCCTCCGCCCCGCACCCAGGCGGTGATCCGGGAGGCCTGACACCCCGGACGCCCCGTCAGGAAGGAGCACCAGGCATGCTGGGTTTCGTGCCCCCTCTTCCGCAGCAGCCCCAACGCGCCCCGCGCGCAGGCCACATGGTCGTATGCGGTGACGACGCGCTCGCCCGGCGACTGGCCGTGGAGCTCCGCTACGTCTACGGCGAGCGGGTCACCCTCGTCCTCCCGCCGGGCCGGGAGGCCACGCGTCCCGACCTTCCGCTCACCCAACGGGCGCGCGCGGCGGCCCTGTTCGGCCGGATGTCGGCGGCGATGAACCGCAACGGGACTCCGGGGGAGGGCGACACGAACGCCGGGGTGGAGTCCGTCCGCATCATCGAGGCCCCCGAGCCCTCCGACGACGTACTGGAGGAGGCCGGCGCAGAACGGGCGGCGGCGCTCGCCCTGGTGTACGACGACGACGAGACCAACATCCGTGCCGCGCTGACCGCCCGCCGGCTCAACCCCCGTCTGCGGCTCGTCATCCGGCTGTACAACCGCAAGCTCGGCCAGCACCTGGAGACGCTCCTCGACCAGGCGGCGGCGCTGGCCGACCCCGGCATCGACCCGGCGGTACTGGACGCGTCGACGACCGTGCTGTCGGACGCCGACACCGCGGCGCCCGCCCTCGCGGCCACCGCGGTGACCGGCAGCAGCAAGGTCATCCAGGCCGAGGGCCTGCTCCTGAGGGCGGCGGAGCGCCCTCCGCCGGGGCGCGGCGAGCTCGCCGATCCCGGGCTCTGCACCCTGGCCCTGCTCTCCTCCACCTCCCACGACCCGGCGGGTGCCGAGGGCTCGGACAGCAGCGGCGCCGAAGGCCCGCGGCTCCTGCCCGACCGGGCGACGGTCGAGGCCGCCACGGGCCGGGGCACGGTGGTGCTCGAAGCCGTCAGCAAGGCCGGCCCCGAGCGGGAGGCCCGGCGGATGGGCGGCCGGGGCGCACCGCTGAGCCGGGTCTTCTCCCGAAGGCTGCGCTGGTCGGCGGCGGGCGTACTCGCCGCGGTCGTGGCGCTGGCCGTCGCCTCGGTCCTCACCAACGGGGACAGTCCGCTGCACGCCACCTACCTCACCCTGCTCGACCTGCTCGCGATGGGCGACCCGGCCCCCGACGACGCCCCCATGTCCCGTCAGGTCATCCAGCTCCTGTCCGGGACGGCGGGCCTGCTCCTCCTGCCCCTGCTGGTCGCCGCCGTACTGGAGGCGTTCGGCACCCTGCGCGGCGCCTCCGCGCTGCGCCGTCCGCCGCGCGGCCTTTCCGGGCACGTGGTGCTGCTCGGCCTCGGCAAGATCGGCACCCGGGTGCTGGTGCGGCTGCGCGAGATGAACATCCCCGTCGTCGCCGTGGAGGAGGACCCCGAGGCACGCGGCGTCCCGCTCGCACGGGTCCTGCGCGTCCCCACGGTGATCGGGGACGCCACCCAGGAGGGTGTGCTGGAGTCCGCCAAGATCCACCGAGCCCGGGCCTTCCTCGCCCTGACGAGCGTCGACACGACGAACCTGGAGGCGACGCTGTACGCGCGCTCCGTCGCGCCCGACCTGCACGTGGCCCTGCGCCTGTACGACGACGAGTTCGCCACCGCCGTCTACCGCACCCTGCGCACGGCCCACCCGGGTGCGGTGACCCGCTCCCGCTCCGTCACCCACCTGGCCGCTCCCGCCTTCGCGGGCGCCATGATGGGGCGCCAGATCCTGGGGGCCATCCCGGTCGAACGCAAGGTGATGCTCTTCGCGGCCCTGGTGGTGGCCGGCCATCCCCAGCTGGAGGGCCGCACGGTCGAGCAGGCCTTCAGGGCCGGCGCGTGGCGGGTCCTGGCGCTGGACGCGACACCGCTCGCCGACCGGCTGCCGGACCTGGCGGCCGCACCGCCCTTCGACCCGCTGGACCCGGCGTCGGCAGGCACCACGGACCGGGCCTCCGGCCTGGTCTGGGACCTGCACCCGGGCTATGTGCTGCGGCACGGCGACCGTGTGGTCGTCGCCGCGACACGGCGCGGGCTCGCGGAGCTGCTCCGCGGGCGCGAGGTACCGGTACGGAGCTGAGGGCCCGGCGTGGGCCTCGGCTCCGCACCGATGGCGCGCCCCGCGGGGACGGCCTCTCAGCGCACGGTGCCCATGGCCTCGCGCACCTCGTCCAGGGTCGCCTCCGCCACGGCGTTCGCCCGTTCGTTGCCGGCTCGCAGCACCTCGCGCACGTACCCCATGTCCTGCGCGTACTCCGCCCGCCGGGCGCGGATCGGCGCCATACGGGCGTTCACGGCCTCCGTGACCGTCCGCTTGAGACCGGCCGCACCGGCGGCGCCGATCTCCTCGGCGACCTCGTACGGGTCGCGGTCCAGGCAGAGCGCCGCCAGCAGGACCAGGCTCGACACCCCGGGCCGCAGTTCGGGGTCGTAGGTGATGTACCGGTCGGCGTCGGTGGTCGCCCTCCTGATCAGCCGGGCGGTGTCGTCGGCGTCCGCGCCCAGGGCGATGGAGTTGCCCCGGCTCTTGCTCATCTTGGTGGCGTCGGTGCCGAGCAGGAGCGGCGCGGCGGAGAGCAGGGCATCGGGCTCGGGGAAGACGGCCCCGTACCGCTCGTTGAAGCGCCGGGCGATGGTGCGGGTGATCTCCAGATGGGGCAGCTGGTCCTGGCCCACGGGCACGACGTCGCCCTTGCAGAACAGGATGTCGGCCGCCTGATGGACCGGGTAGGTGTACATGAGGCCGCTGACGGCGGACTGCCGGGAGTGCGCGATCTCGTCCTTCACCGTCGGGTTGCGGCCCAGCTCGGCGACGGACACCAGGGACAGGAACGGCAGCAGCAGCTGGTTCAGCGCGGGCACGGCGCTGTGGTTGAAGACGGTGGAGCGGGCGGGGTCGACCCCGATGGCGAGGTAGTCCAGGAGCAGGCCCTCGACATGCTCGGTGAGCCGCTCGGCGACGTCCCGGTCGGTGAGGACCTGGTAGTCGGCGATCAGGACGAAGACCTCCACGCCGAGGTCCTGGAGGCGCACCCGGTTCTGGAGGGTGCCGAAGTAGTGCCCGAGGTGCAGCGCGCCGGTCGGCCGGTCCCCGGTCAGGACGCGGAAGCGGCCTGGGTCGAGGGCCAACTGCCGTTCCAGCTCGGCGCTGCGGCGCACGGCGGCGCCGACGGACTGATCGGTGGTGACGGACGGGTCGGTGGTGAGGGACGGATCGGTGGTGACGGTCACGGGACTCTCCTCGCTGGTGGTGCACCGGTGGAGGACGGCCCGCGACAGGTGCCGAGGCAGCGAAAAGGGCCGTCCGAAGATCGAACGGCCCTGGTCCGCGCTGAGGAAGGTGGCCGCTCCTAGGAGGAGCGCCACCAGTTACGGCACGGCACGGAGGTCATGGCGCGAGTGTAACGCCCACCGGCTCCCCCGGGTCGGGTTTCCGGAGGCGTACGCGCGGGATACCGACCGGTCGGCTTCATTCCGTCGACTTCGGCTCGGGACACCGACCGACAGGGGGCGGATCACCGACCGGAACGGGTCACCGACCAGCAGGTCCGGAAGGGCGATGCCCACGACCGTGCGCGCACGGGCAACCGCACGTCGCGCATCCGCTACCGGACGGCGCGAGCACCGACGTACAACGGGACGGAAGACCCTGCTCCACCGGACCGCGCGACGTGCGGAATAGAGGGGGTGGGTGCTCCGTTGTAGGGTGTGTTCACATAGTTCAACGTTCAACCAATGATCGACGCTTTGGAGGCGGGCGCCATGCAGTTCGGGATCTTCACCGTCGGGGACGTCACCACCGACCCCACGACCGGTAGGACGCCCAGCGAGAACGAGCGGATCAAGGCGACCCTCGCCATCGCGCTCAAGGCCGAGGAGGTGGGCCTGGACGTCTTCGCGACCGGTGAGCACCACAACCCGCCGTTCGTCCCGTCCTCGCCGACCACCACGCTCGGCTACATCGCCGCCCGCACCGAGAAGCTGATCCTCTCCACCTCGACCACCCTGATCACCACCAACGATCCGGTGAAGATCGCGGAGGACTACGCCACGCTCCAGCACCTCGCGGACGGCCGCGTCGATCTGATGATGGGGCGCGGCAACACCGGGCCGGTCTACCCCTGGTTCGGCAAGGACATCCGCCAGGGCATCCCGCTCGCGATCGAGAACTACGCGCTGCTCCACAAGCTGTGGCGCGAGGACGTCGTCGACTGGGAGGGGAAGTTCCGCACCCCGCTGCAGTCCTTCACCTCCACCCCGCGCCCCCTGGACGGCGTACCGCCGTTCGTCTGGCACGGCTCCATCCGCTCCCCGGAGATCGCCGAGCAGGCCGCCTACTACGGCGACGGCTTCTTCCACAACAACATCTTCTGGCCGATGGAACACACCAGGAAGATGGTCGACCTGTACCGGCGCCGCTACGCCCACTACGGGCACGGCACCGCCGAACAGGCGATCGTCGGCCTCGGCGGCCAGGTGTTCATGCGGAAGAACTCGCAGGACGCGGTGCGGGAGTTCCGCCCGTACTTCGACAACGCGCCGGTCTACGGCCACGGTCCCTCGCTGGAGGACTTCACCCAGCAGACCCCGCTGACCGTGGGCTCCCCGCAGGAGGTCATCGACCGCACCCTCTCCTTCCGCGAGGACATCGGCGACTACCAGCGCCAGCTGTTCCTGATGGACCACGCCGGGCTTCCGCTGAAGACGGTCCTGGAGCAGCTCGACATCCTGGGCGAGGAGGTCGTGCCCGTACTGCGCAAGGAGTTCGCCCGCCTGCGCCCGGCCGGAGTGCCGGACGCCCCCGTCCACCCCGCGGTCGCCGCGGCCCGTGCCGCCACCGCGGACCTGAAGGAGCTCTGACCACCCGTGACCGTCACCACCCCGCTGAGGATCGTCGCCGTCGCGGCCGGGCTCAGCAGCCCCTCGTCCACCCGGCTCCTCGCCGACCGGCTCGCCGAGGCCACCCGGGAACGGCTGGCAGCCGAGCAGGACCGACACGTCGAGGTCGAGGTCGTCGAACTGCGCGACCTCGCCGTGGACATCGCGAACCACCTGGTCAGCGGCTTCCCGCCGGCCGCGCTGAAGAAGGCGTTGGACGCGGTGACCGCGGCGGACGGACTCATCGCCGTCACCCCCGTGTTCACCGCCTCCTACAGCGGTCTCTTCAAGTCCTTCTTCGACCTGATCGAGAACACCGCACTCACCGGCAAGCCCGTCGTCATCGCGGCGACGGGTGGCACACCCCGCCACTCGCTCGTCCTGGAACACGCGATGCGCCCGCTCTTCGCATACCTGCGCGCGGTCACCCTGCCGACCTCCGTCTACGCGGCGTCGGAGGACTGGGGCTCCCACGGCGACGAGTACACCGAGGGCCTGCCCTCCCGGATCCGGCGCGCGGGCGGCGAACTCGCCTCCGCCGTCACCGGGCGTACGGTCTCGGGCGCCTCACGCGCACTCACGCTGGAGGACGGCGAGGAAGCGGTGGTCCCGTTCGAGCAGCAGCTCGCGGCCCTGCGGGCCGGCTGACCGCCCCGGGAGCACCTGCCCGCCACAGGGGCTTTGACTACAGTTGCTCCCGGTATGTCCGGCATGCTGGAACACTCAGGAGGCAGACATGGGCAGGATCGTCGTGGGCGTGGACGGATCGGACCCGTCGCTGAAGGCCCTGCACTGGGCGGTACGCCAGGCCGAACTGACCGGCGACACCGTCGAGGCGGTGAACAGCTGGGAGTACCCCGCCACGAGCTGGGCGTCCATGATGCCGGGCATGCCCGAGGACTTCGATCCCCAGGCCGTCGCGACCGTCGCGCTCACCGAGGCCCTCGAGGAGGCACTCGGCGCGGCGGGAGCCGCGGCGATCCAGAAGATCGTCGTGATCGGCAACCCGGCGCAGTCCCTCCTGGACCGGTCCGAGGGCGCGAACCTGCTGGTCGTCGGCGCCCGAGGCCGCAGCGGGCTCAAGGCCACCCTGCTCGGCTCGGTCAGCCTCCACGTCACCCAGCACGCCACCTGCCCGGTCACCGTCGTCCACGGCTGACCACGGACAACAGATCACCGAGCTTGGGGCTCCCGGCGCCCGGCGCCCAGGCTCGGTGATCCGCTCCGTCACTTCCGGTTGTAGAGCCTCATCGTCACCGATCCGAACACCACGACGAAGAGCGCCGACCACCCCAGCGACCACGCGATGTCCGTCGCCGGCCAGTTGCCGGCCATCAGCTCACGTACGGCCGCGGCGAGGTGGGTGACCGGGCTGTTGTTCACGAATGCCTGCAGCCAGCCGGGCATCGTCGACGGGTCGACGAAGACGTTGCTCAGGAAGGTCAGAGGGAAGATCACCATCATGCTGACGCCCATCACCGACTTCTCGCTGCGCAGCATCAGCCCGAACATCGTCCAGATCCACGAGAAGGCGAACGAGAACACCAGCAGCAGCGCGACGCCCGCCAGCACCCCGAGCACCCCGCCCTGCGGCCGGTAGCCGATGACGATCCCGACGACGAGCATCACCGCCGAAGCCAGCAGGTAGCGCACGACATCGCCGAGCAGATAGCCGACCATCGGCGCGGGCCGCCAGATCGGGAGCGTGCGGAAGCGGTCGAACACCCCCTTCTCGATGTCGGTGTTGACCGCCAACCCCGTGTACATCGTGATCATCACGACGCTCATCACGAGGATCCCCGGCAGCAGGAACTGGATGTAGCTCTCGGTCGAGCCCGCCAGCGCGCCTCCGAAGAGGTACGTGAACATCAGCACCATCATGATCGGGAAGACCGTCACGTCGAACAACTGCTCGGGTACATGCTTGATCTTCAGCATGGCCCGCCAGCCGAAGGTGAACGACGCGGAGAGCGCGCTCGGCCGGTGCGGGCGCTCCTGCCCGACGAGCAGGGAGGCGAGGGTACGCGCGTCCGGTGCGGTGAGTTCGGCGTCGTCCTGTTCGGTCCGGGTGGGCGCGGTGCTCACGCCGCCACCCCCTTCTTGTCCGTGAGCGCGAGGAAGACCTCGTCGAGGCTGGGCTGCCCGAGGGCGAAGTTGTCCACGTGGATACCGGCACGGGCCAGCTCGGCCAGTGCACGGGCGGCCTGCTCGGCGGCGCCCTTCTCCGTGCCGTGGCCGCCGACGGTGGCCGTCAGCGCCACCGGGTCGTGGTCCAGCTGGACCGTCGCGTCCAGCACCAGGGCCAGCACGCGTTCGGCCTCTGGCCGCTGTGCGGGATCGCGCAGCCGCAGATGAACGGAGCCCGCGCCCACGGACGCCTTCAGCTCACCCTTCGTGCCCTCGGCGATCACCTTGCCGTGGTCGATCACCGCGATCCGGGAGGCCAGGTGGTCGGCCTCGTCGAGGTACTGCGTGGTCAGCATGACCGTGGTGCCCTGCGAAACGACCGCCCGCACGATGTCCCACACCTGGTTGCGGCTGCGCGGGTCGAGACCGGTCGTGGGCTCGTCCAGGAAGAGCAGGTCCGGCGTGTTGAGGATGGAGGCCGCGATGTCGATCCGGCGCCGCATGCCGCCCGAGTAGTTCTTCACCTGCTTGCCCGCCGCCTCGCTCAGCCCGAAGGCCTCCAGCAGTTGCGCCGAGCGGTCCCGGGCGGCCGGCTTGGAGTGGCCGAGCAGCCGGGCGAGCAGCACCAGGTTCTCCGTACCGGTGAGGTCCTCGTCGACCGAGGCGTACTGCCCGGTGAGGCTGACCCGGCTGCGGACCGTGTCGGCCTCCTTCACCACGTCGTGCCCGAAGACCCGTGCCCGTCCCTCGTCCGGCCGCAGCAGCGTCGCCAGCACCCGGACGGTGGTGGTCTTGCCCGCTCCGTTGGGCCCCAGGACCCCGTACACGGTGCCGGTGGGCACGGCGAGATCGACGCCGTCGACCGCGCGGTTCTCGCCGAAGACCTTCACCAGGCCTTCGGTCTCGATGGCCAGTTCAGCGCTCATGGTCCCTTCCTTGCCGAAGTGCCGAGGGCGGACACGGGCCACGATGGCACGGTACGGAGCGGCGCATGGCCGAAACGGATGGAATGGGCGAAACGGACGGCGCGACCGCCGGAACCCGTCCGGCGGCCACGCCTCCCGGTGCGCCCGTGAAGGCTGCGCGCCGACGGCCGGGGCCGTCCCTCTCCCGCGGTGGCCCGGTCAGTCCTCGCGCGTGTAGTAGAGGTAGAACATCGCGCAGAACATCCCCGCGCCGACCACCAGTCCGAGCAGGCCCGAGGCCAGCACGCTGTTCTGGTTCAGGCTGTAGAGGTAGCCGATCGCGCCTCCGGTCAGGGCCCCGAACGCGGCGGCGCGCATCTCACGCGGCAGGGACCACCTGACGCGCGCGAGCGCGAAACAGAGCGCCGCGAAAGCGACCCCGGAGATGACACCACGCCAGATCTGGCCGTTGGTGGTCGTCCCGCCGTCCCGCGTGATGAAGAAGGCCCAGAAACCGAGGATCACCCCCAGGGCGAGGGGCACCGCCCAGGCGAGCGGGGTGCGCCTGTGGCGCACCGGTGTGCGGGTACGCGCCGGTCGGCGTACCGGCATCGTCGCGTGTGTGGCCATGGCACACAGCTCCTTCCGTCACCCCCGTGTTCCTCAAGCGCACACCCGGCCGGGCCGCCCGGCAACTCGAATGGCCCACGGCCCACGGCGCACCGCCGTCGCAGGCGCTTGGCTGGTGGGTGTGCGGACCTACCTCTCAGCGGCCCTGTCGGCGGTGCTTCTCGTCCTGCTCGCCGTGCTGGTCCCGGTGAGCGCCCTCTCCGCGTGGGTCGACCTGGAGCTCGACGACACCGACCGCTACCTCGCCGCCGTCTCGCCCCTGGCGGCCGACGAGGACGTACGGAACACCGTCGCCGATGTCGTCACGGACGAGACGATGAAGAACATCGACCTCGGGCCGCTCCAGGAGACCGCCGAACAGTTCCTGCACGAGACCGCGCTCTCCTTCACCACGACGGACGCCTTCCAGCGGGCCTGGGACAGCGCGAACCGCGCCGCGCACCAGGCCGTCTCCGCCTCCCTGCGCGGCGACGACGGGCAGGCGGTGACCATCGACCTCGCCCCGGTGATCGAGGACGTCAAGAAGGACCTGGTCGACGCCGGGGTGCCGTTCGCCGATCAGATCCCGGTCCAGGAGACCTCGATCACCGTGCTGCCCGCCGACCGCGCGGACGGCCTGCGGGACTCCTTCCGGTGGCTGCGGTACTGCAGCGTCTGGCCCGCCGTGGGTACGGCGGTGCTGCTCGTCCTGGTCCTGGGACTCTCCCTCGTACGCGGGGGCGCCCGGGCGGGGCTGACGGCTGCCGCCGTGGTGGGCGGCGGGCTCGTCGTCGGCGCCGCCCTCCTGCGGGTCGCCGTCGCCGTCGGGCGCGACCGGGTGCTCGACGAGGTGCCCGGCACCGACCGGGGCGCGGCCGCCGCGGTCTACGACGCGCTGACCGCCTCGCTCCGTACGACGGTGTGGGTGGTCCTGGTGGCCGGCGCGGTCCTGCTGGCCGTCGGCGTCACCGGCCGGATCGTGGCCGCCCGCCGCGGCCGGACCACCGTGCCGCGCCCCCGCGCGGGCTGAGCCGCCGGGGCCCGACATGCGCGAGCGCGTGGGCCGGGCGAGAGTGGGACGCGTGAGCGCAGGGGGGCGACTGAGAGGTCTGCCGTATGCGAGCCATCGCTGTCAGCGCCTTCCGTACGGAGCCCTGTCTCGTCGAGGTGCCCAAGCCGGAACCCGGACCGGGCGAGGTACGGGTGAAGGTCGAGTACGCCGCGCTCAACCCCCTCGACTGGCAGACCGCGGACGGCGCGGCCGCCCCCGGCCTCCCGCACGTCCTCCCGTACGTCCTGGGCACCGACTTCGCCGGCCGGGTGGACATGATCGGCAGCGGCGACAACACCTTCCGCGTCGGTGACCCGGTCTTCGGCCGGGTCACCGCGCCGCCGCTCGGACGCTGCGGGGCGTACGGCGAGTACCTGTGCGTCCCCCAGGACTCCCCGATCGCCCTGGTCCCGTCCGGGCTGCCGCTGCGGGACGCCGCCGCGCTCCCGACGTCCGGGACGACCGCGGCGCAGATCCTGTCGAGCACCGCCGTGCGCAGCGGGCTGAGCCTGCTGGTGGTGGGGGCCACGGGCGGTGTCGGCAGCTTCCTCACCCAGCTGGCGGCGAGGCGGGGCACCGGGGTCGTGGCGGCCGTACGGGGCGACGAGGGACGACGGATGGGGGCGCTCGGCGCCGCCGCCACCGTCGACACGACCCTCGGCGCGGAGGCCCTGGAAGCCGCGGTGCGCGGGCTCTACCCGGACGGCGTCGACGCGCTCGTCGACCTCGTGTCGGCGGACACCGCCTCCTTCGCCGCGTACGTCGCCCTGGTCCGCGACGGCGGAGTCACGGTGACCACCCGGGGCGCCGCCGCGCCGCCCGGTGTGGCCTGGACCGACTACCGGCTCGCTCCCGGCGCCGCGCTCCTGGACGAACTGGCCTCGGCGGTGACCGCGGGGGAGCTGGAGGTGCCCGTCGACATGGAACTGCCTTTGGAGAAGGCCCCGCAGGCGCTGGCCCAGAACCGTGCGGGTGGCGCGCGCGGCAAGACCGTCTTCAGCGTGTGAGGCGACACCCGGCGACGGCCCGCCCGGGTCGGCGCACCGGGACGCACAGGACACCGACAGGGAGAGGCACATGGCCGAGAAGGACATCTTCGAGGACATAGACGAGCTGGTCACCGAGGAACGCGCCCTGCGCGCCCGCTCCACCGCGGAACTGGGGATGAGCCCCGACGAACGTTCACGGCTGCGCGAGGTGGAGGTCAGGCTCGACCAGTGCTGGGACCTGCTGCGCCGGCGCCGGGCGCTGCGCGAGTACGGCGAGGACCCGTCGAAGGCCCGGGTACGCCCGGCAGACCAGGTGGAGGGCTACCAGAGCTGACGGGTCAGCCCTGGTCGGTGCCCCGGCCCTGGAGGCGTTCCATCTCGCGCCGGTCCCGCTTGGTGGGACGGCCCGCTCCACGGTCACGCACCGGGACCTGGATCGCCGCCTCGCGAGGCGGCGGGGGCGGGCTGTTGTCGACGAAGCACTCGGCCGCGACCGGCGGGCCGACCCGCTTCCGGACGATCTTCGAGACCACCACGATCCGGTCCCGGCCCGCGTGGCGCAGCCGGACCTCGTCACCCGTACGCAGGTTCTGGGCGGGCTTCGCGCGCTCACCGTTGACCCGCACATGACCCGCGCGGCAGGCGGCCGCCGCCTGCGAACGGGTCTTCGTCAGCCGGACCGACCAGATCCACGCGTCGACCCGGACGCTTCCCTCCGCCTGCGGCGCCTCACCGGAAACCATGGGTCCGACTGTAGTCCGGTGAGGCGCCGCGCACGGGGTCAGGAACCGAAGTCGCCGATGACCTCGGACATGTTGTAGCTGTACATCTCACGCTTGCACCCGGTGCACACACTCGGCGCGTGCTCGCCCAGGGAGTAGAGCTGGGGCGCGAAACCGTCGCCGCGGCCGTGCGCGAGGTAGAGGTCCTCCGGCCCGACCGAGGACTGCAGCACCTTCGCGTTCCCCACGAGCTGTGGCGTGCCGCCGACCGTCTGCGGTGTGGCCTGGAGCAGCCGCCCGGTGCTCGACGCGTTGCTGCGGTGGAAGTACCACTTGCCCTCGTACCGCGTCGCACCCTGGATCTTGTGCCACAGGTCCTCGCCGTTGAAGACGGCACCCGTGGGCAGTCCGTACGCCAGGTCGGCGCTCGCGGCCGTCCCCGCCGCGCCCTCGACGGCGGCCGTCAGGGCGGTCATCGGATAGGTGCCGACACGGCCCGTGCTGTCACCGCCGTTGTTGTGGTTGCAGTACTCACCGAGGATCAGGTGGTCCGTGTCCGTCCGGTCCAGCGAGATGAACGAGGCCTTCGGGCGGCCGGTGGCGTAGCACTGGTTCCCCGCGGTGGTCCCACCGTTCTTGGCCGTCGAGAACTTCAGCGTGGCGACCTGGGGCATCACGTACCGGTAGCCGTAGGAGTACCAGACGTTGCTCTGCCGGCCGACCCGCTTCTTGTCCAGGACGTCACTGACCAGTCCGTCGGGGGTCGGGTCGTTGACGTCGGCGTCGTCGTCCGGATTGAGGTCCATGATCTTGCGCAGGTCGAAGACGCGCATGCCGTTGGCGGTGTCGGCGACGTAGAGGTAGTTGCCGTACCAGACCATGCCACCGGCGTGGATGCCGTTCTGCGCCGCGCAGGACGCCGTCACGCTGCTCCCGCACTTGCCCTCACGCGCGTGCAGGGCGTCGAAGGAGATGTGGTCCTTGGAGTTGACGTAGGGCCAGACCAGGAGCACGTGGCGGTACATCTGGGTGGCCTGGTTGAAGAAGCTGACCCGGATGCCCTTCTCGTTGCAGGCGTCGGAGGCCGAGTCCAGGACGCAGTTGTCCCTGCCCGCCGTGTAGTTGCTGCGGTTCGGGTTGTAGTCGTCGTAGCCGGCCACGGCGATCGGCTCGGCGTTCGACGATCCCCAGTCCTCGTCCTCCTGGGCGTCCGAGACCCCGGTGATCGCCTGCGGGATCCACTCGGTGGAGGTGGCGTCGTCGCTCTTCCAGCAGATGCGGTGGTTCACGGCGAGATCGGGGCCGTAGATGCCGGTGCTTCCGCAGTCGCCCTCCCAGCCCGCCGGGCGGTTGGCCTGCTCCATGAGCTCGGTGAGGCCCTGCTTGGGCAGTGCCGCGTCCAGGTCGTCCACCAGGCCGGTGAGGGAGGAACCCGACACCAGCCTGAAGTCACCGGCCCGGCCCGGTACGGGGGCCGGCAGCACGCCGGAGGGGGCCAGGCGGGACGCGGATCCGTCGGGGCCGGCCAGATCGTCCTGCTCGCCCTCGGGTTCGTTCTCGAAACCGTCGTCGGGCATTCCCTCATGACCGGGTACTGGGTCGTCGGCGACGGCTGCGGGAGCGGCCGGGACGGGGGTCGCGACGGCGGCCGGCGTGAGGGCGGCGAACAGCCCTCCGGCCAGCACGGCACAGACCGCGAGGCGTGTTCTACGGGACGACATTCCCATGTGGGAGCCCTTCGTGAGTGCGCATGGACCGGCCGGTGTGCCTGACGTCTCGTCAGGCACACCCGCCCGCGCACCTCACAACCCACAATAAGGTCCCACCCCCACCCATTGGGGACCCCCAAACGGACCCCCACGCGGGAGGACCACCGGCGGGCGGG
>NZ_JBICWC010000006.1:0-220284 GCF_043199535.1 Streptomyces sp. NPDC048590 | reverse complement strand
GGGGGGGGGGGCCCCCGCCCCCGGCCCCCCCGGGCCCCGCCCGCTCGGCGTTTAGCCCGCCCCCACCGCCACTGGGGGGGCCCTTCCGTGGGGGCCCCCCCCCCGGGGGGGGGCCCGGGGGGCCCCCCCCCCCCCCCGGCCGGTCACGCTAACAACGCAACTTCGTTCCCCACACATGCATTTGTGCGACGCCCATCGTGCCCCCACCGCTCGGGCACGTCCGGAGGACGGCTTCCGCTTGGTCCGTCACGCCGGTGAGCCCGGCGGTCGGTCTCCGCCACGGTCGGACGGCGATGTCGCTGCCGTCCTTGCGCCGGACGGCGATGTCGCTGCCACCCTCGGCTCAGACGCCGATGTCGCTGCCGTCCTTGCGCCAGACGGCGACGACCGACGGGCGGACGATCCTGCCCGGACCGTCCGGCCAGGTGCTCGCCGGCTTCTCGACCGACGCGCCGTCGACCTCACCCGGGTGCTGCACGGCGACCAGGACCCGGCGGTCCTGGATCAGCGGGCCGCACGTCTCGGCACCGGTCGGCACCGTCAGGAACTGCTTCAGCTCGCCCCGGCGCTCGCCCTGGGTGGCGACACCGAACAGCCCGTCGTGCGAGCCGAGCTGGTTGCCGTCCGTGGAGATCCAGAGATTGCCGTGGCTGTCGAAGGCCACGTTGTCCGGGCAGGAGATCGGGCTGACCTTGTCCTTGGGGAAGCCCGAGAAGTACGTGGCCGGGTCCTCCGGGTCGCCCGCGACGAGGAAGAGCCGCCAGGCGAAGCCGTCACCGGCCGGGTCGTCCCAGTTCTCCGCGAGCTCGAGGACCTGGCCGTGCTTGTTGGCGTTGCGCGGGTTGGCCTCGTCGGCACCGGCCTTGCCGGCCTTCCCGCGGTCGGTGTTGTTGGTGAGCGCGACGTACACCCGGCCGGTGCGCGGCGACGGCTCGACGTCCTCGGGGCGGTCCATCTTCGTGGCGCCGACCTTGTCACCGGCCAGGCGGGTGAAGACGTAGACCTCGTCGGCGGTCATGCCGGGCACGTGCGAGGTGTCACCGGTCGCCAGCGGGATCCAGACGCCGCTGCCGTCGAACTCGCCGTCCGAGGGCAGCTTGCCCGAGCCGTCGAACTCACCGGCGGGGGAGTCGCCCGTCAGCTTGGCGACGTAGAGCGTCCCTTCGTCCAGCAGCGTCAGGTTGTGCTCACGGGCGGCCCGTGAGTTCCCCTTCCGCATCTGCTTGCTGGAGACGAACTTGTAGAGGTAGTCGAAGCGTTCGTCGTCGCCCATGTAGACGACCGGACGGCCGTCCGCCGTCAGCCGGGGCTGCGCCGCCTCGTGCTTGAAGCGGCCGAGTGCGGTCCGCTTCCGGGGCGTCGAGTCCGGGTCGTACGGGTCGAGTTCGACGACCCAGCCGAAGCGGTGCGCCTCGTTCGGCTCCTGAGCGAGGTCGAAACGCTTGTCGAACCTCTCCCACTTGCGCTCCGTCGCGGCGGTGCCGATGCCGTAGCGCTTGTCGGTGTCGCTGGAACCGTTGGCGAAGTACTGGTTGAAGTTCTCCTCGCCGTGCAGCGTGGTGCCCCACGGGGTCGTGCCGCCCGCGCAGTTGTTGAGCGTGCCGAGGACCCTGCTGCCTGTGCGGTCGGCGGAGGTGCGGAGCAGCGGGCTGCCCGCCGCCGGACCGGTGATGCGGAACTCGCTGGTCGCCGTGAGGCGGCGGTTCAGCGGGTGACGGCTGACCGGGGTCAGCTTGCCGGTGCGGTTCTCCTCCTGGACGACGACCACGGAGAGTCCGTGTGCGGCCCAGGCGATCTCCACCTGCTCACGCGTCGGGTTGGCCGGATCGTAGCCACGGAACATCAGGATCTCGTCCGTGTACTCGTGGTTGGCGACCAGCACCTGACGGCCGTGTTCACCCTTGAGGGGGAGCAGGGAGAGGAAGTCGTTGTTGTAACCGAACTGACCCGCCTGGGCCTTCGCGGTCTGCTTGTCCGGGTTGAAGGCGGGGGCACCGCGCAGGATCGGTTCGCCCCAGCGGATCACCACGTTCTGGCCGTACCCGTCGGGGACGGTCACCTTGTCGTCCTTGTTGGGCGCGACGGCGCCGAACCGCAGACCACGGGCACCCGAAAGGGTGGGCTTCGGCTTGCCGCCGTGGCGGCCGGCGAGCGGGGCGGCCTCGGCGGCGGGCGCGGCCGGGCCGCCGAGCGCGGCGGTTCCGGCGGCGGCCACGGTCACCACGGCCGCGGCGCGCATCATCGACCGGCGCGACAGGGCACCGGCGATGATGTCGCCCGCGTACTCGTTCTCGCTGGTGTTGGGGATGTCCTGGAAGCAGGCGTCACCGCAGCGGTAGCGGCAGGTCAGCGCAGAGCGCCCGCCCGGGTGCGAGCCGATGAGCGGCAGCAATTTGCGCACGTTTTCGTCCCTCCGTCTGTGTGTCACGCGTGACGGTAGGTCCGCGTCCACGCCATACGTGGGACTGCCGGTGAACAGACGGTGAAGTCCCGGCCACCGCTGGTCTCACGGCCGTCCAGGACTCGGTTTCGACTCGGTTGGAGCTCGGTTGACGCGGGGGCGGGCCGCGCCGCCGAACGGCCGGATCCGGCCGCTAACCTTACGTATCCGCCCTGGCCAGGGATCAATTCCCGCAGTACGGACATTTATCGCACCCAACTCATGCGAAAGGCCTCGCTCATGGGCATTCGGAGCTTGCTGCGCAAGGTGTTCGGCCGGACGGAGCAGGACGAGCCGACCACGGCCACCGTCCCGCCCCAGGCCGAGCGCACTCAGCCCACGGAGGCGGAGAAGACCACCACTTCGGCGGCCGAGCCGGCGCAGACGTCGGTTCCGGCCCCCGCTTCATCCCCGGACCGGTCCGCCGGTGACGGGCACGACGACGGACAGGCCTCGGACCTGGTGG
Organism: Streptomyces sp. NPDC048590; assembly: GCF_043199535.1. Taxonomy (NCBI): domain Bacteria; kingdom Bacillati; phylum Actinomycetota; class Actinomycetes; order Kitasatosporales; family Streptomycetaceae; genus Streptomyces; species Streptomyces sp. NPDC048590. The sequence continues at coordinate 217,378 of NZ_JBICWC010000006.1, read as the reverse complement.
CGGCGGCCTTCGACAAGCCGGCCGCGGCGGTGACCGCGCCGGTCTCGGCGCCCACGCCCCGCGTTCCCGCCCAGGGGTCGGACCCGGAGGCGAAGCCGGCCGGGAACGCCGCGGACGCCACGGAGGAGCCGGTTGGCGCCGTCGAGGCCGCGGCGGAGGACTCCGCCGAGGCCGAGCCGGCTCCGATCACGATCGACATGGACGACCCGGAGCCGGAGCCGGCCGTCGTGCCCGCCACCACCGCCGACGCGGACGCCGCACCGGCCGCCACCTCCACGGAGGCACCCGCCTCCGAGGCGCCCACGGCCGAGGAGACCGCCCAGGACGCACCCGCGGCCGAGGCCGCCATGCCCGCCGCTCCGGAGGAGCCCGCGGCCGAGACCGCCGCTTCGGAGGAGCCTTCCGCGGAGAAGCCCGCCGTCGAGACCGTCGAGCCCGAGACCGTCGCCGAAGCCGCGCCCCTCGCAACCGAGCCCGTCGCCGCTGAGCCGGCCGCCGTCGTGGAGCCCGTCGCCGTCACCGCCGAGCCCGAGCCCGTCGTGGAGCCCGAGCCGGTCGTCGCCGAGGCCGCCCCCGTCGCCGAGGCCGCCCCCGTCGCCGAGGCCGCCCCCGTCGCCGAGCCGCTCGCCGCGCCGGCGCCGGTCGCCACGCCCGAGCCCGAGCCCGTCGGCGTCCCCGAGCCTGTCGCCGCAGCGGCCGCTCCGGAGGCCGCTCCGGCGCCCAAGGCCGCCCCCGCGGGCAAGCCCGCCGTGACCCTCGCCCGGGTGAAGGGTGCCGCCCCCGAGCTGGTCACCCCGTACAAGGCCGCGCAGGCCGCGCTCAAGGCCCAGGGGCTGACCGGGCTGCGGGCCACCGTGTACCTGGTCCTCGACCGGTCCGGGTCCATGCGGCCGTTCTACAAGGACGGCAGCGCCCAGCACCTGGGCGACCGCACCCTTGCGCTCGCCGCGCACCTGGACACCGGCGCCACCGTGCAGGTCGTGTTCTTCTCCACCGACATCGACGGCACCGGCGCGATCGACCTCACCGCCCACGAGGGCCGGATCGACGAACTGCACGCCGGACTCGGCCGCCTCGGCCGTACGAACTACCACCGCGCGGTCGAAGAGGTCGTCACCCACTACGAGAAGTCCGGCGCCACCGGTCCTGCCCTGGTCGTCTTCCAGACGGACGGCGCCCCGGACGCCAAGGTCGCCGCCAAGCAGGCGCTGACCGACGCGGCCCGGCTCCCGCTGTTCTTCCAGTTCGTCGCGTTCGGCGACGAGGACGCCAAGGGCTTCGACTTCCTGCGCCGGCTGGACGCCGACAACGCCGGGTTCTTCCACGCGGGCCCCGCCCCCCGCGAGGTGCCCGACGCGACGTTCTACCGCGAGGTGCTCGCCGGGCTGCCCGCCTGGGCCGCCGCGCGCGGAATCGTCGAGGGCTGACCCACCGGCAGCCGTACGGTCACGGCGAGCCCGCCTTCGGGGCCGGGTGCAGCCGTGACCGTACCGCCGTGAGCCACGGCGATGGAACGCACGATCGACAGTCCCAGTCCCGACCCCTGGCCCATCCGGTCCCGGCCCTCTCCGCGCCGGAACGGCTGGAAGAACCCGGCGATGTCCCCCTCGGCCACCACCGGCCCCGTGTTGCGGACCACCAGGACCCCGCCGGCCGACAGCGACACGTCCACCCGGCCGCCCGCCACGTTGTAGCGCACCGCGTTGGACAGCAGATTCGCCACCAGCTGGGCGAGCAGCTGCCGGTTGCCCCGTACGACGCAGGGCTCCGCCGCGACCGTGACCTCCGGGCGGGGCACCGCCGTCCGGTCGGTCGCCGCCGGGGGCCGCGCCGCCTCCTCGGCGACCACCCCCGCGAGGTCGACCTCCACACGCTCGCCGTTCGCCAGCCCCCGTTCACTGCGCGCCAGTACCAGCAGTCCCTCGATGAGCCGCTCGCTGCGCCTGTTGTTGTCCAGCAGTGTCTGCCGGGTGCGTACGAGGTCCTCCGGCGAGGGGTCGTCGAGGCCCACCTGGATCGCCGCCCGCTGGGTGGCCAGCGGCGTGCGCAGCTCGTGCGAGGCGTTCGCGATGAATCTCCGCTGGCTGTCGAAGGCCTTCTCCAGCCGCGCCAGCAGCGCGTCCAGCGTCTCCCCCAGCTCCTTCAGCTCGTCGTCCGGGCCGCTGGAGGCGATCCGCTCGTGGAGGGTGTGCTCGGACAGCCTCCGCGCCTTGGCGGTCATCGCGTGGACGGGCCGCAGCACCCGCCCGGCGGTCCACCAGCCCACCCCGACCGCGCACCCCGTCATGACGAGCAGCGCGGCGACGGACCAGTAGAGGAGCTCCCGGCTCGCGGCGTCACTGACGTCGTCGGTGACGTCGTAGACCGTGGGCGGACCGAGACGGCCCCTGGTGTGCAGGGGCCCGTTGACCGCGAACCCGGGCTGGGAGACGGCGGCGGAGGTGGCGATCGCCCGCGCCTGCGAGTCCGTACCGGCGCGTGAGGCCAGGTTCACCGTGGTGAGCAGCGCCGTGCCGAGGACCAGGAAGACCCCGCCGTACACGAGGGCGATCCGCATGCGGATCGTCGAGTGCCGGACGGCGGGCGCCCTCACGGCCCGCAGCAGCCCCGGCCGGCTCACAGCGCGTACCCGACGCCCTGCACGGTACGGATCAGCGCGGGCTCCCCCAGTTTGGCCCTGAGCTTGCTCATGCAGACCCGGACGGCCCCCGTGAAGGGGTCGGCGTTGGCGTCCCAGGCCCGCTCCAGCAGCTCCTCCGCGCTGACCGTGCCGCCGTCCGCCTCCAGCAGGAGCTGCAGCACGGTGAACTCCTTCGGCGACAGGTCCAGCTCCCGACCGTCCCGGGTGGCTGCCCGCCGGGCACTGTCGAGGCGGATGCCGTACCGCTCCAGCCGGGGCGGCACCGGGCGGGCGCTGCGACGCCGCAGGGCGCGGACCCGGGAGACCAGCTCGGGGAACTCGAAGGGCTTGCTCACGTAGTCGTCGGCGCCGAGGTCGAGCCCCTCCACCCGGTCCTCCATGGTCCCGGAGGCCGTGAGCATCAGGATCCGCGTCCGCGAACCGGTGGACACCAGCCTGCGGGCCACGTCGTCGCCGTGCACCCGGGGCAGATCCCGGTCGAGGACGACCACGTCGTAGTCGTGCAGCCCGAGGTAGGCGAGCGCCGCGTCCCCGCTGTACACGGTGTCCACGGCGAATCCGGCCCTCCGGAGCCCGGTCGCCACCAGCTCCGCCAGGATCTCCTCGTCCTCGGCGACCAGTACCCGCATCGTGTCGTCCCCTGCCTCGCGCACCCGTGCCCACTCCTCCCAGGATGCGTCTTTGGTACCTGAGGAGATGTTTCGCAAAGCTCTCCGGGACGGGGCGGGGCGGAGGCGAGGTCGGTGCACCCCTTATCGATGTGAGTGGATCACCCACGGGCCGTTAGGATTTCGACCATGGCGGCCACTGGATCCGAGAAGCAAGGGGGCGACGGCGTGAAGGGTTTCTACGTCTCGACCCCCATCTACTACGTCAACGACGCTCCTCACCTGGGCCACGCCTACACGACCGTCGCAGGCGACGTGCTCACCCGTTGGCACCGCCAGCGCGGCGAGAAGGTGTGGTACCTCACCGGCACGGACGAGCACGGTCAGAAGATCATGCGCACGGCCGAGGCGAACAACGTCACCCCTCAGGCCTGGTGCGACAAGCTCGTCGAGGAGGCCTGGAAGCCCCTCTGGGAGCACCTGAACATCGCGAACGACGACTTCATCCGCACGACGGAGAAGCGGCACACGGACCGTGTGCAGGAGTTCGTGCAGGACCTGTACGACAAGGACCAGATCTACAAGGGCGGGTACGAAGGCCCGTACTGCGTGGGCTGTGAGGAGTACAAGCTCCCCGGCGATCTGGTCGAGGCCGAGGACGGCACGAAGCTGTGCCCGATCCACAAGAAGCCGGTGGAGCTCCTCAAGGAGGAGAACTACTTCTTCAAGCTCAGCGAGTACGGCCCGAAGCTCATGGAGCTCTACGCGGCCAACCCGGACTTCATCCAGCCCGAGTCGGCGCGCAACGAGATCGTGAACTTCGTCAAGCAGGGCCTGCAGGACCTGTCGATCTCGCGCTCCACCTTCGACTGGGGCGTCCCCGTGCCGTGGGACCCGAAGCACGTGATCTACGTGTGGATCGACGCGCTGCTCAACTACGCGACGGCGGTCGGCTACGGCGCCAACCAGGAGAAGTTCGACAGCACCTTCCCGGCGAACGTCCACCTGATCGGCAAGGACATCCTCCGGTTCCACTCGGTGATCTGGCCGGCCATGCTCATGGCGCAGGGCCTCCCGGTGCCCGGCAAGGTCGTCGCCAACGGCTGGCTGATGGTCGGCGGCGAGAAGATGTCGAAGTCGAACCTGACCGGCATCAAGCCCCAGGACCTCACCTCGCACTTCGGCGTGGACGCCTACCGCTGGTACTTCCTGCGCGCCATCGCGTACGGCAGCGACGGCTCCTTCTCCTGGGAGGACTTCACCGCGCGCTACACCTCGGAGCTCGCCAACGACTACGGCAACCTCGCCTCGCGCGTCGCGGCGATGGTCGGCAAGTACTTCGGCGGCGCACTCCCCGAGGCCACGGCCGCCGGTGAGGCGGAGCAGGCGGTCCAGGAGGGCCTGGCGCAGGCCGTCTCCACCGCCGACCGGAAGATCGGCGAGGAGCTGGACTTCCAGGGCGGCATCCTGGCGATCTTCGACTTCGTGAAGCAGGTCAACGGCTACATCACCGAGCAGGAGCCCTGGAAGGTCGCCAAGGACACCTCGCCGGAGGGCCAGGCGCGCCTCGCGACCATCCTGTACACGGCGGCCGAGTCGCTGCGCGGTGTCGCGGTCCTGCTCAACGCGGTCATGCCGGACACCTCGCAGAAGCTGTGGGACTCCCTGGGCGCCGAGGCGTCCCTCGGTGCCCTCACCGCTCAGCCGGTCCAGGACGCGGGCCGCTGGGGACAGCTGCCCGCCGGGGCGACGGTCACCAAGGGCGCGGTGCTCTTCCCGCGCCTGGAGGAGAAGCCCGCGTAAGCGGTTCACGCACACGCCGAGGAGCCCGGACCCGATCACATCGGGTCCGGGCTCCTTCGTACGTACGGCCTGTCAGCACGTACCCGGGAATCAGCGGGCCAGTGAGGCCTGGTCCCCCATCACGATCACCGGTTCCTTCGCCGGGTCCAGGGTGAGCAGCAGCTCCCGCATCCGGTCCTCGGTCAGCGAGACGCAGCCCTGGGTGGGACCGCCGTGGTCCACGTGGATCCAGATGCCGCCGCCACGTTCCTCGCCCATCGGCCGCGTACGGTCCAGCGGGCTGGTGCCCGCGACACGGTTGTAGTTGATCGCCACGACGTAGTCGAAGGAGCCTTCGAGCGGCTCCCCGAGGAAGCCCTCGCCGGACACCGCGAACCGGTGCTCCTCGTCGTACGGGAGCAGCGCGCCCGGGTCGGGCAGCCGGCCGCCCGCGTCGGTGAGCCCGAAGATTCCGACCGGTGACCGCAGGTCGTCGGTGAGGTGGTGGTCGGTCCAGCCCTCCATCCCGTTGTGGGCGGGCCAGGGACCCGCCAAGGGCCGCCAGCCCCTGGCCGCGTCGTCGCGGCTGTACAGCTCCACCGCCGAGCGGTTGGAGTCGGGGCCCTGGCCGGTCACCAGCACGGCCTGCCGCGCGGTGTCCGGAAGCTGTGCCAGGGTCTCCGGTCCGAGTCCCGGGATCTCGGCGGGAGCCACATAGGGCTCGACGGTACGGGGCGGAGCCGCTGAGGCGCCGGGCCCGGACAGCGCCCGGGGCCCCGAGGGGTCGGAGCTCCGCACGGCTCCCGAGGAACAGCCGATGACCAGCAGGAAGAGGGCGACGAGAAGGACGTACGGGCGACGCGGGACGGACACGGTGCGCAACTCCTCGGTGGCGGGCGGGCGAGCACTTCCGGTGCCATGTGCCGGGGCGGGCGGCGCCCAACCTGAACCGGTGCCATCCGGATGTACCCGGACCGCGTACCCCCGCTCCACGCGTTCCGCACGTCTCACCCGTACGCAGCAAGAAGGCCCGGAGCCCGAACGGCCCCGGGCCCGCTGCGCCGGAAGTGCTGGGCGCGTCCTAGAGGTCCGTGCCGTCGTGCGTCTCGTCGGGGTCGACGCCCATCGTGATCGAGCCGGTCACCCCTCGCGCCATCCGCCCCTTGCGGTACGAGAGCTTGAGCAGACCTCCGGTCACACCGCTCTGGTCGTAGATGGTGTCCTCGGTCAGCGTGGTGCGGGGCGTGGTGCTGGTCGAGTACGGCTCCGCCTTCGCCGAGTCGAGGACCGCGGACTCGGCGAAGAAGAACTGGCCGGTGTGGCAGGTGTGCCCGCCCTCGTACCCGGCGTCGGTCATCTTCCCGCCGACGTGAACCTTCGTGTGGATGTGGACGGCCCGGCCCTGGTACCAGCCCGGGAAGACAGTCTTGAACTCGACGTATCCGTGCTGGTCGGTGAGCTGGGTGCCGCGCAGATAGCGCTCGTCGTCGGTGGGCTCGCTGTGACCGCCACCGCCGCCCGGACCGCCGGAGGGAGGGGTCCCGGTGGGCTGACCGGTCGGAGCGTCCGTGGGGATGTCCGTGGGCGCGTCGGTGGGGGTGCCGCTCGGCGGGGTGCCACCGCCGCCGGGCCCACCGCCCTGGCTCATGCTCTCGTAGCCGGAGTAGATCCCCAGGGCGTCGCAGTGCCAGATGTCGACGGCCGCCCTCTTCAGCGGCTTGCAGGTGTCGGAATCGATCACCTTGAGCCGGAGGGTCATCGGAATGCCCTCCCTGTCCTCCGTGATGTCCTTCCGGATCTTGTCGGCGTCGATGTAGTACGGGCCTTCGGTCGTCTCCGAGGTGAGGCGGTAGCAGGCCTCACCCTCTCCGGGCCTGCTGCCGGAGGACTTCGTCTCCTCGTCGGCCGACGCCGTGGCGACGAAGCCGGCGCCGACCCCGGCAGCCGCCACCACGGCTCCACCGGTGAGGATCATGCGTCGCCGGGTCATGTCCTTCTTGTGCGCGGGTCCCTGAGTCTCTGTCATGCCTCGGGAGGCTAGGCAGCCTGCCTGGCAGGAACATGAGGGTCGGCTGTGCGTTCCTGTGCGTGGCCGCCGGGGAAGGCGGCGGGAACGCGAACAGTCCCCGGCGGGGCGGCCGGGGACTGTTTCACGTGGAACCGAAGCGGAACCTCGGGCCTTACTTGGCGCCGGTGTCCCTCGCCACGGAGTCCTTCGCGTCGGCCTTGTCCTTGGCCGCCGCGACGGGCTTGCGGAGCTGGATGTTCAGCTCGCGCAGGCGGGTCTCCTCCAGCACGGTCGGGGCGCCCATCATCAGGTCCTGGGCGTTGCCGTTGAGCGGGAAGGCGATCGTCTCGCGGATGTTGGGCTCGTCGGCGAGCAGCATCACGATGCGGTCGACGCCGGGGGCGATGCCACCGTGCGGCGGGGCGCCGAGACGGAAGGCGCGCAGCATGCCCGCGAACTCCTGCTCGACGGTCTCGCGGTCGTAGCCGGCGATCTCGAAGGCCTTGAGCATGAGCTCGGGCTCGTGGTTACGGATGGCGCCGGAGGACAGCTCGATGCCGTTGCAGACGATGTCGTACTGCCAGGCGAGGATGTCCAGCGGGTCCTTCTCCTCCAGGTCGGCGAGGCCGCCCTGGGGCATGGAGAAGGGGTTGTGCGAGAAGTCGATCTTGCCGGTCTCCTCGTCCTTCTCGTACATCGGGAAGTCGACGATCCAGCAGAACCGGAAGACGCCCTCCTCGAAGTGGCCGGCGCGCTTGGCGGCCTCGACCCGGACCGCCGACATGATCTTGGAGACCTCGTCGAACTCGCCCGCGCCGAAGAAGACGGCGTGGCCGGGGACGAGGGAGAGCCGCTCGGTGAGCGTCTTGACGTCCGCCTCGGTGAGGAACTTGGCGATCGGACCGGCCAGCGTGCCGTCCTCGCCGACGCGGACCCAGGCGAGGCCCTTGGCGCCGTGCTCGACGGCGTACTCGCCGAGGCCGTCGAAGAACTTCCGGGACTGACCGGCGGTGTCCGGGACGGGCAGCGCGCGGACGTGCTTGCCGGCGAACGCCTTGAAGCCGGAGTCGGCGAAGACGTCGGAGATGTCGACGAGCTCCAGCTTGGCGCGCAGGTCGGGCTTGTCGTTGCCGTACTTCAGCATCGACTCGCGGAACGGGATGCGCGGGAACGGCGAGGTGACCTCGCGGCCGTTGCCGAACTCGGTGAAGAGCTCGGTCATCAGCTTCTCGATCGGCTGGAAGACGTCCTCCTGCTCGACGAAGGACATCTCGACGTCGAGCTGGTAGAACTCGCCCGGCGAACGGTCGGCACGGGCGTCCTCGTCGCGGAAGCAGGGCGCGATCTGGAAGTAGCGGTCGAAGCCCGAGATCATCAGCAGCTGCTTGAACTGCTGCGGCGCCTGCGGCAGCGCGTAGAACTTGCCGGGGTTCAGCCGGGACGGGACGACGAAGTCACGGGCGCCCTCGGGGGAGGTCGCGGTGAGGATCGGGGTCGCCATCTCGTTGAAACCGAGGGCCACCATCTTGGAGCGGATGGAGGCGATCACGGCGGAGCGCAGCATGATGTTGCGGTGCATGCGCTCACGGCGCAGGTCCAGGAAGCGGTACTCCAGACGCCGCTCCTCGTTGACGCCGTCCTCGGTGTTGATCGTGAAGGGCAGCGGTCCGGCCTCGCCGAGCACCTCGACCTCGGAGACCTCGATCTCGATCTCGCCGGTCGGCAGCTCCGGGTTGACGTTGTCGGCGCCACGCGCCGAGACCTTGCCGTCGATCCGGACGACGGTCTCCTTGGTCAGCTTTGCCAGGGCCTCGTTGCCGGGCGTACCGGGGCGGGCCACGAGCTGCACCAGACCGTAGTGGTCGCGCAGATCGATGAAGAGGATGCCGCCCAGGTCTCGGCGATTGTGCAGCCAGCCGCTCAGCCGGACGTCGGTGCCGACGTCAGAGGCGCGGAGCTCGCCGCAGGTGTGGGACCTGTACCGATGCATCGTCGTTCATCCAGTCTTCGCGGGGCGGGGGTGTCCGATTGACACCCCAGGCTACCGCCCGCGGGCACACCTCCCGCGAGGGATTACCGCCGGACAGGCCCGAGGCGCACCCGGACACCTCCGGCGGGCGACCGCCGGGCGGAAGACCCTCGGTGGCGACAAGGAAGAGAATCTTCCTAAAGTGGGGCAATGCGCACCGAGGAGATCCTGGCTGCGATCGGGACCGGCCTGTGGAGCTGGGACAGCTCGTCAGGCACGGTCACGCTCGACGCCGAGGCGGCGCGGCTGGTGGGACTGCCCGCCGAGGCCGTGTCCCGCCCCGGCGACGAGGTGCGCCCCCGTTTCCACCCCGCCGACTGGAACGAGATCTTCGGCATCGTGAACTTCGCGATCGCCGAGCGCACGGTCGCCGAGGCCCGGATGCGCATCGTGGACGAGGACGGCGCGGTCGTACGCACCGTGCGCAGCAGGTCCAAGCCGGTAGCGAAGGACACCCCGGGCCGGCACGCGTACGTGCTGATGGGGATCCTCCAGGAGGTCGTCGAGCCTCCGGGGGCGACGGCGGCGCAGACCCCGCTCACCGGGGACTGGCGGCGGTCGCGCGAGGCGTTCCTGCTGGACGCGGGCCGGGCCCTGGCCGAGGCGGGGTCCACCGAGGAGGTGCTCCGGGTCGCGGGTTCGCTCTCCATGCCGGGCTTCTCACCGGACGGTCTCGCCGTCTTCGGGATCTCGGGCGAGCACCTGACGGTCATCGGACATCACGGGCACAACGAGGGCGACGAGAAGCCGTTCACCGACATGCCCCTGCAGACCGACTACCCGGCCGCCGAGGTCGTACGGACCGGCCAGGCCATCTACCTCGCCTCGCCGGACGAGTACCGGCGGCGCTTCCCCGCCACCTGGCCGCTGGCCAAGGGGTTCGGGCGCCAGTCCTGGGCCTTCCTGCCGCTGATCGCGTCCGGGCACACCATGGGGGCCTGGATGGCCGGCTTCCGCCACAACGTGGCCTTCTCCCCCGACGAGCGCTCCGTGCTCACCACGGTGGCCAGGATGCTGGCACAGGCGCTGACGCGCGCCGGGGCCGCCGAGACCGAGCGCGAGCTGTCCCTGGGCCTCCAGCGGGCGATGAGGCCGTCCCTCGGACCCGGTGTGCCGGGCCTGACGGTCGCCGCCCGCTACATCCCCACGGGAGGAGGCCTCCAGGTCGGGGGCGATTGGTACGACGTGATCCCGCTCCCCAACGGCAGGATCGCCCTGGCCATCGGCGACGTCCAGGGACACGACGTACGGGCGGCCGGCCTGATGGGCCAGCTGCGCATCGCCCTGCGCGCCTACGCCTCCGAGGGCCACCGACCCGACGCGGTCCTCGCCCGCGCGTCACGCTTCCTGTCCGGGCTGACCGAGACCTACGACCTGACCGACGGCGAGGACCCGTCCGACGTCACACGCTTCGCGACCTGCCTCTACGCGGAGGCCGACCCGGAGACGGGCACCCTGGACATCGCCAGGGCGGGCCACCCGGACCCGGTGGTGATCAGCGTCGACGGCACCGCGGTGATCCGGCAGACCGCCGGTGGACTGCCGCTGGGCGTCGAGGAGGACGCCGACTACCCGACGACGCGCGTCGTCCTCGACCCGGGCGAGACGATCATGCTGTGCACCGACGGGCTCATCGAGACCGGCGGCCACGACATGGCCACCGGCTGGACCCGGCTCCGGCCGGTCCTCGAGAAGCCCGTCGACGACCTGGAGGAGCTCGCCGAGGCCCTCGTACAGACGGTGCACGGGCCCGGCTCGCACTACACGACCGGGCCGCTGGTCGACCGCCGCGAGGACGACATCGCGCTCGTGGTCATGCGCCGCGAGGCGTCACGGACGCGAAGGACCCCCGGCCGGCGCTCCGCCATGTCGATCGCCCAGGCGGAACCGGAGCAGGTCGCGGCCGCCCGCCGGCAGCTGCGGGAGCTGCTGCACGACTGGGCGGACTCGGAACAGGTCGACTCGGCGGAGCTGATGGTCTCCGAGATGGCGACCAACGTGCTCGTCCACACGGACGGGGACGCGCTCCTGGTCGCCGAGGTCACGGGCGAGGCGGGCGAGCGGCGGTTGCGGGTCGAGGTGGCGGACACCAGCGACGAGCTGCCGCACAAGCGGAGGCCGGGGGAGATGGCCTCCAGCGGCCGTGGCCTGGTCCTGATGGAGATGCTCGCCGACACCTGGGGGGTGGACCCGAGGGGCGAGGGCAAGTCGATCTGGTTCGAGCTGTACGAGTCCGCGGATCCGGTGGAACTGGCTGCCGTCGGTTCATGAGCTGCTGCCCGGAGCCCCCGTACGGCCTTCGGTTCATGAACCGCTGCCCGGAGCCCCGCGGTTCATGAAGTGCCGCCCGGGGCCCCGTACGCGTCGCCACCGGCCTCGTGGCTCCCGCCCCCGGCCTCGTACCTCCTGCGCAGCACCCCGATCACCCCGAACGCCGCGGCGCACAGCGGCACCGCGAGCAGCATGCCCAGGATGCCCGCCACGCTCGCTCCGGCCGTCAGGGCGATCATGATCATGGCGGGATGCATCTGGACCGTACGGCTCTGGATGGCGGGCTGCAGCACATGGCCCTCCAGCACCTGGACGGCGAGCACCACGCCCAGTGCCCAGAGCGCGATCACCAGCCCCCGGTCGGCGAGCGCCACCAGCACGGCCACGGCGCCGGAGAGGAAGGCCCCGAGGTACGGGATGTAGGCGCCGACGAAGACCAGCGCCCCCAGCCCCACCGCGCCCGGTACCCGCAGGATCAGCAGACCCACGGTGATGCAGATCGCGTCGATCAGGGCGATGAAGGTGGTACCGCGCATGAAGCCCTCGACGGCCTCGAAGGCCCTGCGGCCCATCGCCTCCACCAGGCCACCCGTCCCGCGCGGGGCGATCGAGTGGGCGAGATGCACGGCACGGTCCGAGTCACGGAGGAAGAAGAAGGTCAGCAGCAGCGCGAGGACTCCCGTCGTGACGAGCGACCCGATGAGGCTGATCCCGCTGAGCAGCCCGCCGGCCGCGCTCGCCCCGAACTTCTCGACGAGGGACTTGGCGTTGTCCGCCAGGTCGTCGACGTCGGCGACACCCGCGATCTCGAAGTGGTCGATGACCCACTGCGCGGTGTCCTTCAGGGAGTCCACGATCTGCTCACCGGTGTCGACGAGCGCGGTGACGACGATGTACCCGGCGCCGCCGCCCACCGCCACCAGGGCGACGCAGGTGAGTCCGGCGGCCACCGACCGGTTCACCCGGTGAGCCACCAGCCAGCGGTGCACCGGACCGAGCAGCGCGGTGCCGAGCAGCGCCAGCAGCACCGGAGTGACCGCGGTCTTCAGTACGACGCACAGCCAGACAGCCACAGCCGCGACACCGGCGACGAGGAGCAGCACGCCGCACCAGGCGGCCGTCCGCCGCGCGACGTCGGGCAGGAGGGGCTTCCGGGTAGGCACCATCCCACCCGATCACGGACCCGGGGCCGCGGCCCTCCCGGAGGTGCGTACGGGTGAAGGGCCCTGACGAAGCGGACGACGCGTCACCTGGCGTCGCGCACGCGGCGACCACCTTGCGCACGCCCAACACCGTTCACAATAAACGCAGTTGATTAGAACCGAATTATAGTTACCGCTCGTCCTGTCCTTGAGCGGGCACCGAGCCGGGCCCAGTCGGGCCGGCCGGAGGAGCCCCCGGCGCAGCAGACGACCAGAGGAGGCCGGACCGGCATGGCCAGTGCCAACGGCGGAGGACGGGACGAGGGACCGCGGGAGTGTGAGGGATCCGGCCAGGAGTCCCACGCCGGCGACGAGGTCGAGGGACTCCAGCCCCTCACCGCGTCGGACCCGCCGCGCATCGGCCCGTACCTGCTGCTCGGACGCCTCGGCGCGGGCGGCATGGGGAGGGTCTACCTCGCACGCGCGCAGGGAGCCGCACGGTCGCGGTGAAGGTGGTGCACGAGGAGCACGTCGCCGACCCGCAGTTCAGGGCGCGCTTCCGCCGGGAGATCGACGCCGCCCGGCGCGTGGGCAAGCGCCACACCGCCCCCGTGCTCGACGCCGACCCGGACGCGAACCTCCCCTGGGTCGCCACCGGCTACATCCCGGGCCTCTCCCTGGAGGAGGTCGTACGCCGGCACGGCCCGCTGCCGCCCTCCTCCGTGCGGGCACTCGCCCAGGGGCTGCTGAAGGCCCTCGACGACATCCACGGCGCGGACATAGTCCACCGTGACCTCAAGCCGTCGAACATCATGCTCACCGTCAACGGCCCCCGGGTCATCGACTTCGGCATCGCCCGCGCCCTGGAGACGTCCGTCGGGTCGGTGCTGACCAGCATGGGGCTGATCGTCGGCTCACCGGGCTTCATGTCGCCGGAACAGATCCGGGGGCAGGAGATCGGACCGAAGAGCGACGTCTTCTCCCTCGGCTGCGTCCTGAACTGGGCGGTCACGGGCCAACTGGCCTTCGGCCCGCCCGGCGCCCATCCCCACTCCGTCAACTACCACGCCGCCGAGAGCGCGCCCGACCTGGAACGGGTGGGTGACACGGCCCTGCGGGACCTGATCTCACGCTGCCTCACCAAGGACGTGGACGAACGGCCGGACGTGGCCGCCCTGCTCTCCGACGAGCAGGGCGCCCGGTCCATGCCGGCGAACGGGGCATGGCTGCCCCCGGACGTCATCGCCGAGCTCGCGGACCGCTCGGCGCGGCTGCTCGACGTCGACGCGGCGCCACTGCGCGAGGCGCCGCGTGACCGGGAGACGTATGCCCTGCGCCCGAAGGCCGCCCCTGTCGCGGGGGCGGACGTGACGCCGGCCGCGGACGAGGCACGGACGAGCTCGGGGCGCGGGAAGCGGCGTCGCAACTGGTTCGTGGCGATCCCCCTGGTGGTGGTGGTCACCGTCGGCGGCGGGACGGCGGTGGTGCTCGGCCCCTTCGCCGACAAGGGGGACGCCGACGCCGCTGACAGGGTCGCGCCGAGCAGCGCCCCGTCCGTACCGGGCTCCGCCACGGCCTCGCCGCCCGGGAAGGCCGGCCCTAGTCCGTCGCGGAGCAGGAGCAAGGCCCCGAAGGACAAGGACGAGGGCGGGAAGGACGGCGGGGGGACCGGTCCGGTCGAGGCCGGCGGTGGCGTCGGGGGCGCCTCGGGAGGGGGTTCGTCCGCAACCGGCGGTTCGTCCACATCCGGCGGCGGTTCAGGAACCTCCGGAGGGTCGTCCTCCGGCGGGGGATCGAGCGCCTCGGGCGGATCGGCGGGCGGCGGCTCGGGCGGGGCCGTCCCCTCGTACTTCGTCGGCACCTGGAAGTTCGACGGCCTGTCCGGGAACCATCCGGGCACCATCGCCATCAGCCAAGGGGCCGAGGGCGCGCGGGTGGTCCGCTACATCACCGACGCGCTCGTCATCGGTCACTGCGAATGGGTCGGACGGCTGGAAGCCGTCACCAACTCGGGTACCCGTCTGGAGATCACCTCGGCCCCGGTCGACGAGGCGAAGACGACCGGAGCGGCCTGCAACCGCGACCACCCCTCCCAAGGGGACGGCCACCACTACATCCGTTAGCCGTCCGTGCCGGTCCCGGAGCGCGGGACCGGCACGGCGGAGGACCTCACATGCCGTGCACGGCGGGCACCGTGCCCAGCCGGCCCTTCTGGAAGTCCTCGAAGGCCTGCTGCAGCTCCTCGCGGGTGTTCATGACGAACGGGCCGTAGTGCGCCATGGGCTCACGGATGGGCTGTCCGCCGAGGAGGACGACCTCCAGGTCCGGCGTGTGGGAGTCCTGCTTCTCGTCCGCCCGGACGGTCAGCGCGCCACCGGCCCCGAAGACCGCGGTCTGGCCGACGTGGACCGGCCGGCGCTCGGCACCGGCCGAACCCTTGCCCGCCAGCACGTATGCCAGCCCGTTGAAGTCCTCGCGCCACGGCAGGGTGATCTCGGCACCCGGCGCGAGCGTCGCGTGGACCATGGTGATGGGCGTGTGCGTGATGCCCGGACCCTGGTGCCCGTCCAGCTCACCGGCGATGACCCGGAGGAGCGCGCCGCCGTCGGCCGAGGTGAGCAGCTGCACGCTGCCGCCCCGGATGTCCTGGTAGCGCGGGCCCATCATCTTGTCCTTGGCCGGCAGGTTCACCCACAGCTGGAGGCCGTGGAAGAGACCGCCCGACATGACGAGGGACTCCGGCGGGGCCTCGATGTGCAGCAGACCCGAACCGGCCGTCATCCACTGGGTGTCACCGTTGGTGATGGTGCCCCCGCCGCCGTTGGAGTCCTGGTGGTCGAAGGTCCCGTCGATGATGTACGTGACGGTCTCGAAGCCCCGGTGCGGGTGCCAGGGCGTTCCCTTCGGTTCACCCGGCGCGTACTCCACCTCGCCCATCTGGTCCATCATGATGAACGGGTCGAGGTGCCGGTAGTTGATCCCGGCGAAGGCGCGCCGCACCGGGAAGCCCTCGCCCTCGAAACCGCTGGGCGCGGTCGTGACGGTGAGCACGGGGCGGGCCACGGCATCGGCCGGTGCCGCGACCTTCGGCAGGGTCAGCGGGTTCTCGACGGTCACTGCGGGCATGGGAGCCACCTCCGGAAGTCTTCTGCGACCAATTTAGTTGAACAGTGAACATCCTGCAAGGCGACATCCATTCCCGCCCCGGATCCGGACAGCACCGAGGGCCCGCACCGGTCCGGTGCGGGCCCTCGGCCCAGGATGTCGGGTGCGGCCGTCAGCCGTACATGCGGCGCATCGCGAAGTCCACCATCTGCTCCACGGCCTTGGCGTCGAACACCATGCGGTGATCGCCCTCCATGTCCAGGACGAAGCCGTAGCCCGTGGGCAGCAGATCGATCACCTCCGCGCCGGTGATCACGAAGTACTTGGACTCCTTGCCCGCGTACCTCCTGAGCTCCTTGAGCGTGGTGAACATGGGGATCACCGGCTGCTGGGTGTTGTGGAGCGCCAGGAAGCCGGGGTTGTCACCGCGCGGGCAGTAGACCTTCGCCGTGGAGAAGATCTGCTGGAAGTCCTCAGCGGCCAGCGAACCGGTCGTGAAGGCCCGTACCGCGTCGGCCAGGGACGGCGGAGAGGGCTCGGGGTACAACGGCTGCTCGCCGTAGCCGCCACCCATCTGCTGCTGCGCGCCCGGGTTCTGGTCGTAGCCATACATGCCGCAAAGAGTAATCGGACACATCTGCGCCTCGGGGGGTTGCATCTTATTACTGACGGGTAGCATCATCGGAGGGGTCAGGTGATATACCCGCGCCGACCGTCCGTCGCCCGCACCTCACACTCCTCCACGGGGCGCTGCGCGCCACTGCTATTGATTACGGAGCCTTGCCATGGGGCACTACAAGTCGAACCTCCGCGACATCGAGTTCAACCTCTTCGAGGTCCTCGGGCGCGACAAGCTCTACGGCACGGGCCCGTTCGCGGAGATGGACGTCGACACCGCGAAGAGCATCCTCGACGAGGTCACCCGCCTCGCGGAGAACGAGCTCGCCGACTCGTACGCCGACGCCGACCGCAACCCGCCGGTCTTCGACCCCGAGACGAACACCGCCCCCGTCCCGGCCTCCTTCAAGAGCTCCTACCAGGCGTTCATGGACTCCGAGTACTGGCGCCTCGGCCTGCCCGAGGAGATCGGCGGCACCACCTCCCCGCGCTCCCTGATCTGGGGTTACGCGGAGCTGCTGCTCGGCGCCAACCCGGCGGTCTGGATGTACAGCTCCGGCCCCGCGTTCGCCGGCATCCTCTTCGACGAGGGCAACGAGGCGCAGAAGAAGGTCGCCGAGATCGCCGTCGAGAAGCAGTGGGGCTCGACGATGGTGCTCACCGAGCCGGACGCCGGTTCGGACGTGGGCGCCGGCCGCACCAAGGCGGTCGAGCAGGAGGACGGCTCCTGGCACATCGAGGGCGTGAAGCGCTTCATCACCTCGGGCGAGCACGACATGTCCGAGAACATCCTCCACTACGTCCTGGCGCGCCCCGAGGGTGCGGGACCGGGCACCAAGGGCCTCTCCCTCTTCCTGGTCCCGAAGTACCACTTCGACTGGAACACCGGCGAGCTCGGCGAGCGCAACGGCGTGTACGCGACGAACGTCGAGCACAAGATGGGTCTCAAGGCGTCGAACACCTGTGAGATGACCTTCGGCGACCAGCACCCCGCCAAGGGCTGGCTGATCGGCGACAAGCACGACGGCATCCGCCAGATGTTCCGCATCATCGAGTTCGCCCGCATGATGGTCGGCACGAAGGCCATCGCCGCGCTCTCCACCGGCTACCTCAACGCGCTGGAGTACGCCAAGGAGCGGGTCCAGGGCACCGACCTGTCGCAGTTCATGGACAAGGCGGCCCCCAAGGTCACCATCACCCACCACCCCGACGTGCGCCGCTCCCTCATGACACAGAAGGCGTACGCCGAGGGCATGCGCTCGCTCGTCCTCTACACCGCCTCCGTCCAGGACGCGATCCAGGTGAAGGAGGCCGCGGGCGAGGACGCCAAGGCGCTCAACGGCCTCAACGACCTCCTCCTGCCGATCGTCAAGGGCTACGGCTCCGAGAAGTCCTACGAGCAGCTCGCGCAGTCGCTGCAGACCTTCGGCGGCTCCGGTTACCTCCAGGAGTACCCGGTCGAGCAGTACATCCGTGACGCCAAGATCGACACCCTGTACGAGGGCACCACGGCCATCCAGGGCCAGGACTTCTTCTTCCGGAAGATCGTCCGCGACCAGGGCGCCTCGCTGAACGCCCTGTCCGAGGAGATCAAGAAGTTCCTCGCGGGCGCACAGGGCGACGAGGAGCTGTCCGGCTCGCTCGACAACCTCGCCAAGGCCGCGGTGGACCTCGAGGCGATCGTCGGCACGATGATCACCGACCTCACCGCGACCGGCGAGGACGTCAAGAACATCTACAAGGTGGGCCTCAACACCACCCGCCTCCTGATGGCGTCCGGCGACGTCGTCGTCGGATACCTCCTGCTCAAGGGCGCGGTCGTCGCCTCCGAGAAGCTGCGCACCGCCTCCGCCAAGGACGCCGCCTTCTACCAGGGCAAGATCGCCGCCGCGAAGTTCTTCGCCGCGAACATCCTGCCGGGCGTCTCCGGGGAGCGCGCGCTCGCCGAGAACGTCGACAACTCGCTGATGGAACTGGACGAGGCGGCCTTCTAGTCGCCCGCTCCGCACTTCGCACCACACCGCGCCGCCACCCGGACAACCGGGTGGCGGCGCCGTCGTACCCGCCCGGTCCGGACCGCGAACCACGGGACCGTCCGGTGGACGGACGGCCACCAGCGGATTGCGGACGGATCGTCCTCGTTAAGGTGAGGAGCATGAGCTCTCCCATCCGCTTCGACCGCGGGCACACCGACGACCTGATGGCCTTCCTGATGGCCTCCCCTTCCCCGTACCACGCCGTGGCGACCGCAGCCGCGAGGCTGGAGAAGGCCGGGTTCCGGCAGGTCGAGGAGACGGACGCGTGGGACGGCTCCAAGGGCGGGAAGTACGTCCTGCGGGGCGGCGCGATCGTGGCCTGGTACGTGCCGGAGGGCGCGGGCGCGCACACTCCGTTCCGGATCGTGGGCGCACACACCGACTCGCCCAACCTGCGGGTCAAGCCGCTGCCCGACACCGGCGCCCACGGCTGGCGGCAGGTCGCCGTCGAGGTCTACGGCGGGACCCTGCTGAACACCTGGCTGGACCGGGACCTCGGGCTGGCCGGGCGCATCTCGCTGCGCGACGGCACCCACCGGCTGGTGAACATCGACCGTCCGCTGCTCAGGGTGCCCCAGTTGGCCGTGCACCTCGACCGCTCGGCCAACCCCGACGGCCTCAAGCTCGACCGCCAGAAGCACATGCAGCCGATCTGGGGGATCGGTGACGTGCGGGAGGGTGACCTCATCGACTTCGTCGCCGGGGAAGCCGGCGTCGACGCCGCGGAGATCACCGGCTGGGACCTCATGCCGCACCCCGTCGAGGCCCCCTCCTACCTCGGCCGGGACAACGAGCTGCTCGCCGGGCCGCGCATGGACAACCTGCTCTCGGTGCACGCGGGCACGGCCGCACTCGCCGCGGTAGCCTCACGGCCCGACGGCGAGCTGCCGTACATCCCCGTGCTGGCCGCCTTCGACCACGAGGAGAACGGCTCCCAGTCCGACACCGGTGCGGACGGCCCGCTGCTGGGCACGGTCCTCGAACGTTCCGTGTTCGCCCGCGGCGGTTCCTACGAGGACCGGGCCCGCGCCTTCGCCGGGACGGTCTGCCTCTCCTCGGACACCGGCCACGCGGTCCACCCCAACTACGCCGAGCGCCACGACCCGACGCACCACCCGGTGGTCAACGGCGGGCCGATCCTCAAGGTCAACGTCAACATGCGTTACGCGACCGACGGCGGCGGCCGCGCGGTCTTCGCGGCCGCGTGCGAGAAGGCCGACGTTCCGTGGCAGACCTTCGTCTCCAACAACTCCATGCCGTGCGGCACCACGATCGGCCCGATCACCGCGGCCCGGCACGGCATCCGGACCGTCGACATCGGGGTGGCGATCCTGTCGATGCACAGCGCCCGCGAACTCTGCGGCGCCGACGACCCGTACCTCCTCGCCAACTCCCTCGCGGCGTTCCTCACGGGCTGATCCGGTATCCCAACCGCCTTCCCGGACATGCTTGTTGCCGGGCCGGGTACGCGACCCCGTACACCGGCCCGGAGTCACCGGGCCGTCGAGGAGGCGGAAATCATGGGACTCGGAGGATGCATTCTCCTGATCGGTGCCGGGGCGATTCTGGCGTTCGCCACGGACTGGGAGATGGACACCGTCAACGTCGACCTGGTCGGCTGGATCATGATGCTCGTCGGCCTCGTCGGGGTCTTCGTCTACGTGAGCATCGCGCGTCGCCGGCGCATGGTCGTCCCGCCCACCACCACGGTGGTCACGGAGGAAGAGCGCCGCTACCAGTAGACGCGCCGTAAGGCCCCCCGTCCGCCGGACAGGCGGACGGGGGTGAAGACTTCCCGGGCCGTCAGGCCTGCTCGTCCATCCCGGCCAGCACCAGGGGAAGCCTGGACGCCCCGGTGGCGGTGACCGTGACGGGAACGCCCCAGTCCTGCTGGTGGACATGGCAGGCCGGGTACTCGTTCTCCGGGTCGTCGTCGCAGGACGCCGCCATGGCGGACACGTGCAGGACCCCTTCCGTGGCCCCGTCCGCGAGGACCAGGTCACGGCTCAGGTCCGTGCCCTGCCCCGCCCCCTCGGCCAGCAGCTCCGGCGGGGTCGAGGAGACCAGCAGCCGGGTCGACGGCCCGTAACGGGTGTCGAGCTTCTGCCCGGCGGGAGCCTGGAAGACCACGTCCAACCGCAGCGTCCCGGCCGCCACCTCGGTGGCCGCCCGCTGCGTGCGGTGGGCCCGGTCCGCGACGCGCACGGCCTCCTCCGGAAGCCGCAGCCTGGTCAGCCGGTGGCGTGCGGACTCGACGACGACCAGATCGCCGTCCACCAGCACCGCGTCACTCGGCTCCCGCAGATCCGTGGCCAGCGTGGTGACCTCGCCGCTCTCCGGGTCGTACCGCCGCAGCGCGTGGTTGTAGGTGTCGCTCACGGCGACCGATCCGTCCGGGAGGGCGGTGACGCCCAGCGGGTGCTGGAGGAGCGCCTGGCCGGCCGGGCCGTCACGGTGCCCGAAGTCGAAGAGGCCCGTGCCGACGGCGGTGTGCACCTCTCCCGCCTCGTCCACGTAGCGCAGCGCCGAGGTCTCCGAGTCGGCGACCCAGAGGCGGTCGCCCGCGGCGGCCAGCCCCGAGGGCTGCGCGAACCACGCCTCGTCTCCGGGACCGTCGACCAGACCCTCGTTGGTCGTGCCCGCGGCCACCCGCACGGTGCCCTCGGCGAGGTCGTAGGTCCACAGCTGGTGCACACCGGCCATCGCGATCCACAGCCGGTCGCCGAACCAGGCGATGTCCCACGGCGACGACAGGTCCACCTCGGTGGCGGTGCCGCTGGTCGCGGAGCCCTGCCACCACTGCCGGCCGGTCCCGGCCAGCGTCGTCGTCTCCCCCGTCGCGAGGTCGAGGGCCCGGATCGCGTGGTTCACCGTGTCCGCGACGGCGATCCGTCCGTCCGGCAGGACGGCGAGGCCCTGGGGTTCGCTGAACCGGGCCTGGCCGGGGGAGCCGTCCACGAACCCCCGCTCGCCGGCGCCGAAGTGGCGCCGCACCGTTTCTCCGTCCGGCTCCAGCTCCACCAGGCGGTGACGGGTGGTGTCCGACACCAGGAATCCGCCGTCCGGCAGGACCAGTGCCTTCCCGGGGAAGCGCAGGTGCGTGGCGACCGGCTCGGGTGCCACGTAGGGGCCGTCCCCGCGGCGCAGGGTGCCCTTGGCCGCGTGCTCGGCCTCCAGCTCCTCGACCAGCTTCTCGATGGCGTGGGCGTGGCCCTCGCCGGCGTGCTGGGCGACGACGTAGCCCTCCGGGTCCACGACGACCAGCGTCGGCCAGGCGCGGACGGCGTACTGCTTCCAGGTGGCCAGCTCGGGGTCGTCGAGGACGGGGTGGTGCACCTCGTACCGCTCGACGGCGTCCACGACGGCCTGGTGGTCCGCCTCATGGACGAACTTCGGCGAGTGGACACCGATGATCACCACGGTGTCGCGGTGCTTCTCCTCCAGCTCGCGCAGCTCGTCGAGGACATGCAGACAGTTCACACAGCAGAATGTCCAGAAATCGAGAATGACAATCCGTCCCCGCAGCTCAGCAAGGGTGTACTGCCGGTCGCCTGTATTGAGCCATCCGCCCTTGCCGATCAGTTCGGGGGCGCGGACACGTGCACGTGCTGTCATGACACCAGTCAACAGCAACCTCGCCTGCCCGCATTCCGTCAGGGCGTCGGGGAACCTGTGATCCATGAGACTTCTCGTGCGTGAGCGCCTTTTCGGCATCGGCGACGACTACTGGATCGAGGACGCGGACGGGCACAAGCTCTTCCTCGTGGACGGCAAGGCCATGCGCCTGCGCGACACCTTCGAGTTGAAGGACACCGACGGCCGGGTGCTGGTCGAGGTCCGGGAGAAGCTGGTCAGCCTCCGCGACACGATGGTCATCGAGCGGGACGGCGAGGGGCTCGCCAAGGTCAAGCGCAAGCGTCTCTCGCTGCTGCGCAATCACTACCGGGTGACCCTGGTGGAGGGGACCGAACTCGACGTCAGTGGCAAGATCCTCGACCGCGAGTTCGCCATCGAGTACGACGGTGAGCTGCTGGCCCAGATCTCGCGGCGCTGGCTGAGCGTCCGCGACACCTACGGCGTCGACATCGTGCGTGAGGACGCCGACGTACCCCTGCTCATCGCGGTGGCGGTCTGCGTGATCGTCCTCGCGGACAAGGAGCGCGAGGACTGAGACCTCGCCGGAGGCCCGCACGGCCCGGTTTCACGTGAAACCGGGCCCCGAGGATGCACTCAGGCCAGTCGGCGCGGGGCGAGGCCCAGGCGGCGGTCCTTGAGAGCCGGGAACTGCTCACGGGTGGTGGCGGCCTTCGCCGGGTCGAACTCCACGGTGAGCACCTCCTCACCTGCTCCGGCCTCGGCGAGCACCTCACCCCACGGGTCCACGACGATGCTGCGGCCCGCCTGCTCGACTCCCGCGTGGGTCCCCGCGGAGCCGACCGCCAGGACGTACGCCTGGTTCTCCACCGCGCGGGCCTGGGCCAGCAGCGTCCAGTGCGAGCGCCGGCGCTCCGGCCAGCCGGCCGCGACGACCAAGGTCTCCGCCCCCGCGTCGACCAGCCCCCGGAACTGTTCCGGGAAGCGGAGGTCGTAGCAGGTGGCGAGGCCGAGTGTGGTCTGCGGCAGGGCGACGGTGACGAGCTCCTCGCCCGCTCCCATCATCACCGCCTCGCCCTTGTCGAAGCCGAACCGGTGGATCTTGCGGTAGGAGGCGGCCCGCTCGCCCTCGGGGGAGAAGACGAGCGAGGTGTTGTAGAGGGTGCCGTCCTCGGCGCGCTCGACGAAGGACCCGGCATGCAGCCAGACCCCGGCCTCGGCGGCCGCCTTCGCCATGATCTCGTGGGTGGGGCCGTGCAGCGGCTCCGCCTCTTCCTCGAACGCGGTGTAGGCGAAAGCGCCGACGGGCCAGAGTTCCGGCAGGACCACGAGGTCTGCGCCGCGCTGGTCCACGACCAGCGAAGCCACGCGTTCTCTACGGGAATTGACCGATTCATCCGGGTTTACTGCGATCTGGATGAGGGAGGCGCGCACACTACCACCGTCCTGGCATGAGAGCCGTCAACACGGGCCTACGATCGTCACACGAAAGCACTGCCGGGGTGCCTGCTCGCAGCGTAACTTAGCGAGCGAACCTCCCACGCAGCCCGCAGACAGCACCGTCGGTGCCGGCCCTCCCGCCGGCACTCCCCTGCTCTCCAGCCCATGCACCGCAGAACCGCACGAGGGGTCCCGTGACCGTCCATCCCAGCCTCCAGACCTATGCCGATGCCTGGACCCACTCCATCGAGGCGATATCCGAGCTGGTCAAGCCGCTCGCCGACGCCGAGTGGAACCGCCGGACGCCCTGCCCGGGCTGGTCGGTCCGCGACATCGTCTCGCACGTCATCGGCATGGAGTGCGAACAGCTCGGCGACCCCCGTCCGATCCACACCCTGCCGCGCGACCTCTACCACGTGCAGAACGACCACCAGCGCTACATGGAGATGCAGGTCGACGTCCGGCGCCACCACACCGCGCCGGAGATGACCTCGGAGCTGGAGTACACGCTCATCCGGCGCATGCGCCAGCTGCGCAACGAGACACGCGCCCCCGAGACGATGGTGCGGGCACCGCTCGGCGCCGAGCAGACCCTGGAACTGGCACTGCACATGCGGGCCTTCGACGTCTGGATCCACGAGCAGGACCTGCGGACGACACTGGGACAGCCCGGCAACCTGGATTCCCCCGGCGCCCTGGTCGTCCGGGACACCCTGCTGGCGGGGCTGGCGAAGGTGGTCGCCAAGGACGCGGCCGCACCGCCGCACTCGGCCGTGGTCTTCGACGTGCACGGCCCGCTGGAGTTCCTGCGTACGGTCAGGGTCGACGCCGACGGGCACGGGTCGGTGGACGGCTCGCCGTCCCTGGGACCGGCCGCGACGCTCACGATGGACTGGGAGACGTACTACCGGCTGGCCTGCGGCCGGGTGCGCGTCCAGGCCGTCGAGGACCTCATCAAGATCGAGGGCGACCAGGAACTGGCCGCCGAGATCCTGCGCAACTTCGCCGTGACCCCGTAGCGCCCGCCCGACGGGCAGGTCCGCCGGCGGCCCTCGAACGGGCTCGCCGGCGGGGGATCGCCCAGGTCACACGGGGACGTGCACGGCCTCCACGCGGCTCACGACATGGTGGTCGCGCTCACGGTGCGTGGCACTGGCGTACAGCCGCAGGATCTGCGTGACGCCGATCGCCTCCAGGACGAAGACCGAGGCGAACGCGACGCGGTAGTTGTCACCGGTCGCGTCGAGCAGCACGCCCACCGCGAACAAGGTCGTCATCGAGGCGACGAAGCCGCCCATGTTGACGATCCCCGAAGCCGTTCCCTGGCGTTCCGGAGGATTGGCGGGCCGGCCGAAGTCGAAGCCGATCATCGACGCCGGACCGCAGAAGCCGAGGGCCACGCACAGGGTGACGAGCAGCCACATCGGCGCGTGGTCACCGGGGTAGAAGATGGTGCTCGCCCACACCAGCGCGGTCATCGCGACCGTACCGAGGGCCAGCGGAGCGCGTGCCGCGTGGTGGCGGGCGATGACCTGTCCGTAGACCAGGCCGACCACCATGTTGGACAGCACCACCAAGGTGAGCAGTTCACCGGCGGTGCCCCTGCTCAGGCCCTGCGCCTCCACGAGGAACGGCATCCCCCACAGCAGCAGGAAGACCATGCCGGGGAACTGGGTGGTGAAGTGCACCCACATGCCCAGCCGGGTGCCGGGCTCCCGCCAGGCGGCGGCGATCTGCCTGCGTACGTAGGCCGCTCCGGCGTGCTCGGCGGGAGGCGGTTCATGCCCTTCGGGATGGTCCTTCAGGAAGAGCAGCAGCAGGACGAGCACCACCACGCCGGCGAAAGAACTTCCGACGAAGGTCGTGGTCCAGCCGAGCCCGTGCAGCGCGCGGGCGATGAAGAGCGTCGAGACGAGGTTGCCCGCCATCCCGAAGAGCGCCGCCACCTGGCTGATCAGCGGACCACGCCGGGCCGGGAACCACCGGGCCCCGAGCCGCAGGACGCTGATGAAGGTCATCGCGTCACCGCAGCCGAGCAGCGCCCGGGAGGCGAGCGCCGTGCCGTAGGAGGGGGACAGGGCGAAGCCCAGCTGCCCCACGGTGAAGAGCACCACTCCGAGGGTGAGGACCTTCTTGGTGCCGAGCCGGTCGACCATCAGACCGACGGGGATCTGCATGCCGGCGTAGACCAGCAGTTGCAGGATCGAGAACGTCGAGAGGGCCGAGGCGTTGACGTCGAAGCGGTCGGCGGCGTCCAGTCCGGCGACACCCAGACTCGTGCGGAAGATGATGGCGACGAAGTAGACGGCGACACCGATGCCCCAGATCCAGACGGCCCGCCGGCCGCCGGGCGGGTCACCGGGCAGGGAGAGGGAGGGTGCGGCGGAGGTCATCGGTCGTCCCCCCGGACCAGGACCCTGACCCGGCCGACATGGCGGCGTACGACCTGGGCGGCACCTTCGGCGTCGCCGGCCCTGATCGCGTCGAGGAGTTCACCGTGCTCGGTGAGGTTGGCGGCGATCCGGTCGGGGTGCGCCTCCATCACGGCGACCCCCATCCGGAGCTGCCGGTCCCGGAGCTGGTCGTAGAGGCGCGAGAGGATCTCGTTGCCGGCGTTCTTCACGATCTCGGCGTGGAAGCAGCGGTCCTTGACGGACACCGCGGCCAGGTCGCCGACCTCTGCGAGCTCCCGCTGCTCCTCCAGGAGCTGTTCGAGCCGGGCGATCAGCCGCGGCGGGGCGGGAACGGCCTTGCGGGCGGCGAACTCCTCGACGAGCAGCCGGGTTTCCACCACGTCGGAGATCTCCTGTGCGGAGACCGCGAGCACCAGGGCGCCCTTCTTCGGGTAGAGCTTGATCAGCCCTTCGACCTCCAGGCGGAGGAGGGCCTCGCGCACCGGCGTCCGGGAGACCCCGACGGCCTCCGCCAGATCGCCCTCGGTCAGGAGCGTGCCGCCCTCGTAACGGCGGTCGAGAACCGCCTCCTTGATGTGGGTGTAGACACGCTCGGCTGCCGGTGGGGGCTTGGGGTCCGCCTTGCGGACCGTGGGTGGGGCAGAGGGTGAGGCGGTGGGCGCTGCAGGCATGCACACAGCATAGATACAAGATGTGTGCGTCTGCTGGCGCGTCCGGGATACGGGATGCGCCAGGCCGCCGAAGCCGGGCCCGGACTCCACGAGCCCGCTTCCCTCACACTCGGCCGGCATGAATTCACCCGCACGGGTGAGCAGCCCTTCGACGCTCCCGCGCGTCTCACATCAGGGCAGGCCTCCCACTCGCCGCCCTTCCGGACACTTTGGAGCGTCTACCTTGAAATTCGGCACCACGGTCACCCGTCGCACTTCCGTCGCGGCGACGGTCGCCCTGACGGCGGGAGCCGTCCTCGCGACGGGAGCCTTCGCCTCCACGGCGCAGGCGGCCGCCGCCCCACCGGTACCCACGATCACCGCCAAGGGCGGTTTCGTGATGAACGACGCCACCAAGAAGGCCCTCTACGGCAAGGCGGCGGACACCCGCCGGTCCACCGGTTCCACCACGAAGATCATGACGGCCAAGGTGGTGCTGGCACAGAAGAACCTGAACCTCGACGCCAAGGTCACCGTCCAGAAGGCCTACAGCGACTACATCGTCTCGAAGACCGCCTCGTCGGCCCGCCTGATCGTCGGTGACAAGGTCACCGTCCGGCAGCTCCTCTACGGGCTGATGCTGCCGTCGGGCTGCGACGCCGCGTACGCACTGGCCGACAAGTTCGGCAGCGGATCGACCCGGGCCGCCCGGGTGAAGTCCTTCATCGGCAAGATGAACGCCGATGCCAAGAGCCTGGGCCTGACGAACACCCACTTCGACTCGTTCGACGGCATCGGCGGCGGCTCCAACTACTCCACGCCGCGCGACCTCACCAAGCTGGCGAGCAGCGCGATGCGGAACTCCACTTTCCGCGCGGTCGTGAAGACGAAGTCGACCAAGCAGAAGGTGACCACGAAGAACGGCGGCTACCGCTACATGTCGTGGTCCAACACCAATGCCATGCTGGGCAGTTACAGCGGCATGACCGGCGTGAAGACCGGCTCCGGCCCGTCCGCCAAGTACTGCCTCGTCTTCGCCGCGACCCGGAACGGCAAGACGGTCGTCGGGACCGTCCTGACCTCGACGTCAGCGACCACCCGAACCGCCGACGCGAAGAAGCTCCTGGACTACGCCTTCAAGAAGTAGGGCCCTCGGCGGTGTCGGGGGAGCACGCGCGAGGCCTGCGCCCCTCCCCCGGCCGCCGGGTCCAGGTCCGCGGAGGCCGGCCGTGAACGCCCGGTGAGCGGCTGCACGGCTGGCTCGCCAGCGAGGACGAGTACTACGGCAGGGGGCTGATGATCGTGGCGGATCTTGCCGAGCGTTGGGGCGTCGAGCCGCGCACGGTCGGCAGGACCGTGTACGCGGAGCTCGCCGTACGCCCCGGACATGCCGGTGGGCCCGCGCGCACTCCGCGCGGGCCCACCGGGTGAACGGCCTGTCAGGCCCAGGTGATCAGCCGCTTCGGCTGCTCGAGGATCGCGGCGACATCCGCGAGCACCTTGGAGCCGAGCTCGCCGTCGACCAGACGGTGGTCGAAGGAGAGGGCGAGCGTGGTCACCTGCCGGGGCTTGACCTTGCCCTTGTGGACCCAGGGCTGGAGCTTGATCGCACCGACCGCGAGGATCGCGGACTCGCCCGGGTTGAGGATCGGCGTACCGGTGTCGACGCCGAAGACGCCGACGTTGGTGATGGTCACCGTGCCGCCGGCCATCGCGGCGGGGGAGGTCTTGCCCTCCCTGGCCGTGGTGACCAGCTCACCCAGCGCCCCGCCGAGCTGGGGCAGGGTCATCCCGTGCGCGTCCTTGATGTTCGGCACGATCAGCCCGCGCGGGGTGGCCGCGGCGATGCCCAGGTTGACGTAGTGCTTCTGGACGATCTCCTGGTTGGCCTCGTCCCACGTGGCGTTGATCTCCGGGTTGCGCTTGATCGCGACCAGGAGGGCCTTGGCGATGATCAGGAGCGGGTTGACCCGCACCCCCGCCATGTCCTTGTCCTCCTTGAGCTCCGCCACGAGCTTCATCGTGCGCGTCACGTCGAGGGTCACGAACTCCGTGACGTGCGGTGCGGTGAAGGCGCTGCCGACCATGGCCTGCGCGATCGCCTTGCGCACACCCTTCACCGGGATGCGGGTCTCACGGCCGGCCGCGTCCACCGGCACGGCGGCGGGCACGGGGGCGAGGGCGGGAGCCCCGGGCTGCGCCGGGACCTCCTCGGCCACCGGTGCGGCGGCCGCGTGGACGTCCTCGCGGGTGATGACGCCGCCCTCTCCGGTCGGGGTCACCGTCGCCAGGTCGATGCCCAGGTCCTTCGCCAGCTTGCGCACCGGCGGTTTGGCCAGCGGACGCGTCTCGGGCGCCACCGGGGCGGAGTGCCCGTTCATCTCCGCCTGGATGGCGGCAGCCGCCGGACCGGGGATCACGACCCCCTTGCGCGCCCGGCGCTTGGTGGAGGTCTCGGCCACGCCGTAGCCCACCAGGACCGGCTGGCGGCCCTTGGGCTCCTCGGCCTCCGGCTCCGCCGCGGGCTGCGGCTCGGCGGGTTCCGCGGCGGCCGGAGCGGCGTCACCGCTGCCGGGCGCCACGTCCACCGCGATGATCACCTGGCCGACGTCGACGGTCGCCCCCTCGGGGAAGCGCAGCTCGTGCACCACCCCGTCGAAGGGGATCGGCAGCTCGACGGCGGCCTTGGCCGTCTCGACCTCGCACACCACCTGGCCGTCGGTGACGGTGTCACCGGGCTGGACGAACCACTTGAGGATCTCGGCCTCGGTCAGCCCCTCGCCCACGTCGGGCATCTTGAACTCACGGAAACGCGCGGACGTCTCGGTCATCGTCGTCACGGCCCTCTCCTCAGTACGCCAGCGAGCGGTCGACGGCGTCGAGCACCCTGTCGAGCCCGGGCAGGTACTCGTCCTCGATCCTGGCGGGCGGGTAGGGCGCGTGATAGCCGCCGACCCTCAGCACCGGGGCTTCGAGGTGGTAGAAGCAGCGCTCGGTGATCCGGGCCGCGATCTCCGCCCCGGAGCCGTAGAACACCGGCGCCTCGTGGACCACCACGAGCCGGCCGGTCTTCTCCACGGAGGTCTGCACGGCGTCGAAGTCGATGGGGGACATCGACCGCAGGTCGAGGACCTCGACCGACTTGCCCTCCTCCTGCGCCGCGGCGGCCGCCTCCAGGCAGACCTTCACCATCGGGCCGTAGGCGGCGAGCGTCAGATCGGAACCCTCACGGGCCACGGCGGCCTTGTGGAGCGGGCCGGGGATGGCCTCGGTGTCGAGCTCCCCCTTGTCCCAGTAGCGCCGCTTGGGCTCGAAGAAGATGATCGGATCGTCGCTCTGGACGGCCTGCTGCATCATCCAGTAGGCGTCGCTCGCGTTGGACGGCGAGACGACCTTCAGCCCCGCCACATGGGCGAACAGGGCCTCGGGGGACTCGCTGTGGTGCTCGACCGCACCGATGCCGCCGCCGTAGGGGATGCGGACGACGACCGGCATCTTGACCTTGCCGAGCGCCCGGGCGTGCATCTTGGCCAGCTGCGTCACGATCTGGTCGTACGCGGGGAAGACGAAGCCGTCGAACTGGATCTCGACCACCGGGCGGTACCCGCGCAGGGCCAGACCGATCGCCGTACCGACGATCCCGGACTCGGCGAGCGGGGTGTCGATGACCCGGTCCTCGCCGAAGTCCTTCTGCAGCCCGTCCGTGATGCGGAAGACCCCGCCGAGCTTGCCGACGTCCTCACCCATGATGAGGACCTTGGGGTCGGTCTCGAGAGCCTTGCGCAGCGACTCGTTGAGCGCCTTCGCGATGGACATCTTCTCGGTGGCCATGGCTAGTTGCCCTCCTCGGCGAACGATGCCTGGTAGGCGGCGAACTGGGCGCGCTCCTCGTCGACGAGCGGGTTGCCGTCGGCGTACGCGTGGTCGAACATCGCCAGCGGCTCGGGGTCGGGCATGGCCCGTACCGCCTCGCGCACCCGCTTGCCGAGGGTCTCGCTCTCCTCGTCCAGCGCGGTGAAGTACGCCGCGTCGGCCAGACCCTGCTTCTCCATGTAGGTGCGCAGCCGCAGGATCGGGTCCTTGGCCTCCCAGGCCGCCCGCTCCTCGTCCGCCCGGTACTTCGTCGGGTCGTCGGAGGTGGTGTGGGCGCCCATGCGGTAGGTGAAGGCCTCCACCAGTGTCGGGCCCTCACCCCGCCGGGCGCGCTCCAGCGCGTGGCGGGTCACGGCCAGGCAGGCCAGGACGTCGTTGCCGTCGACCCGGATCCCGGGGAAGCCGAAGCCCTGGGCGCGCTGGTAGAGCGGGACCCGGGTCTGCTTCTCGGTCGGCTCGGAGATCGCCCACTGGTTGTTCTGGCAGAAGAACACCACGGGGGCGTTGTAGACGGCGGAGAAGGTGAACGCCTCCGCGACGTCACCCTGGCTGGACGCGCCGTCACCGAAGTACGCGATCACGGCCGAGTCCGCGCCGTCCTTGGCCACGCCCATGGCATAGCCGGTGGCGTGCAGGGTCTGCGAGCCGATGACGATCGTGTAGAGGTGGAAGTTGTTGGAGTTGGGGTCCCAGCCGCCGTGGTTCACACCGCGGAACATCCCGAGCAGGTTCGTCGGGTCGACGCCACGGCACCAGGCCACGCCGTGCTCCCGGTAGGTCGGGAAGACGTAGTCGTCGTCACGAAGCGCCCGGCCGGAACCGATCTGCGCGGCCTCCTGGCCCAGCAGTGAGGCCCACAGGCCCAGCTCGCCCTGGCGCTGCAGCGCGGTGGCCTCGGCGTCGAAGCGACGCGTCAGGACCATGTCCCGGTAGAGGCCCCGGAGCTCTTCGGCGCCGAGGTCGATCTCGAAGTCCGGGTGCTCGACCCGCTCGCCCTCGGGCGTCAGCAGCTGCACCAGCTGGGGGCCGGAACTGTCCGGCGCCTTCGCGGCGCTGGTCCGCTTGCTGCTGCGTCGCGGTTTACGCGCGGCAGTGCTCTCCACGGTCACGTGCGTGCTCCTCCGTCGGTCCGGCCCCCGGGATGGCCGGGAACCAGTGCGGCTCGCCTGCGTCCGGACCCGCGCACGGGGTGGGTGCGGCTCGGTCGGAACAGACGTACAGGTGCCCCGGCGAGCGTCCTGTCATAAGCACGTTACCCAGTGCTTCGCATAACTGCGAAACACCCTGTGACCTGCAATTTTGCTTGGATTTCCAAGTAAATCGCAAAAATCGCGAAGTCCCGCTGGTCACAGCACCGGTAACGCCCCGACAGCTGGCCGGAACAACGGCACGTTATCCCGGGCGCCACCCCCAGGGAAGGGCGGACGGGAAAGGAGTGTGTGAGACTTCGAATGTGCGCGAAGAAGGAAAAATCACGGTATTCCTGCTCGATGACCATGAAGTCGTCCGACGGGGAGTCCACGAGCTGCTGTCCGCCGAGGAAGGCATCGAGGTCGTCGGGGAGGCCGGCACCGCGGCGGACGCGCTCGCGCGCATCCCGGCGACGAGGCCCGATGTCGCCGTCCTGGACGTCCGGCTGCCGGACGGCAGCGGCGTGGAGGTGTGCCGGGAGGTCCGCTCCAGGGACGAGAGCATCAAGTGCCTGATGCTCACCTCGTACGCCGATGACGAGGCGCTCTTCGACGCGATCATGGCAGGCGCCTCAGGCTACGTACTGAAGGCCATCCGGGGGAACGAACTGCTCAGCGCGGTGCGCGACGTCGCGGCCGGCAAGTCCCTGCTGGACCCGGCGGCCACCGCCAGGGTGCTGGAGCGGCTGAGGGAGGGCAAGGAGGCCAAGGGCGACGACCGGCTCTCCGGCCTGACCGAACAGGAGCGCAGGATCCTCGACCTGATCGGTGAGGGGCTGACGAACCGGGCGATCGGCGAGCGGCTGCACCTCGCGGAGAAGACCATCAAGAACTACGTGTCCAGCCTGCTGTCCAAGCTGGGCATGGAGCGGCGGTCGCAGGCCGCGGCGTACGTCGCGAGGCTCCAGGCCGAGAAGCGCTGAGGAGCGGGCCGTGGGGCAGGGACTTTGGTCCCTGTGCCGCGGGGCCCCGGACCCTTACACGGTCCCTACCTGTGGCGGACAGTGGAAGCCATGTTCTTCTCCCGCCCCTCCGGTACGGACACCTGCCCCACGACGGGCTCCGGTGTCCCGGCACCGGCCGGACGCACCCGTGACGCCGCATCCGCCGCCGCGGAGCGGCTGCGCGCCATGGACCTGCTCGGCAGCGTGCCATTCGGCCGTCTCGCCCTGAGCATGCGGGCCCTGCCCTTCCTCGCGGTGGCACGGCACATGGTGATCGAGGGCGGAGTCGTCCTGCGGATCCACCGGGGCCTCGGCTTCCACGCCTCCTGCGACGGAAGCGTCGTGGCCTACGGGGCGGACAACCTCAGCTCCCCTTCCCCCGACGGCACCGAGGACCTCTGGTCGGTGCAGTTCACCGGCCCGGCGGAGATCGTGCACCCGGACCGCGATCAGCGCGACCGCTTCGGGGCGGGACCCACGGAGGTGAACGGCGAGCACTTCGATCCGGTGTACCTCCGGGTCGAGCCCCACCTCACCCATATGCACACTCTTACCTTCGGTGCAACTCCGTCGGATCGGACACATAGCGTCACCTAACATGTGGCGAGTGCTGCGCTCATCTGTGACCCTTCCGCCTGTCCCTCCGATCGGTGAGGTCCTGCGCCGCTACCCGGACGCCGGCGAGCCGCTCGCCTGCGAACCTCTCAACAAGGGCCTGCTCAACCACGGTTACCGTGTGTCCACCACCCGAGGCTCGTACTTCCTCAAGCACCACCTCGACAAGCACCACCTGGACGACTCCAGCGGCGACCACGCGACGATCGTCCGGCAGCACCGGGCGACCCAGCAGCTGCACTCCCTCGGAGTGCCGGTGGCTCCGCCTCTTGTGGACACGGAGGGTGACACGGTCTCGGTGATCGGCGGGCAGCGCTACGCCCTGCACCGATGGGTGGACGGGCTCCACCGCGACGGAACACAGCTCACGACGGCCCAGTCCCGCCGCCTCGGGACGCTGCTCGGCACCGTGCACACGGGCCTGGCACAGGTCATGGAGGCGGACCAGCCCTCGCCCGTGCGCGGCCGGAGCCCCGACCCCGCCGACACCTTCGCGCTCATCGACGACCTGCTGGAGGCCGCGAGGAGGACGGGTCCCCGCGACGCCTTCGACGAACTCGCCGTACACCGCCTCGTCGAACGCCGCGCACTGCTGGAGCGGCACGCACACCGCCGTCCACCGACCCCCGGGGTATCCGCCAGGGGGTGGGTCCACGGCGACTTCCATCCGCTGAACCTGCTCTACCGGGACGCCGACCCGGTGGCGATCGTTGACTGGGACCGGCTCGGGGTCCAGCCGCGGGCCGAGGAGGCGGTGAGGGCCGCGGCGATCTTCTTCGTCCGGCCGGACGGAAGGCTCGCGCTGGAGAAGGTACGGGCGTACGCCCGCGCCTACCGGCGCTCGGCCGGAGCGGGAGCCGCCGAGCTGGCGGCAGCCGTGCACCGGGTGTGGTGGGAACGCCTCAACGACTTCTGGATACTGCGCTGGCGCTACCGCCTCCACGACCGCAGGGCCGACCCGCAGTTCCCTGCGGTGTCGGCCCTGGCGGTGTGGTGGACGCGCGAGTACGAGGCCGTCGGCGAGGCCTTCACGGAGTGAGACCGGGGGCCCCTTGACCGTCCGGCTCCATGTCACGGGCGGGCCGTGTACTCACGCGTGCGGACCATGCCTGCGGTCGGGGGTGTCGCCGTGAGCCGCGGTCAGGGTGTCGTGCCCGCCGTGGTGCCGGTCGCCGCTCCCGCCGCCGTCCCGGCCGGGGTGCCGCCCGAGGTGGTGCCTTCCGTCGTCCCCGCCGTGTCGTCGCCGGTGCCGCCGTCGTCACCGGTACCACCGTCGTCACCGGTGCCGCCGTCGTCGCCGGTGCCGCCGTCCGTGGTCGTCCCACCGTCGGAGGTTCCGCCCGTGCCCGGGTCGGGCGAGGTGGGCGTCTGGGTCGGCGCCTTCGTCGGCTCCGTCGGCTGGTCCGAGGGGGTGTACGAGGGTTCCGAGGTCTCCCATGTCTGGCCGCCCGACGAGTCGTCCGGCTGCTCGGGCTCCTCCGACTCCTCGTCCGTCGGCTCAGGAGAGGACTCACGTTCCGAAGGGGAGACCGAACTGGAGGGCGAGACGGGGGACTTCTTGCCGCCGCCGTCGTCGTTGGCCGCCTGGACGGCGAACGCGACACCCGCACCGATCGCGATCAGCGCGAGGACGACGAACAGCCACATCTTCCCGCGGCCGCCACCGTTGTGGTGACCGCCCGTGTACGCCCCGTCGTCCGGGTTCATGGGCGGCAGGATCGGCCCCTGCGAGGTGTCCCCGTGCATGGGCCGGGCCATCGCCGCCGTACTGCCGCCGAGGTTCATCGCCGCGGTGCGGCCGCTGTCGTTCAGAGCGACCGGGCCGGTGTTCCACGTGCCCGTGTGCCCGCCCTGGACCTGCAGCATCTGCAGGCCGTACTGGACGAGGCCGCGCATCTCCTCGGCGCTCTGGAACCGGTCGTCCGGATCCTTCGCGAGGGAGCGCATGACGAGGCCGTCCAGCTCCGGCGGGACGGCGCCGGCCACCTGGGAGGGCGGAACCGGCATGTCCTGGACGTGCTGGTACACCACCGAGAGCGGGGTCTCACCCGTGAACGGAGGCCGC
Source organism: Streptomyces sp. NPDC048590 (assembly GCF_043199535.1). Lineage (NCBI taxonomy): Bacteria > Bacillati > Actinomycetota > Actinomycetes > Kitasatosporales > Streptomycetaceae > Streptomyces > Streptomyces sp. NPDC048590. The sequence continues at coordinate 182,353 of NZ_JBICWC010000006.1, read as the reverse complement.
AGCGCCAGCAGTTCGTAGAGCAGGCAGCCGGTGGCGTACAGGTCGGAACGGTGGTCGACCGCCTTGCCGAGCGCCTGCTCCGGGGAGAGGTACTGGGGCGTGCCCATGACCATGCCGGTCTGCGTCATCGTCGACTGGGCGCCGTGCAGGGCGCGGGCGATGCCGAAGTCCATCACCTTGACCGCACCGGAGTGCGTGATGATCACGTTCGCCGGCTTGATGTCACGGTGCACGATGCCGTGCTGGTGGGAGTAGGCCAGGGCTTCCAGGACGCCCGCGACGATGATCAGCGCCTGCTCCGGCGGCGGCGCCTCGGCCTCCAGCAGCAGGTCACGGATGGTGTTGCCCTCGACGAGCTCCATGACGATGTAGGGCACGGTCGCCCCGCCGACGACATCCTCGCCGGAGTCGTACACGGCGACGATCGCGTGGTGGTTGAGACCCGCGACCGACTGTGCCTCACGCGTGAAACGGGCCTTGGAGACCGGGTCCTCGGCCAGATCGGACCGGAGCAGCTTCACCGCCACCGTACGGCCCAGACGGACGTCCTCCGCGGCGTAGACCTCGGCCATACCGCCACGGCCGAGCCGGTGGGTCATGCGGTAACGGCCGTCCCCGACCACACCACCGACGCCCCAGGAGTCGGTGCCATCCGAAACTCCGCCGCCGTTTGCTTCGGATTCGGGTGCCATCAGTCCTCGCCGTCGTATCTGTCCGCACGTCTGCGGGTTCTCGCGGTGCCTTGCTGCATCGCCACGTCACGCTACAGGCTCTGTCCGGCACACCGGTTTCCGGAGTGACGGGCCATCCAATCGGCTCGCGCGCCGTACGCGCAAATTCCATGCGCTTCCTGTAACGCTTCCGAGACGCTTCTTGTGCGTAGGGTCACGGAACGGGCACCTGGCTTGACGTGTCGTACCCCTCGGGCAGACTTGGCCCGTAATCGGGTTGACCGCGTCCGTCGGGCGCCGAGGGGGATGCAAGTCATGAGCCACGACGGCGCACAGGGGCGCTACGCGGGCGGTTCTGTGGCCGGTGGCCGCTACCAGCTGCGCGACCTGCTCGGTGAAGGCGGCATGGCGTCCGTCTACCTGGCATACGACTCGGCACTCGACCGGCAGGTCGCGATCAAGACCCTGCACACCGAGCTGGGACGCGAGCAGTCCTTCCGTGAGCGCTTCCGGCGCGAGGCGCAGGCCGTCGCGAAGCTGCAGCACACCAACATCGTCTCGGTGTTCGACACGGGTGAGGACGAGCTCGGCGGCGCCCTGATGCCGTACATCGTCATGGAGTACGTCGAGGGGCAGCCGCTCGGCTCCGTGCTCCAGTCGGACATCCAGCAGTACGGCGCGATGCCGGCCGACAAGGCCCTCAAGGTGACGGCCGACGTGCTCGCGGCGCTGGAGACCAGCCACGAGATGGGCCTGGTCCACCGTGACATCAAGCCCGGCAACGTGATGATGACCAAGCGCGGCGTCGTCAAGGTCATGGACTTCGGTATCGCCCGTGCCATGCAGTCGGGGGTCACCTCGATGACCCAGACCGGCATGGTCGTCGGCACCCCGCAGTACCTCTCCCCGGAGCAGGCACTCGGCCGCGGCGTCGACGCGCGCTCCGACCTGTACTCGGTCGGCATCATGCTGTTCCAGCTGCTCACGGGCCGTCTTCCCTTCGACGCGGACTCCCCGCTCGCCATCGCCTACGCGCATGTGCAGGAGGAGCCGGTCGCCCCGTCGACCATCAACAGGTCGGTCACCCCGGCGATGGACGCCCTCGTCGCCCGCGCGCTGAAAAAGAACCCGAACGAGCGCTTCCCCAGCGCGGCCGCGATGCAGGACGAGATCACCCGCGTGCTGAGCGCGAGCGGTCCGGCGGGCGCCCCGGTGATCACCGGTGGCAGCGGTCCGGCGAACAGCGGCTCCGGCGTCGGCTCGGCGGTCTTCCCGCCCGTCGACCAGAGCACCCCTGCCCCGCAGGGCGTTCAGATGCCGTACCAGCCGCACGCGCACCAACAGCACCAGCCGGGCCCCTACGCCACGCCCGCGCCCACACCGGGCTACGGCTACCCGCAGGCGGCGCAGCCGTACGGGACCTCGGGCGGGCTCGGGCACCAGCAGACCCCGCCGCCGTACACGATGTCCCCGCAGACCTCCTCGATGGCGGGCGGCAACAACGGCTCCGGGCGGAACATGCCCGTGATCGTGGGGGCGATAGTCGTCGCCCTGGTCGCGATCGGCGGCCTGGTCACCTTCCTGAGCCTGCAGGACGACGACTCCGGCAAGGGCGGCGACCCGAGCACCTCCGAGTCCAGCGTGGCCGGCGAGCACAAGCCTCCGGAGCGCAACCGGACCATGGACACCGAGGACTGCACCGACGCCACCGAGGACACGGACGACCCGGCCAAGGTGCAGGCTCCGAACTTCGTCTACAAGGACATCATCTCGGCGAAGACCTGCATCGCCGCCGCGGGCTGGACGGTCAAGGTCATCAAGGTGGAGGGCAACACCTACGCCGAGGACCAGGTCATCGACCAGTTCCCGACGACGGGTACGGCCGTCGCCGAGCGGGGCGCCCACTTCGAGCTGCGGATCGCGACGGGCGACCCTGCCTGACGGGCGACCCTGCGCGGACGTACCACCGGCTCCTTCCGTGACGCGGGAGGAGCCGCTCGTCTGAGACCTCACTCCGGAGCTCTTTGCCCCACGTGACCTCGTCCCCACCTCTCAGGGGGCGTCCGTCCTCGGTGCGGGCGGGGGCTGGGCTGCTTCCCTCGGGGGTGTCCGGCGGCCTCCGGGACGCGTCCGAGGCGGCTGAGGCCCCTGAATCCTCCGGTTGCATTCGAGATGCCGGACAAATCGGGGTATGTGACTCTGATCGCATGCCTCCAGGACTCCCGGTTCCACGGCCGTCACGGTGCGTCGTCGCCTGCCTGGTGATGGCCATCGGGATCGCCCTCGGCCCATCTGACGGGGCATACGGCGATGGCGGCGCCCCCGCTCCTGACACCGCCGCCTCCGTGACCCCTGAAACCGCCTCCGAGCCTTCCCGTTCGGAGGGGCAGGCTCCCTCAGGGCGCCCGGAGGGGCGAACCGATCCCGCGCAGCACCTCGACACACGCCGCCCGTCCGGAGCGTTCCCGTTCCCGTTCCCGGAGGAGGTTCCTGCCGCCCTCGCCCCGTTTCCGGGAGGCCGACCCGCGGCCGTTGGGTCTCCGGACGACCGGCCCGCCCTCGACCCGCCCCTGAAGGGCCTTCCTGCGCCCGGTCCGTCCCTGAAGGGCCTTCCCGCGCCTGGTGCCCCTTCCGGGTCACCGTCCCCCGGGGAACGCCCTCCCGCAACGGAATCCCCCCTGGCGGGGCGAGAGGCGGGCCAGGGGCGCGCGCGACCCGGGCGTTCGCTCTCCCCGGTCGAGGTCGCGGACTCCGAGGCCGCGGCGGACGAGGTGCCACCGGACCCGGACCCCGTCGACGTACCCGCCTTCACGCCGCCACCGGATGCGTTCCCCGAGCCCGGGGAGACCGCACGGCAGCGTAGGCAGGCGCTGGACGATCCCGCCCTGCGGGAGGTGCGTGACGTCTCCCTGGGAACCGGGATCGTGCTGGTAGGTCTGGGGCTGGCGTTTCTAGGGTTCCGACTGCGCCGTACACATTGACCGAACAGGCCTGTGACGGCCTTCCGCGACGGCTTCCAGGGATGATCTACCCGTTCCGGGGGCACCACCATGTCGTGAAGGCCGTGTGCGCGACAATGTCTGCATGGAGATGCCGAGGAATGAACGGTCGCAGGAGCACCCCCAAGTCCTCGTGGTGGGACAGGACGGAATGGCCATCGGCGGCGGAGGCGACGACGAGTCGCGCGAGGTCCCGGTGACCGAGATGGTGGAGCAGCCCGCCAAGGTCATGCGCATCGGCAGCATGATCAAGCAGCTTCTGGAAGAAGTCAGGGCCGCTCCTCTCGACGAGGCGAGCCGGGTCAGGCTCAAGGAGATCCACGCCAGTTCGGTGAAGGAACTCGAGGACGGGCTCGCGCCCGAGCTGGTGGAGGAACTGGAGCGGCTGTCCCTGCCGTTCACCGAGGAGTCGGTCCCCTCCGAGGCCGAGCTGCGCATCGCCCAGGCCCAGCTGGTCGGCTGGCTGGAAGGGCTCTTCCACGGAATCCAGACCGCGCTCTTCGCCCAGCAGATGGCTGCTCGCGCACAGCTGGAGCAGATGCGCCGGGCCCTTCCCCCCGGTGTGGGGCACGAGGACGAAGAAGGCGGCATCGACCCGCACGGACCGGCACGCTCCGGCCCGTACCTGTAAGGATCACCGGCCCCGCGCGGGGGCCGACGGCAGCGGACCGCGGCTATGGCGGCCGCCGACAGCGCGCCGATGCATGTCGCACCGGGGCCCGGCACGCAGGGTGCGTGCCGGGCCCCGGTGCGCGACCGGCGTTCCGGACCCGGCCGTGAACCGGGTTCACTCCCATCAGGCCTGCGGTGCGGCCAGGAGGATCTTCCCGATGTGGCTGCTGGACTCCATCAGCCGGTGCGCCTCCGCGGCATCCTGCATGGGAATCGTGCGGTCCACGACCGGCCGGACCACTCCGTCGGCCAGCAGCGGCCACACATGCTCACGAACCGCCGCGATGATCGCGGCCTTCTCGGCGAGCGGCCTTCCGCGCAGCGACGTCGCCGTGACCGCGGCCCGCTTGCTCAGCAGGGCGCCCAGATTCAGCTCGCCCTTGACTCCGCCCTGGAGACCGATGATGGCGAGACGGCCGTTGACCGCCAGCGCCCGCACGTTCCGGTCCAGGTACTTCGCCCCGACGATGTCCAGGATCACGTCCGCACCGGCCCCGTCCGTCGCCTTGCGCAGCTCGTCGACGAAGTCCTGCTCGTGGTAGTCGATGAGGATGTCGGCGCCGAGTTCCTTGCAGCGGGCCAGTTTCTCCGGGCTTCCCGCGGTCACCGCCACACGTGCTCCGACAGCCTTGGCGAGCTGGATCGCCATCGTGCCGATGCCGCTCGACCCCCCATGGATCAGCAGGGTCTCGCCGGGGCGCAGGTGCGCCACCATGAAGACGTTGGACCAGACGGTCGCCGCCACCTCCGGGAGCGCCGCAGCCTGCGCCAGGTCCACACCGTCGGGCACCGGCAGCAGCTGACCGGCGGGGACCGGAACCTTCTCCGCGTAACCGCCCCCGGCGAGCAGCCCGCACACCTCGTCGCCCACGGACCATCCGCTCACCCCGGGACCGAGCTCCACGATCCGGCCCGCACACTCCAGCCCGGGATAGGGGGAGGCTCCGGCCGGCGGGTTGTAGAACCCCTGTCGCTGAAGAACATCGGCCCGGTTGACCGCGCTGGCCACGACCTCGACGAGGACTTCGCCCTCGCCCGGTACGGGATCTGGCACCTCGGCCCACACGAGCGCTTCAGGGCCACCTGGTTCGGGGATCGTGATCGCATGCATGGCCGCGAGGCTACTCCGTGCCCACCCTCGACGAGGCGGGACCTGCCTGGGACGATCCCAACCGTCGCCCTGGGAGCTCGGGGTTGTCAGGTGCTGGGCCCTTGGGAGCCCGGGGAGGCCCCGCGACGTCCGGGGGTGAGACCTACGGCCACCACGGGCGGGTGCGGGGAGGCCTGGGGCGGCTGCGGGTGACGTTCGAAAGGTCTCCTCAGGGCGGTACGGCCGTGCGGAGGGCACACGCCCATGCCGGGTTCGTCCGCCTGCCACACCGTTCTGTCAGGGCGGCAGGGCGTCAGGGCAGTTGCTGGTTGGACTGCTGCGGAGGGTGCGGATTCGCCGGATGCAGCGGCGTAGCGCGCACGATCGTGATCACTCTGTCCGTCAGCTGCAAGGGGCTCGCGGCCGGATCGTCGTAGCCGAGGAGCCGGTGACCGCGCAGCACACTGACGACCAGATCGTCGGTCTCCCGAACGTTCTTGCCCACCTCTGCCTTTATGACCGGCCTCTCGACGAGGTCGAGCCCGCTGCCCTGCTGGATGAGGTCTTCCATCACCGTGCCCGCGCTGGGGCTGAGGACGGAGAGGCCCAGCAGGCGCCCGGCGGCGCTGGCGCTGGTGATCACGGCGTCGGCGCCCGACTGCCGCAGCAACGGTGCGTTCTCCTCCTCACGCACAGCGGCCACGATCTTTGCACCACGGTTGAGTTGACGTGCGGTCAGGGCGACGAGCACCGCTGTGTCGTCCCGCTGCGTCGCGATGATGATCTGGCGGGCCTTCTGCAACTCGGCACGCAACAGCACGTCGCTGCGCGTCGCATCACCCAGCACCCCGACGAACCCCTCGGCGTTGGCGGCTTCGATGACCTTTCCGGCAGGGTCGACGACAACGATCTGTTCCTTCTTCAGACCGGTGGCACAGAGCGTCTGGATCGCGGAGCGGCCCTTGGTGCCGAAGCCGACGACAACGGTGTGTTCACGCAAGTTGGTTCTCCAACGGTTCAGCCGGAAGTCCTCGCGGGTCCGCTCGGTCAGGACCTCGAGGGTGGTGCCGACCAGGATGATGAGGAAGAGCACGCGCAGCGGCGTCACCAGAACCACGTTCACCAGCCGGGCCGGGTCGCTGTACGGGACGATGTCGCCGTACCCGGTGGTCGACAGCGTCACCGTGGCGTAGTAGACGGCGTCGAGGAAGTCGACCTGTTCATCGGCGTTGTCGTGGTAACCGCCCCGGTCGGCCCAGACGATGAAGACCGTGAGCGCGAGCACCGAGAGAGCCATCGCCAGCCGCTTGGCCACCTGACGGAGCGGCCGGTCGACCACACGCCGGGGCAGAAGCACCCGGGTGGGCACGACATGTTCGTCCGCTCGCCTGGCCATCGCATCGTGGCCGGGAAGTTTCACGTGAAACACCCTTCCGTCCACGGCGAAGCCGAGGCCCAAGGTAGATCGAGGATCTCCACCTCGGTGCCGGACCGTACCCCGCCGGGTGGCACCACGGCCAGCCCGTCCGCAGCGGCGATTCCCCTGAGCATGGCGGGACCGTTGTAGTGGAGAGGCACGACGGTGTCATCCCGATGGACGACGGGGATGAGCCGGGTGTCGTGCGGATGCCCGTGAACCTCTTCATGGACGCGCGCACGGTAGCGGCCCTGGGCAGACCGGCCGGCGATCCCCCGGAGCAGGGGCTCGGCAAGCGTCAACAACCCGGACACCGCTGCCAGGGGGTTGCCGGGCAGGCCCACCAGGCAGGGCCCGCGCTCGGCCAGCCGGGCCAGCAGCATCGGATGGCCGGGACGTACGGCCACGCCGTCGACGAGCAACTCGGCTCCGATCTCCGCCAACACCGGATGCACGTGGTCCACGGGGCCGGCAGCCGTCCCACCGGTGGTGATCACAAGATCGGCGTCGGAGGAGAGGAGTGCCCTGCGAAGCACTTCGGCGTCGTCGCCGAGACGCCTGGGTTCCGTGACCTCCGCACCGAGGGACCGCAGCCAGGGCGCCAGCATCGGGCCGAGTGCGTCACGGATGAGCCCTTCACGCGGCAGCCCGGCGGTGAGCAGTTCGTCCCCGAGCACGAACACGTCGACACGGGGACGGGGTACGGCGGCGAGAGCGTCGTATCCCGCGGCCGCCGCGAGCCCGAGGACCGGAGGGGTCACCACGGTCCCGACGGGCAGGAGTTCGTCGCCGGACCGGCACTCCTGCCCCCTCGGCCGGATGTCCTGCCCCGGGACGACCTCCCGGGTGGCGTGCAGAATCCCTTTCGCCTCGTCGTTCAGCGCGTGCTCGCTGCGGATCACCGCGGTGGCGTCCGCCGGAAGGCGTGCGCCGGTGGCGATGCGCGTGGCCTGGCCGTCGGGCAGCGGTTCCGTGACCTCGCGTCCGGCGAGAAGGCCCCTACCTTCGCGTACGGTCCAGGGTCCCGGGCCCGCGACGACCCATCCGTCCATGGCCGAGGTGTCGAACGACGGCAGGTCGGTCAGTGCGACGACGGCTTCGGCCAGTACATGACCGAGCGCCCGGTCCAACGGGAGGCGGTGGGCAGTCAGAGGGGTGGCTCGGCCCAGACGGTCGGCCGTGGCGCGCGCGTCCTCCCAGGCGCTTGCCCGGACACGGTGATCCTTCTGCGCAGGCGCCGGCGGCCAGGAGTCGGATGGTGTTGAGGAATCGGGAGCGCCGTGATGAGCCGGTACGTTGCCCGGAGGTGTGGCACCGTCTGCGGCCGAGGCTTCCGGGGGGCAGGGCCCTGACGTGTCGTCCGGAACAGGAACCCCTGGGACGGAATCGCATGCGGAGGAGATCTCGGGGTCGCAGCCGCTGCGGGAAGTGGACACCGGCCCCGAGGCGCCCGGTGACACGGTCGACGCCGGCCCTGTGACGGGGACGCCGGCCTCTGCTGGTGCCCGTGAGGACGAGGCGTTCACAGCTGTCACCGGTGCGGTCGGCTCGGACACGGTCGGTCGCGGGTGGGGCTGGTACGGGTGGGGCGGGTACGTCTGATGCCCGACGATCGCCAGTGCCTGCTCGACCGCTCTCTCCTCCTCGGCATCCCGTGCCTGCGCGGCCCGCCGCCCTTCAGTGGACCGCGCTTCGCCTCGGTCCGCGGTCACGGCGTGTCGGGCCCGCTGTCCGCCTGCGTCTCCTCCTCCCACCTGAGCGCGAGGGCAGTCGCCCTGCGGGAGGCGTCCGCAACTGCTCGGGCCCCCTCTTCCGGGCCTTTCCCGCTGCTCGCCAACGCCGCCGCGTACCCCACGAGAAAGGTGGTCAACGGGGCAGCGGGCCGAGCCACTCCGTGCGCGGCGTCACGGGCCAGATCGAGCAGGACGGCGGTGTCGACGTCGAGTTCGATGCCCAGTTCGTTCTTGACTGCGGTGATCCATTCATCCAGCACGGTCCCATGCTCCCTGATCCGTGCTCTGGCGGCAGCAATGTCTTCCCAGGTGTCGCAGTCGAAGGAGGCCAGCGGATCGGCCTCGACGCGGGCCAGTTCGAGCTCAGCGGTCAGCAAGCGCAGCGGAAGACCTGCCAGGCTGCCGTGCTCGGTTGCGAGCAGGGCCAGTTCACGGCGGAGCGGCTCCGCACGGTAGACCGCGACCAAGGGCTGGTCTCGTCCGTCCCGATCGGTGCAGAGCGCTCCTTCACGGCCCGCCTCCCCTGACGCGTCCAGCAACGAGCGGACGGTCGTCTCGCTCAGGAAGGGCAGATCGGCCGAGAGCACCAGGACGCGCTCCGCCCGGGTGAGACGAACCCCGGCGCCGAGCGCCGCCAACGGCCCTCCACCTTCGGGGACTTCACGTGCCCATGTGACGGGGCGCACAGTGGGCCTGCGTCCGCCCACCACGACGGTGGAACCGGCGTCGCCGCATGCGGCCAGCACCCGGTCGAGCAGGGCGCGGCCACCCACACTGAGGCCGGGCTTGTCCGCACCACCAAGGCGCTTCGCGGCCCCGCCGGCAAGAATGATGGCGTCATACGCGGTCATGCCCCGAGTATGCGGGCACTGCCCGGCAAACTGTTCCGGGGGACCCGACTCCTGGAAGCCCGGCAGACGGCCGAGGCTTCGGCGCCTCGGCCCTCCGGAAGCCAGTCCGGCGGCCGGCCACATGCACGCCGGGCCGCGAGCCTGAGCAGATCCGAACCAGACAGATCGAGCCGGAACCGCGCCAAGCAGATCCGGGCCGGCCACGTGCCCGCCGACCACGTGCCGTCGGCCAGGTCCACGCAGCCGTGCCCGCGCCTCGGCAGGACCGCAGTGCTCCGACGACGACCGGCGAGACTTCACCAGCGGTCCGGCATTCGGCGGTCCTGCGGATCCGAGGGGGTACGGATGCCGGAGGGGTGCGCCGAGCGACCGGCGGGCGCGCGCCGAGGGACCGGAGGGACAACGGCGAGGAACCGAAGGGCGGGCGCCGAGGGACCGGAGGGCGGCGGGGCGCGCGGCGTAGCCCGGAGCACGGGAGCCCGGAGCCCAGGAGGCGCGAGCCCCGAGCCCGGGAAGCCGGAGGCCGGAGTACGGGAGCCCGGAGCCCGAGCAGCCGAAGGCCGGAAGCCGGAGGCCGCAGCACGGGAGGCGTGAGCCCCGAGCCTGAGAAGCCGGAACCCGAGCAGCCGGAGCCGGGGAGCCCGAGAAGCCGGAGCCGGGGAGCCCGAGAAGCCGGGGCCCGGAAAGCCGGGGCCCGGAAAGCCGGGGCCCGGAAAGCCGGAAGCCGGCCCACAGGAGGCGGGGCCGAGGGCCGGCGCCGCCGGCTCCTCAGTCCGCTTCCGGCGGTGTCCGGCGGTGCCCGCCTCTCCGGTACGCCGGCTCGGCAACGCCGCCGCTACAGCGAGCGCAACAGAACAGCAGGCCGTTCCACGCAGTCGGCCACGTACCGGAGGAAGCCTCCCGCCGTCCCACCGTCACAGACCCGGTGGTCGAAGGTGAGGGAAAGCTGTACGACCTGGCGGATCGCCAGCTCACCTTCGTGCACCCAGGGTTTGGGCACGATTCGTCCGACGCCGAGCATGGCCGCCTCGGGGTGATTGATGATGGGCGTCGATCCATCGACCCCGAACACGCCGTAGTTGTTCAACGTGAAGGTCCCGCCGGTGAGCTGCGCCGGCGTCAGTTTTCCGTCCCTGGCCAGCTCCGTGAGCCGGCTGATCTCGTTGCCGATCGACTCCGTGGTCCGCTGGTGTGCGTCCCTCACGACCGGAACGACCAGACCTCGCTCCGTCTGCGCGGCGAATCCAAGATGGACCTGGGACTGCCGGACGATCTCCCGGGCCTCCGTGTCCACCGTCGAGTTGAGTTCGGGGAAGCGGGCCAGAGCCGCCGTACAGATGCGGGCCAGCAGGGCGAGGACCGAGATCTTTGGCCCCACGGCGGAACCCCCGGCGGTGTTCATCGCTGCCCGCGTGGCCATCAGCTCGGTGGCATCGGCATCGACCCAGCAGGTGGCGTCGGGGATCTCGCGTCTGCTCCGCGACAGCTTCTCCGCGACAGCCCCCCGGACACCACGCAGGGCGATACGTTCACCCGTCGTCTTCGGGCCCGAACTCACCGTGGCTTCGCCCACCGCACGGTCCACGTCCGACGCCCGGATCGCGGATTCCACGTCGCTACGAAGGATCAGCCCGTCCCGGCCGGTCCCGACGACCTGTCCGAGGTCGAGACCGTGCTGACGGGCAAGTCTGCGGACGAGGGGCGAGATGACCGCGACAGGGCCCTGCACAGCCACCGCCACGCGCACCGGGGCGAGTGACGCCGGAGTCGCGGAGGGCTGGAGAGCGGGAGCAGCAGGGACGGGCGCCGACTCGGGCCGGAGCCTGCGCCTCCGCGCGGCCGGGGCTGCCGTGCCGTAGCCGACCAGCACATTGCCGGACGCCCCGTCCTCCTCGACAGCCGTGGAACTTCCGGAAGTCGCCCGGCCTGACGCAGGGTCCACCGATCCGACCGCTACCGTCAGCAAAGGCGCTCCGACCGGGAGTTCCGTGCCCTCCTCGCCGAACCGTGCGGTCACCACGCCCTTGTAGGGGCACGGAACCTCCACCATGGCCTTGGCCGTCTCGACCTCGACGACGGGCTGGTCGACAGCGACGACGTCGCCGACCTCCACCAGCCAGCGCACGATTTCCGCTTCGGTCAGTCCTTCGCCCAGGTCAGGCAGCTTGAATTCGAGCACCTGCGCCATCAGCTCTCGGCCTCCCACTGAAGACGGGCGACCGCGTCGAGCACCCGGTCCACGCCCGGCAGATGATGCCGCTCCTGCATGGGCGGCGGGTATGGGATGTCGAACCCGGCGACACGCAGGACCGGGGCCTCCAGATGGTGGAAACACCGCTCGGTCACCCGCGCCGCGATCTCGCCCCCCGGACCGCCGAAGCCGGACGACTCGTGGACGACCACCGCCCGTCCGGTGCGCCGGACCGACGCGGCGACCGTTTCGTCGTCGAACGGCACCAGCGAACGCAGGTCGACGACCTCCAGATCCCACCCCTCGGCAGTAGCGGCCTCCGCGGCCTCCATACACACCGGCAGAGAGGGCCCGTAAGTGATCAGGGTCGCGCTTCGCCCGGGTCTGCGGACCACGGCCCGCCCGATCGGTTCCACCGGCGCCGGCTCTTCCGGCGACCAGTCCGACTTGGACCAGTAGAGCCGCTTCGGCTCCAGGAAGACCACCGGGTCGTCGGAAGCGATCGACTCCCTCAGCAGCCCGTAGGCATCCTCCACCGTGGCCGGCATGACGACGTGCAGGCCGGGGGTCGCCATGTAGTACGCCTCCGAGGAGTCACTGTGGTGCTCGACCCCACCGATGCCTCCGCCGTAAGGCACCCTCACCGTGATCGGCAGCGGCATGGCGCCACCGGTTCGGTTCCTCATCTTGGCCACATGGCTGACCAGTTGCTCGAAAGCCGGATAGGCGAAGGCGTCGAACTGCATCTCGACCACAGGCCTCAGCCCGTACATCGCCATTCCCACCGCGGCTCCGAGGATTCCCGCCTCGGCCAGCGGCGTGTCCGTGCAGCGTGCGTCCCCGAACTCCTTCGCCAGCCCGTCGGTGACGCGGAAAACGCCGCCGAGGGTGCCGACGTCCTCGCCCAGGACGTGCACCGTCGGATCCTCCGCCATCGAGTCCCGCATGGCCCGTCCCAGGGCCTGCGCCATCGTCGACGGCTTCGCCCTGCCGGTCCGTTCACCGGCCGCCGCCGCAACGATGCTCATCGTCCTCCCTCCGCGCCGCTCTCGCCGTCCGTGCCGTGCTCCGCCTCGAGCTCGTCCCGAAGCCGGGCAGCCTGCTCCCGCAGCTGGCCGGTCTGCCTCCCGTAGACATGGTCGAAGAGGTCCATGGGATCGAGGACGGGGTCCGTGTTCATCCGCTCCCTCAGCGCTTCGGCCATCCGCTCCGCCTTGTCCCGGACTGTTCCGATGCCGTCCTCGTCCAGCAGACCCCGCGCGGTGAGCTCGCGCTCGATCAGACGGATCGGGTCGTGCGCGCGCCAGGCCTCGACCTCGCTCTCACCGCGGTAGCGGGTCGCGTCATCGGCGTTCGTATGGGCTTCCATCCGGTAGGTCACCGCTTCCACCAGCGTCGGCCCCTCCCCTCGCCTCGCCCGAGCCACGGCCTCGCTCAGCACCTGGTGCGTCGCGACCGCGTCGTTGCCGTCGACCAGCCGTCCCGGCATCCCGTAGCCCACGGCCTTGTGGGCCAGCGAGGGGGCCGCAGTCTGCTTGGCCAGTGGTACGGAGATGGCGAAGCCGTTGTTCTGCACCAGGAAGACGACCGGTGCCTGCCACACGGCCGCGAAGTTCAGTGCCTCGTGGAAATCGCCCTCGCTCGTCCCTCCGTCGCCCACCATGGCCAGGGCCACCACGTCGTCACCCTGAAGACGCGCGGCGTGCGCCAGGCCCACCGCGTGCGGGAGCTGGGTGGCCAAGGGAGTGCACAACGGGGCGATGCGGTGCTCACGCGGGTCGTACCCGGTGTGCCGGTCCCCCCGTAGAAGAGTCAGCGCCTCGACCGGATCCAGTCCGCGCGCCACGGCTGCCAGCGTGTCCCGGTAGCTGGGAAAGAGCCAGTCCCGGTCCTCCAGCACCAGCGCGGCCGAGATCTCGCAGGCTTCCTGGCCGGTGCTCGACGGATACACCGCGAGCCTGCCCTGCTTCGTCAGCGCGGTCGCCTGGGCGTTGTACCGGCGGCCACGCACCAACTCCTCGTAGAGCCTCAGCAGCAGCTCGGGATCGGCACCGGCTGCGGCTTCCGTACCGAGCACACGAAACGGCTCAGGGTCCGGGAGCAACGGCGCGGGGTCGGTGAGCGGCTTCCAGGCCGGGGGCGGGGTGGGCCTGTAGGCGGCTGCGCCGGGCAGCTCCTGGACCGTCATGACAAGCACCTCCTGGCATCGAGAGGGATCGAGGGGTGTCGAGATCCCCAGGAATGTGGAGCACGGTTGAGGCTCCGCTGTGGCGTGCCTCACCTACCGATTGTTCGGTCGCGGGCGCATTTTGGCTACAGGCACCTCCAGCCTGTGGACAAACGGTTCTCCACAGCCTGGGATAGGGGCAGGTCGTCCACAACAGGGAGGCGCGGGCAGATGGCAGCTGAACAAATGGCCGACGGACCCGGCGCGCCCGGCCGCACCCCTCCCGCACGGCCTCTGGACGCCATCGACCGGTCCATCCTGCGCATCCTCCAGACGGATGGCCGCGCCTCGATACGGGCCGTGGCGGAACGCGTCCACGTCTCACGCGCCAACGCGTACGCGCGGATCAACCGGCTCGTCGAGGACGGAGTCATACGGGGCTTCAGCGCGCGCGTGAACCACGAACGCGCCGGACAGACCGCCTCCGCCTACATCACCCTCAAGATCGTCCAGAACTCGTGGCGCACCGTGCGTGAACAGCTCCAGGCTCTCCCAGGCGCCACGCACATCGCACTGGTCAGCGGCGACTTCGACGTGCTGCTGCTGGTTCACACCCCGGACAACCAGGCGCTCCGTGAGCTTGTGCTGACCAGGATCCAGGCCATACCGGAGGTCCTGTCGACCCGCACCCTGCTGGTGTTCGAGGAGACCGACCTGGGCCCGCACCCGGACCGCCCGCCGGAGCTCGTCTGACCCGCGGCAGGCCCCACCGGTGGAGTCAGCCGGCGCGCATGCCGTCGAAAGCGAGCCCCACGACCGTGTCCGCGAGCTGCTCCGCGTCCGGAGCGCCCCCCGGCTGCGGGCGGTACCACTCGACCAGGGAGTTCACCATGCCGAAGAGCAGGCGGGTCACCAGGCGTATGTCGACGTCGGCACGCAGATCACCCTCCGCCACCGCCGCCTTGAGGAGATCCGACACCCTCTGATCGAACTCACGCCGTCGCTCGAGCGCCCAGCGCTCCGTCCCCGTGTTGCCACGCACCCGCAGCAGCAGAGTGACGTACGGCAACTCCGCGATGAGGACCTCGACCGTGCGGCGTGTGACGTACTCGACCCGGGCGATCGCCCGCCCCTGGGTCGCACCGGCCTCGTCGAGGATGCCGAACAGCCCGTCGAGGGCCCGGCTCACCGCCCGCCGCAGGAGCTCCTCCTTGCCCGCGACATGGTGGTAGATGGAGGACTTTGAGATGCCCGCCGCCTTGGAGAGATGCTCCATGGACGTGCCGTCGTAGCCGCGCTCGTTGAAGACGCGGACGGCGACGCCGAGGAGTGTCTCCGGGGTGTACGTGTCCCGCTTGGCCGTGGTCATGTCCGCGATCCTCCCCCATGAGTTGTCCACAGGAGCCTCGGGGCCCCTTGTCCCGACCGATCGTTCGGTTACTCTAACTCCGTCCGCGCATTCCTGCCCGGCTCGACGAGGAGTTGGTGCCCATGACCGCCGCGCTTTCCCCCGAGAAGCTGTCCGAGACCCACCGCCCGACGCTCGACCGGGCTCTCGAAACGATCCGCTCCCGCGCCTACTGGTCCCCCCACCCCGAACACCCGAAGGCCTACGGTGCCGAGGGCCTCCCCGGCAGCCTCGGTGCGGCGGAGGGCAAGGCCGCGTTCGACGCCGTCCTCGGCACTCGGCTGGAGCTCGGCCAGCCCGGCACCGACGGCTGGGCCGGAGGCGAGATCTCGCCCTACGGTCCTGAGCTCGGCGTCGAGTACCCCCACGCCGACCCCGACGTCCTGCTCCCCGCCATGAAGGCCGCGATGGGCTCCTGGCGAGCGGCGGGCCCCGAGACCAGGGCCATGGTCTGCCTGGAGGTCCTCTCCCGGATCAGCGCGCGGACGCACGAACTGGCCCACGCCGTGATGCACACCAGCGGCCAGGCGTTCGTCATGGCCTTCCAGGCCGGAGGCCCGCATGCCCAGGACCGCGGGCTGGAGGCCGTCGCCTACGCCTACGAGGAGCAGGTACGCACCCCGCAGGGCGCGGACTGGTCGAAACCGCAGGGGAAGCGCGACCCGCTGCGGCTCCACAAGTCGTACACGGCGGTGGGGCGCGGCATCTCGCTGCTCATCGGGTGCAACACCTTCCCCACGTGGAACGGCTACCCGGGGCTCTTCGCCTCGCTGGCGACCGGCAACCCCGTCCTGGTCAAGCCGCACCCTCGGGCCGTCCTCCCGCTGGCGCTCACGGTCCAGCTGGCCAGGGAGGTGCTCGCCGAGGCGGGCTTCGACCCGAATCTCGTCGCGTTGGCGACCGAGCGGCCGGGGGAGGCCATCGCCAAGACCCTGGCCCTCCGACCCGAGATCAAGATCATCGATTACACGGGCTCCAGCGTGTTCGGCGAATGGCTGGAGACCAACGCCCGGCAGGCCCAGGTCTACACGGAGAAGGCCGGCGTGAACACCGTCGTGCTCGACTCCACCGACGACTACCGGGGCATGCTCGGCAATCTGGCCTTCTCGCTCTCCCTCTACAGCGGCCAGATGTGCACCACCCCGCAGAACCTGCTCATCCCACGTGACGGCATCACGACCGACGCGGGCGCGAAGTCCTACGAGGAGGTGGTCGGCGACATCGCCGGGGCGGTGTCCGGACTGCTCGACGACGACGCCCGGGCCAACGGTCTGCTCGGCGCCCTGGTGAACGAGGACGTGAAGAACAGGCTGGAGGGGGCCGCGGCGCTCGGCGACGTCGCGCTCCGGTCACGCACGGTGGTCAACCCCGAATTCCCCGAGGCCGTCGTGCGGACACCTGCCCTGGTGAAGGTCGACGGCGCCAGCCGCGACGACGGGGCGGCCTTCCTCTCGGAGTGCTTCGGCCCGGTCTCCTTCGCGGTCGCCGTCGACTCGACCGAGGACGCGCTCGCGCTGCTGCGCCGGACGATCCGCGAGCAGGGAGCCATGACCGTCGGCGCCTACACCACCTCCCCGGAGGTGGAACGAGCGGTCGAGGAGGTCTGCTTCGACGAATCGGCGCAGCTCTCGCTGAATCTCACCGGCGGCGTGTACGTCAACCAGACGGCGGCCTTCTCCGACTTCCACGGTTCGGGTGGCAACCCGGCCGCCAACGCGGCCCTCTGCGACGGAGCGTTCGTCTCCAACCGGTTCCGGATGGTAGAGGTTCGCCGCCAGGCCTGAGCGGGAGCCTGCCGACGGCTCCCGCCCGACCGGTGGAGCGGCGCCGCTCCACCGGTCACGCCTCGCCCGGGTCCGGGATGTCCGCGTAACGCTGGACCCAGGCGTGCATGGCGATGGCCGCCGCCGCACCCGCGTTGATCGACCGCGTCGAGCCGAACTGCGCGATCGAGCACACCATCGATGCGTGCTTTCGGGCCTCCTCCGTCAGGCCGGGGCCCTCCTGACCGAAGAGCAGTACGCACCGGCGCGGGAGCTCCGTCCGTTCGATGGGCACGGCCCCGGGCAGATTGTCGATCCCGATGATCGGCAGGTCCTCGCTCTCGGCCCACGCGGTCAGATCAGCGGTGTCGGGGTGATGGCGGACGTGCTGGTAGCGGTCGGTGACCATCGCTCCCCTGCGGTTCCAGCGGCGCCGACCGACGATGTGGATCTCCTTGGCGAGGAACGCGTTGGCGGTGCGCACCACCGAGCCGATGTTGAAGTCGTGGCCCCAGTTCTCCACGGCCACATGGAAGTCGTGGCGCCGTAGATCCAGGTCGGCGACGATCGCCTCCCTCGTCCAGTACCGGTAGCCGTCGCCCACGTTGCGCCGGTCCCCACCAGCGAGGAGCTCGGGGTCGTATCGCTCGTCCTCCGGCCAGGGCAGCGGGTGCGGCCCGACGCCGATCTCCACCCCGTATCCGTCGTCGTACTGGACGGGTTCGGCCGACGGGTCGGGTACCGCATCCGCCGTGGGCTCTTCTGCACTGCCGGTCTCGCTGGTCACCGCACGAGCGTATGGCCATCGCCGCCGGCAGCGCGCGCGGCCTCCGCTCCGACCGTCTCCGACCTGCGCTGACCGGGCAGGGAGAGCTTCCCCTCGGTCCGGGAGAAGAGCCGCCGACGGGCCCGCGTCACACGGTTCCCCAGCCAGACGAGGAAGACCGTCGGGAGAAAGACGGCATCTGCCGCGATCATCGCCATGGAGAAGAAGGGAAGCCCGAGCAGTACAGCGATCCCCGCGTGCTCACCGATCATGAGGACCAGGAGGACGTTCTTCACCCGCCTGTTGAAGAGCGTGAAGGGGAAGGCGACCTGCACGATCACAGTCACGTACGTCAGCGCCATGACGATGAGCGCGCTGGAGGCCATGATGTCCGAGAGCCCGGGCCACGGGGCGAAGTACTCCAGCTTGAGCGGGTAGTAGAGCGCGGTGCCGTCCTGCCAGCGGGAGCCCTGGATCTTGTACCAGCCGGCCGTGGCGTAGATCAGACACACCTCGGCCATGATCACGAAGAGTGCCGCGTTGTGGGCGAGGTTGGCCACGACGTCCAGGAGGGTGCGGAGCTCATGGCCCCGCGCATACCGGTCAAGTGCCCACCGGACACCACCGCCCAGCCAGAGCATCCACAGCAGCGAGGGAAGCCACCATGTACCGCCTAGTCCGCCCATGACGGTGGCAGGCAGGAGGAAGCCGCCGAGCACGGCCCACAGGACCGGCCCCACGGCGTCAACCGCCGGCCGCTCCCCGCTCGCGGCCCGTGTGGCGTCCCGGGCGGTCCGGCGTGCGTCCAGCGACCAGACACGGGCGCAGCGGGTCAGGACCAGGTACAGCGCCATCAGGTGGATGACGTTGTCGCCACCGTCCCCCATGAAGATGCTGCGGTTCTGAAGGGAGAGCACACCCACCATGAACAGCACCGAGGTGCACCGGGTGCGCCAACCGACCATCAGCAGCGCGGCCGAGACCAGCGTCAGTGCGTACACGGCCTCGAACCAGGTCGCGCTGTCCGACCACATCAGGACGGTGAAGGCGCCGTTGTTCGCGATGAGCCGGTCCGCCATGTCCCAGCTCCACGGCCCGTCGGGGCCGTACAGCTCATGACGGTGGGGCAGCTCGCGCAGCAGGAACAACAGGAAGGTGGCGGCGACACCGATCCGGACGACCGCGCTCTGGTAGGCGCCGAGGGGAGAGGCGGTGACTCGCTGTACGGCGCGGGCGAGCCCGGAGGCGGCGGCCGTGAAACCGTCAGGGCCCCGAGCCGGTGGAGTGACCGCGGGCCGGACCGGGGCGCTCATCGCTCCGCCTTCCGGACGGCGGATGCCTGATCCAGGCCCGTCCCGGACAGGTCGGACTCGGTGACCGTCCACCACGGGAGCACCCGGTACTCCGCCGTGGTGCTGATCTTCTCGTCGCTCCACGGCGGCGCTCCGACGGAACGCGATGCCGACCTCACCTGGAAGCGCTCGACCATGCCGCCGTATCCGTGCCCGTCGAGTCGGAGCATCACGATGCGGCGGATGTAGCGCTCCGACAGTTCGCCCCGCAGGCCGTTGGCGCGGTTCTCGCTGTCGTGGGACCCGTTGAAGAAGTCCCAGGCACGGCGCAGCTCGTTCTGCTCGACATGACTGGGAAGCGGGTTCCCGCGTATCGCCTCGCCGTCGTCACGCGAGAGATCGATCCAACGGGTGATCCGGCTCCCGTCGGCACCGTTGCCGGCCAGTTCCGCACGCACCTGAACGGAGATGTTCTGCTGGAGGGGATTGGGGGCGAAGAGCTTCCAGTTCTGCTCGAACTCCGGGTAGACCCAGCGGTCGACGGCCTGTCCGTGTTGTTTCGTCAGCGTGTTGGACGGCGCGACGTGCAGGAAGACCATGGCTATGTGCGCGCAGGACCACAGCCCCACGACGGAGAGGGCCAGCGCGGCGACGATCTGGTACGGCAAGGAGAGCGAGGCGATCCCGCCCGCCGGACGGCGCCCGTCGGACATCTGCGCGGGCGCGGTGACGGTGTCCGTCGGCAGTGCCGCGGTGGCGGGGCCATGCGCCGGATCCGCCGCCGCCGATTCCGGACGGAGGGCCGCGCCGTCGGTCCGGCCTTCAGGCGGAGGGCTCGTCACACCGGGCCAGGAAGGCTTCTTCTCGTCTTCGGTTGGCCCACCGTGGTCCGCGTCCATGCCGCCCCGATCACCGCTCCGTCATCCACAGGGTTGACACCCTACGGGCCTCAGACTCACCATTGAAGCCAAGGAACCGAACGATCGGTCGGTAGGGAGCCTGGGATGACGGCAGTGACTGCGGACCACACCGCGCAGGGGAAGGCAGGCGCTGGGGACGTGCCGCCTGCCGAGCGTCTGGCGGAGTTCGACCGCACGCTCGCGGCCGACGAGCGGATCGAGCCCCGCGACTGGATGCCCGACGCCTACCGCGCCTCCTTGATCCGCCAGATGGCTCAGCACGCCCACTCCGAAATCATCGGGATGCAGCCGGAGGCGAACTGGATCTCCCGCGCACCGTCCCTGCGGCGCAAGGCGATCCTCATGGCGAAGGTGCAGGACGAGGCGGGCCACGGCCTCTACCTGTACAGCGCCGCGGAGACGCTGGGCATGAGCCGCGAGGAGATGCTCGACAAGCTGCACGCCGGTCGCCAGCGATACTCATCGATCTTCAACTACCCCACCCTGACCTGGGCCGACGTCGGAGCGATCGGGTGGCTGGTGGACGGCGCAGCGATCACCAACCAGGTGCCGCTCTGCCGCTGCTCATACGGACCCTACGCACGCGCGATGGTCCGTATCTGCAAGGAGGAGTCCTTCCACCAGCGCCAGGGTTACGAACTGCTCCTCGCGCTCAGCCGGGGCACACCCGCCCAGCACGAGATGGCCCAGGACGCGGTGAACCGCTGGTGGTGGCCCTCCCTGATGATGTTCGGTCCCCCCGACGATTCCTCGGCCCACTCGGAACAGTCGATGGCGTGGAAGATCAAGCGGCACTCCAACGACGAACTGCGTCGGCGGTTCGTGGACATCTGCGTCCCCCAGGCAGAGGCGCTCGGGCTGGAACTGCCCGATCCCGACATCCGGTGGAACGAAGAGCTGGGCCGCCACGAGTTCGGAGCGATCGACTGGACGGAGTTCCAGGAGGTCCTCAGAGGAAACGGCCCTTGCAACGAACAACGGCTGGCCCAACGGCGCACGGCTCACGAAGAGGGCGCCTGGGTCCGCGCCGCCGCGGCGGCCTACGCAGACAAGCAAGCCGCCCGGCCCGAAGAAGCCGGAGCGGCCGCCCAGCCCATGGAGGCGACCGCATGAGCAGTTCGACCGAATGGCCTCTGTGGGAGGTGTTCGTGCGTTCCCGGCGCGGACTCTCGCACACCCACGCGGGCAGCCTGCACGCGCCGGACGCCGAAATGGCACTGCGCAACGCCCGCGATCTGTACACCCGCCGCTCGGAAGGCGTCTCCCTCTGGGTGGTGCCCTCCGCGTCGATCACCGCCTCCTCACCCGACGAGAAGGACTCCTTCTTCGAGCCCGCCGGGGACAAGCCCTACCGGCACCCCACGTTCTACGAGATCCCTGAAGGGGTGAAGCACCTGTGACCGCGGCCCTCGCCCTCGGCGACGACGCGCTGGTGCTCTCGCACCGCCTGGGGGAGTGGGCCGGCCACGCCCCTGTCCTCGAGGAGGAGGTCGCTCTCGCCAATATCGCGCTGGACCTCCTCGGCCAGGCTCGGATACTGCTCTCGTTCGTGGGGGACGAGGACCAGCTGGCGTACCTCCGCGAGGAGCGTGCCTTCCGCAACCTCCAGCTCGTGGAACAGCCGAACGGCGACTTCGCCCACACCATCGCCCGCCAGCTGTACTTCTCGGTGCACCAGCACCTGCTGTACGAGCAACTGGCCGCCGGCGAGTCCGAATTCGCCGATCTCGCGGCCAAGGCCGTCAAAGAGGTGGCGTACCACCGTGACCACGCGGAGCAGTGGGTTCTGCGGCTCGGGGACGGCACCCCGGAGAGCCACGAGCGCATGCAGCGCGCGCTGGACGCGCTGTGGCGGTTCACCGGCGAGCTGTTCGAGCCCGTCGAAGGCATCGAAGTCGACGTACAGAAACGGCGGGACCACTGGCTGGAAGCCGTCGGGGACGTCGTCGCACGCGCCACTCTGAACCTCCCCTCGGGCCCGCAGTCCGGCGCGTGGTCCGCCGGGGCCGGACGCCAGGGCGTACATACGGAACCCTTCGGAAGGATGCTCGCGGAGATACAGCATCTGCACCGCAGCCACCCGGGGGCGTCATGGTGACCACCGAGACGCCTCTGGAGGCGGAGCTCCACCGGCTGGCGGGGGCTGTGCCCGACCCCGAACTCCCGGTGCTCACCCTCGACGAGCTCGGTGTGCTCCGCGGAGTGCGGGCAGAAGGGCCGGGCAGGGTGACCGTGAGTCTCACGCCCACGTACACGGGCTGCCCCGCCATCAAGACCATGTCCGACGACATCGAACGCGTGCTGCGCGGCCACGGGGTCGCGGAGGTGTCGGTCGTCACGGTCCTCTCGCCTGCCTGGTCGACCGACGACATCAGTGACGAAGGACGCCGCAAGCTGGCTGAGTTCGGAATAGCGCCGCCACGCCCCACGAGCGGACCGGGAGAACCGGTGCCCCTGACACTGTCCGTGCGCTGCCCGCACTGCGGTTCCACGGATACCGAACTGCTGAGCAGGTTCTCGTCGACCGCGTGCAAGGCATTGCGCCGCTGTGTGGCATGCCGTGAACCGTTCGACCACTTCAAGGAGTTGTAGATGTTCCATCCGCTCCGGGTCCGCACGATCGAACGGATCACGGACGACGCGGTAGCCATCACCTTCGCCGTGCCGCCGGAGCTGCGTGAGACCTTCCGCCACTCTCCGGGCCAGCACCTGAACGTCCGCTACCAGCTCGACGGCGAGGAGATCCGGCGCTCGTACTCGATCTGCGCACCTGCCACCGAACCGCCGGACGTGCCCACGCTCCGGGTCGGCATCCGCATGGTCGACGGAGGGGCGTTCTCGACGTACGCCCTGAAGGAACTGGCCGTCGGCGACCAGGTGGAGGCGATGGCGCCGGCGGGCCGGTTCGTCCTGGCTCCACGCCCTGGCCGCTTCGCGGCGATCGTCGGGGGGAGCGGCATCACACCGGTGCTCTCCATGGCTGCCACCCTGCTGGCGAGGGAGCCACTCGCACGCTTCTGCCTGGTCCGAAGCGACCGGACGGCGGCCTCGACGATGTTCCTCGACGAGGTGGCTGACCTCAAGGACCGCTACCCCGACCGGTTCCAGCTGGTGACCGCTCTTTCACGGGAGGAACAGGCAGCCGGACTCCCTTCGGGCCGACTGGACCGCGAGCGGCTCATCGGCCTGCTGCCCACACTCCTTCCGGTCCCGGACGTCGACGGCTGGTTCCTCTGCGGTCCGCTCGGCCTGGTCCGTGAGGCGGAGGGCGCCCTGCGCGAGCTCGGCGCCGACCGTTCGCGCATCCACCAGGAGATCTTCCACGTCGCCGAGGAGACGGGGAGACCGGCGACCACGGCCCGGACCACCGCTCCGTCCAGCAGCACCCTCACCGCGACGCTTGACGGACGATCGGGCAGCTGGCCGGTGCAGGGCGACGAATCGCTGCTGGAAACAGTGCTGCGAAGCCGGTCCGACGCCCCGTACGCCTGCAAGGGCGGGGTGTGCGGGACCTGCCGGGCGTTCCTGGTCTCGGGCGACGTCCGGATGGACCGCAACTTCGCTCTCGAGCCGGACGAGACGGACGCCGGGTTCGTGCTGGCGTGCCAGTCGCATCCCGTCACTCCGGAGGTCGAGCTCGACTTCGACCGCTGAAGTCCCCCAGGCCCGGCGGCTCCCCCGGGCCGGCGGTCCTGGGCGCTCGGGTCCCGCCGCACCGCGGCGGCAGCCGAGGCCCCACACCCGGACGCCGGGGTCATGCCGAGAGACCGAGCCCGTACCCGGACAGCGGTACCGGCAAGGACATCGGGTCCGTCAGAGCCGTCAGAGCCGTCAGAGCCGTCAGAGCCGTCAGAGCCGTCAGAGCCGTCAGAGCCGTCAGAGCCGTCAGAGCCGTCAGAGGACGAACGCCGAGGTCCCGTCCTCGGTCACCATGGGACGGCCCGCGCCGTCCCATGCCAGCATGCCGCCCTCGATGTTCACAGCGTCCAGACCCTGCTGCACCAGATACTGGGTGACCTGGGCGGACCGTCCCCCGACACGGCACATCACATGTACACGCCGCCCGTCCTCAGCGGCCTCGGTCAGTTCACCGAAGCGGCCGACGAAGTCACTCATGGGAATGTGCAGCGCACCCTCGACGTGCCCGGCCGCCCATTCGTCGTCCTCCCGTACGTCCAGAACGAAACCGTCCGACGGAACCGCCGCGACGTCCACCGAGGGCAGCGGAGCGAAATTCATGAAAGGGCCTTCTCTCGTACGTACGCGCCAGAGTCATCCGGAACGCTACTGCACCAGTGCTGCCAGCTCGCCCTCACGCTGGGCCACCTCGGCGAGAAGCTTCTCCCCGATGTCGTCCAGCAGCCGGTCCGGGTCATCCGGCGCCATGCGCAGCATCGAGCCGATCGCACTCTCCTCCAGCTCTTGGGCCAGGACCGTCAGCAGCTCCTTGCGGCGGCTGAGCCAGTCCAGCCGCGCGTAGAGCTCCTCGCTCTCGCTCAGACGCAGCTCCGGCGCCACGGGACCGGCAGCCCACTCCGCGGCCAGCTCCTTGAGCTGTGCGACGTCACCTCGTCCATAGGCTGCGTTGACGCGGGCGATGAACTCGTCCCGGCGTGCCCGCTCCGCCTCGTCCGGCGCCAGATCCGGGTGGGCCTGCCGGGCAAGCTCCCTGTAGAGCTTCCGCGCCTCATCGCTGGGCCTGACCCGCTTCGGCGGCCTGACCGGCTGCTCGGTGAGCATCGCCGAAGCCTCGGGAGAGAGGCCGTCCGAGTCCATCCAGTCATGGAAAAGCTCGTCCACCCCGGGCATCGGCATGACGATCGCCCGTGCCTCCTGCGCCTTGCGCAGATCCTCGGGATCGCCGGTCCTGGCAGCCCGTGCCTCCGCGATCTGCGCGTCGAGCTCGTCCAGCCGGGCGTACATCGGACCGAGCTTCTGATGATGCAGCCGGGAGAAGTTCTCCACCTCGACCCTGAAGGTCTCCACGGCGATCTCGAACTCGATCAGCGCCTGCTCGGCCACCCTGACCGCCTTCGCGAGCCGCTCCTCGGGCCGGGGGGCATCGGCTCCGCCCCCGTCGCCGTCCGACCGCACGCCCGTCGAGGAAGCGGCCGGGTCACCGTCCGGGGCATCGTTTTGCCCGCGGCCCGGGTCGTTTTCCCCGCTGCCCGGCTCCGACGGGGCGTCCGGGCCCGCGCGCAGGTCGTCCTGCGGCACGCCCGGGGCCTCCTCCGGCGCGTCCCGGGCGTCCCTCGACGGATCCTGGGCGTGCTGCGGCGCGTCCTGCCGGTCCTGGTCCTGCCGGTCCTGGTCCTGCCGGTCTTCGTCGTTCCGGGTGGTCGGCACCCCGGCGGCTTCGTGGGTCACCCGTCCAGCGTATGGCCATGACCCCCGCCGTGAGGACACGTGTCAGGCGCGAAGCCCGCGCGGGTCTCGCCGGGCCGGGCCGTTCAGACGCCCAGTTCGGCGGCTATGCGCCCGGACCGGACACACCGGACCAACTCGGCGTGATCGGCCTCCGTCCGGTCCGCGTACGTCACGGCGAAGCCGGCCACCGCGTCGTCGAGCTCGGCACTCTTTCCGCAGTAGCCCGCCAGGAGCCTGGGGTCGGCGCTGTGCGCATGGGCCCGCGCCAGCAGCGCTCCCGTCATCCGGCCGTAGTCGTCGACCTGATCCGCGGCGAGGGCGGCGGGGTCCACACTGCCCTTCCGGTTCCGGAACTGGCGTACCTGGTACGGCCTGCCGTCCACATCGGCCCAGCCGAGCAGTATGTCGCTGACGACCTGCATCCGCTTCTGCCCGAGCACCACCCGGCGCCCTTCGTGCACCTCCACGGGCACCTCGAAACCGACCTGCGGGAGATACGGGGAGAGCGCCGAAGGCCGGGCCTCCTTCACCTGCAGGACCAAGGGCTCACCGCGGTGGTCGAGCAACAGCACGACATACGAACGGGTCCCGACACTGCCCGTACCGACGACACGGAACGCCACGTCGTGGATCGCATAGCGAGCCAGCAGCGGAAGCCTGTCCTCCGAGACGGTACGGAGGTAACCCTCGAGCCCCGCAGCGACAGCCGCGGCCTCGGCGTCCGGCACCCGGCGCAGAACCGGCGGCGCATCGACGAAACGGCGACCGTCCTCGCACTCCTCGGTGGACCGGGCGGCGAAGCGGGCGCTCGTGTTGTTGCGCGCCTTCTCCGAGACCCTCTCCAGCGTCCCCAACAGGTCACGTGCGTCGGTGTGGGAGACCAGTTCCTCGTCCGCGATGGCGTTCCAAGCGTCGAGGGCGGGCAGCCTGGCCAGCAGCCGCATGGTCCTCCGGTAGGCACCCACCGTGTCGTACGCGCCCTGCCGGCAGGTGTCCTCGTCCGCGCCCGCGAGCCGACCGGCGAGCACGAGCGAGGTGGCCAGTCGTTTGAGGTCCCACTCCCACGGTCCGAAGGCGGTCTCGTCGAAGTCGTTCAGATCGATGACCAGGCTGCCGCGAGCGTCGCCGTACAGACCGAAGTTGGCCGCATGGGCGTCACCACAGAGCTGGGCGCCCACACCGGTGACCGGCGTACCGACCAGGTCATGTGCCATCAGGCCGGCCGAGCCTCGGAGGAAAGCGAAAGGTGTCGCCGCCATCCGGCCGACCCGTATGGGCGTCAGACCAGGTACCCGGCCCCGGTTCGACTCCTCGACCGCCTGTACCGCGTCCGGCCTGCCAGCAGGAAGCGAGAGGGAACTGTGCGCGGAACGAGGCACCTTGAGCCTGAGGGACTTGCCCGCGGCCTTCGGGGAGAGCGCCCCGCCACCCGACGGCCGTACATCTCCGGGCAGGCGCCGCGCGAAACCGGGGACGACCGGAATCCGCCCGCCTCCCGCTGTCCGCTGTACCGGCACCGTCGCCTCGACTTCGCCCATGGAGCGCCGCCTCCCCCGCCCTTGATCAGCCATTGCGCACGAGCAACATCAACTGCCGACGACGGTACAGCCGCCTCATCACAGGCGTCTTCCCCTGTGGACAACTCACGATCCGGTGAAATCCGTTGGGATGCGGTGGGATTGGGCCTGTGGAAAGCCGCGGCCGCCGGGCCGAACCTCGTCACCGGCTACATCGGATCGCGTCACGCAACGGTCCGGATCACGTAAGCCCACGGTCCGGAGCGCAACGCCTCGACCCCGGCGAGGGTCGGTGTCCGCCGCGCCGCCCACCGCACCTCCCGAAGCGCAGGCCTTGGCCGTGCCACGCGATGTCAGCAGCGCCCCGGCCCGGCCAGGTAGGTGTCCGCCCAGCGCCCGAGTTCCTTCAGAGCGGGCTCCATGGCGGCTCCGGCCTCCGTCAGCCGGTAAGCGACCCGCAGCGGTGGGCCTTCATCCACCTCGCGCACGACCAGACCGGCGGCCCCCAGCTCCGACAGCCGGTCGGAGAGCATCCGCTCGCTGATGCCCGGGATCGCGCGTCTCAGATCTGCGAAGTGCACCGGCTGCGTCATCAGCACGGAAACGATCGGACCCGTCCAGCGCTTCCCGAACAGCTCGAAGACACGCGTGATGCCCACGTCCACCCGCCGACATGCCTGCTCGCTGTGTTCCGCCACCCCTCCAGCGTACTGCTCCTCCGTGAGGTACTTATTTTTAGTAAGTGACTGTGTTATCAATAGGAGCATACGGAAAATCACCAGCTCTTCCTGCGGCCCGCGCGCCGCAGGATCGAGCCGATCGACATTCTTTGGAGAACCCCATGGCCACGCTCCTCCACCTCGACTCAGCCGTCTTCTCCGAGGGCTCCATGTCCCGCGAGGTCACCGCCGCGTTCGTCACGACGTGGCGCGAACAGCACCCGGACGGCGAGGTCGTCTACCGCGATCTCGCCGCGGAGCCGCTGCCACACCTGGACGCCACGGCGGTGGCAGCCGGCGCCACCGACACCCTTCGCGGTGAGTTGGCGGCTGAGCTCGCCGCGGCGGACGCCGTACTCATCGGCGCACCCATGTACAACTTCTCGATCCCCTCCACCCTGAAGGCGTGGCTGGACCAGGTGATCATCGTGGGCCACAACGCAGGCATCGAAGGCCCCGTAGCGGGCACGCCCGTCACCGTCGTGGCCAGCCGGGGAGGTTCGTACGCCCCGGGTACGCCGCGCGAGGACTTCGAGTTCGTCCAGAACTACCTGGAGAAGGTCCTCAGCGGCATGCTGGGCCTCGAAGTCGACTTCATCGTTCCTGAGCTGACCCTGGCCCGCTCGAAGCCCGAGATGGCAGAGCTCATTCCGCTCGCAGACGCCTCCAGGACCCAGGCGTTCGCCGAAGCAGCGGAGAAGGCAAAGGCCTTGGCCGCACGCCTGGCGGCCTGACGGCCCACCGGCGGTCGGCTCGGCGTGAACTCAGGTGTGGCGTGGGACTCACCTCATGTCGACCGCTCGAAACCCGTCGGCCGACCGCTCGGCCCGCCGAGCCAGAACCACCGACCGAAGCGCGGGGCCGAACCGGACGGTTCCGACGTTTCACGTGAAACAGCCGCTACAGAGAGTGCCGCCCGCACCCCTCACCGGCCACATCACACGTGAAAGAGAACACGGACCACCCGCAGCACCTCACGCGGTACGCGGACAGGCGCCGGGAACGCCGTGCAGGCACTCCACACAACGAAGAACCCCCGCACCCAGAAATCGGTGCGGGGGTTCTGTCGAACCTGCCCAGCAGCTGCAAGCAACTGCCGTTGTGCGCGAGGGGGGATTTGAACCCCCACGTCCCTAAGGACACTGGCACCTGAAGCCAGCGCGTCTGCCGTTCCGCCACTCGCGCATGAGTGGTGCTTTCAGACTCTCTCACCGTGTGGTGCGAGCGCCTGGCGACAACGGAAGATTAGCACGCTGGACAGGGTGGATTCACATCCGTTGTTTCGCGGGACCGACGAGGGGAAGCCGGGAACGCGGAGCGCCTGCCCCCACTCCTTCTGAGTGCACCCGGAGTGCGGGACACTGTCAGGAGGCCACCTCTACGATCCGTGTGAGAGGTGACACTCATCCACTGTGCAGACAAGGGGAACCAGCCGATTTCCCGACGCGTGGATACGATCAGTAAGCAGTACAGGGATGACGACACCGGAGGAGGTGCCCCATGGGAGTCATGAAGCGTTTCGAGCAGCGTCTCGAAGGTCTGGTCAACGGCACCTTCGCCAAAGTCTTCAAGTCCGAGGTGCAGCCGGTCGAGATCGCGGGCGCCCTCCAGCGTGAGTGCGACAACAACGCAACCATCTGGAACCGCGAGCGGACCGTCGTGCCCAACGACTTCATCGTCGAGCTCAGCACGCCGGACTACGAGCGCCTGAGCCCGTACTCCGGGCAGCTCGGTGACGAACTGTCCGGCCTCGTACGCGACTACGCCAAGCAGCAGCGGTACACCTTCATGGGACCGATCAAGGTCCACCTGGAGAAGGCGGACGACCTGGACACGGGTCTCTACCGAGTACGCAGCAGGACCCTGGCGTCGAGTTCGTCACAGCAGCAGGGCCAGCAGAGCGGGCCCGCCCCGCACGCACAGCCGAACCGGCCCGGCCCTCAGGGACAGGGTGGCTACGGCTACCCGCCGCCCTCCGCCCCGCCCATGCCTCAGGCTCCGCCGGGCTCCGGGCGACCGGGAGGCCCCTCCAGCGACTGGCGCCCGCCGTCCGCGTCCGGCTCCGCGCCGAACGCACAGGTGCGGCGCTGGATCGAGATCAACGGCACACGCCATCAGATCTCCCGCCCGACGTTGGTGATGGGACGAAGCACCGACGCCGACGTGCGGATCGACGACCCCGGCGTATCGCGCCGGCACTGTGAGATCCGGACCGGAACGCCCTCGACGATCCAGGATCTCGGGTCCACCAACGGCATCGTGGTGGACGGGCAGCACACCACCCGCGCTACGCTCCGCGACGGCTCGCGGATCGTCGTGGGCAGCACCACCATCGTTTACCGGCAAGCCGAAGGGTGAAGCGGGGGCAATGTCAGAGCTGACCCTGACGGTCATGCGGCTAGGTTTCCTGGCTGTTCTGTGGCTATTCGTAATCGTGGCCGTCCAGGTCATTCGCAGCGACCTGTTCGGTACGCGTGTCACACAGCGCGGTTCACGCCGCACTGCGAGTGACACCCGCCCGCAGCAGGGACGCCAGCAGCAGGCGGCGCCGCCTCAGCAGCGCCAGCAGTCCGGACGCCAGCGCCGTGGGGCACCCACGAAGCTGGTCGTCTCCGAAGGCACTCTCACCGGCACCACGGTCGCCCTCCAGGGGCAGACCATCACTCTGGGCCGGGCGCACGATTCAACGATCGTGCTGGACGACGACTACGCGTCCAGTCGGCATGCCAGGATCTACCCGGACCGTGACGGCCAGTGGATCGTCGAGGATCTCGGGTCCACCAACGGCACCTATCTCGACCGGACCCGGCTCACCACCCCGACACCTGTTCCGCTGGGCGCGCCGATCCGCATCGGCAAGACCGTCATCGAGCTGCGGAAGTAGTACGACAATGAGCGAGCGGAGCGAGCGAGCCGCGGCGGGCCTGACGAAGGCCCCCGCCCGGCTCCCGACCGGAGGGTGGGCAGTGTGGCTCGAGACCGGCTGTACCCCGAACCGACGGGCGAGGTGCGTATGAGCTTGTCCCTGCGCTTCGCCGCCGGATCGCACAAGGGCATGATCCGGGAAGGCAACGAGGACTCCGGCTACGCCGGCCCCCGCCTTCTGGCCATCGCCGACGGCATGGGCGGCCAGGCGGCCGGAGAGGTCGCCAGCTCCGAGGTGATCTCCACGCTCGTCCAGCTCGACGACGACGTGCCGGGATCGGACATCCTCACCTCGCTCGGCACGGCGGTTCAGCGGGCCAACGACCAGCTGCGCGTCATGGTCGAGGAGGACCCCCAGCTGGAGGGCATGGGCACGACGCTCACAGCCCTGCTCTGGACCGGTCAGCGCCTCGGCCTCGTCCACGTCGGTGACTCCCGTGCGTACCTGCTCCGCGACGGCGTGCTGACGCAGATCACCCAGGACCACACATGGGTCCAGCGTCTCGTCGACGAGGGCAGGATCACCGAGGAGGAGGCCACCACCCACCCGCAGCGCTCCCTGCTGATGCGGGCCCTGGGCAGTGGCGACCACGTCGAACCCGACCTCTCCGTCCGGGAGGTCCGCGCCGGTGACCGCTACCTGATCTGCTCCGACGGCCTTTCCGGCGTCGTCTCCCACCAGACGATGGAAGAGACCCTGGCCAGCTACCAGGGTCCGCAGGAGACGATCCAGGACCTCATCCAGCTCGCCCTGCGCGGCGGTGGCCCCGACAACATCACCTGCATCGTCGCCGACGTCCTGGACGTCGACAGCAACGACACCCTGGCCGGGCAGTTGAACGACACCCCGGTCGTCGTGGGTGCGGTTGCGGAGAACCAGGCCGCTCAGGCGAACGACGGCCGCGCCATGGAGACGCCGGCCGGACGCGCCGCCGGCCTCGGCCGACCCGTGCCCCCGCCGGCGGGAGGCTTCGGCCCTCCCGGCAGCGGCGACGACATGGGCTACGGGGCGGCGCCGCACGGCTCCTTCGACGCCTACACCGACGACGACTTCGTCAAGCCGCGTAAGAGCCGCCGTTGGATGAAGAGGTCCTTCTACATCGTGCTGGCCCTGGCGGTCATCGGCGGTGGCGCCTACGGCGGCTACCGCTGGACCCAGACCCAGTTCTACGTGGGCGCGAAGGACGACAACGTCGCGCTGTACCGCGGAATCAGTCAGGACCTCGGCTGGGTGTCCCTCTCGAAGGTCGAGGAGGACACCAAGATCGAACTCAAGTACCTCCCGCCCTACTGGCGCAATCGCGTCGAGGCCACCATCTCCCAGGGCAACCTGGCCGAAGCCCGGGAGAAGATCAGCGAGCTGGACGCGCAGGCGTCGGCCTGCAAGAAGGCCGCGCAGCGCCGCGCCGCCGAGGCGGAAGCCGCCAAGAACCAGAACGAGGCCGCCGACAGCAATTCCGCCACGTCCCCCGAAAAGGGGACCAAGACCGCGACTCCCACTCCCGGCCCCAGCCTCTCGGAGGAAGAGAAGAAGCTGGCCCTGCAGTGCGGTAAGCAGTAAGCCGTAGGGGGCCTTCAGCACATGAGCGTTGTCACCAACACCACGACCATCGGCGCGATCGACGCGCCCAGTCGCCGTAACACCGAGCTGGTGCTCGTCGTATTCGCCGTCCTGATCTCGGTGTTCGCCTACGCCAACGTGGGCCTCGCCCTCAACGGCGAGCTGCCCGCGGGCATGCTCGGCTACGGCCTGGGCCTCGCGCTGCTCGGCGGAGTGGCACACCTGGCCGTGCGGAGATTCGCCCCGTACGCCGACCCGCTGCTGCTGCCGCTGGCCACGTTGCTCAACGGGCTGGGGCTCGCGATCATCTGGCGCCTGGACCAGTCGGAGCGGTTCCAAGCCCTGAAGACCTTCGCACCGGCAGCATCCAAGCAGCTCATGTTCTCCGCCGCCGGCGTTGCCCTCATGGTCTGTGTACTGCTCGTCCTCAAGGACCACCGGATCTTGCAGCGCTACACCTACATCTCGATGCTTGTAGCGCTGTTCCTTCTGATCCTTCCGATGTTCTTCCCCGCGGTGAACGGCGCCAAGATCTGGATCCGGATCCCCGGTATCGGCACGATCCAGCCCGGTGAGTTCGCCAAGATCATCATTGCGGTCTTCTTCGCCGGCTATCTGATGGTCAAGCGTGATGCCCTGGCCCTGGCGAGCCGTCGGTTCATGGGCCTGTACCTGCCCCGCGGCCGTGACCTCGGGCCGATCCTCATGGTCTGGGCGTTCTCAATCCTCATCCTGGTCTTCGAGACCGACCTCGGTTCCTCCCTGCTGTTCTTCGGCATGTTCGTCGTCATGCTGTACGTCGCCACCGAACGCACCAGCTGGATCGTCTTCGGTCTGCTGATGTCCGGCGCGGGTGCCGTGGGTGTGGCCACCTTCGAGCCTCACGTACAGGACCGTGTCACCGCCTGGCTCGACCCCTTCGCCGGGTGGGGCAAGGAGGCAGCAAGCGAGCAGATGGCCAAGTCCCTGATGGCCTTCGGCTCCGGCGGCACCCTCGGCACCGGCCTCGGCCAGGGCAACTCCGACCTGATCGGCTTCGCCGCCAACTCCGACTTCATCCTCGCCACCGTCGGCGAGGAGCTCGGCCTCGCCGGGATGATGGCGGTCCTGCTCGTCTACGGCCTCGTCGTCGAGCGCGGTGTCCGCACCGCCCTCGCCGCTCGCGACCCGTTCGGCAAGCTCCTCGCGATCGGTCTCTCCGGCGCCTTCGCCATCCAGGTCTTCGTCGTCGCCGGCGGTGTCATGGGGCTCATCCCGCTGACCGGTATGACCATGCCGTTCCTCGCGGCCGGTGGTTCATCCGTCATCGCCAACTGGGCCCTCATCGGAATCCTGATCAGGATCAGCGACACGGCCCGGCGTCCCGCCCCTGCACCCGCACCGTCCCCGGACGCCGAAATGACCCAGGTGGTCCGACCGTGAACAAGCCACTCCGCAGGATCGCCATCTTCTGTGGCGTCCTCGTCCTGGCCCTGCTCATCCGCACCAACTACCTCCAGTACGTCCGTGCCGACGAGCTCAACTCGAACGAGCACAACCGACGCGTCGAGATCGAGCGCTACGCCCACGAGCGCGGCAACATCATCGTCGACGGCGAACCGGTGACCGGCTCGGTCGAGACCGAGGACAGCGACTTCAAGTACAAGCGCGTCTGGAAGAACGGGCCCATGTGGGCCCCCGTCACCGGCTACTCCTCGCAGGCCTTCGACTCCTCGCAGCTGGAGAACCTCGAGGACGGCATCCTCACCGGCAACAGCGACCAGCTGTTCTTCGACCGCACCCTGTCGATGTTCACCGGCGAGAAGAAGACCGGCGGAAACGTCGTCACCACCCTGAACGGCGCCGCCCAGAAGGCCGCCTTCGAGGGGCTCGGCAACAAAAAGGGCGCCGTCGCCGCGCTCGACCCGCAGACCGGCGCGATCCTGGCGCTCGCGAGCACCCCCTCGTACGACCCCTCGGTCTTCGCGGGCAACTCCATGAAGGACTCCGACGCCCGGCAGAAGCTCCTGGACGACAAGGACAAGCCGATGCTGAACCGGGCCCTGCGGGAGACCTACCCGCCCGGCTCGACGTTCAAGGTCGTCACGGCGGCCGCGGCGCTGGAGAACGGCCTCTACACCGACATCGACGCGAAGACCGACTCCCCGCTGCCCTGGCGGCTCCCGCAGTCGACGAACCTCCTGCAGAACGAGGGCAACATCCCCTGCAAGGACGCCTCGCTCCGGGTGGCCCTGCGCTACTCCTGCAACACCGTCTTCGGCAAGATGAGCGACGACCTCGGCAACGAGAAGATGATCGAGCAGGCCGACAAGTTCGGCTTCAACAAGGAAGTCTTCACGCCGGTCCGGGCGGACGCCAGCGTCTACCCCGAGGACAACAAGCCGCAGAACGCCATGGCCGGCATCGGCCAGGCCTCCAACCGTGCGACTCCGCTCCAGATGGCCATGGTCGCCTCGGCCATCGCCAACGACGGCAAGCTCATGGAGCCGTACATGGTCGCCCAGCGCCAGGCGCCCAACCTCGACGTCATCTACACCCACGAGAAGAAGCAGCTCAGCGAGCCGCTCTCGGCGGAGAACGCCCAGAAGGTGCAGCAGATGATGGAGACCGTGGTCAAGGAGGGCACGGGAACCAACGCCCAGATCGACGGCGTCACTGTCGGTGGCAAGACGGGCACCGCCCAGCACGGCCTCAACAACAGTGAGAAGCCGTACGCCTGGTTCATCTCGTACGCCAAGACCGACAGCGGCTCACCCGTCGCCGTCGCCGTCGTGGTCGAGGACGGCAACGCCAACCGGGACGACATCTCCGGTGGCGGCCTGGCAGCACCGATCGCCAAGAACGTGATGAAGGCGGTACTCGACGGAAAGTAGTGACACCCGTCACAACTTCTGTCCGCACCAGCACATTGGGATACCGGTCGGATATCAGCTGACGGGTGCGGGCCGATCACGCCGGGAGTGCCCGGTAGCGTATGCGCGAGCAGCGCACCGCCGGACCACACACGGGTGCGGTCGGGACTGACGGAGAGGGCTGGATCAGTTATGGAAGAGCCGCGTCGCCTCGGCGGCCGGTACGAGCTGGGCTCGGTGCTCGGCCGTGGTGGCATGGCCGAGGTCTACCTCGCGCACGACACCAGGCTCGGCCGCACCGTCGCTGTGAAGACGCTGCGGGCCGACCTCGCCCGCGACCCGTCCTTCCAGGCACGGTTCCGCCGTGAGGCCCAGTCCGCCGCATCGCTCAACCACCCCGCGATCGTCGCCGTCTACGACACCGGCGAGGACTACGTGGACGGGGTCTCCATCCCGTACATCGTGATGGAGTACGTCGACGGATCGACGCTCAGGGAGCTCCTGCACTCCGGCCGCAAGCTGCTGCCGGAGCGGACCCTGGAGATGACGGTCGGCATCCTGCAGGCGCTCGAGTACTCGCACCGCGCCCAGATCGTCCACCGCGACATCAAGCCGGCCAACGTCATGCTGACGCGGACCGGTCAGGTCAAGGTGATGGACTTCGGTATCGCCCGCGCCATGGGCGACTCCGGCATGACGATGACCCAGACCGCCGCGGTCATCGGCACCGCCCAGTACCTCTCCCCGGAACAGGCGAAGGGCGAGCAGGTCGACGCCCGGTCCGACCTGTACTCCACCGGCTGCCTCCTCTACGAGCTGCTCGCGGTCCGGCCCCCGTTCGTCGGGGACTCGCCCGTGGCGGTCGCGTACCAGCACGTGCGCGAGGAGCCGCAGCCCCCGAGCAACTTCGACCCCGAGATCACGCCCGAGATGGACGCCATCGTCCTCAAGGCGCTGACCAAGGACCCCGACTACCGCTACCAGTCGGCCGACGAGATGCGCGCCGACATCGAGGCCTGCCTCGACGGCCGTCCGGTCGCCGCGACGGCGGCCATGGGGTCCGTCGGCTACGGCGGCGGGTACGACGGCTACAACAACGACCAGCCGACCACCGCCCTGCGCGCGGCCGACTCGGGTGGCGCCCAGACCTCGATGCTGCCCCCGGTCAACCCGGACGACGGTGGCTACGGCGGCTACGACGACCGGCCCGACCGCCGGCGCCAGAAGAAGAGCAACACCTCGACGATCCTCCTGGTGGTCGCCGGTGTCCTGGTCCTCATCGGCGCGATCCTCATCGGCCGTGCGGTCTTCAGCTCGAACGACGGCGGGGATGGCAAGACCGACACCCCGAACGTGGTCGGTTCGACGGTCGCCGAGGCCCAGCGACTCGCGGAGAACGCCGAGGTCACCCTCTCCGTCGGTTCGAAGGAACCGTGTGAGAACCAGGCGAAGGGCGAGATCTGCAGCCAGCAGCCCTCCCCGGACTCCCGGATGGACATCGGCGGAACCGTGACGGTCGTCGTCTCCACCGGTGCCCCCAAGATCGAGGTTCCGGACGTCCTGGAGAAGTCCGAGGACAACGCCCGCAAGGCGCTCGAGGACAAGGGCTTCACGGTCAACGTGAAGACCGAGGAGTCCGAGAGCACCGCAGGCACGGTCATCAAGCAGGACCCTGAAGGTGGTTCGAAGGCGGAGAAGGACACCGAGGTCACCATCACGGTGGCCAAGGAGGCCACCCAGAACGTCCCCGGTGTCGTCGGCAGGTCGTTCGAGGACGCCGAGGCGCAGCTGAAGGGCGTCGGCTTCACCAACGTCTCCAGGACTGATGTGGACTCGCAGGAGCCCGCCGGCACGGTGATCGAGCAGACTCCGGAGCCGAACAGCAAGCAGGCCAAGGACACGCAGATCGTCCTGAAGGTCTCCAAGGGTCCCGCACAGCCCGAACAGGTCACCATCCCCGGTGACATCGTGGGCAAGCGGTATCAGGATGTGAAGGGTCAGCTCGAGGGCCTGGGTCTGGTGGTAGCACTCGCCCCCAACTCGCCGGACAAGCCGAACGCTCTGGTCGTCCAGGCCAACCCGGGTGCCAACAGCCCTGTTGCCAAGGGCAGTACGGTCACCCTCACCACCCTCCCTGGTGGAGACGGCGGCGGCCTCTTCGGCGGGCAGCAAGGCTGAGCACAGCAGAGCGCGTCAACGACTTGGGCCCCGGTCACCTGGAAGAGGTGGCCGGGGCCCGGTCGTTGTGCGGGAGGACCGGTGTCACCGGAGCTCGGCCGGCTCCGTACGGTCCCGATCCACCTTCTCCGTCCGCACCAGCTCGCCCCAGACGATGTAGCGGTACTTCGACGTGTAGACGGGCGTGCAGGTGGTCAGCGTGATGTAGCGGCCGGCCTTCTTCTTCCCCGACTCCTTGGGCACCGGAGCGATGGCGTCCACATTGAACTTCGAGGTCTCGGGAAGCTCCGCGAAGACCTTGTAGACGTACCAGGTGTCCTTGGTCTCGAAGACGATCGCGTCGCCCTTCTTCACCTTGTCGATGTTGTGGAACTTCGCGCCGTGCCCGTCCCGGTGCGCGGCGAGGGTGAAGTTGCCCTGCTTGTCGGAGGGCAGGGCGGACTTGACGGGGTCCGTGTAGTAGCCCGCGATGCCGTTGTTGAGCGTCTCGGTGTCGGTGCCCTTCTTGACCAGCACCTCGCCGTTCTTCATCGCGGGGACGTGGAGGAAGCCGATGCCGTCCCTGGTGTCCAGGGCACCCGGGCCGTCCGCCCAGTGGTCGCGGACGGTGTCCCCCTGCTTGCCCGCCTCGCGGTCGGCGAGCACGTTCGTCCACCACAGCGAGTAGGCGACGAACAGGCCCAGCACCACCCCTGCCGTGATCAGCAGCTCACCGAAGACGCTCACCGCCGACGCGATGGGATGGCGGGTCCTTCGACGTACCGGAGCCACCGGCTCGTCGGTGCGCTCTTCCTGCTGGGTCCTCGCTGCCACCGCACCCGCCCCTGTCGTGTTGTCGTACAGCCCGCTTCAGTCGACGAGCGCGTCGGGCTTCCCCTTGCTGCGCGGCCGTTCGTCGACCATTTTGCCCCACACGATCATTCGGTACGTACTCGTGAATTCCGGGGTGCAGGTCGTCAACGTGATGTATCTGCCCGGGCCCTTGAAGCCTGATCCCACCGGTACCTCGTCGATCACGGAGACGTTCGACGGCGAGGTCTGCGGGAGGATGCTGGTCATCTCGTACGTGTAGTAGGCGTCCTGGGTCTCGACCACGATCGGATCGCCGGGCTTCAGCTTGTTGATGTAGCGGAACGGCTCGCCATGGGTGTTGCGGTGGCCGGCCACCGCGAAGTTGCCCTTCTCCGCCGAGGGCATCGCGGTCTTCAGCTTGCCCTCGCCGTAGTGACCGATCATGCCGCGGTCGAGGACCTTCTCCTTGCTGATGCCCTCGGCGATCGGCGCGACGACGTCCAGCTTGGGGATGTGCATGATGGCGAAGCCCTGGCCGGGCTCGAAGGCCCCCGGGCTGCGTTCGCCGCTGGCCCAGTCGTCCTGGATCTTGTGTGTCTCCTGGCCGGCGATCTGGTCGGCGCGCACGTTCGTCCACCACAGCTGGTAGGTGACGAAGAGGAGCATGAGAACGCCGAAGGTGATGAACACCTCGCCCACGACCCTGCTGGCCACGACCGCGGGGCTGTCCTTGGCCGCACGCGCGGCCCGCCTGGCCTCCAGGCGTGTCATCGGCACCGCGGGCGCGTCTGTCTCCGGTCCCGCCTTGGCCGCCGGTGCCTCTCCCCGCCGTCTGCCACGTCCCTTGGCCGCCCTGCGACGCTCGGCCCGCCCGCCCGTGGGCAGCGGATCCGTACCGCCGTCCCGTCCATCGGCCGGGTCGGGAACCGTAGCTCCGCGGGTGTTGGCGGTGCGGAGTGCGACCGTCTCGTCGTGCCGGAGAGGGGCGGTGACGCCGACCGGCTCGGGATCCGGGAGGAACACGGCCTCCTGGGCCGGGACGCCCGTCACGGGGGCATGCACATCCGGCGTTCGCGCCGACGACCCGGCCATCGCGTCGGACGGCCCCGTCATCGGATCGGGTATCACCGCCGTCCCCCGGACCGTTCCCGCCGAAGGAACGCCGTCAGCCCGCTGCTGGCCGTACCAGTCCCTCTGGTACCCCTCCGGGTCGTACCACTCGCCCGGCGGCTCCACAGGCC
Source organism: Streptomyces sp. NPDC048590 (assembly GCF_043199535.1). Taxonomy (NCBI): domain Bacteria; kingdom Bacillati; phylum Actinomycetota; class Actinomycetes; order Kitasatosporales; family Streptomycetaceae; genus Streptomyces; species Streptomyces sp. NPDC048590. The sequence continues at coordinate 143,261 of NZ_JBICWC010000006.1, read as the reverse complement.
CGTAGGACGCCTCCTGTGGCATCTGGGACGCCTGGGGGGCCTGGGGTGGACCACCGCCGGGTGACGCGGGCCCGGATCCGGCCCAGGGCGATCCATGCCCGCCCGGGAGCGGGTCGTTCAGCGGATCCGCGAGCTGCTCCACCGCCGCCGCGAACGAGCCGTCCGGCTCGTACGCTCCCTGCGCGTACGGGCCGTCCTGCCCGGCGCCTGGGTGGGGTGAGGTCACGCGACGGCCTTGCCCACCACCGGAGCGAGCCCCGCCGATCTCGCGACGGCGCCCGTGTCACCGCACTGCTCAAGCCAGTTGGCGAGCATCAGGTGGCCGTACTCCGTCAGCACCGACTCGGGGTGGAACTGCACTCCCTCCACCGCGTGTTCACGGTGGCGGAGCCCCATGATGATGCCGTCGGCGGTACGTGCGGTGACCTCCAGCTCCGGTGGGACCGTCGCGGGCTCGGCCGCGAGGGAGTGGTAGCGGGTCGCGGTGAACGGTGACGGCAGCCCGGCGAACACGCCCTTGCTCTCGTGCAGGACGGGCGAGGTCTTGCCGTGCAGCAACTCAGGCGCCCGGTCGACCACACCGCCGTAGGCCACGGCCATCGACTGCATTCCCAGACAGACGCCGAAGACGGGCACCCCGCTGCGCGCGCAGTGGTGCACCATCTCGATGCAGACACCGGCCTGCTCGGGCGTCCCAGGACCGGGCGACAGCAGTACGCCGTCGAACCCGTCGTCCGCGTGCGCCGTGGTCACCTCGTCGTTGCGCACCACCTCGCACTCGGCACCGAGCTGGTAGAGGTACTGGACGATGTTGAAGACGAAGCTGTCGTAGTTGTCCACGACGAGGATGCGCGCGCTCACTGGCCGGCCCCCGCTCCGCCGGCGCTCTCGCCGTCCACCGTCGCGTCACCGAACGAGAGCAGTGGCTCCGCCCAGGGGAAGACGTACTGGAAGAGCGCATAGACAACGGCCAGGACGAGCACGAGCGAGATGAAGCCCCGTACCCATGCGTTGCCCGGCAGATGCCGCCAGATCCAGCCGTACATGCTGTTGCCTCCATTCGGTACGGGACCAGACTAATCGGCCGGGACGCGGGCGTGGGTCAGCTGTGGAAAGCCGTCCGTGGCGCGTCCGCCGCACTCCTCCGGGGATCCGGCGACTCCCCGTTCCCCGGGCTACTCGACCGGCTGTGCGTAATGGAGATCGACCGTGCCCGAATAGCCGGGAAGCGTCAGCTTGTCATCCTCTTCGACCTTCCACCCCAGCCCGTACGCCTTTACATACAGTTGGTAGTTCTGGATGGCCGTGGAGTTGTCGAGGGCCCGCCGGAGTTCGTCCCGGTCACCGACCGCGGTGACCTTGTAGGGAGGCGAGTAGACGCGACCCTGAAGGATCAGGGTGTTCCCGACGCAGCGCACCGCGCTGGTGGAGATCAGCCGCTGGTCCATCACCCGGATTCCTTTGGCGCCGCCCTCCCACAGTGCGTTGACCACGGCCTGCAGGTCCTGCTGGTGGATGACCAGGTCGTTGGGCTGAGGGTCCGGATAACCGGGATTGGCGGTCGCGTTCGGAGGTGCGTCGTTCAGGGTGACGGACAACGCCTCACCGGTGATCGCAGTGGTGCCCGCCGCCTTCTCGAGTGCGTCCAGCTTGGCGTCCTCGGCACTTGTACTCCCGTCGTCACGGCGGGCGAGGGTGTCGATGTCGGCGCGCACGGCAGCGGTCGATTCATCCAGTTCGGCGTTCTTCTCACTGCGCTGCTGGATGAGGTCCGAGAGCTTCAGCAGAGAGGAATCGGTCCGGATATCGGTCCCTTTGGCCGTGTTGGCGCTGGTGACGAAGATCAGTCCGGCGAGCGCGAAAACGGCGGCCGTCAGGACCTGCACAGGCCGTCGGGACAGGCGCCGGGCAGGGCCGCGAGGAGATTCGGCAGAATTGCTCAACGTACCCTTATCTCCTTAGGCGCCACGGAAGCACTACGCTAACGGACGCCCCGGGGAGGCAGCATTCCCCCTCGCGCCCCCGGCGCCAGCCACAGATCCCTGCGCGGTCACGCAGCGCATCGACAGGAGAGTCCCTCGTGCCGAAGTCACGTATCCGCAAGAAGGCAGACTTCACGCCTCCGCCGGCCAAGCAGTCGACGAACATAAAGCTGGGCAACCGCGGTTGGGTGGCGCCGGTCATGCTGGCGCTCTTCCTGATCGGTCTCGCCTGGATCGTGGTCTTCTACGTCACCGAGGGCGACCTTCCGGTCGACGCTCTCGGCAACTGGAACATCGTGGTCGGCTTCGGCTTCATCGCCGGCGGCTTCGGAGTCTCCACGCAGTGGAAGTAGCTCTGCCCTGAGTTACCCACAGAGTTATCCACAGGCAGGGGAAAAGGTCGGAAGATCTGTGGATAACCCTCCTCGAGGTTGACGCCGGTGTGACTACACACTCACGTACGGCCGGAGGATGTGCCCCTTGTCCTGACTGGGAAAACCCAGTTCAGCGACGAGGGGCACACGTGTTCCCCACGTCATGCACAAGATCCGGCACACTCTGTGGACAACTCTGCCCTGACCTCGCAGGAACAGGCAGGAAGGCAGCCGACAGCGCGCGTCCCTGCGCTTTGAAGCCTCGCCCGGTCACTCAGGTGAGCACGGCCGTCCGGCCCACGACGATGGCCACGACGGCGAGGAACACCAGCGCGCAGGCGCCGTACTGCACGAGGTTCCGGCGCTCTCGCGGGCCGTGGACCATGGCGATCGCGATCAGGGCGCCGGCGACCAGCCCTCCGACGTGAGCCTGCCAGGCGATGCCACCCCAGGTGAAGGTGAAGATCAGGTTCACGACGAGCAGTGCGATCACCGGTCGCATGTCATAGTTCATCCGGCGCATCAGCACGGCCGTGGCACCCAGGAGACCGAAGACAGCGCCCGAAGCCCCGAGCGTGCCCTGCCCGGGATCGGTGATCCAGTAGGTGAGCGCACTGCCCGCCAGCCCGGACAGCAGGTAGAGCGAGAGATAGCGGACCCTCCCGAGCGCGGCTTCCAGAGGTCCGCCCAGCCACCACAGCCCCAGCATGTTGAACGCGATGTGCAGCACCTCCTCATGGAGGAACATCGATGTCACCAGCCGGTACCACTGCCCCTCGGCCACGCCTTCGAGGCCGGCCGCCTGATCATCCGTGTAGGCCCGGCCGAACAGCAGCAGGTCCTCGAGGAGGTCCCGCCCGGCGACCGAGACGGCGAGGAAGACCGCGAGGTTGATCCCGATGAGGATCTTGGTGATCAGCCTGGGGTCGGAGGCGATGCGCCCACCCGCGAGCGTCCGGGGCCGCGTCGCAGCGGGATGGTGGCCGGTGCCCGAGCCCTTCCGCACGCACTCAGGGCAGTGGAACCCCACCGAGGCCTCGATCATGCAGTCCGTACAGATCGGCCGCTCGCACCGGGTGCAGCGGACGCCCGTCTCACGGCCGGGGTGGCGGTAACACGAGGGCGGGCCGTCCGCAGCCGCGGACCTGCCCTGATCTTCCGGCGGCTGCTGGTCCATCGGTCGTGCCCCCTTCGGTCGTCGTCCGTGCAAGCGGCATACACACGACCGCCCCGCTCGCCCTTTATGTAGCAGTACGGACGAACAGGGCGGTTGGTTCCCGCGCGGGATCGAAGGCCCGGGTCAGCGGGTCTCGATGACGACCGATTCGATCACCACGTCCTGGAGAGGACGGTCGGTCCGCGGATTGGTGGCAGCGGAGGCGATCGCGTCCACGACCTTCTTGCCCGCCTCGTTCGAGACCTCACCGAAGATCGTGTGCTTATTGGTCAGCCAAGCGGTGGGCGACACCGTCACGAAGAACTGCGACCCGTTCGTCCCCGGACCGGCGTTGGCCATGGCCAGCAGATACGGCTTGGTGAATGCGAGGTCGGGGTGGAACTCGTCCGCGAACTCGTAACCGGGGCCGCCCGTACCGTTGCCCAGCGGATCACCGCCCTGGATCATGAAACCGCTGATGACGCGGTGGAAGACAGTGCCGTCGTACAGCTTGTCGGTGGACTGCTTACCGGTCACCGGGTGGGTCCACTCACGCTCACCCTTGGCGAGCTCGACGAAGTTCTTGACCGTCTTGGGCGCGTGGTTCGGCAGGAGCCGGATCTCGATGTCGCCCTGGCTGGTCTTCAAAGTGGCGTAAAGCTGCTCGGCCACGATCTGCCTTCCGTAAGTCTCCGCTGATGACCACCGATCCTCGCACGGAGAGTTCTCTCCACGGCACGGTCAAGGACGCAGTCCGCCCGCAGTCACCTTGTTGCTCGCTTTCCTGCACCTTTTCCACACTCCGTGCGGGCCGACTCGGCCGCACACGGTCGAATGGCGACCACCTGATCGACCCTGCGAAGCGCGCCGACACGAATCGTGGCATCGTCGGCGACACGCTCCCCTTGCACCGAATTGCTCGAAGATGGCGTCTATGACCCGGATGCCCGTCCCGCATGGCGCTCAAGGCCTCAGCGGGCATGATTTCGAATTGGGTGGATAGGCGGAGTACCTACCCGCCACCAAGGAGGAGGATCCCGTGACCCGCATCGACAGCGTGCGCGCCGCAACCTACTCGGCGAAGGACAGCGCGCAGCACGCCGCGGAAGTGGTGGCGCCTTACGCCGACACGGCCAAGGAACAGGCCACGCACTACGCGCAGGAGGCTCGCGCACGACTCGCGCCCAAGGTGTCGAAGGCAGCCGCGCAGGCCCGCGTCCAGTACGGCGCACATCTCGCACCCCGAATCGAGCAAGCGCTGACCCACGTCCCGCCGAAGGTCGACGAGGCAGCACACAAGGCCGCCACGAAGACCCGTAGCGCAGCCCGCTGCGCGGCGGACTACACCGTCCCGCGCGTCGAGTACGCGGTGGCAGCGAGCCGGCCCATGGCCGAGCAGGCGACCGCCCGTAGCGCGGCGGCCCTGGCCGCCCTGCGTGGCCAGGTGACTGCCAAGGAGATCCAGAAGATCGTGCGGAAGCACGAGCGCCGGGCCAAGGCGGGACGGTTCGCCAAGGGCATCCTCGTGCTCGGCGCCCTGGCCGGCGGAGCGTTCGCCGCGTGGAAGTGGTGGGACAAGCAGGCCAACCCTGACTGGCTGGTCGAGCCCCCCGCCCCTACCGAGGTGGCCGACGATCGCGCGCCGCTGACCTCGGTCGACGGCAGTGGCAGCACGGTGCTCGACCCGGAGGTCCGAGCCAAGCAGGACGAGGCCGAAAGCGGGTCAGGTCCGGCGGACACCACCGATCGCGACGACAAGCGCTGACACGTTCCTGGGCCCCTGGCCCGAGGGAGGGCGCCGGATGACCTACGGTCTCCGGCGCCCTCCGTCCGTTTCACGACAACCCCGCGCCTGTTTCACGTGAAACAGATGCGTGGCCCAGTTTCACGTGGAACAGGCACGGCGTCTGGATTCACGTGAACTTAGGTCGGTCCCGGGAACCCCGACGGCTCATCGTGCAGCGGGCACTTCCCCGGACTTCAGGGAGACCGGTGGCAGCCGGTACGAGCGCAGAACCGCCGTGAAGGACAGAACCGAAGCGGACCCTGCGAGAAGCAGACACCGAACGAGGGTCCACATGGGCCCGCGATCCTCCACCCCCCGGGGCGGCACACGCCCTTCGGGGTCGAGGACCATGCCGATACGGTCACCGGGCACGACGGCCGACCCGCACCCCCTCCAGAGCCGCACAGGCACCGGGGTGCCGTCGGCCCTCCGGACCGAGCAGAGGTAACGATCATGAACGTTGCCGGCCGCGACCGCGGTCACGACCACCTCCTGGCGCTGCCCCCGCTCGGCCATGATGGAGTCAGCGGTCGCTCGAGGAACGCTGAGGGCCAGCAGCAGGCCCAGTACACAGACCCCACCGATCAGCAGCCTCCCCGCACGCGCGACCAGGAGGAAGAGAACGAGCCCTCCCACAACGGCCATGCCCGCGGCCTGAGCCTGCTCCAGCGCGATCCCCAGCAGTACGGAAACCGTCCCGGCGCCACCGACAGCCAGTACCCCGCCGCAGGCGACCACCATCGCCTCCACGACGAGTGACGTGGGCGGAGCTCCGCGGTAGTCCGCCGGGCCGAAAAGCACGTGCCCGAGCGGAGAGGGCGGCGAGGACCTGCGGGACACGCTCATCTCCTCGGATCAGTGACGGTCTCCCGCCCGTTGCTTCTCTGCGCGATGGCGCCGGCAACAGCCCCCTGGCGATCCGTCCCCGTCGCGGTGCGGGAGGCGAACCAGTCGATTCTGTACGGCTGCTCGGCCGACAGGAGCGAACCCGTGCTCGTCCGATGTCCTGACGACCGGTTCCCGGCGATTCGGGCCGCGGCACACGGCCGCCGAGCCGCGGGGCAGCCCTTGGCCAGGTCCTTACGATGCCATGCATGAAGATTCGATCCGGTCCGGGTGACTGGGAACGACGCACACGCGGCCCTCTTCTGGGCATGGCCGTCGTCTTCGCCGTGGCCTATGCGGTGCCGGTCGTCTCGCCGGGTGCCCCCGCATGGGCGCACACCGTGTGCCAGACGGCCGAATGGACCGTGTGGGCGGCCTTCGCCGCCGACTACGTCGTGCGGCTGGCACTGGCGCCCGCCAAATGGCTGTTCGTGCGCCGTCATCCGCTGGACCTGCTGGCTGTCATCCTCCCGCTCGTGCAGCCGCTGCGGCTGCTGCGGCTGGTCTCCACGCTCCTCCTCGTCGGCCGACGGGCCGGGAGAGCTCCGCAGATCACCATGACCGTCTACGTCGGCGGCTCCGTGATCGGGCTGATGATGTTCGGCTCGCTGGCAGTGCTCCAGGTGGAAAGGAACGCGCCGGACGGCAACATCCGCACCCTGGGTGACGCGGTGTGGTGGTCCTTCACCACCATGACCACGGTCGGATACGGAGACCTCGCACCCACCACGGGTCTCGGCCGGCTGCTCGCGGTGGGCCTGATGCTCTCCGGAATCGCGCTGCTCGGTGTGGTGACCGCCAACATCGCGGCCTGGTTCATCTCCCGCTTCGAAAGGGACGATGCGCAGGAGCGCCGGCAGACAGCTCTGCTGGAGGCTCTGACCGCCGAGGTCGCGGCATTGCGCGGCGAGGTGGCCAGGCTCTCGGGCACGCCGATGCCGGGACAGTCCAAGGAGCCGGACCCCGCTTCGGCCCCGTTGTGAACGCGCGTGAGGTGCGCACCGACACCGGGGCGGCGCACCTGAGTACCTGACCGCTACGCGTGCTCTTTCGCGTCGGGACGGAGCCCGGCAGGCCAAGCGTGAGCCCCCTCCCAGGCTGCCGAAGTCGATGCCGGTCCTGATGGAACGCCAGTTGCGGGGGCTGGCAGGTCTCGATTTCGTCGCACAGCTGTCTCGACGAGGCACTCCGGGAGACCCGCGCTTCGTCGCGTGCGCACCCGGCGCGGGCCGGATCACTACGGGTTCCGACGCCCTCCGACAGGCAGTACGAACACACCCGCCGCAGACACGAAAATGCCCTCCGAAACCGCGTTTTCGCAGTTCAGAGGGCATTTCATCTGTGGAGCCTAGGAGATTCGAACTCCTGACATCTGCCTTGCAAAGGCAGCGCTCTACCAACTGAGCTAAGGCCCCGAAAACAGACATCGCGAGACATGGTCCGCATCGCGTCGTCCGTCGCAGAACAGAGTACCGGGTGACCCCCCGAAACCTGCAAAAGGATTGGGACTCCCGGCCCGCCACCCCCCTCCGTAAGATGCACGGCAAGGTTCGCAGCAGCGAAGCCGCAGCGATGGGGAGACGCAATGGACGCAGCGCAGCAAGAGGCGACGGCTAGAGCCCGGGAGCTCCAGCGCAGCTGGTACGGAGAGCCGCTGGGGGCGCTCTTCCGCAGGCTGATCGATGACCTCGGCCTCAACCAGGCACGTCTCGCGGCCGTGCTCGGACTGTCCGCGCCCATGCTGTCCCAGCTGATGAGCGGGCAGCGCGCCAAGATCGGCAACCCGGCGGTCGTCCAGCGGGTGCAGGCACTCCAGGAACTGGCCGGCCAGGTGGCGGACGGCAGCGTCAGCGCCGGCGAGGCCACCGATCGCATGGAGGAGATCAAGAAGTCACAGGGCGGCTCCGTCCTGACCAGCACCGGCCAGACCTCCTCCACCGGCGGTGCCCCCACCGTGCGCCGTGTGGTCCGGGAGATCCAGTCGCTGCTCCGGTCGGTCGCCGCCGCCGGCGACATCATCGATGCGGCGGACTCCCTCGCCCCCGTACACCCTGAACTGGCAGAGTTCCTCCGGGTGTACGGAGCGGGCCGCACGGCTGACGCGGTGGCGCACTACGAGGGCCACCAGAGCTAGGGCCTTTCGTCTGGATCATGCCGGGCTCGCTGTCGCTGCCTTGGAGGCCCGAGGCAGGGACAGCCGTGGCGGTACCCGACAGCACAACCGAAAACGGAAACGGGAGCGGGCGCAGCGCAATGGGTGAGGTCTTCGCTGGTCGGTACGAGCTGATCGATCCGATCGGACGCGGTGGGGTCGGCGCTGTGTGGCGCGCGTGGGACCACCGGCGGCGCCGGTACGTCGCGGCCAAGGTCCTGCAGCAGAGCGACGCACACACCCTGCTGCGCTTCGTCCGCGAACAGGCTCTGCGGATCGAGCACCCCCATGTGCTCGCGCCCGCCAGCTGGGCGGCCGACGACGACAAGGTCCTGTTCACGATGGACCTGGTCAGCGGCGGCTCTCTGGCCCATGTCATCGGTGACTACGGGCCGTTGCCGCCGCGCTTCGTCTGTCTCCTGCTCGACCAGCTGCTGTCCGGGCTGTCGACAGTCCACGCCGAGGGGGTGGTCCATCGAGACATCAAGCCGGCCAACATCCTCATGGAGGCCACCGGAACGGGCCGCCCGCATCTGCGGCTCTCCGATTTCGGGATCTCGATGCGCAAGGGGGAACCCCGGCTCACCGAGACCAACTACGTGGTGGGTACGCCGGGTTACTTCGCCCCTGAGCAGATGATGGGAGCGGAGCCGGACTTTCCGGCAGATCTGTTCGCCGTCGGACTCGTCGCGCTCTATCTGCTCCAGGGCAGGAAGCCGGACAGCAAGGCGCTGATCGAGTACTTCGCCGCCCATGGCACCCCGAGCGCTCCTCAAGGGGTACCCGAGCCCCTCTGGCAGGTCCTCGCCGGCCTGCTCCAGCCGGACCCGCATGCCCGGTTCCGTACCGCCACCGGCGCCCGCAAGGCACTGACCGCGGCGGTCGAGATGCTGCCCGAGGCCGGGCCCGGCGAAGAGCCGGTGGAAGTGTTCGACCAGATCGGACCACTGCCGTCCGGGTTCGGCCCCGACGGACCCGAAACACCGGCCCGCGGTGCGCAGATGCCCGCGGAAGCCCTCGGTGTGGTCTCTCAGGCACCTGAGCAACTGCCCCACGCAACCCAGCCGTCGGCCCAGCGGGCCGACGGCTCGCAGCCGGTCACGGGGCGACAGCCCTACGCCCCGCCGTCATCGATGTCGGAGACGGGCAGCTTTCACATCGCACCGCCCCCGCAACACCCCGTCTCACCGCCTCACGCGGCGCCACAGCCGGTCTCGACGACCCCGCCTCTTCCCGGCCAGGGCGCGTCCCCCTACGACGCCCAGGAGCTCTCACAGGCGGCCACTGCCGCTGTGCCGTACGGCGCCTCTCCCACCCGCGCCTACACCGCCCAGCACCCGCAGGCGCCCCAGGGGGCTCCTGCGCCGGCCGGAAAGCGTCAGGGACCGCCCGTGAAGGTGGCGGTCCCTGTACTGGTCGTGGCGTTGCTCTGCTTCGCCGTCGGCATCTGGGCCCTCACCCAGGGCTGACGCGCGCCCGCGGTCGGGCAACGTCCTACCAGGCGGGAGGCGGCCCTCCGAGCGGCGGCCGGCCTCCCGGTGCGCCGGGCGGGGTCGCGACGGACGCGGGCCGGCGCCTGGCCAGCAGTGTCCAGGCGCCCAGCCCGAGGACCAGCAGCGAACCCGTACCGATGCCCGCGAAACCCACCGCCGTCATCATGGCGCTCCGGCCGGCCTCGGACTCCTTCTGTCCGCTCCTGGCCATGTCCCTGTCGTCGTCGGAGACTCCGAAGATTCCCGCATCGCCCTGGTAAGGCGAAGGCTTGCTGTCGTTGACCACCTTCACCTTGAGCGTCAGCCCGATGGGATCGTCTCCGTAATGCTCGGCGACCTCCGGGGAGAGCGTCACCGAGAGGTAGTACCAGCCCGCGAAGCGCATGGCGCTGACGTCCGCCGCCGAGGCGTACCGGTTCTCGTACGCAACCGGAGGCAGAGGGTCAAGAGCCACCGAGTTGGGGCCTCCCGAATACGACAGGGTCGCGTCGTCCACATGGCCGTGGGCAGGATTGTCCAAAGCCAGGGCCAGGGCGTTGCCGAGGAACTCGGTCGACTTGCCGCTGTTGCTCAGCGCGGCTGTGGCGAACAGCTGCTGGCCCCAGTCCACGGGCACCCGGTAGAAGCGCGTCCGGCCGGGCGTGATGGAGTCCACCCACTCACCGGACTCCAGGCTGGTGGCATCGTGGAACCCGCTGCCCCCCGACCGCTTCTGCGGCCCTGTCGGCGGTACCGGTGAAGCGGACGGCCACTCCTCCGGCGCCTCCGTCGGCAGCGCAGCGCCCTCCTTGAGGGATGGCTCGGCCTCGTAGCGCAGCTCCAGGTCCCAGTCTTCCGGGGACGACGTCACCTTGCTCTCCCGCTCGATCAGCACGTTGTACGTGCCGCCCGCCTTGCAGGTGGTGCTGTCCTTCTCCACGTTCCGGTAGGCGTACGCGGCGATCGGACGTGGGAACTCCGCGGATTCGAAGGCGGCGTCCTCGGAGCTGCACTGTGTGTCGTCGAGATCCCGGATGCTGACAGTGATCCCGTCGCCGTAGGCGACCTTCCCACCCGACTTCGGGATCGCCACGGCGGAGACATACGCGTCGGTGGTGTCGTCCAACTCCAGCCGGTAGTAGAGCTTCTGGCCGTTCCCGATGGAACTCCGGTACACGGAACCGGGCTTCAGCTCCGGCGCCTCGGCATTCGTCTCGGTGCCCTCGACCGAAGCCGCCGCGGGATCGAAGGTGTAGGCCGCCGGCCCCACCTCGGCATGCGCCTGCCCGGGCAGAGCCCCCATCGCGCACACCGCCGCGATCGTCGCGAGCGTCACCCTGCCCCTGCTGCGCTGCCTGTTCACGCGCTTCCCCTCGTTGTCTCCATGCGTGCCCCGCACCGGCTGCGAGAACCCGGTGGGCGAAACGGCCCCTCCGGCAGCGACCGCGGTGCCGGTCCATCCTGCCCCGCCCGCACCACAGCTGTCTGCGGCAGCGATGGATGCAGCCCTGATTACCCGTGTGGCTCGCGCGACAGCCGCGCATAATTTCGCATACGTGAAGAAATAATTCGCTCAGGCGAATTCATCGAACCGGCGCCCGTACCCGTGCGAGAGATCGAACCGGACGCAGCAGAACACCCCGGGCAGCACAAAGCCCCGGCCGATCGACGGCCGGGGCTTTAGCAGACTGTTGCGTCTCACACACCTGTACCTGCGGGCACGGAGTCGGTCGCCTCCGTCCACAGATCCTGCTCGGCGCGATCCGCCTGGATCTGGCGGTACACGAGGAGCCCACCGATGGCGGCCAGTGCGACCAGGAGAAGCTTCTTCACCGCGCGACCTCGTCTTTCCTTGACGTAAGGGACTTCTGCCGCCCGACTATACACACCGGCCGATACCGATCGGTGACCTCCCCGGGGCCCCGCGGCCACCCGTTCCGGGGTCGTTCCGGAGCCTCTCGAAGCGCCTTCGCCAGCTCGTCGGGGCCCACTGGACCAGAAGAGTGGTGTTCATCAGAAGATCGGCGCACCACGGGCGTCGGTACCGGATTCCAGGGGTCCGATCCACATCATCGGAAAGGTAAGCAAAACGGACCACCTGAAAGCGAGGGGCCATGAGCACCTTCAGGGTCAAGAGCATCTGGACCGCCTTCGTCACCGCCTTCTTCGCGCTTCTCGCGACGATGGGCCTCGCGACCGCCCAGGCCACGGCCGCGGAGCCGACGGTCACGCACCAGGAGCACACGGGCGTGACACCGGCAACCTCGACGACCCCGTCGGTGCGGTGGACCCTTCCGCGTGACAGGGCGCTGCCACCCACGATGAAGCAGCGCATCCGCGCCGAGGCGCACGGCTCCTCCCCGTCCACCCGCCAGCTGTCCGCCGACACAACCGAGGCGGCCCGCACCACGACCGGCAACCACTCGGTCCACGGATCGACACCCGCCGGGGACTCCACCCCGCTGCCACCCTGAGCGTGCACCACGCATCCCCAGGCCCCTTGTCCGGCACACGCCGGCGGGGGCCTTCGTCATGCCCGGGCGGTCCGCGGCCATGAAGGATGCCGGGACAGTCCGCGGCCACGAAGGCTGAAGAGCTCTTGGTCCCCCGTCCGCCCCCGGCGGCCGGCCGGCCGGACCGGGACCTACCTTGCCGCTCAGAACCTCGCCGCTCAGGACCTCGATACGTGCCGAAGCGCAGAGGCGGCCACGGACCGCCCGTCCGCCGGTCGGCACCTCCCACACCTGTGGGTACGGGCCGGGTACGCCGAAGGCCCCTCACCGTCACCGGTGAGGGGCCTTCGTGCTGGTGGGGCTAACAGGATTTGAACCTGTGGCCTCATCCTTATCAGGGATGCGCTCTAACCAACTGAGCTATAGCCCCGCCGCGCTGCTCTGTGCCGCGCTGACTTCTGAAGATTAGCGCACGTCGGGGCCAGTCCCAAAATCGATACCCGGCGGCCTACTCGTCCTCGGCGAGAGTGAGCTCCACACCGCCCACGAAACCGGCCGACAGGTTGTAGATGAAGGCGCCCAGCGTCGCCAGCGCGGTGGCCAGCACCACGTCGATCACGGCAATGACCGAGGTGAAGATGAGGACGCGCGGCAGCGACAGGAACGACTGAAGATCGAAGCCGTTGCTCTCGTTCGAGCCGGTGGCCTCACTGATCGTGCCGCCCACGGTGGAGAAGACACCCATGGCGTCCATCACCATCCACAGGACGGCGGCCGCCACCACCGTGCAGATGCCCAGTGCGATGGACAGCAGGAAGCTGACCTTCATCACCGACCACGGATCCGCCTTCGCCACCCGCAGACGCGCCTTGCGCGTGCGCGGTGTGGTCCGTGCCCCCGTACGCGGCAGCCGGGTCGCCTGCGCGCCCACACCGCCCCGCACGCCGCCGCCCTGCGTACCGCCGGCGGGCGGCTGATACGCCTGAGGCGGCTGATAGGGCCCCGTCTGGCCCGGTGCGGGCTCCCGCTCGCCGGGCAGCGGCCCGGTCGCGTACCCCTCGTACTGCGGCTGAGGTCCCCGAGTGTCCGTCACAGTGCCCCCTTGGGAGTCCGTGGCAGAGCCACGGGCACCGTTCCCGCCGGCTTCGGAAGCGGCCGAACCGGCGCCCGTGGCTCCACTCACGCTCTACTCCTCGTGCTCCCCGGCCGAAGGCGCCGTGCCCTCGACTGTGCCCTCGACCACGTTCTCGGCATGGGCCTCGACCGTGGCGCCTTCGGCCTCATCCGTCCCGTCGACCTCTTCGGCCTCGCGACCGGCCTCGGCGTTGCGCGCGATCCCGACGACGGCATCGCGCTTGCCCAGATTGATCAGTTGGACGCCCATGGTGTCACGGCCCGTCTCCCTGACTTCATTGACTCGCGTACGAATCACACCACCACCGAGGGTGATGGCGAGGATCTCGTCCGTCTCCTCCACCACCAGCGCGCCGACGAGCGAACCCCGGTCCTCGACGATCTTGGCAGCCTTGATGCCCAGACCGCCGCGGCCCTGGACGCGGTACTCGTCGACGGCGGTGCGCTTCGCGTACCCGCCGTCGGTGGCGGTGAACACGAACGTACCGGGCCGGACGACATTCATCGAGAGCAGCTCGTCGCCCTCGCGGAAACTCATGCCCTTCACGCCCGAGGTCGCCCGGCCCATGGGCCGCAGGGCGTCGTCCGTCGCCGTGAACCGGATCGACTGGGCCTTCCGGCTGATGAGCAGCAGGTCGTCCTCGGACGACACCAGCTCGGCGCCGATCAGCTCGTCGTCGCTGCCGTCCTGCGTCTCCCGCAGGTTGATGGCGATGACACCGCCGGAACGGGGGGAGTCGTAGTCCTTGAGCGCGGTCTTCTTCACCAGGCCGCCCTTGGTGGCCAGGATCAGGTAGGGCGCCGCCTCGTAGTCGCGGATCGCCAGGATCTGGGCGATCTGCTCGTCCGGCTGGAACGCCAGGAGGTTCGCGACGTGCTGGCCGCGGGCGTCCCGGCCGGCGTCCGGCAACTCGTACGCCTTGGCCCGGTAGACCCGGCCCTTGTTCGTGAAGAACAGCAGCCAGTGGTGCGTCGTCGACACGAAGAAGTGGTCGACGATGTCGTCTTCCCTGAGCTTCGTACCGCGGACGCCCTTGCCGCCGCGCTTCTGCGAGCGGTAGTCGTCCGTCTTGGTCCGCTTGACGTAGCCGCCGCGCGAGATGGTGACGACGATGTCTTCCTCGGCGATGAGGTCCTCGACCGACATGTCGCCCTCGAACGGCACCAGCTTGGAGCGCCGGTCGTCGCCGAACTTGTCGACGATCGCCGCCAGTTCCTCGCTGACGATCACGCGCTGCTTGGCCGGCGAGGCGAGGATCTCGTTGTACTCGTTGATCTTCGCCTGGAGTTCGTCGTGCTCCGCGGTGATCTTCTGGTGCTCCAGCGCGGCCAGGCGGCGCAGCTGCATCTCCAGGATGGCGTTCGCCTGGATCTCGTCGATCTCCAGGAGGCCCATCAGGCCCTCGCGCGCGATCTCCACCGTGTTGCTGCGGCGGATGAGCGCGATGACCTCCTCGATGGCGTTCAGGGCCTTGAGCAGCCCGCGCAGGATGTGCGCCCGCTCCTCGGCCTTGCGCAGCCGGAACCGCGTGCGCCGGACGATGACCTCGATCTGGTGCGTCACCCAGTGCCTGATGAACGCGTCGATCGACAGTGTGCGCGGCACCCCGTCCACGAGCGCCAGCATGTTCGCGCCGAAGTTCGTCTGCAGGTCGGTGTGCTTGTAGAGGTTGTTCAGCACGACCTTGGCGACCGCGTCACGCTTCAGCACGACGACCAGACGCTGGCCGGTGCGCGAGGACGTCTCGTCACGGACGTCCGCGATGCCGCCGATCTTGCCGTCCTTCACCAGGTCGGCGATCTTCTGCGCGAGGTTGTCGGGGTTGGTCTGGTACGGGAGCTCCGTGACGACCAGGCACTGCCTGTTCTGGACCTCCTCGACCGCGACGACCGCCCGCATGGTGATCGAGCCACGGCCCGTGCGGTAGGCCTCCTCGATGCCCTTGCGGCCCACCACGAGTGCTCCCGTGGGGAAGTCCGGGCCCTTGATCCGCTCGATCAGAGCGTCCAGCAGCTCCTCGTGCGAGGCTTCCGGATTCTCCAGGTACCACTGCGCGCCGGCGGCCACCTCCCGCAGGTTGTGCGGCGGGATGTTGGTCGCCATACCGACCGCGATGCCCGCGGAACCGTTCACCAGGAGGTTCGGGAAGCGGGCCGGCAGGACCGTCGGCTCCTGGTTGCGGCCGTCGTAGTTGTCCTGGAAGTCGACGGTCTCCTCGTCGATGTCCCGGACCATCTCCATGGACAGCGGCATCATCTTGCACTCGGTGTACCGCATGGCGGCGGCCGGGTCGTTGCCCGGGGAACCGAAGTTGCCGTTGGAGTCCACCAGCGGCATGCGCATCGACCAGTGCTGAGCCAGTCGTACGAGCGCGTCGTAGATCGAGGAGTCGCCGTGCGGGTGGTACGTACCCATGACGTCACCGACGACGCGGGCGCACTTGTAGAAGCCCTTCTCGGGCCGGTAGCCACCGTCGTACATCGCGTACAGCACACGCCGGTGGACGGGCTTCAGTCCGTCCCGTACGTCGGGCAGCGCACGCGACACGATGACGGACATCGCGTAGTCGAGGTAGGAGCGCTGCATCTCCGTCTCGAGCCCCACGGGCTCGACACGCATGCCCACGCCCGGGACGGCGGGCTCCTCTTCGGGCATCACAGGGGTGTTCTCGTCGGCCATTGCTGGTCAAAGTCCTTTCGGGCTGCGGCTTGGAGGGTCCGGCCCCGGACCCTCCTCCTTGTACGGCCGACTCAGATGTCGAGGAAGCGGACATCCTTGGCGTTGCGCTGGATGAACGAGCGCCGCGCCTCGACGTCCTCGCCCATGAGCACGGAGAACAGGTCGTCGGCCTGCGCCGCGTCGTCCAGCGTGACCTGGCCCAGCACCCGGTGGTCGACGTCCATGGTGGTGACGCGCAGCTCCTCGGCGTTCATCTCACCGAGGCCCTTGAAGCGCTGGATCGAGTCTTCCTTGATCCGCTTGCCGTTCTGCTTCCCGAGCTCCACCAGGGCGTCGCGCTCGCGGTCCGAGTACGCGTACTCGAAGTCGTCCCGGCCCCACTTGATCTTGTAGAGCGGCGGGCGCGAGAGATACACGTGCCCGGACTCGACCAGCGGCCGCATGAAGCGGAAGAGGAAGGTCAGCAGCAGCGTGTTGATGTGCTGGCCGTCGACGTCGGCGTCCGCCATCAGAATGATCTTGTGGTAGCGGAGCTTCTCGATGTCGAAGTCCTCGTGGACCCCGGTACCGAAGGCCGAGATCAGCGCCTGGACCTCGGTGTTCTGCAGGATCTTGTCGATCCGGGCCTTCTCGACGTTCAGGATCTTGCCTCGGATCGGCAGGATGGCCTGGTACATCGGGTTGCGGCCGGACTTCGCCGAACCACCGGCGGAGTCACCCTCGACGATGAAGATCTCGCACTTCGTCGGGTCGTTCGACTGGCAGTCGCTCAGCTTCCCGGGCAGTGAGGCGCTCTCCAGGAGCCCCTTGCGCCGGGTCAGGTCGCGCGCCTTGCGGGCCGCGACCCTGGCGGTGGACGCCGCGATGCCCTTGCGGATGATGTCGGCGGCCTCGTTGGGGTTCCGGTCGAACCAGTCCGTCAGCTGCTCGTGGACCACCTTCTGCACGAAGGTCTTGGCCTCGGTGTTGCCGAGCTTGGTCTTCGTCTGACCCTCGAACTGCGGCTCGCCCAGCTTGACCGAGATGATCGCCGTCAGACCCTCGCGGACGTCCTCACCCGTGAGGTTGTCGTCCTTCTCCCGAAGCAGCTTCTTGTCGCGCGCGTACCGGTTGACCAGCGAGGTCAGCGCGGCGCGGAAGCCCTCCTCGTGCGTACCGCCCTCATGCGTGTGGATCGCGTTGGCGAAGGAGTACACACCCTCGGTGTACTGCGTGTTCCACTGCATGGCGATCTCGACGGACAGCAGCCGGTCCTTGTCCTCGGCCTCGATGTCGATCACCGACTGGTGAATGAGGTCGCCCTTGCGGGAGTTGAGGTACTTGACGAAGTCGACGATGCCGTTCTCGTAGTGGTACGTGACCGACCTGGTCGACTCCGCCTCGGGCGCGTCGACCGCCTCGGCG
Organism: Streptomyces sp. NPDC048590; assembly: GCF_043199535.1. Lineage (NCBI taxonomy): Bacteria > Bacillati > Actinomycetota > Actinomycetes > Kitasatosporales > Streptomycetaceae > Streptomyces > Streptomyces sp. NPDC048590. The sequence goes on along the minus strand of NZ_JBICWC010000006.1, from coordinate 125,783 downwards.
CTGTCCGCACCGGCCGTGGCCTTCGCCGACTCCCGCTCGTCGGTGAGCTTGAGGGTGAGCCCCTTGTTGAGGAACGCCATCTCCTGGAAGCGGCGCGACAAGGTCTCGAAGGAGTAGTCGGTGGTCTCGAAGACATCGCCGTCGGCCCAGAAGGTGACGCTCGTCCCGGTCTCCTCGGTGGCCTCGTGCTGGGCCAGAGGGGCGGTCGGGACACCGAGCTTGTAGTCCTGGGTCCAGCGGTACCCGTCCGTCCTGACCTCGACGGAGACCCTCGTGGAAAGGGCGTTGACGACGGACACGCCGACGCCGTGCAGACCGCCGGAGACGGCGTAGCCGCCACCGCCGAACTTGCCGCCGGCGTGCAGCACCGTCAGCACGACCTCGACGGCCGGCTTGCCCTCGGACGGCACGATGCCGACCGGGATACCGCGGCCGTTGTCGACCACACGAACCCCGCCGTCGGCGAGGATCGTGACGTCGATGGTGTCCGCGTGGCCGGCCATGGCCTCGTCGACCGAGTTGTCGACAACCTCTTGCACGAGGTGGTGGAGGCCGCGCTCACCGGTGGACCCGATGTACATACCGGGTCGCTTGCGGACCGCGTCCAGGCCTTCGAGCACGGTGATCGCGCTGGCGTCGTACGAGGCGGTGGTCTCGCCTTGCCCACCGGCCGTGGACGGGATGTTCTCGTTGGGGTTGCCGGAATCGGCCACGAAGCGCCCTTTCTGGCACAGCACAGGCCGTTCTCCGGCAGGCGGGAGCGGCTGCGTCGTTCGGCGTGTATCGACGACTCCCGCGAGGAAGCGGGATTGTCCACCAGTCTACCGGTAGCGCTGACATGAATGGGGGTTTGCCGGTGCCTGAGTACGCATGTGCCGCCCTGAATGAGCGGCTGCCGACTCCCCATATTCAGACAGGGGCTCCGAGAGGCTCACGAGGGCTTTGCGCGCTTCGGCCTGTCAACCTCCCGCTACGGTGAGGGACGTCTCTCGACTGCTGCGCAACCCAAACCTGGACATAGGTGCACATACAAGAAAGGTGGGCACTGCAGCAAAACGGGACAGAAGCGCAGGGAGTGCCTCCGGCCCGCAACCGGCGCGCGAAGTCCCGTACGACGAAACCCACTGCTCAGCCGTAGGTGTCGCCCGGGCCCCTGCTCCCAGGCGTACGCAGCGAACCGAATCGGCGCTGTGGGCCACCGGGGCCCAGAACCTTGATCATCCGCACGGTGCCGTGGCCCAGATCCGTGTTCAGCCTCGCCACCAGCTGAGGCGCCAGCAGTCTCAGCTGGGTCGCCCATGCCGTCGAGTCGCACTGCACGGTCAGAACCCGCTCCGCGGGATCGTCGTCGTAACGCACCGGCACGCAGTGATTGGCCAGGTCCTCACCGACGATCTGGGGCCAGCGGCCCATGACACCGCCGACGGCCGCCGGAGTCTCCCAGCCGCGCTCGGTGATCAGCCGGTTGATCGCGGATCCCAGTGCCAGCGGATCCCGGCCGTCGGAGCGTGCGCCCGACCTCAGACCGCCGCCGCGCCTGGCCTGGTTCCTCTGCTGGTTCGCGGCGCCCCGGGCACGGGCCTGCTCCTTCGCCGCGCGCAGGGCGACCCGCGCCAGGTCGACTCCGGACACCTCGGGCGGCTTGGCTCGGGCCGCCCGCCCCGCCGGCTCGGGCGTGGGGCCTGCCTGCTCGTCGGGGCCGTTCACAGCCGCTCCACCTCTCCGGCCGACACCGCGTAGCGCGCACCCGCCAGCGCACCCGGAACGTCGTCGTCCACGGCGGCCGTCACCAGCACCTGCTCGCCCGGAGCCACGAGCTCCGCCAGGCGCTCACGCCGACGGGCGTCCAGCTCGGCGAACACGTCGTCGAGCACCAGCACCGGCTCGTTCCCCTCGGTGCGGAGCAGGTCGTAGGAGGCCAGCCGCAGTGCCAGGGCGTAGGACCAGGACTCACCATGGCTCGCATAGCCCTTCGCGGGCATGCCCCGCAGGCCCAGCACGAGGTCGTCACGGTGCGGACCGACCAGCGTCACTCCGCGCTCGATCTCCTGCTTGCGCGCCTGGACCAGCGCCGCCATCACCTGCTCGTAAAGCTCCTCGCGGGTACGCGCGGGCTCGACGTCGGCGCCGACGGAGCTCCGGTACTCCAGCGTGACCGGGCCACCCCCCGGGGCGACATCGGCGTAGGCCTTGTCCGTCAAGGGCTGCAGTGTCGCGATCAGATCCAGCCGCTGCGCCAGCAGTTCGGCTCCGACCCGCCCCAGATGCTGGTCCCACACGTCGAGGGTGGACAGATCCACCCCCCGGCCGCCGTGCCTGCGCGCCATGGCGGCCGACTTCAGCAGGGTGTTGCGCTGCTTCAGCACGCGTTCGTAGTCGGAGCGGACTCCGGCCATCCGGGGGGAGCGCGCCGTGATCAGCTCGTCCAGGAAGCGCCGGCGCTCGCCCGGGTCGCCCTTCACCAGTGCGAGGTCCTCCGGGGCGAAGAGCACGGTCCGCACGATGCCCAGGACGTCACGCGGCCTGACCTGGGAAGACCTGTTGATACGGGCTCGATTGGCACGGCCCGGATTGAGCTCGAGCTCGACGAGCTGCGAGCGCTCCCCCTGAGTCACCGCGGCCCGCACGACGGCGCGCTCCGCGCCCATCCGCACCAGGGGGGCATCGGACGACACCCGGTGGCTTCCCAGCGTGGCGAGATAGCCGACGGCCTCCACCAGATTCGTCTTGCCCTGGCCGTTGGCCCCCACGAACGCGGTGACGCCCGGGCCGAGTGGGACCTCGACCCGGGCGTACGAGCGGAAGTCGGCCAGCGAGAGATGCGTGACGTGCATGGCCGCCGACCCTTCCGACTACGTGCTTCGCTGTGTGCCGCTGTCCGCGAGCCCTTCCAGGCCCGCGGATCCGGTGCGGCTACTTCTTGTTCTCGACCGCGTGGCCACCGAACTGGTTGCGCAGCGCGGCGATCATCTTCATCTGCGGCGAGTCGTCCTGCCGCGAGCCGAAGCGCGCGAACAGGGACGCGGTGATCGCGGGCAGCGGTACCGCGTTGTCGATGGCGGCCTCGACCGTCCACCGGCCCTCGCCCGAGTCCGCGGCGTAGCCACGGAGCTGCTCCAGGTGCTCGTCGTCGTCCAGCGCGTTGACGGCGAGGTCCAGCAGCCAGGAGCGGATGACCGTGCCCTCCTGCCAGGAGCGGAAGACCTCGCGCACATCGGTGACGGAGTCGACCTTCTCCAGGAGCTCCCAGCCCTCGGCGTAGGCCTGCATCATGGCGTACTCGATGCCGTTGTGGACCATCTTGGCGAAGTGGCCGGCGCCGACCTTGCCCGCGTGGACGGAGCCGAAGTCGCCCTCGGGCTTCAGTGCGTCGAAGATCGGCTGGACCTTGGCGACGTTCTCCTCGGTGCCGCCGTACATCAGGGCGTAGCCGTTCTCCAGGCCCCAGACACCACCGGAGACACCGCAGTCGACGAAGCCGATGTCCTTGATGCCCAGCTCGACGGCGTGCTTCTCGTCGTCGGTCCATCGGGAGTTGCCGCCGTCCACGACGATGTCGCCGGGAGACAGCAGATCGGCCAGCTCGTCGATGGTCGACTGGGTCGCGGCACCGGCCGGGACCATCACCCACACGACGCGCGGGCCCTTGAGCTTGCCCACAAGCTCTTCGAGGCTGTGGACATCGGCGACGTCCGGGTTGCGGTCGTAACCGATGACGGTGTGGCCTGCGCGGCGGATGCGCTCGCGCATGTTGCCGCCCATCTTGCCGAGGCCGACGAGACCGAGCTCCATCAGAGATTCCTTAAGCGTTGTGCCGATTCGTACCCAGGACCGAGCCTACGCCCGGCCGGGGTGACACGGCGGGGTGCAGCACGGTGGGCCGGCTCCGCGCTGAACCGGCCCGCCCGACTGCCATGACTGGGACGACTTCCGGATCAGCCGGAGAGGCGGACCGGCATGATCAGGTACTTGTACGCGTCGTTCGCCTCGGCGTCGACGGCCGGGCGCCCGCTGAGCAGGGCGGGCTTCGTCGACGTCGTGAAGGAGAGCTGGGCGACGGGGGAGTCGATCGCGCTGAGCCCGTCCAGCAGGAAGGTCGGGTTGAAGGCGATCGAGATGTCGTCACCCTCGAGCACCGCGTCGACACGCTCCACAGCCTGTGCGTCGTCGCTCGAACCCGCTTCGAGGATCAGCACACCCTGCTCGAAGCTGAGCCGGACCGGGGTGTTGCGCTCGGCGACCAGAGCGACGCGCTTCACGGCCTCGACGAACGGTGCGGTCTCGATCACGGCGACCGAGTTGAACTCCGTCGGGAAGAGCGTCCGGTACTTGGGGAGGTCGCCTTCGAGCAGACGCGTGGTCGTGCGCCGGCCGGCGCCCTCGAAGCCGATGAGGCCCTCGCCCGCACCGGAGCCGGACAGCGCCAGGGTGACCGTGTCACCGCTGGTCAGCGCCTTGGCGGTGTCCAGCAGCGTCTTCGCGGGCACCAGAGCCACGGCCGAGGCGTCCGGGTTCTCCGGCTTCCACAGGAACTCGCGGACGGCGAAGCGGTAGCGGTCGGTCGACGCGAGGGTGACGGTGTCGCCCTCGATCTCGATACGGACGCCGGTAAGGACGGGAAGGGTGTCGTCCCGGCCGGCGGCGATGGCGACCTGCGCGGCCGCGGACGCGAAGACCTCACCGGGGACGGTGCCCGTGGCCGTGGGCATCTGCGGCAGTGCCGGGTACTCCTCCACAGGCAGTGTGTGGAGTGTGAACCGCGAGGAGCCGCAGACCACCGTGGCCCGTACACCGTCTGTGGAAATCTCCACCGGGCGGTTCGGCAGGGCGCGGCAGATGTCGGCCAGCAGCCGGCCGGAGACCAGCACCGTGCCGTCCTCGTCCACCTCGGCGTCCACCGAGACCTTCGCCGACACCTCGTAGTCGAAGCTCGAGAAGCTGAGAGCGCCGTCCTCGGCCTTCAGCAGAAGGCCCGCGAGAACGGGCGCCGGCGGACGGGCCGGGAGGCTGCGGGCCACCCAGGCCACCGCCTCCGCGAGTACATCGCGCTCCACCCGGATCTTCACCGGAACCGCCTCCTGCTGTTGCTCGCTCGCCCTGCTGGCCTTCGTCATCGGACGGCTCCCTCACCGAGGGGCTGGGGACACCGCCGGGGTCCAGTCTGACGTACGGCACCGACACTCGTTGCTGCTCGGGGTCAAGTCGCACCAAGGGGTTCGCCGAGCTCGCCACTCGAGTTGTACACAGGCCCTGCTTCGAAGCTGATTCCTGGCTAACTCTGAGTGGTAGTAGTAGTAGGCCTTGTGGAAACCGTGGATAACGCCATCTGCGCAGGTCAGCAGCGGTTTTTTGTCCACCGTCCCTGTGGGCGGAACCAGTGGACAACCGGGCGCTTCTGTGGACACACGGAAGTTCTGCACACCCGATGCACAGGGCGCGGTGACTTCTCCCCAAGGCTGTCCCCAGCTTTACCCACCTTCCCCACAGCCCAACCGAGGTCTTTGGTGTGACGCCTTTCACTCAGGGCGGTGATAGGCGGTGTCGGGTTGCCGAACAGTGGACAGGGGTGTGGAGAAGCTGGGGACAACCGCACCCTGCCTGTGGGCCGTCGGTGGACAACCTTGTCGCTCCCCTGTGGACGAGATTTCTGTCCACAGGGTGTGGATGACTGTCGACCACAAATCCCCAAGCGGGTGACCTGGACTGATGGAGTATCGACAGCTGTCCCTGTGGACGCAATCTGGACAACTTCGCAGTCCCCAGGCTGTGGACGTCAGATTCTCCAATTCTCTGTGGAGAAGGGCTCCGGCGTGGTGGGTATTCGAACACTCCACCCGGACGAACCCTCGGCGCCGGCCTTCTCCGCGCATGGATCGGGGCTGGGCACGCCCCTCCGAACGGCCCTCCGAAGCCTTCTGCCGCTCTGTCGCAGCTCCTCCACGGCCTTCTTCTGCGCCCCTCCGGCGCTGCCTCTCGCCGGCTGCCATGTCGCCGCCCGCCGCCGTCGCCGCAGCGGCAGCCACGACGACGAAAAGCGCCCTACGAGGCCGTCCTACGGACCTCGTGGGGCGCTCTCGGGGCTTTCTCGGTGCTGTCAGCCGTTCTTGATGCGGTTGGTGAGCTCGGTGACCTGGTTGTAGATGGAGCGGCGCTCCGCCATCAGTGCCCGGATCTTCCGGTCGGCGTGCATCACGGTGGTGTGGTCACGGCCGCCGAACTGCGCGCCGATCTTGGGCAGGGAGAGATCCGTCAGCTCACGGCACAGATACATGGCGATCTGGCGCGCGGTCACCAGGACACGGCTGCGCGAGGATCCGCAGAGGTCCTCGACGGTCAGCCCGAAGTAGTCCGCGGTCGCCGCCATGATCGCCGGTGCCGTGATCTCCGGTGCGGAGTCCTCACCGCCGGGGATCAGGTCCTTGAGCACGATCTCGGTAAGCCCGAGGTCCACGGGCTGGCGGTTCAGGCTCGCGAACGCCGTCACCCGGATCAGCGCGCCCTCCAGCTCACGGATGTTGCGTGAGATACGGGAAGCGATGAACTCCAGGACCTCCGGCGGGGCGTTGAGCTGCTCCTGCACGGCCTTCTTGCGGAGGATCGCGATGCGCGTCTCCAGCTCCGGGGGCTGCACATCCGTGGTGAGGCCCCACTCGAACCTGTTGCGCAGCCGGTCCTCGAGGGTCACCAACTGCTTGGGGGGACGGTCCGAGGACAGCACGATCTGCTTGTTGGCGTTGTGGAGCGTGTTGAAGGTGTGGAAGAACTCCTCCTGCGTCGACTCCTTGCTCGCGAGGAACTGGATGTCGTCGACCAGGAGGATGTCCACGTCGCGGTAGCGCTTGCGGAACGTGTCGCCCTTGCCGTCACGGATCGAGTTGATGAACTCGTTGGTGAACTCCTCGGAGCTCACGTACCGCACCCGGGTGCCCGGGTAGAGGCTCCGTGCGTAGTGACCGATGGCGTGCAGGAGATGGGTCTTCCCGAGCCCCGACTCCCCATAGATGAAAAGGGGGTTGTACGCCTTCGCGGGTGCCTCGGCGACGGCGACCGCGGCCGCGTGGGCGAAGCGGTTGGAAGCGCCGATGACGAAGGTGTCGAAGAGGTACTTCGGGTTCAGCCGGGCGTGCGGCTCGTTCGTGCCGGGAGGCGGAGCGGACTGTCCCATGGGGCCGACGCCGGCCCGCCCCGGCCCGCCGGGACCGCCCGGACGGTGCTGCGGCTGCTGGTCCTGCGGCTCGTGGAGGTCGCGGCCGTCCCGCTGCGGCTCGTAACCCTGGTGCTCGGGCGGCTGCGGACGGTAGTCGTGCTGCGGTTGCTGCGACCGCGGGCCGGCGTAGGGGGCACGGTCCTGATATCCGCCGTGCCGCGGCTGCCAGGAGAGGTCCTCCTGCGCACGGGGCCAGGCGCCCGGCTCGGGCCGGTGCTGCTGGTAGTCCGGGTAGGCGGGACGCGCTGTGGGCATGCCGTCGTCCGAGGGGCGGGCGCCGTAGCCGTCGTACCCGTCACTGTGGGGCGGCTCGTCGTGCTGAGGCCCCTGGTACCGGTGGGACTGCTGCCCCGGGTGCGGCTGGTGCTGCTGGCGCATCGGGGGCGCGGGAGGAGTCGGGGGTTCGCCCGCGGAGTCGTCGACGGTGATCGCGATCCGGATCGGACGCCCGCACTCACGGGTGAGCGACTCGCTGATGAGCGGGGCGAGCCGGCCCTCGAGGACGCGTTTGCCCCACTCGTTGGGTACGGCCAGCAGCGCGGTGTCGGCGACGAGCGCCAAGGGCTGACAGCGCTCGATCCACTGTTTGTCCTTCGGCTCGATGCCCTGCTGGCCTTCTCCGAGGAGTTGTTCCAGCACTCGCGGCCACACTGCGGCAAGATCGGCAGGTACGTCAGCCACAAGGCACGCTCTCTCGCATGTCCCACGAATGTGTGCTTCTCGGGACGGGATGGGTCGGGTCGGGTGAGGCCCGGCAGGGGGGAAGGAAAAGAACCGGAGTTCAGCCACGGTAGTCAGCCCGACCCGCGTGGTTCAAGTTGTTGTCCACAGGCTGTGTACAGCACGGGGTGTCCTGGACCGGGTTTGACCGAATGGCGCAGCCGCGCGTACCGTGACCAGGTCGAGTTGTCGATGGCTGCTGCCGCCTGCCTCCGATGGGCAAAGATCACGATCTGTGATTGTGAAGCGGTGCACTAAGGCGTTTACGCGAGTTCCTCGTGGGCGCACGGTGACAGCCAGGCGATGTCCCGCCAACACACGAATCATTTCTGGAGCCCCCGAGTGAGCAAGCGCACCTTCCAGCCGAACAATCGTCGTCGCGCCAAGACCCACGGCTTCCGACTGCGTATGCGTACCCGTGCCGGCCGCGCGATTCTCGCGAACCGCCGTGGCAAGGGTCGCGCCAACCTGTCCGCCTGATCGCGGTCAGGTCATGACGTGCTGCCTACCGAGAATCGGCTGAGGCGGCGCGAAGACTTCGCGGCCGCTGTACGCCGGGGACGTCGGGCCGGACGCCCGCTACTCGTCGTACATCTACGCAGCGGTGTTACGGACCCGCACGTGCCAGGGGAGAGTGCTCCCCCGCCACGTGCGGGTTTCGTTGTCAGCAAAGCAGTGGGTGGAGCGGTCGTGCGTACCGCGGTGAAGCGCAAGCTTCGTCATCTGGTCCGCGATCGTCTTCCACAGCTGCCCCCCGGTAGCCTTGTTGTCGTACGTGCGTTGCCCGGATCGGGTGACGCCGACCATGCACAGCTGGCCCGAGACCTGGATGCCGCCCTTCAGCGGCTGCTGGGAGGGGGCGCGCGATGAAGTACCCGCTGCTGGCGCTCATCAAGCTGTACCAGTGGACGATCAGCCCGCTCCTGGGCCCCGTCTGCCGGTACTACCCGTCGTGTTCCCACTACGGATATACGGCGATCGACCGGCACGGTGCGATCAAGGGAACCGCGCTCACCGCATGGCGCATCCTGCGATGCAATCCGTGGTCACCCGGCGGCGTGGACTACGTACCTCCGCGCAAACGTCCGCGTTGGCACGAAATGCTGCGCAGCTGTGTGCGCGGCGGCAAGGGCGGGGACTCCGCCGCCGATGTGCCTTCCGGGGGGTCGGTCTCCGAACCCCTGAGCCCGGCCACAGAGACCTCGCCCAATGCTCAAGGAGCCTGATTAGTGGACACGATTGCCAGTCTGTTCAGCTTTATCACCACACCCGTCTCGTGGGTCATCGTCCAGTTCCACAAGCTGTACGGAGCGCTCTTCGGCGATGACACGGGGTGGGCCTGGGGCCTGTCCATCGTGTCCTTGGTGGTCCTGATCCGGATCTGCCTGATCCCGCTGTTCGTCAAGCAGATCAAGTCGACCCGCAACATGCAGGTGCTCCAGCCGAAGATGAAGGCGATCCAGGAGCGCTACAAGAACGACAAGCAGCGTCAGTCCGAAGAGATGATGAAGCTGTACAAGGAGACGGGTACCAACCCGTTGTCCTCGTGCCTTCCCATCCTGGCGCAGTCCCCGTTCTTCTTCGCCCTGTATCACGTGCTCTCGGCCATCGCCTCGGGCAAGACCATCGGTGTCATCGACCAGCCGCTGCTGGACAGCGCCCGTCAGGCGCACATCTTCGGTGCTCCGCTGGCCGCGAAGTTCATGGACAGCGAGGAGAAGGTGTCGGCGCTCGGCGCCTCGCTGACCGACGTCCGGGTCGTCACCGCGATCATGATCGTGATGATGTCCGCCTCCCAGTTCTTCACCCAGCGCCAGCTGATGACGAAGAACGTGGACCTCACCGTGAAGACCCCGTACATGCAGCAGCAGAAGATGCTGATGTACATCTTCCCTGTGATCTTCGCCGTCATGGGTATCAACTTCCCCGTCGGTGTCCTCGTGTACTGGCTGACCACCAACGTCTGGACCATGGGTCAGCAGATGTACGTGATCAACCAGAACCCCACCCCGGGCAGCAAGGCGCAGGACCAGTACCTCGGCCGGCTTCTGAAGAGCGTGACCGCGCATGGCGAGGTCCGCGGCAGGACGCGGCGTAACACCGTGAAGCGGATCGTCGCCAAGGGAACCGACCGCAACGACATCGAGCGCAAGTTCATCACCGGTCTGGGCAAGCTGGGCCTCGCCGCCCAGGAGGACGGCACGGTGACGAAGAGCGAAGCCGCTGTCCTCGAGGCGGAGGGCGGCACGGCCCCCAAGCGCCAGCAGCCCAAGCGCCAGACGAAGGCGAAGCGTCACACCACTGCCGCACACCAGGGCGGGGTGAAGGACTCGGCCGAGCCCAAGACCTCGTTGGAGAAGCAGGACGCAACGCAGGACGACAAGCCGAGGACCGCAGCCAAGCCCGCGGCGTCCGGCTCCTCACGCCAAGCCAAGTCCGGACAGCGCAAGGGCCCGCAGCGGCCCAAGCACCCGTCCAAGAAGTAAGAAGGAGTCCATCCGTGACGGAAGGCACCACCACCACGGCCGCTGAGGGCAGCGACACTCTTACCCGCCTCGAACAGGAGGGTGAGATCGCGGCTGACTACCTCGAAGGCCTGCTCGACATCGCCGATCTCGACGGCGACATCGACATGGACGTGGAGGCGGACCGGGCCGCGGTCTCGATCATCAGCGACTCGGGGCGCGACCTGCAGAAGCTTGTGGGCCGCGACGGTGAGGTGCTCGAGGCCCTTCAGGAGCTCACGCGCCTCGCCGTTCACCGTGAGACCGGCGACCGGAGTCGGCTGATGCTGGACATCGCCGGCTTCCGCGCCAAGAAGCGTGAAGTCCTGGCGGCCCTGGGTGCCAAGGCCGCGGATGAGGTCAAGAGCTCCGGTGAGCCGGTGAAGCTGGAGCCGATGACCCCGTTCGAGCGCAAGGTCGTGCACGACGCGATCGCGGCAGCAGGTCTGCGCAGCGAGTCCGAGGGCGAGGAGCCGCAGCGCTTCGTCGTCGTCCTGCCGGCCTGACCGGACCTTGTACTGTCGGCCCCGTCTGTTCGCAGGCGGGGCCGATCTTTGTCAGCCTGAATGTCAGCGTGCTAGTGCGGTACGGAAGGACGGTCCCCGTGACGGAGGAAGCAGAGCTCCCTCAGGCGCCCAAGGAGGCGCAGGCGGTATTCGGTGAGTTCCTCCCCGAGGCTGTCAGGTACGCGGAACTGCTCGCGGACGCGGGCGTCAAACGAGGGCTGATCGGCCCTCGTGAGGTGCCTCGTCTGTGGGAACGCCACCTGCTGAACTGCGCCGTGCTCTCCGAGGTGGTTCCTCAGGGCGTCACGGTGTGCGACGTCGGATCGGGGGCCGGACTTCCGGGCATTCCCCTCGCGCTGGTGCGCCCGGACCTGAAGATCACTCTGCTCGAGCCCCTGCTTCGTCGTACGAACTTCCTTCAGGAAGTCGTTGAACTTCTGGGCCTCGACCACGTGACGGTCGTTCGCGGACGGGCTGAAGAGGTACTCGGCACGCTGCAGCCCGTACACGTCGTCACGGCCCGTGCTGTCGCTCCGCTGGACCGGCTCGCCGGATGGGGCGTGCCCCTGCTGCGCCCGTACGGCGAGATGCTGGCCTTGAAGGGAGGCACGGCCGAGGAGGAGATCCAGGGGGCGCGTGCAGCTCTCAACAAGCTCGGGGTGGTGGATACCGAGGTGCTGCACGTCGGTGAGGGCTTGGTGGATCCGGCGTCCACGGTGGTGCGGGTGGTCGCCGGGGAGAGCCCTGGCGGTGTGAGGTTCGCCGCAAAGCGCGCCAAGGCGGCAAGGACGGGACGGGCGCGGCGTCGCCGTTAGAGAAGGTTCCGAGCGAAGCTCGACTCACGCTTTGTGTGCTTCTGCTGTATTTGGTAGCTCTTCGTGAAGATGCTCCATGCAAGCAGCGATATGCGCCTCGTGCGGAGTGTCGGAAGTCGCCCGCTGTACTGCACGGGCATCGTGTTTCACGTGAAACGTCGCTCTCTGCTGCAGGGAATTATCGGTCGCGGTCGTGCGGCTGCCGCGCCGCGCGACCGTAGGCCCGTAAGGGCTGCCGAGTTGTCCACAGAACCGGATTCATCCACAGAAGAGTCGGCCTCGCTGGTTCGCGACCCCGAAAGCATGGCAGGCTCTGTTCATTGCGAGCCTGAAGTCGAGGAGAGTGAATCCTTGCGGTCCGACGCCAACATCGCGGGACCGATGACCGATCCGGTCCCCGGTCCCCGTACCGAGTCCCTGGGGGACGGTGTTTCACGTGAAACACCGCCGCCGATGGACGACACACCCATTGGCCGTGCGGCTCAGCTGGCGGTCGAGGCCCTCGGCCGTGCCGGCGAGGGGCTGCCACGACCAGACCGGACACGGGTCATGATCGTAGCCAACCAGAAGGGTGGCGTGGGGAAGACGACCTCGACGGTCAACATTGCCGCATCGCTCGCGCTCCACGGTGCGCGTGTTCTGGTGGTCGACCTCGACCCGCAGGGCAATGCCTCGACGGCGCTGGGGATCGATCACCACGCCGAGGTTCCCTCCATCTACGACGTTCTGGTGGAGAGCATGCCGCTCTCCGAGGTCGTACAGCCGGTCCCTGATGTAGAGGGTCTCTTCTGTGCCCCCGCGACCATTGATCTCGCCGGTGCGGAGATCGAGCTGGTGTCGCTGGTGGCGCGGGAGAGCAGGCTTCAGCGCGCGATCCAGGCGTATGACCAGCCGCTGGACTACATCCTTATCGACTGCCCTCCCTCCCTCGGTCTTCTCACCGTCAACGCTCTTGTTGCCGGAGCTGAGGTACTCATTCCGATCCAGTGCGAGTACTACGCGCTGGAGGGCCTGGGGCAGCTGCTGCGAAACGTCGATCTGGTCCGAGGGCACCTGAACCCTGACCTCCACGTCTCGACGATTCTTCTCACCATGTACGACGGCCGGACCAGGCTCGCGTCCCAGGTCGCTGAGGAGGTGCGCAGTCACTTCGGCAAGGAGGTGCTGCGAACCAGCATTCCGCGTTCCGTACGCATCTCGGAGGCGCCCAGCTACGGACAGACCGTCCTGACGTACGATCCGGGCTCCAGCGGTTCGCTGTCCTACCTTGAGGCGGCTCGTGAGATCGCGCTGAGAGGCGTAGGGGTGCACTACGAGGCTCAGCACGCACCGATGGCGGGCGAACCCGCCCACACAGGTGTCCAGAACAGCCAGCAGAGCAATCCGGAGGGCATGCAGTGAGTGAGCGTCGTAGAGGGCTGGGGCGTGGACTCGGTGCGCTGATCCCCGCAGCCCCGCAGGAGAAGCAGGTCACCGGTCCGGCGTCCGGTGCGAACCCGGTGGCCGCATCACCCGTGATGACCGCTGAGCGAGGGGTGGCAGCCGCGAAGCTGGCCGCCCTCCCCGCCGGTGCCTTGGTCCCGGAGCCGAGTTCGCCCGTGGGGGAGCCGGGAGCCGCGACAGGGCAGTCGGATTCTGCTGGAGCGTACTTCGCCGAGATTCCTCTGGCATCGATCACGCCGAACCCGAAGCAGCCTCGTGAGGTCTTCGACGAGGACGCTCTGGCAGAGCTTGTCACCTCCATCAAGGAGGTCGGACTGCTCCAGCCGGTTGTCGTGCGCAAGGTCGCTGACAGCCGCTACGAGCTCATCATGGGTGAGCGACGGTGGAGGGCGTGCGGCGAGGCGGGCCTGGAGCGGATCCCCGCCATCGTCCGGGCGACGGACGACGAGAAGCTGCTCCTGGACGCCCTTCTGGAGAACCTGCACCGCGCACAACTGAACCCCTTGGAGGAGGCGGCGGCTTACGACCAGCTGCTGAAGGACTTCAAGTGCACTCATGACCAGCTGGCGGACCGGATCGGGCGGTCCCGTCCCCAGGTGTCGAACACGCTCCGTCTGCTGCGGCTCTCCCCGCCGGTGCAGCGCAGGGTCGCGGCCGGAGTGCTCTCAGCAGGGCACGCGCGTGCCCTGCTCTCGGTGGACGACTCGGAGGAGCAGGACAGGCTTGCCCACCGGATCGTGGCCGAGGGCCTGTCGGTGCGTGCCGTCGAGGAGATCGTGAATCTTCTCGGGTCCGAGCCCACGAGTTCGGCGAAGCCCCGAGGCCCCAGGGCGGGCGGCCGGGTTTCTCCGGCATTGACCGATCTCGCTTCGCGTCTCTCTGATCGCTTCGAGACGCGAGTGAAGGTCGACTTGGGCCAGAAGAAGGGAAAGATCGTCGTCGAGTTCGCTTCGATGGAGGATTTGGACCGCATCCTCGGCAGCCTTGCTCCTGGTGAGGGACGGGTGTTGGAGCGCAGCCTCGAAGAGGAGCAGGACGAGACCGACGAAGCCTGAGTCCACCAGCGCTGAGGGCGGGCCGAGTTTCCGGAGAACTTCCCGGAACTCGGCCCGCCCTTTGCCGTCTCTCGGTATCCCCATCACCTCTGGGTGGATACGATGCGTTCTGGTATGGCGTATCCACCACCGTGATCCACCTCAGAGGAGGCGGGGGTAGTGCGATCACTGAATCGCAGCCACCTGGTGACGGCCGGGTTGGGGCTTGGTGCTGTCGGAGGATTTGTCGGCAGCCTGTTCCGAGAACGGAGTGCGCTGGCAGCCGCGCGTGATGTGGCGGGCGCAGGAAGTGAGGTACCGCCTACATGGGGCGTCGGCTTGTACCGCTCACCTTGGACAACCTTCCGGATCTCCCAGCGCGATGCCGGGCGTGTGTCTTCTGGGAACTTGATCCGGTCAGCGGGAAAGCAGCGGTAAAGGCCGGCAGAGCCGGGCTCGAGAAGGAAGCCTGGATCTCCGCAGTGCTCCTGGAGTGGGGCTCATGCGGACGGGTCGTCTACGTCGACGATGTACCTGCCGGCTTTGTGCTGTACGCACCGCCCGCGTATGTGCCTCGGTCGACGGCCTTTCCCACCAGTCCCGTCTCCCCTGACGCCGTGCAGCTCATGACCGCGTTGATCGTGCCGGAGTTTCAGGGCCAGGGGCTGGGCAGGGTGATGGTGCAGACAGTGGCCAAGGACTTGTTGCGGCGGGGCTTCAAGGCGATCGAGACATTCGGAGACGCCCGTTGGAAGGAGCCCGCGTGTCTGCTGCCTGCGGAGCATCTGCTCGCGGTGGGGTTCAAGACGGTGCGTCCCCACGCAACACATCCCCGGCTGCGGCTCGAGCTGCGCACGACGCTCTCCTGGAAGGAGGATGTCGAGCTGGCGCTGGACCGATTGCTGGGGGCGGTTCAGAAGGAGCCCGCGTTGAGGCCCCTCTGACCGTCTCGGAGTAGAACGGCACACGAGAACGGGCCCACCCTTGGTGAGGGTAGGCCCGTTTCACGTGAAACCGTCGGGTGTTACTTCTCAGCGATGAAGCCCTCGAGGTCCCGGAGAATGGCAGCCTTCGGCTTGGCGCCGACGATGGTCTTGGCGACCTCGCCACCCTGGTAGACGTTGAGCGTGGGGATGGACATCACGCCGTACTTCGCCGCAGTGGCCGGGTTCTCGTCGATGTTCAGCTTGACGATCTCGATCTCGCCGTGCTCAGCCGCGATGGCTTCCAGCGAGGGAGCGATCTGACGGCACGGTCCGCACCAAGCGGCCCAGAAGTCCACCAGTACCGGCTTGTCGTTCTTCAGGACGTCCTCTTCGAAGGAAGCGTCGGTTACGTTCTTCAGCGCGCCGGCCACGGCGGCCTCCTTAGCTGTACGGGGTGTGTTTTGGGGGATCTGGTCAGACTGCGGGGGTCTTCTCCGGCTCGGCGGGCTGCTCGTCGGAGAGCGCGGCCAGGAAGCGCTCCGCGTCCAGAGCCGCGGAGCAGCCGGTGCCGGCTGCGGTGATGGCCTGCCGGTAGGTGTGGTCGACAACGTCGCCGGCGCCGAACACACCCTTCAGGTTGGTGCGCGTGGAGGGCGCCTCGACCTTGAGGTAACCCTCGTCGTCGAGGTCGAGCTGGCCCTTGAAGAGCTCGGTGCGCGGGTCGTGGCCGACGGCGATGAAGAGGCCCGTCACCGGAAGCTCGGAAGTCTCACCGTTCTTGGTGTTGCGCAGGGTCAGGCTGGAGAGCTTCTGGTCTCCGTGGACCGTGGCGACCTCGCTGTCCCAGGCGAACTTGATCTTGGGGTCGGCGAAGGCGCGCTCCTGCATGGCCTTCGAGGCACGCAGGGAGTCACGGCGGTGGACGATGGTGACGGACTTGGCGAACCGGGAGAGGAAGGTCGCCTCCTCCATTGCGGTGTCACCGCCTCCGACCACGGCGATGTCCTGGTCCTTGAAGAAGAACCCGTCACAGGTCGCGCACCAGGAGACACCGCGTCCGGAGAGAGCGTCCTCGTTGGGGAGCCCGAGCTTGCGGTGCTGCGACCCGGTGGTGACGATGACCGCCTTGGCCCGGTGCACGGTGCCCGCGGTGTCCGTGACCGTCTTGACGTCCCCGGTGAGATCGACGGAAACCACATCGTCCGGGATGAGCTCAGCGCCGAACCGCTCGGCCTGGGCGCGCATGTTGTCCATGAGCTCGGGGCCCATGATTCCGTCCTGGAAGCCCGGGAAGTTCTCCACGTCGGTGGTGTTCATCAGCGCACCGCCGGCGGTGACCGCACCCTCGAACACCAGCGGCTTCAGCGACGCGCGAGCGGTGTACAGGGCTGCGGTGTAACCGGCCGGCCCGGAGCCGATGATGATCACATTACGGACGTCGCTCACGGGTTCTTCCTCGTCTCTGCAGACTGCCTACTGCCTACTGGGGTCGGTTCCACGACTCTCACCCCACCCAACGGATCCTACGGGGCATGCATTCCCGAAATGCCCGCGCGGATCCGGTCCGGGGTGTCAGGGACGGGTGTAGGAGTGCGTGAGCAGGAGACGACCCTTGGCCGTGGCCGAGGACACACACGCCGCGTCGACCACGTAGGCCTCCACGCGGGCCGAGTCGGTGGTGTGCGGCAGGATGACGAGGAATGCGGCCGTGCCGTTGAATCTGCCCTGTTCCAGAGCCAGCGCGGGAGCGTTCCGCCCTGTGCCCTTCTGTACGCAGGGCGGAACATCGACGGCAGGTGCGTTGAGAGGGGCTGGGGGCGAGGCGTTTTCAGGGGAGGCGAGATCCGGGGAGGATTTCGTCTTCAGAGAGGGGGTTCGAGTGTCGTGCCCAGCAGGCTCGGAAGCCTCCTTCCCTCCCAGCAATGAGTGCACGCGCCCTTCCAGCGAGCCGTCCGCGTAATCGCTCGCGCTCCTCTTGTCGGCGCTGACTCCCTGGTCGGCTGCCGAGCTCGACGAACTATGAGACGACTGGAAGGGCTGAAGGAGGAGAACGCTCATCCCGACAGCGGCCGCGCCGAAGGCGGTTCCGAGGATGACCGTGCGCCGTCGGCGCCGCCCTGCGGGAATTCGTCCTGGGCCCGTTGCCCCGCGAGGCCGGCCCCCCGGGCGATCGGCAGTCGAGGCTTCCTGGCCTCGGTATGTTTCACGTGAAACTGAGGGCGTGGACGTCACGCCAGTGGCTGCTGCCTCTGCAGCGAGCGCTGCGTCGATACGATCAGCGATGTCGACCGGCATGGGTTCATGCGAGGCCGTGTCGCCGAGCAGGGAGCGGATCTCCTCCAGGGACGCGTGGACCTCACCACATTCTTCGCAGGTGGCGATGTGGCGTCGGACCGCTCCCTCACGCGAAGGAGCCAGAAGCCCCTCGATGAGCTCGGAGATTTCCGAGACGTCGGGGTGCTGAGCCGTGTCGGCCGATGTCATGCGAGCCCACCTCCACCCTTGATCGCGGCAGGATCGCCGAAGCCTGAGTCTTTTGGTCGTGACGGCGGTGGGACGGATGCGCGCCGCGTGCGGTTCCCCTCGTCGGAGCCGCCCTCGCCGGGCTCGTTCCCGCCCCCCGCGTTTCTGCTGCGGAGATGCGTCAGGAGAGGAAGTAGCTTCGCCCGACCGCGTGCGCAGCGGCTCTTCACCGTGCCTGCGGGCACGTCGAGGATTCGGGCGGCCTCCGCCACGGGGTAAGCCTGCATGTCGACGAGGACCAGGGCGGCACGCTGTTCCGCGGGAAGAGTGGAGAGTGCCGCCAGAAGTTCGCGGTGCAGGTCCTGCCGTTCGGCTGGAGCCTCGGCTGATTCGTGAGGGTCCATGAGCTGATCGAGCCGCTCGGCGTCGTCGACCGGAGCGGTTCTGCGGGAGGCTGCCTTTCTGGCCCGGTCGAGGCAGGCATTGACGGTGATCCGGTGCAGCCATGTGGTGACAGCCGACTGACCACGGAAGGTGTGGGCCGCGCGGAAGGCTGAGATCAACGCGTCCTGCACAGCATCGGCTGCCTCTTCGCGGTCGCCGAGCGTACGAAGGGCGACCGCCCACAGCCGGTCACGATGCCGTCGGACGAGCTCACCGAAGGCATCCGGATCGCCTCCGACGTGCTGGGCCAGAAGATCCTGGTCGTTGATGTCGGCGAATCTGGCGTCGTCCAACGGTGAGCCCCCTCCCCTGGTGCCGTCAGCCGGCTGGTGCCCCGAGGCCGTCAGCTGGTGACCTTGATGTCCGAGATCTTGCCCCGGTAGTTGCCGGAGTCACTCGGCGGCAGCTTCGTCAACCAGACCAGAAGGTACCGCGCCTGCACGGGCTTGTCGGGCTTGAGGGACACCTTCGTTCCGGATCCTTCGGCGACGTCCGTGAATCCGTTGGGCATCTGCGGCACCGACGAGTCCGTTGTGGCCTTCAGCTCGACCGAGGTGGTGCCGCCGAGGAAGGACACCTCGACGTTGCCCACCCGCTGCACCTTGCCGAGGTCGAGCACGACACCGACGCCTTCCTTGAGCCGTCCGAAATCGGCGCTGAAGTAGCCGTCCGTGTTCCAGTACGAGCTCGCGTCCCCGTCGTAGACGTTCTTTATGGAGGCGGGCTTCTCGGACCCGTCGGAGCCGAGCGGGTCGTAGTCCTGCGCACCCACGATGGAGACGGGCTTGCTCGGCTCGACGGCGTTGTTGTTGTGCTCGCCCTTCTCCTCGGTGCTCGTCCGGGTCGGCGTCGGTTCCCCGGAGTCGTGGCTCCGGTCAAGGACCGTCTCGGCCAGCTGCCAACTGCCCAGGCCGAGAGCGGCGATGAGCAGTGCGGACACCGCCCACTTCAGGACCTTCCCGGTACGGCTCTGGAGCGGCGCCGGCGGGGCCGTGATGACCGGCTGGGTGGCTGAGGCAGGTCGAGTCGACGGGCGGCCGTAGGTGCCTTGCTGGTAGGTCGTGCGCTGGTACTCGGGAGGTGCGCTGTAGGCGGGCTCAGGAGGAAGGATGCGCGGCATCGCCGCGACGGCCTTCGCGAGCTCGTCCGGTGTGGTGCACGGCTGTTCCTGGCGCGACGCGGTGGCGCCGTCGTTGGCAAGGGCCCGCATGGCGAGTTCGGAGAGACCGCGGTGGACGCCTGCCCTCACCTGGTCCGGGGGGATCAGGCCGAGGTCCTTGGGGAGCCCGGTCAGACCGTAGGCGTCGCTCTCGTAGGGCCAGCGCCGCGTCAGTGCCGCGTAGAGGAGAGCGCCGATCGCTTCGGTGTCCGTGCGCTGCGGCTGGTCGGCCGTGATGCCGCGGAGAGCGGCGTTCACAGCCAGACCACGGATCCGGTACTGGCCCGTCGAGCTCCGCAGGACAGCACCCGGAGTGAGGCGCAGGTGCGCCAGCCCTTCACGGTGGGCGGCAGCCATCGCCTGGGAGATCTGGCTGACCAACTGGTAGGCGTCGTGGGCTTCCAGCGGGCCTGCGGCGAGCAGAGCCGTCAGCTCGGTGGCATCGGGGAGCCATTCGTGGACGACGTAGACGAGGTCGTCCTCCTCGACGGCGTCCAGGACCTGGACGAAGCGCGGATCACCGAGCAGGGCCGAGGAACGGGCGGCGGCCAGCACCGAGCGTGCGCGGGGGTGATCGGCGGTCAGCAGATGGACACCGACCGCGCGCCGCAACTTCTCGTCGACGGCACGCCAGCTGCTGAATCCGTCCAGTCGGGTGACGCACTCCTCAAGGCGATAGCGTCTGGCCAGCTTGTGACCGCTGTGCAGGTCGGGAGAGGCCGGGACAGTACCGGAGGCGTCCTGGCCTGCCTCGTTGCTGCCTGAGCCCTCAGCATCCGGGGTTTCTGCCGTCCCGTCGGTCGTGGCCGCGTCCGCCTTGGCGGTCAGCGGCTCGTCGCCGCTGTTGTCGGCCACGTCGACAGCAGCCGTGCTACGTTCCGCCACCGTCGTTCCTGCCTCCCCATCCGTTGCGCGATGCCAGCCAGCTCTGCACAGTCACGCCAATTGTGCCCACACTCCGGCGCTATGCACGACACGCGGTGTCCAGCGATGGTTGTGCGGCTCGGAGCGTTGTTCAGCGTCCGAGACGACCACGGACCATGCCGACCATGCCGTTGAGCTCTTCGATACGCATCTTCTTCGCTGCGACGAAGAAGATGCCCAGCAGGACGACGCTGCCACAGACCAGTGCCACGACGGATCCTCCCGCCCCATCGCCGAGCGCCTTGAGTAGAGCGAAGCCCACAGCGCCGCCGATCGCCGCTGCGGGGACCGCTGCCAGGCAGAGCCGGGCGTAGGTGCGGACCACACGGGCTCCGTCGAGATCTCCGCCGAGGCGGTTTCTCAGCCGTCGCCATGCGATACCGACACCCACCGCGTAGGCCAGACCGTAGGAAGCCGCCATCCCGACGACTGCCCACTGTGCCGGAAGAATCACGTAGCAGAGGGCGGAGGCCGCAGCATTGACCGCTGCGACGATGACCGTGTTGTAGAAGGGCGTGCGGGTGTCCTCGTACGCGTAGAAACCGCGCAGGACGACGTACTGCACGGAGTACGGGATCAGCCCGAGGCCGAACGCCATGAGGATGAAGCCCATGGACCGCGCGGCCTCAGTGCCGCTGGAGGCGTAGAGCAGGGTGCACATCGGCAGACCGAGGGCCAGGAAGGTGAATGCGACCGGGACGATGGCCACGGCCGAGTTGCGCAGACCCTGGGAGATGTCGTCCCGGACCGCACCGGGGTCGTTGTCGTGCGCGGCGCGGGAGATGCGCGGCAGCAGGGCGGCCATGACCGACACGGTGATGATCGCCTGGGGCATGCCCCAGATCAGCTGAGCGTTCGAGTAGGCCAGGAAGCCCGCGCCGTTCCGGTCGGAAAGCTCGCCCGCCGAGGTAGCCAGCTGGGTGACGACCAGCACGCCTGCCTGGTTGGCGAGGACGAACAGGACCGTCCACTTCGCGAGCCGGACCGTTTTTCCGAGCCCGTGGCCCCGCCAGTCGAAGCGCGGGCGGAATCGGAACCCTGCTTCGCGCAGGTACGGGATCATCGCCAAGGCCTGCACCACCAGACCGAGCAGCGTGCCGATTCCCAGCAGCCGCACGCCCTCCGGCGGGATCGTCTCGACACCCATCTGGGACTCGGCCGAGGTGCCGTAGACCCAGATGAAGAGGCCGAACGTGAAGATCATCACGATGTTGTTGAGGACCGGAGTCCACATCATCGCGCCGAACTTTCCACGGGCGTTCAGGATCTGGCCCATCACCACATGGATGCCCATGAAGAAGATGGTCGGCAGGCAGTAACGGGCGAAGGTCACGGCCACGGTGTCGGCCGCGGGCTTGTTCGCGATGGTGCTCGACATGAGGTGGACCAGTTGCGGCGCTGCGAAAACGGCGATCGCGACGATCACGCCGAGCGCGACCATGACCAGCGTCAGCAGCCTGTTCGCGTATGCCTCGCCGCCGTCCTCGTCGTCCTTCATCGACCGGACGAGCTGCGGGACGAACACCGAGTTCAGCCCGCCGCCGACGGTGAGGATGTAGATCATCGTCGGCAGGGTGTACGCGATGGTGAAGCTGTCACCGAGTACCGCGGCGCCCAGTGCCGCAGTGATCACCAGGCTGCGGACGAAGCCGGTGAGCCGGGAGACCAGGGTGCCCGCCGCCATCAGAGCGCTGGACTTCAGTATCCCGGCGGCCTTGCCACCCGACTTCGGAGGGGCGGGAGCCGGCGCCGGAGCGGCTTCGGCGGCCGGTCCGGGAGTCCTGCCGGAGCCCTCCTGGTCACGGAAGAGGTGGGCGAAGGCGTCCTGTTCGCCACGGTCGTCCGCTGCCTGCGAGACCAGGTCGTCCACGCCGACGTACTGGGTGGTACCGGCGTCGTCCCCGTAGGGAAGGTGCCGGGAAGGGCCTGCCGGCTCCGGTGGCGGCGTCTGAGCCCAGATGCGGGGGTCGGGGGCGTGCTGGGCTGCGGGAGGCTGCTGGTACAGCCCCTGCGGCTCCTGATAGGTGCCCGGAGGGGGTGGAGGGTGCGAGGCGCGGTCGTAGAGCGCCTCTGCCACCGGATCCTGCGCGGCCAGATCCTGGGATCGGTACGGATCGTGATCGTACGCGTGCTGAAGGTAGGGGTCAGGCTCGTACCCGGCCTGGCCGGCGCCGGGTGGCACAGGCGGATCGCTGGACCACCCGTCCCCGCCGACGCCCTGGCCGCGGTCACCGTCGTACGGCGCGTTCATCGAAACCCCACCTCATTGTCCCCGGCCGACAGGCCCCGACAGACATCGCTCAACGGTCCACTTTCTCACTCGGAACCGAAGGGTCACCGCTTTCCGGACCGGTGTCCGGCGTCGGGTCACTCGGCTGCTCGGGTTCACCGCCGTTGCCCTCCGCCGGCCCGCCGGCAGCGGTGCGCTTGCGATGGGTGTACATCCTGATGCCCGCCAGCACCAGCAGCAGAAGTCCACCCGCGATCACCAGGAGCACCGTGGGTGTCACCTCGGACGCCTTCACGGTGAAGGTCATTTCCTCACCGTACGGAACTCCGTCCGCGGTGAAGAGCCGAGCCTTGATCTGAGCCTGTCCGTTGGCGTTCGCCGAGGCGTCGAACTTCACGGACTGGCTGTGTCCGCCGGCGATCTCGACGGGCTGCTCGGCGACGGCCTTGCCGTCGTCGAGCTTGAGGCGGGTGGCATTGCCCGAGGTCAGACGGAGCACCAGATGATCGACACCCTGGACCAACTTGTTCTGCACGGTCACAGGAATGGTCGCGCTGCGGCCGGACAGGGTCACGTCCGACTTGGTGATCAGCTGGACCTCGTTGGAGAGGCCCTGCAGATAGGTGCGGACCGAGTCTCGGTACTGCTGGGCTTCCAGCGCCTTCCCTCGCCATGAGGTCGACACCGCGCGATTGATCGCGTTCCCGAAAGGCGTCACGACTCGGTCGGGCTGGGTCAGGATCACCTGGAAGCTGTCGAGGGAGTCCTGAGTCGTCCTGATGTCCTGGAACGCCTGGGTGGGCAGCTCCTGGCTACGCAGCCGCTTCGGGTACCGGGACGCACCGGGCACCTTCGTGGTGGCCCCTGAGTCGGGCTTCTGCTCCGCCGCCTCCGTCAGGTCGATCGGCTGCGTCCAGTGTTCCGTGCTGAGCGCCCGCAGAGCACGCGCCATGCTCTGGGCCTGGGCCGCGGTGGGAGTCCGCTGAGGCGCGACGACGATGCTGCGTTCTTTGTCGGGCGCCTGCTCGGTCAGGGTCAGGGTCTGTGCCAGGAACTTCTGGACGGCGAGGGTGGAGGCCCCTGCCTTGGACATGTCTCCGGTGAATGCGGTGGAGAGCCGGTAATCCGAAACGACGGCGGTGGTGCCGCCACCGATCGGCCGGGCAGATGTCGGCGTGTAGGGCAGCCCACCGGTGTCCTTGAGGCTGTCGCTGCGGGCGATCACCTTGTGCGCGCCGGCGGAGGTGGCGACGTCTACCACGGAGGGATCGACGGCGCCGTCCACCGGCCACGCGAAGTCCGTCGACGGCTTCACATGGAGAACGGTCTCCACCGTGGTGGCGGCTACCTCCGTGGCGGTCTGCAGATGGCCGAGGGCGCCCGGCACGTTCTTTCCTCGATGGGCGATCGATGCGAGGTCGGGGTCGGCGAACGGCAGGGCCACCACCTTCCGGTCCTTCACCGCCGCTTGCAGGTCCGAGAGCCACTTCTTGGCAATGGCCTGGTTCTTCCCCGCAACCGTGGTGTCACCGACCTTGACGCGGTAGTTCTTCGTCATCGCGTCGACCGAAGCGAGAAGATCCGGGTCGATCACCCAGGTCACGGGCAGCTGACGCCCCAGCGAGACCATCTGCTCCAGGCGGCCGCCCGGAGCGAGTTCGAGTGCCAGATCGTCGTTCGCGAATACCGGCGTCTGCTGCTCGTCGGAGCCGGTCTCGGCGGTGACGTGCGCGGACGCGATGAGCGGCCACAGGTACGTGAGCTTGGTCTTGCTCTCGGTGTCCTCCGGCTGCCAGGGGAGGAAGGTCCGCTGAATGCCCAGCACCTGGTCGTAGGCGTAGTCCGAGGTATGGCCCGTGAGCGACACCCCGAGCTGATACACACCCTCGGCGCCCAGGTCGAGCTTGTCGACCGGTACAGCAAGGGTGAAGTCCTGACTGACACCGGGGGCGAGCTTGGGGACCTTCACCGTGTAGGGGTCGCCGAGCCTGGCCGGGTCACTGCCCGGCTGGTACCCGGTGCGCTTGGCCGCCTCATCGACCTGGCCCCTCCCGGAGAGCCGCGGGCCGACTCGCAGATCGACCTCGGCGTCCGAGACAGCCTTGCTCCCCCTGTTGGTCAGAGTTCCGGAGACGGTGAGTGTGTCGCCTTCGACCGGCGCGCTGGGGGCGAGCGTGTCCAGGGACACATCGACCGTGCGGGACCCGGTGGGTGCCTTCGTCGTTTCTTCGGCCTGCGCCGAGGACACTGAGGGACCGGCCAGTAGGCCGGCGATCAGCGGTGCCCCGAAGATGAGGGAGGCTGTGCGCCGGAGCCACCGGCGGGCAGGGGAGGGATTCATCCCCTGAAAGTCTGCCGCCTCGGCCACGCGTATCCGTCCCTCGTCGTCGTCGGCTGGTGCCGGTCCTGCCGGTCTCTGCGTCCCCGCATGGTAACGATGTGCCCGACGGCTGAGTGCCGCGGACCGTGCCACATGATCGGGAGAGTCTCGCAGGGCCTCGGGAAACGATGACGCCGGGGCCGGTCGGGGCACGTACCCTTTTCTGTTGTGCCGAACGCCAACGAAGACAGCCCCCGTGAACTGAGCCAGGTGCAGCATCGCGCAGTCAGTGAACTGTTGCAGGTGTCTCCTGTCGCCGACGATCTCGCCCGCAGATTCCAGAAGGCGGGATTCGGTCTTGCTCTGGTAGGGGGTTCCGTCCGGGATGCGCTGCTCGGCAGGCTCGGGAACGACCTGGACTTCACCACCGATGCCCGGCCTGAGGACGTGCTGAAGATCGTCCGGCCGTGGGCCGACTCGGTCTGGGAGGTCGGCATCGCCTTCGGTACCGTCGGCTCGCAGAAGGACGGCTACCAGATCGAGGTCACCACCTACCGGTCGGAGGCCTACGACCGGACCTCGCGTAAGCCCGAGGTGTCCTACGGCGACTCGATCGAGGAAGATCTCGTGCGCCGCGACTTCACGGTCAACGCGATGGCTGTCGCGCTGCCACAGATCGAGTTCATCGACCCTCACGGAGGGCGCGACGACCTTGCACAGCGTGTGCTGCGGACACCGGGCACGCCCGAGGAATCCTTCTCCGACGACCCGCTGCGCATGCTCCGTGCCGCTAGGTTCGCAGCCCAGCTGAACTTCGAGGTCGCTCCCGACGTCGTAAAGGCCATGACGGACATGGCTGGACGTATCGAGATCGTCTCGGCAGAGCGAGTCCGTGAGGAACTCAACAAGCTTCTGCTCTCCAACCACCCCCGCAAGGGACTCGGGCTTCTCGTCGACACAGGCCTGGCCGACCGGGTGCTGCCCGAGCTTCCCGCGCTGCGGTTGGAGCGTGATGAGCATCATCGCCACAAGGATGTCTACGAGCACTCGCTGACTGTTCTTGAGCAGGCCATCGACCTGGAGCAGGACGGACCGGACCTGGTGCTGCGTCTGGCTGCCCTGCTCCACGACGTCGGCAAGCCGAGGACGCGCCGCTTCGAGAAGGACGGCCGCGTCTCGTTTCACCACCACGAAGTGGTCGGCGCGAAGATGGCCCGGAAGCGCATGGCCGAGCTGAAGTACTCCAACGAGATGATCAAGGACGTCTCGAAGCTGGTGGAGCTGCATCTGCGCTTCCACGGCTACGGCGACGGCGAATGGACCGACTCCGCCGTGCGCAGGTACGTCCGGGACGCGGGGCCCCTGCTGGACCGGCTGCACAAGCTGACGCGTTCCGACTGCACGACGCGGAACAAGCGCAAGGCGAATGCTCTGTCGCGCACCTACGACAGCCTCGAGGAGCGCATCGCGCAGCTGCAGGAGCAGGAAGAGCTGGACGCCATCCGGCCTGACCTGGACGGCAACGAGATCATGCAGATCCTCGGTGTGGGCCCGGGCCCCGTGATCGGGAAGGCCTACGCGTTTCTGATGGAGCTCCGTCTGGAGAACGGTCCGCTGGAGCGGGATGCCGCGATCGCTGCCCTCAAGGACTGGTGGGCCGCGCAGGAGTGACCCCCAGGGTCTGGGTGCAGGTCTGTGGCTGAGGGAACCGGGTGATGTTTCACGTGAAACATCACCCGGGAGGCCTCGATGCGGAAGACCGTGAGAGGTGCTGTTTCACGTGAAACAGCACCTCTCACTCTTTGGCGCCGGTCACTCTTTGACGCCGGTTCGCGGAAGGCGTGCACTTGTCCGCCGACGACGGAGCATCGCCGCCGACACCAGTGCATAGAGAACGGCCACGGTGCCGACCACGACGACGGACCTGCCGTCGGAGGGGAGCACCAAGGCGGCCATGGCGGCGGCGGCCACGAAGGCGACGTTGAAGAGCACGTCGTACAGAGAGAAGACGCGGCCGCGGTAGGCGTCGTCCACGGAGGTCTGTACCTCGGTGTCCGTCGCGATCTTGGCGCCCTGGGTTACGAGCCCGAGGACGAAGGCGGCAGCGAGCATGGGGACGGGGGCGAACGGAAGCCCCAATGCCGGCTCCAGCACGGCCGCTGCCCCGGAGCAGAGTGCCAGCCATCCGTAACGCCCCAAGCGGCCGACGGCCCAGGGAGAGGCCAGGGCCGCCACGAAGTACCCCGCCGCAGAGGCGCCGAGGGCCAGGCCGAGGAGGGCCAAGCCGTCGGATTCGCCGTCCGACCAGGCGTAGCGGCACAGCATCAGCACCATCACGGTCAGCGCTCCGTAGCAGAAACGCAGCACCGTTATGGCACCCAGCGCGTAGGCCGCGTCCCGGCGCTCGGCCAGGTGACGCAGGCCCGCGACGAGACCTCGTGCGGTGGTGGAAAGCGCCTCCGACAGCGGCACACGGTGCTCGGCGAGATCGGGCCCGAGGAGAGGGCGGGGCAGGCTCAGGGAGACCAGAGCCGAGAGCAGGTAGAGGAGTGCGCCGAGGAGGACTACTGCGGCGTCGGATCCGTCCGTCAACAGGCCGACGGCCAGCGCCAGTCCGCCACCAGCGGTGGCGGCGAGCGTGCCCGCTGTCGGGGAGATGGAGTTGGCGAGGACGAGCCGCTCGGAATCGACTACGCGGGGCAAGGCGGCCGACAGGCCCGCCAGCACGAACCGGTTGACGGCGGTTACGCAGAGGGCGGAAGCGTAGAACAGCCAGTCAGGTACGGAGCTCAGGAGCAGAAGGGCCGTGCAGCACGCGAGCGAGGCGCGGAGCAGGTTCCCGTACACGAAGACCTGACGGCGTGCCCAGCGGTCGAGCAGCACCCCCGCGAAGGGGCCGATCAGGGAGTAGGGGAGCAGTAGCACCGCCATCGCGGAGGCGATGGCTCCCGGTGTCGTCTGGTTCTCCGGCGAGAAGACGACGTAGGTGGCGAGCGCGACCTGGTAGACGCCGTCGGCCGACTGGGAGAGGAGTCGTACGGCCAGCAGGCGACGGAAGTTCCGAAGGCGCAGGAGTACGCCCAGATCACGTACGACAGGCATGTGTGCAAGGGTCACACACGCGGGGGGCCTCCGGGCGCATTGCCCAGGGACCCCCCGCAGGGTGAAGCGTCACTACGACAGTGAGCGGCTGGATCAGCGCTCGACTTCGCCGGCGATGAACTTCTCGACGTTGGCACGGGCCTCGTCGTCGAAGTACTGGACCGGCGGGGACTTCATGAAGTACGAGGAGGCCGAGAGGATCGGGCCGCCGATACCGCGGTCCTTGGCGATCTTCGCCGCGCGCACCGCGTCGATGATGACACCGGCGGAGTTCGGGGAGTCCCAGACCTCGAGCTTGTACTCCAGGTTCAGCGGGACGTCACCGAAGGCGCGGCCCTCGAGGCGCACGTACGCCCACTTGCGGTCGTCCAGCCAGGCCACGTAGTCCGACGGGCCGATGTGGACGTTGTCCGCACCGAGCTCGCGGTCGCGGATCTGCGAGGTGACCGCCTGCGTCTTGGAGATCTTCTTGGACTCCAGGCGCTCACGCTCGAGCATGTTCTTGAAGTCCATGTTGCCGCCGACGTTCAGCTGCATGGTGCGGTCCAGGATGACGCCGCGGTCCTCGAACAGCTTCGCCATCACACGGTGCGTGATGGTGGCGCCGACCTGGGACTTGATGTCGTCACCGACGATCGGGACTCCGGCCTCGGTGAACTTGTCCGCCCACTCCTTGGTGCCGGCGATGAAGACCGGGAGAGCGTTGACGAAGGCGACCTTGGCGTCGATCGCGCACTGGGCGTAGAACTTGGCGGCGACCTCGGAGCCGACCGGCAGGTAGCAGACGAGGACGTCGACCTGCTTGTCCTTGAGGATCTGGACGACGTCGACCGGGGCGTCCGCGGACTCCTCGATCGTCTCGCGGTAGTACTTGCCCAGTCCGTCGTGCGTGTGGCCGCGCTGAACGGTCACGCCGGTGCTCGGGACGTCAGCGATCTTGATGGTGTTGTTCTCGCTGGCGCCGATCGCGTCCGCGAGGTCGAGACCGACCTTCTTCGCGTCGACGTCGAACGCGGCGACGAACTCGACGTCGCTCACGTGGTAGTCGCCGAACTGGACGTGCATCAGACCGGGCACCTTGCCGGCCGGATCGGCGTCCTTGTAGTACTCGACGCCCTGCACCAGCGAGGCGGCGCAGTTGCCCACGCCGACGATGGCTACGCGAACCGAACCCATGCCGATTGCTCCCTGTGTGTTCTCGGTGTGCCCCGTGGCGCCCTGAGGGCCGCCGGGGGTGTCACTTGGTGTCGTCGGACGGATCCGGCCGGGTGTCGTCCCGGTACCGGGGCAGGCCGCCCGTCTCTCCTGATGTGTCGTGCTGAGTGGAGCCCTCGGGCGAGGATCGTCGCTGATCCCGTCCCGACCGCTCGCTCTCGATGAGCTCGTTCAGCCAGCGCACTTCGCGCTCCACGGACTCCATGCCGTGTCGCTGCAGCTCAAGCGTGTAATCGTCGAGTCGTTCACGGGTGCGGGCGAGGGAGGCACGCATCTTCTCGAGGCGCTCCTCCAGCCTGCTGCGGCGGCCTTCGAGGACCCGCATACGCACATCGCGCTCCGTCTGCCCGAAGAAGGCGAAACGAGCAGCGAAGTGCTCGTCCTCCCAGGCATCAGGACCGGTGTGCGAGAGCAGTTCCTCGAAGTGCTCCTTACCTTCTGCCGTCAACCGGTAGACGATCTTCGCCCTGCGGCCGGCCAGTGAGGACGAGGGAGCGACCCCACGGCTCGTGCTGCTCGGCGGGGCGGGAACGCTCCCCGGTTCCTCGATCAACCAGCCGTTGGCGACCAGCGTCTTGAGGCAGGGGTAAAGGGTGCCGTAGCTGAAGGCCCGGAAGATTCCCAGCGAGGTGTTGAGACGCTTCCGCAGCTCGTACCCGTGCATGGGGGACTCGCGGAGCAGGCCGAGCACGGCGAATTCGAGGATGCCGGAGCGTCTGCTCATCTTCGCCTCCTCCTTCGACCCGGCTTCCGCGGGCCGTCGGGCCCACCTTATGTCGTGCTGATGTATCGACTCGATACATCAGCACGATAGATCGACTCGTGATGTTCGACAAGGGG
Organism: Streptomyces sp. NPDC048590; assembly: GCF_043199535.1. Classification (NCBI taxonomy): domain Bacteria; kingdom Bacillati; phylum Actinomycetota; class Actinomycetes; order Kitasatosporales; family Streptomycetaceae; genus Streptomyces; species Streptomyces sp. NPDC048590. The sequence continues at coordinate 95,931 of NZ_JBICWC010000006.1, read as the reverse complement.
GCGTTTCGTGAGCGGCGTCACATCCTCGATTCATAGGGAGTGACTTGCGTAATTTGGGGTGAACTTCGGTCCCTGGAGGTTTTTGACCGTGCGTAGTCTGTGCGGCATGCAGACCACCGGGAACCGCGAGGCGCCACCGTGCGTCAGTACTCGCGGACTGCCGGATGTAACGCGGGTGAGCCTTCCGCAGGGCTTGTCCGTAATTCGGGGGGACCGGATCTCAACTGCCGCTTCCAGGCGCTCTCGCCTGCCCGAGGAGTAGTCGTTCGATGAGCGAGCACCGTCGCAAAGCGCCGCAACCGCAAGGTGGCGGGCGCGCAGCGGCCAGACGAGCCGCCCAGCAATCTGCCGGACGCCGAGTCCCGCAGTCACGTAGGGCTACCAATGAAACACCCTCCGGATCGCACGGCGATGAGCCGGTCTACGGCAGCCGTGCAGAGGCCCGGCGCGCCGCGCAGCGTGGAGGGGGCCGACGACGAGGCGCCGGCGGCCATGAGGGCCACGGCCGCGCGGACACCGGCAAGAAGCGCTTCATCGACTACCCGCGGGCCGGCAAGTACGGCTTCCGTCGCTGGGTTCCCTCGTGGAAGCTCGTCTCCGGCCTGTGCCTGGGCTTCCTGGGCGTCATGATGGGCGCCGCCGGTATCGCGTACGCGCTGGTGGTCCCGCCTGAGCCCAAGGACCTCGCCACCGCGCAGAACAACGTCTACTACTGGGACGACGATACGCAGATGGTCGCCACGGGCGGTTCCGTCAACCGGCAGTCGCTCGATTACGCCCAGATTCCCAAGGAGATGCGGAACGCCGTCATCTCGGCCGAGAACAAGTCGTTCGAGAAAGACCGTGGCATCGACCCGATGGGTATCGGCCGCGCCTTCTACAACATGGCGCTGGGAGGCGAGACCCAGGGTGGTTCGACGATCACGCAGCAGTACGTGAAGAACTCGTTCCTCTCGCAGGAGCAGACGTTGAGCCGGAAGGTGAAGGAGCTCTTCATCACGCTCAAGGTCGGCGAGACGGTGCCCAAGGACGAGGTCATGGCGGGGTACCTCAACGTCTCCTACTACGGGCGGAGCGCCTCAGGCCTCCAGGCTGCGGCGCGCACGTACTACGGCAAGGACGCCACCAAACTCAACGCGAGCGAGTGCGCCTTCCTGGCGACCCTGCTCAAGGGCGCGAGCTACTACGACCCCGCTGGTGCTCCCGAGGTCGACCCGGTGAATGCGACTGCGGCGAAGAACCGTGAGCGCGCCGAGAAGCGCTGGCGCTGGATCCTCGACGAAGAGGTGAAGGACGGCCGGCTCAGCGCGACCGAGCGGGCGAAGTACACCGAGTTCCCCATGCCGGATCCGCCGAAGAAGGATGCCAAGCTCGGTGGGCAGACCGGTTACCTGGTCGACCTCGCTACGAAGTACTTCCTCGCTCACAACACGGAGAACGTGACCGAGAAGGAACTCGCCCAGGGCGGCTACGAGATCCACACGACCTTCAACAAGAAGAAGGTCCAGCAGCTCGAGAAGTCGATCGCGAAGGTACGCGCGGCCAAGATCGACCCGAAGAAGCGGCCTGATCTGGACACGCACGTCCAGTTCGGTGGTGCGTCCGTGGACACCAAGACGGGAGCCATCGTCGCCACGTACGGCGGAGAGGACGCCACGAAGCACTACACCAACAACGCCGACGCGACGGGCGCCCAGGTCGGCTCCACCTTCAAGCCGTTCGTCCTGGCGGCCGCGATGGAATACGGAAAGCGTGACCCCAAGCTCGGCCCCGAGCAGAGCGAGTCGGAACGCACCCCCGTATCGCCGAAGAGCGTCTACAACGGTGACAACAAGCTCAAGATCAATCTGTACAACGGCGAGGTCTGGCAGAACAAGGAGGGTAAGGAGTGGCTGCAGACCAACGACGGTGACCGCAGCTACGGCGACATCGACCTCCGCTACGCGATGCAGCAGTCGGCCAACTCTCCGTACGTACAGCTCGGAATGGACGTCGGTACGGACAAGGTGAAGCAGGCCGCGATCGCCGCGGGGCTGCGGGACGACGACTACATGGCGGACGCGAGCGTCCCCTCGTTCTCCATCGGCACCTCCTCCCCGAGCGCCATCCGGATGGCGGGCTCGTACGCCACCTTCGCGACCAGTGGCAAGCAGCGGGAGCCGTTCTCCGTCACCGAGGTCAAGCACGACGGAAACGTCATCTACCAGCACGAGTCGGTCACCAAGCCGGCCTTCAGCAGCGCTGTCGCGGACAACGTGACCGACGTGCTGAAGAACGTCGTCGAGCGAGGGACGGGTACCCCCGCCAAGATCCCGGGACGCGACGTGGCCGGCAAGACGGGTACCACGGACGGCAACAAGTCGGCCTGGTTCGTCGGGTACACCCGGCAGCTGTCGACCGCCGTGAGCATGTTCCGCATGGACGACAACGAGAAGAACAAGAACCGCAAGTTCCTCGAGATGTACGGCACCGGTGGGGAGAAGAGCATCCACGGTGCCTCGTTCCCCGCGCAGATCTGGCACGACTACATGGTCCAGGCGGTCGACGGCACCGAGGTCGAGGCCTTCCCGAAGCCGGAACCGATCGGTGACACGCTCTACGGTGGTGGCGCGGCCAGCCCCAGCCCGACGCCGAGCCCCACGCCGTCCCCCACGGAGTCGAGCGAGCCGCCGGCATCTCCGACGCCCACGCCGTCCTCCCCCACCCCCACGCCGAGCGACACGTGTGCGCCGCTCGACTGGGAGTGCAGGAACAACCAGAACGGTGGGAACAGCAACGGCAACAACAACGGAGGGGCCACCGACGGATCCTCCGACGGCGGTACCGATGCCGGGACCACGGACGGTGGTACCGACTCCGGGACGACCGACGGCACGACGGACGGTCAGACGCAGGGCAACGACAACGGGGGCGGGGGCTTCATCGGCGGCACCTAGCCGCCGGGCGGCCGGAGCGGTCGACAGCGTCGCGCTCCGGTCCGGACCTCGCCAGGCGCCTTCCTGACGCCACAGGGGCCCGCCGGCACCTCTTGCAGGTGCCGGCGGGCCCCTGCCGTGTGTCCCGGCGTGAGCCACGCCCGCACACAGCCCCGTACGGCAGGATGTGCGACATGCCAAGCGCAGAAGACACGAGCGTGCACCAGGAGCCGTCCGTCGTACCGCCCACGCGACAGGACGAGATCGCCGCGGCGGGCAGCGAGCTGATCGGCGGTCCCGCCGGCCGCTGGGCGCGGTTCGGAACGAGCCCGCTCACCCCGGTGCGTGTCATCGCGCTGGTGGCCATCGGGATGTTCGCGCTCGGCATGGTGCAGAAGATCCCCTGCTACGACTGGGCCTGGTTCCGCGGCACCAGCTCCCAGTACACACACGCCTGCTATTCGGACATCCCCCACCTCTTCGTCGGCCGGGGTTTCGCCGACGGTCTCGTGCCGTACGCCGACCGCCTCAGCGGGGACATGTCCTACCTCGAGTACCCCGTCCTGACCGGCCTCTTCATGCAGGTCGCGTCCTGGCTGACGCTGACTCCCTCGTCGGACCCCATGCAACAGCGTGAGCAGATGTACTGGATGGTCAACGCGGGCATGCTCATGATCTGCGCGGTGATCCTCGCGGTGTGCGTCGCCCGCACCCACCGGCGCCGCCCCTGGGACGGCCTGCTGGTCGCGCTCGCCCCCGCACTCGCGCTCACCGCGACGATCAACTGGGACCTGCTCGCCGTCGCGCTGACCGCCGCGGCGATGCTGATGTGGTCCCGCGGCCGGAACCTCGCTTTCGGCGTCCTCATCGGTCTGGCCACCGCCGCGAAGCTCTACCCTGTGCTGCTCCTCGGTCCCCTGCTGGTGCTGTGCTGGCGAGCGGGCAGGTGGCAGGAGTACGGGAAGGCGCTCCTCGGTGCCGCCGGTGCCTGGCTGGTGGTGAACCTGCCGGTGATGATCTACGCCCCGGAGGGGTGGAAGAAGTTCTACACCTTCAGTCAGGAGCGACAGATCGACTACGGCTCCTTCTGGCTGATCATCACCCAGCGCACCGGCCGGCCCATCGACGTGGCCACGGTGAACACCGCTTCGGTGCTGCTGATGATCCTGTTCTGTGCAGGGATCGCAGGACTGGCTCTGACCGCCCGGCACCGGCCGCGCTTCGCCCAGCTGGCCTTCCTGGTGGTGGCCGCGTTCATCCTGACCAACAAGGTGTACTCACCGCAGTACGTGCTCTGGCTGATCCCGCTCGCCGCCCTGGCCAGGCCCCGGTGGCGGGACTTCCTGGTCTGGCAGGCCTGCGAGGTCGCCTACTTCCTGGGGATCTGGTTCTACCTCGCCTACACGACGAGCGGGGACAAGCACCAAGGGCTGCCCCAGGAGGGCTACCAGGTCGCCATCGCCCTGCACCTGCTGGGCACCCTCTACCTGTGCGCGGTGATCGTCAGGGACATCCTGAGGCCGGACAAGGACCCGGTACGGCAGGACGGGTCCGACGACCCCTCCGGCGGCGTCCTCGACGGGGCACCGGACCGGGTGGCCCTGATGCAGATGCAGGAGCATGCCGACCGGAACACGGCACCCGCGGTCGAGGGACCGCGGGTGACGTGGGGCGCTGCGAGCCGGGTGGCCTCGGACTGACGGAATACCGGCCTACCGGTCCACGAGGCGGTCGAACTGGGTGGTCGTGTGGCGCAGATGGGCCACCAGTTCGTCGCCGACCCTCGGCTCCTGGGCGTCCGAGGGCACGAAGAGGATCGACACCTGCATGTGCGGAGGCTCCGCGAACCAGCGCTGCTTGCCTGCCCAGACGAACGGTGACAGGTTGCGGTTCACGGTGGCCAGTCCGGCCCGCGCCACGCCCTTTGCCCGCGGCATCACGCCGTGCAGGGCCTTCGGCGCCTCCAGGCCGACGCCGTGGGAGGTACCGCCGGCGACGACGACCAGCCAGCCGTCCGACGCTGCCTTCTGCTGGCGGTAGCCGAACCGGTCACCCTTCACCACGCGCGTGACGTCGAGGACCGCGCCACGGTACTCCGTCGCCTCGTGGTCACCGAGCCAGAGCCGGGTGCCGATGCGGGCGCGGAAACGTGTCTGCGGGAACTGCTGACGCAGCCGAGCCAGCTCCTCGGCCCGCAGATGACTGACGAACATCGTGTGCAGCGGCAGCCGGGCGGCACGCAGCCGGTCCATCCAGCCGATGACCTCCTCGACCGCGTCCGAACCGTCGGTGCGGTCGAGCGGCAGGTGGAGGGCGAAGCCCTCGAGGCGTACGTCCTCGATCGCCGCGTGCAGCTGGCCGAGCTCCTCCTCCTTCACCCCGTGACGCTTCATCGAGCTCATGCACTCGATGACCACACGCGCGCCCACCAGGGCATGTACCCCGTCCACGGAGGAGACGGACCGGATCACCCGGTCGGGCAGCGGAACCGGCTCCTCACCCCGTCGGAAGGGGGTGAGCACGAGCAGGTCGCCGCTGAACCAGTCCTTGATGTGAGCGGCCTCGTACGTGGTCCCGACAGCGAGGGTGTCGGAGCCGAAACGGATCGCCTCGTCGGCCAGCCGCTCGTGCCCGAAGCCGTAGCCGTTGCCCTTGCAGACCGGCACGAGACCGGGGAACTGGTCCAGCACCGACTTCTGGTGCGCCCGCCAGCGCGCGGTGTCGACGTAGAGGGAGAGCGCCATGGCCGGCCCGGAACCTTTCTGGTGGATGCGGTGTAAGTGAGAGAGAGGAGAGGAGCTGATGGATGTGACCGGGACGGGATCAGCGGCGCGACATGTACATATCGAGCGCCTTGTGCAGCAGCTTGTTGAGGGGGAAGTCCCACTCACCGACGTACTCGACGGCCTCGCCACCGGTGCCGACCTTGAACTGGATCAGGCCGAAGAGGTGGTCGGTCTCGTCCAGCGAGTCGCTGATGCCTCGCAGGTCGTAGACGGTCGCTCCCATCGCGTAGGAGTCGCGGAGCATCCGCCACTGCATCGCGTTGGAGGGGCGGACCTCGCGCCCGATGTTGTCCGAGGCGCCGTAGGAGTACCAGACGTGCCCGCCGACCACGAGCATCGTGGCCGCGGACAGGTTCACACCGTTGTGCCGGGCGAAGTACAGCCGCATGCGGTTGGGGTCCTCGGAGTTGAGCACCGACCACATGCGCTGGAAGTACGACAGCGGGCGCGGCCGGAACCGGTCGCGTACGGCCGTGATCTCGTAGAGCCGCTGCCATTCGGCGAGGTCCTCGTAGGAGCCTTGGACGACCTCGACCCCGGCCTTGTCGGCCTTCTTGATGTTGCGCCGCCAGAGCTGGTTGAAGCCCTTGAGCACGTCTTCGAGGGAGCGGTTGGCCAGGGGCACCTGGAAGACGTAACGGGGCTGTACGTCACCGAATCCGGCGCCGCCGTCCTCGCCCTGCTGCCATCCCATCTTCCGCAGCCGGTCGGAGACCTCGAAGGCACGGGGCTCGATGTGGCTGGCCTCGACATCACGCAGCCGCTTCACATCGGGGTCCTGGATGCCGGACTTGATGGCTGCCGAGTCCCAGCGGCGGATGACCACGGGCGGGCCCATCTTCACGGAGAAGGCACCCTGCTGCTTCAGGTGGGCGAGCATCGGCTGGAGCCACTCGTCCAGGTTCGGGGCGTACCAGTTGATGACCGGGCCCTCGGGGAGGTAGGCGAGGTAGCGCTTGATCTTGGGGAGCTGGCGGTACAGCACCAGGCCCGCGCCGACCATCTCGCCGTTCTTGTCGAACCAGCCCAGATTCTCGGAGCGCCATTCGGTTTTCACGTCAGCCCACGCCGGGACCTGGCAATGACTGGCCGAGGGCAGACTCTGGATATACGCCAGGTGCTGTTCTCGGCTGATGGTCCTCAGGGTCAGGCTCATGCGGGGCGCTCCTCGGCAGGTGTGTCCCCATCGGTCAGGGGCTCCGGCTCTCGCGCCGAAGCCTACTGTGACCGACGGGTGCCCGGCCTGGCCCATCCGGACCCGACCGGGCACCACCTGTGCGGGATCGCCCGGTGGGACACCGAGCGAGGCGGCCGGCGCCGCGTCCGCGTGCGCTGTGCCGGTCAGGTGACGACGCCGCCGAAGAGCCCGCCGTGCGCCATACCCAGGTAGAAGCCCACCGCGGATGCGCCCAGCCCCATGATCAGGCCGAACCGCTGCCAGGTGGTCCTGGAGATGAACTGGCCGTACGCGCCGGTCAGGATGCCGATCAGCCCGGCCCACGAGCTGATCAGGTGCAGGTTGTGGAACATCGCCGTCACGAACGCCAGCACGCCCAGGACTCCGGTCACCACCATGAGAGCTTCCTGAAGCGGATGCGGCTTGCCGTCGGTCGCGAAGAGTGATCCGTTGGCCGGTCGGGCATTGGCCACCCGGCTGGGGGCGATCCGGGTGCCTGCGGGACGGACGGTCTGTGCCATGGAGCACCTCCTGGCGGGAAGGGCGGTGCAATGTAGCGCCTCTCACACCGCATCTGTCTCGATTGTGCTCCCTGAACACCGGATTTCAACCGGAAGCCGGTCTGCGGGTAGTCTGTACGGTCTGCACCGGTGTCTGCCTTGAGCCAGCACTGCGGCCTCCCTCGACTCACGAAGACGGACGTTGTCAGTGGCGGCTGTTTTACTCGGAGACACTGTTGCTTACGCATCACGACCCTCCTGCCACGGAACGACCGTGGCCGCTGAGTCCAAAGGAGGTGGGTTCCACATGCGTCACTACGAGGTGATGGTCATCCTCGACCCCGATCTCGAGGAGCGAGCAGTCTCCCCGCTGATCGAGAACTTCCTCTCCGTCGTCCGTGAGGGCAACGGAAAGGTCGAGAAGGTCGACACCTGGGGCCGTCGTCGTCTCTCTTACGAGATCAAGAAGAAGCCCGAGGGCATCTACTCGGTCATCGACCTCCAGGCCGAGCCTGCGGTCGTCAAGGAGCTCGACCGACAGATGAACCTGAACGAGTCGGTCCTCCGGACCAAGGTCCTCCGTCCCGAGACCCACTGAGCTTCTAGCTCAGTGGTCATCGGGTTCGAGTAGCAAGCAGCCAGAAGCAATCCCCGCCGAGAGGTTCACCCATGGCAGGCGAGACCGTCATCACGGTCGTCGGCAATCTCGTCGACGACCCCGAGCTGCGCTTCACCCCGTCCGGTGCGGCGGTCGCGAAGTTCCGTGTCGCGTCCACTCCCCGCATCTTCGACCGGCAGACCAATGAGTGGAAGGACGGCGAAGGCCTGTTCCTGACCTGCTCGGTCTGGCGTCAGGCGGCGGAGAACGTCGCGGAGTCGCTCCAGCGAGGCATGCGCGTCGTCGTGCAGGGCCGGCTGAAGCAGCGGTCCTACGAGGACCGTGAGGGCGTCAAGCGCACGGTCTACGAGCTGGATGTCGAGGAAGTCGGCCCCAGCCTGAAGAACGCCACGGCCAAGGTCACCAAGACCACGGGTCGAGGTGGTCAGGGCGGTGGCCAGGGTGGATACGGCGGCGGCCAGCAGGGCGGCGGCAACTGGGGCGGCGGTCCCGGTGGTGGCCAGCAGGGTGGCGGCGGTGCTCCCGCCGACGACCCGTGGGCGACCGGTGCTCCGTCCGGCGGCGGCCAGCAGGGCGGGGGCCAGCAGGGTGGCTGGGGCGGAAGCTCCGGTGGCTCCGGTGGCTCTGGCGGAGGCTACTCGGACGAGCCTCCCTTCTAGGGCAGCTCGTACCCCCACTTCTTGATCACACAGGAGAAACACCATGGCGAAGCCGCCTGTGCGCAAGCCTAAGAAGAAGGTCTGCGCTTTCTGCAAGGACAAGACCCAGTACGTGGACTACAAGGACACGAACATGCTGCGGAAGTTCATTTCCGACCGCGGCAAGATCCGTGCCCGCCGCGTCACCGGCAACTGCACGCAGCACCAGCGTGACGTCGCCACGGCAGTCAAGAACAGCCGTGAGATGGCGCTGCTGCCCTACACGTCCACCGCGCGATAAGGGAAGGGTGACCGAATCATGAAGATCATCCTCACCCACGAGGTCACTGGCCTCGGTGCCGCCGGCGACGTCGTGGACGTCAAGGACGGGTACGCCCGTAACTACCTGGTTCCGCGTGGCTTTGCCATCCGCTGGACCAAGGGTGGCGAGAAGGACGTGGCGCAGATCCGCCGCGCCCGCAAGATCCACGAGATCGCGACGATCGAGCAGGCCAACGAGATCAAGGCCAAGCTCGAGGCCGTCAAGGTTCGTCTGGCTGTTCGCTCCGGCGACGCCGGCCGTCTCTTCGGCTCCGTCACCCCGGCTGACATCGCCTCGGCGATCAAGTCCGCTGGTGGTCCGGACGTCGACAAGCGTCGCGTCGAGCTCGGCTCGCCGATCAAGACGCTCGGCGGACACCAGGTGTCCGTCCGTCTGCACCCCGAGGTTGCCGCGAAGCTCGGTATCGAGGTCGTTGCTGCCTAAGGGCACAGCTCGGCAGAGCTAGGTGAAGGGCCGCACCCCTGGGGTGCGGCCCTTCGTCGTTTCACGTGAAACAGGGCTGGCTGGGGTGAAACAGGGCTGGGGATGACCGGCCGGCCCCGTCCCTCGAAGGCATTGGTCGCCTCAGCGCGTAGCTCCAGTCACGATCCATCGGCCTGACCGCATACGGAACCAGAGTGTCGCCAGCCGGACGGTCATCATCAGCGTCATCGCCCCCCAGAGGGCGGTCAGTCCCCCTCCGGCATGGGGAACGGCAAGCGCGACCGGGGCGAAGACGGCCAGGGTGAGGACCATCGCCCAGGCGAGGTAGCGGCCGTCTCCGGCTCCCATCAGCACCCCGTCGAGGACGAAGACCACGCCGGAGACCGGCTGGGAGAGGGCCACCACCAGCAAAGCGGGCAACAGGGTGTCCTGGACGGAGGGATCGCCGGTGAAGAGCGGCACGAAGAGCGGTCTGGCGAGGACGATCAACGCGCCGATGACCACTCCGGACGCGATGCCCCACTGGACCATCCGTCGGCATGCCTCACGAGCGCCGTCCTCGTCACCGGCCCCTAGGTAGCGGCCGATGATGGCTTGTCCAGCGATCGCGATCGCGTCGAGAGCGAAGGCCGTCAGGCTCCAGAGCGACAGGATGATCTGGTGCGCGGCGATGTCCGTATCGCCCAGCCTGGCAGCGACAGCGGTGGCGATCATCAGGACTGCGCGCAGGGAGAGGGTGCGGACCAACAGAGGCAGGCCGGCCTGCGCGCTCGCTCGGATCCCCGAGATGTCAGGCCGCAGCGACGCTCCGTGCCGATGTGCGCCGCGGATCACGACGATCAGGTAGGCGCTTGCCATGCCCACCTGGGCGATTACGGTCCCCCATGCGGATCCTGCGATGCCTAGCCCAGCACCGTAGACGAGTCCGGCGTTGAGGGCGCCGTTGGCGGCGAATCCCCCGATGGCGACATAGAGGGGAGTCCGGGTGTCCTGCAGCCCACGAAGGATTCCTGTCGCTGCCAGCACGACGAGCATCGCCGGGATGCCGAGGCTGGAGATTCGCAGATAGGTGACGGCATACGGTGCTGCCGTGTCGGATGCGCCGAAGATCTCGATCAGCCAAGGAGCCAGAGGCAGGGTAAGGGCGACGACCGACGCGCCGATCAGCAGAGCGAGCCAGATGCCGTCCATCCCCTGACGGATGGCGGATGCCAGGTGCCCGGCACCGACCTGGCGGGCGACTGCCGCAGTGGTGGCATAGGCGAGGAAGACGAAGATGCTCACTGCCGTGGTCAGAAGTGCGGCCGCGACCGCCAGACCAGCAAGTTGCGGAGTGCCCAGATGGCCGACGATGGCGCTGTCCACCATGACGAAGAGTGGTTCGGCGACAAGGGCGCCAAAAGCCGGCACGGCGAGCGCGATGATCTCGCGATCGTGCCGACGGCGGGTGGGCGGCAGGGCCGTGAGCGCCTTGGTCATGGGGGTCAATCTAATCTTCCACAGGTAATAGATGCAATGTGATAGAGGGGCTTACTTGCTCCCGGCCGGAAGACTCGCGGCCGGGTCGATTTCGGTGATCTTGGGCTGAGGGCGCAAGTTTTTCTACCCCACAGCCGGTGGACGGGGAATTCCCAGGTCAGAGGCACCATGGGTGTGCCGCTATGAGTTTGTCCACAGTGCTGTCCCCCGATCCATGCACAGGATCCGGTGACTTCTCCACAGCATCTGGTCCGTCGTCCACATGCCCTGTGGATAACCAGATTGGCTGACGGTGCTGACGGGCCTACCGTTGTCCGGCGCCCGCACTCCGTTCCGGCTTGGAAGCCCGCAGAACTTGACGCGCCGGAACCGGAGTCGGGCGCCTTGTTTGTCGGTGCTGTGCCGTAAGAAAGAGTGGCATGGCTAGGTCCGCGAAGCGGACGGGAGGAGGTGGCCCGGTGAGCATTCCCGAGCCTTTGGACGATCCCTGGGCCGATGTCGGTCCCAGTGACCGCCTTCCCGTTTCCCGTCAGCGCCGCGGAGAGGGCAAGGGTCGCGACGAGCAGCATGAGCGCGGCCGCGAGAGCGGCTGGGACGGCGGCTCATCGGGTTTCGAGAGGGTCCCCCCGCAGGATCTGGATGCCGAGCAGTCGGTCCTCGGCGGAATGCTGCTCTCCAAGGACGCCATCGCCGATGTCGTGGAGATCATCAAAGGCCACGATTTCTACCGCCCTGCCCACGAGACCGTCTACACGGCGATCCTCGACCTCTACGCCAAGGGCGAGCCGGCCGACCCGATCACGGTGGCCGCGGAACTCGTCAAACGGGGTGAGATCACCAAGGTCGGCGGAGCCCCGTACCTCCACACACTGGTCCAGTCCGTACCGACCGCGGCCAACGCGTCGTACTACGCGGAGATCGTCCATGAGCGCGCGGTACTGCGTCGCCTGGTCGAGGCCGGCACCAAGATCACACAGATGGGATACGCGGCCGACGGCGACGTCGACGAGATCGTGAACTCGGCTCAGGCCGAGATCTACGCCGTCACGGAACAGCGGACCAGCGAGGACTACCTTCCCCTCGGCGACATCATGGAAGGTGCTCTCGACGAGATCGAGGCGATCGGCTCCCGCAGCGGTGAGATGACCGGAGTGCCGACAGGTTTCACCGATCTCGACTCCCTGACCAACGGCCTTCACCCGGGTCAGATGATCGTCATCGCGGCTCGCCCCGCCATGGGTAAGTCCACACTCGCCCTGGACTTCGCCCGTGCCTGTTCGATCAAGAGCAATCTCCCGAGTGTCATCTTCTCCCTGGAGATGGGACGCAACGAGATCGCCATGCGCCTGCTCTCCGCCGAGGCCAGGGTGGCGCTTCACCACATGCGATCCGGCACCATGACCGACGAGGACTGGACGCGTCTCGCGCGCCGGATGCCGGATGTGTCGGCGGCGCCGCTCTACATCGACGACTCGCCGAACCTCTCGATGATGGAGATCCGTGCGAAGTGCCGTCGGCTCAAGCAGCGCAACGACCTCAAGCTCGTGGTGATCGACTACCTGCAGCTGATGCAGTCCGGCGGGGCGAAGCGGGCGGAGAGCCGTCAGCAGGAGGTCTCCGACATGTCACGTAACCTCAAGCTCCTCGCCAAGGAGCTCGAGCTGCCCGTGATCGCGCTGTCCCAGCTGAACCGTGGTCCCGAGCAGCGCACGGACAAGAAGCCGATGGTCTCCGACCTCCGCGAGTCGGGCTCCATCGAGCAGGACGCCGACATGGTGATCCTGCTGCACCGTGAGGACGCCTACGAGAAGGAGTCCCCGCGTGCGGGTGAGGCGGACCTGATCGTGGCGAAGCACCGAAACGGTCCGACGGCGACCATCACAGTGGCCTTCCAGGGCCACTACTCCCGCTTCGTCGACATGGCTCAGACCTGATCCGGCCTCGTGCAGGTCTCCAAGTTCGAGTCTCAGGTCTCCGCCCTCTCGGGCACCTCTTGCTTGAGCGCGTCGAACGCGGACGCCCGATGAGGCGGACACCGGTTGGCTAACGGTCCCGCGATTGATCTTGGGGTGTGTCGGCCTGGATGTCCGGCTGGTGGGTGATTCAGCAGGCCGTCGCGCGGACGAGTACGAGTTCGGTGCTCGCCTTGCGGCGAGTGAGTCTGCGGGCGGCGCGGCCCAGGCCGTCGCTGATGGTCGTCGTCTTGATCGTGTTCTGCCTGCGCTTGCCGGAGACGAACGCCCGCCGCCCGGGTCTGCCTGCTCTCGGGCGGCCGACCTGGGTCTCCATCCCATCGATTCGCAAAGTGACATTCTCGGCCTCGGCGTAGGCGAACACGTCCTCCAAGGTGCGCAGCCGCAGCCCGGGTTGGGTTGGGGACGGCGAAGCCACGCTCGGCGAGCAGGGGCCGGATCTCGGCGATCGCCCGGCCGACGGTGGACGAACCCACCTCGTAGATCACGCCGAGTGCGGCATGGGTGAGCCGGGTCGGCACATGCACCAGCGTGGCCGGCAGCCGGTCGACGAAGACCAGTTCGTACGTCGGCCCGGACTTCGGCCCGGCTCCGGCGTCCCGTTGCCGTACACCCCCGCGTCGGTCCCGGCGCCCTGGCCCACACCGCGCCCCCAGCGCGTGGCGAGCTCCATGGTGAGCCCGCCCAGTGCTCCTGCGACAGGACACAGAGGGCAGCATGGGACATGGCCGTGCGGGCCTGACTCTTCATCACACCCGACTCGACTCGCACGGCCTTCGCCATGTGCCCACCTGTGACCAAGATGGGTCGCGGGCGCAGTCCGTCAAGCGGAGAAGCCAGTGACCTTGTTCGGTTTCACCCGCACGATAAGCCGGAGTACTTCCTCCGGCTCGGCCGGCGGGTTCTCACCGAGGTATTTCTGCGAGAGCGTGCGAGGCAGCGACTTCTCCCGGTCCTCGATCAGCTCGGCGGTGCCCCGGATGTCTACAGAGTGGTACGGGTTCTCGGTATCGAAGACGGTAAGGCTGACCCGCGGGTCCCGGGCGAGGTTCCTGGCCTTCTGGCGCCCCGCCGTAGTGGAGAAGAGCACCGTGTCTCCGTCCCTCGCGATCCAGACCACCGAGGTCTGCGGCCCACCGTCCCGGTTCAGCGTCGCGACAGTGGCGAAGTTCCTCCCGTCCAGCAGTGTGCGCGTCCCCTCGTCAAACGTTGCCGACACAGCCCCACCCTTCTGTTCAACACTCCGAGTCGTGCGCTGCTGATGCAGAACAGGCATGGAGATCGAATTCTTCCCACCACAGGGCCAAGGGCTGCTGACCTCAGCCACGGCACCGGCCCTCGCTGGTACCGCAGACGGCGCCGAGACAAGTGCGGCCGCGATCGCGCATTGCGCACCGGTGAAGAGACGGTGACGGCGGGTCCAGCAGAGATCCTGCCCGTGGGTAACTGATGTTCGATGCTCTGGCGGGGGGGTATCGCGGGTCAGCCCGAAAGAGGCCGCCGCCTCGGTGGGATCCAAGACCCCACATCCCGCGTCCCCTTCCCGGCCAGGCGGTGTCCCGTCGGCAGGCGACCGGACAGGGCTACAAGGCGAGTGTGGTGCCTCCGGAGGCTGGTGGGGCCGTGGGGCCGGAGGGGGCGAGTCGCTGTCGGCCTGGCGACGCCAAACCGTGTCCTGAGCCGCTTGGCCGGTGCCCGTCCGAACCACCGGGCCGGCCGTCATGCACGGTGGTCTGTTCCACGGTGCGCTGGTTCATGGTCATGCTTGGGCATGACCACTTCCGAAGTTCTGCTTCCGACCACCCGCCGAGCTCTGTTGCACCGCATCGCCACAGCACAGGCCGAAGGCCGGACGCCCTCCCTCGTCGCTGCCGTACAGCGCGACGGGCGGATCGCCTGGAGCGGCGCGCGCAGTTGTGTGGACGGCCATGAGCCCGACGGGGATACGCAGTTCAGGATCGGCTCACTCACCAAGACCTTCACCGCTGTGCTCGTGATGCGGCTGCGGGACGAAGGGCTGCTGGATCTGGACGATCCCCTGGAGAAGCACCTCCCCGGCACGGATGCCGGCGAGGTGACCGTTTTCCAACTGCTGGGTCACAGCGGTGGGCTGGCGGCGGAGACACCTGCCCCCTGGTGGGAGAGGACGCCCGGGGAGACCCGGCCCGCTCTGGTGGATGTGCTCGGCGAGGAGCCGCTGATCCATCCCTCCGGGCACGTGCACCACTACTCCAACCCCGGTTACACACTGCTCGGTTCGCTCGTCGAGCGAATGCGCGGCGCATCCTGGCCCGAGGTCCTTCGGCGGGAGATTCTGGAACCACTCGGGATGGAGCGCACGACGACTCAGCCGCACGCTCCGCATGCGGGAGGCTGGGCTGTCCATCCGTGGGCCGATGTCATGCTGCCCGAGCCGGTCGAGGATCTCGGGCTCATGGCACCGGCGGGTCAGCTCTGGTCTACCACCACCGACCTGCTCCGCTTCGCCGCGTTCCTGGCGCAGGGCGATGCCCGGGTGCTGTCCGCTTCCTCGGTCGAGGAGATGCGAGCTCCCGCGGCTCCCGCGGAGGCCGGTGACTGGGCCTCCACCTATGGCCTGGGTCTTCAGTGCGTACAACGGGGGGACCGCACCCTCCTCGGTCACTCGGGATCGCTTCCCGGATTTCTTGCGACGCTGTGGTTCAGCGTCGAGGACGATGTGGCTGCCGTGGTGCTCACGAATGCCACTTCCGGGCCGCTGGTGGGCACGGTCGCTGCTGATCTCGTGCAGATCGTTGCCGAGGCGGAGCCCCGGATCCCGGCGCCCTGGCGCCCACTACCCGATGTGGATGCGGAGCTCCTGGCGCTGACCGGGCCCTGGTACTGGGGCACTCACGTGTACGGGCTGAAGCTGCTCGCGGACAGAGGGCTCGAGCTGCGACCGCTACGAGGGGCCGGCCGTGCGGCGCGCTTCCGGGCCCGTCCTGACGGCACCTGGACCGGGCTCAACGGCTATTACGCGGGAGAGACGCTGCGCGTGGTGCGCGCGGCTGACGGCACGGTGGACCACCTGGACCTCGGATCCTTCGCCTTCACCCGGGAGCCGTACGGAGGGAGTGCGTCCATTCCCGGAGGTGTGGACGAAGGAGGCTGGCGGGGGCTGATGATCTGAGGGTGGTGCAGGGCGTTTCACGTGAAACGCCGACGCAGGAACGTCGGAACGGCGCGCCCTGAGGGGCCGCAGCGGTCCCCTGAAGTGCCTTCGACGGTGCCCTGGACGCCGCCCTGAACGGACCGACGGGGCCGCGGTGGTCCCGTGGGCGTCGGTCCCCGCGGGACGACGCCAGGGCGGTCAGGCCGTCAGCTCGCGCTCCAGCGGTGTCCGGAAGCGCGGGGTGATCCGCGCCGCACCCACCCACGCCGACAGCCGGGAGGCCTCCGCCTCGATGAGGTGGGAGGCCTCCCGGCCCACGTCGGACAGGAGTCGCCACCGTACTTCTCCGTCGGCACGCTGGGCCCAGCCACCGACGACCGTACCGTTCCACCACACCGTGGGCCCGATGTTGCCGGCGCGGTCGAAGAGAGCGGCACGATGCTCGGTGGGCAGGTGAAAGCCGCGGTCGGTCCAGCCCATCCCGCTCGGGTCCAGCCCGGGCAGGAGGGCGGCCCAGGGTTCCGGAGCCGGTTCGGTGGCGAGGTCCCCGGGAGCGACCCAGCCGACAGCCCCGTTGTCGAGCAGGACTTGCTCGGCACCCACGGAGCCCAGGGCGGCACGTGTCTCGCGGATGCCCCACCCCGTCCACCATTTCAGGTCCGCCTCGGTCGCTGGTCCGTAGGCGAGCAGCCAGCGCCGGGCCACGTCCGCGCGAGCCTTCGAAGGGTCCGAGGCCGGCCAGGGCTCGGCTGTCGTCCACCGGAACTGGCTGGATGTCCAGGAGCCGCGTGGTCGGTCTCGCCGGATGCGCCCGTCCGCCGCCAGCACACGGATCACACGCGTGGCGACTCCCTGAACGGCCTCCTGCTTGGTCCCCGGGAAAATGGTGATCTTCGTACGCAGAGCCGGCACAGCGGCGGAGAGTTCGCTCCCCGTGGCGTGGCCCCGGGCGGACAGCTCGGCGAGGGTCTGGCGCTCGGTCTCGGCGAGCCAGTTCTCGTCCAGGCCGTTCACCTCGTCTCGCAGATGGGCGACGAGCTTGCGACGCTCCTTCGTGGCGACCGGCCGGGCGCACGACGCGTCGACGGCGGGTGCGACGACCGTGGAGACCGCGAAGAGGGTGTTCCGCATGGAGAGGAGCCGCACCAGCGAGACGTCGTCGTAGAGCGCCTTCTCCACGACTCCGACCGCGGGTGTGGCCATGCGCGCGCAGACGGACAGGTGGACGGTGGCGGCGTCGGTCGCGTGCAGGCCGACGACGGCATCAGCCACCGCTACGGCGGAGGCGGCGCGGGAGGACGGAGCGAGCAGATGGCGTCGGCCGAGTCTGATCCGGCGCTGCTCGTCGTCGATGCGATGCACTCGATGCCTTTCCGGGGGAGTGTGGCGCGTGCGGAACTTCCGTTTCACAGACTGAGTTTGAACCCCACGTGGCTCGCGGTGAAGCCGAGACGTTCGTAGAAACGATGGGCATCGGTCCGGGTCGCATCCGACGTCAGCTGCACCAACTGGCATTCCTGACGCCGGGACTCGTCGACCGCCCATTGGATCAGCCGTGTTCCGAGACCGTCCCCGCGAGCGTCCGCGTGCACCCGGACCCCCTCGATGAGGGATCGGGTCGCGCCTCGCCTCGACAGTCCGGGAATGACCGTGAGCTGCAACGTACCGACCACGCGGCCCTCGCGCACGGCCACGACCACGTGCTGGTGCGGGTCGCCGGCGAGCCGCCGAAACGCCGACTGATAGGGGGCGAGGTCATCGGGCGATTCGCGATGCGCTCCGATCGGGTCGTCGGCCAGCATGGCGACGATGGCGGGGATGTCGGCCGCCACCGCAGGGCGTATGTCGATGTCGCTCATGATCGGCAGACTACGCAAACCCGTGGGTTCAGGCGTGGACCTTCAGTGACTCGACCGTCTGGACCAGAGGGGCGAGCTCGGGGTTCTCGGCCGCCTCGTCGAGTGCGGCCCGGAGAGCGGTGTCATTGGTCGGCCTGGCCTCGTTCAGCAGGGTGAGCCCCGCTTCCGTGACATCGGTGTAGATGCCTCGGCGGTCGGTGTCGCAGAGGTACCGCGTGAGCAGTCCGCGGTCCTCGAGCCGGGTGACCAGCCTGGTGGTCGCGCTCTGGCTCAGCACGACCGCGTCGGCGACCTGCTTCATCTGCAGGTGGCCGCCGGTACCGCTGTGCTGTCGGCTCAGGACGTCGAGCAGGGAGAACTCGCGCGCGCTGAGGCCGTGACCGGCCTGGAGCGCCCGCTCGATCCGGGCCTCGATCTTCCCGTGGAGCAGGGAGAGAGCACACCAACTCTGGGCGAGGGCTGTCAGTGCCGGGTCTGCCGCTGTCATCAGGTCTCTCCTCCGGGCCTGAGCCCTCCGTGTCGGAGCCGCTTACATCCAGGGTAGGGCACGGGCGCAATATCCAGCGCTTGCAATTAAACGGCGCATGCAATTATTGTGTACGCCTGTAAAGCGCACACGCAAAGCAAGAAATGGGTGATCTCATGCCGCTCGCGCTCCTGGCCCTCGCCATCGGGGCATTCGGGATCGGCACCACGGAGTTCGTGATCATGGGGCTGCTGCCCGAGGTCGCAGCCGATTTCCAGGTCTCGATCCCCACGGCCGGCTTCCTCGTCACGGGCTATGCCCTGGGGGTGGTCCTCGGCGCTCCGCTCATGACCTTCCTGGGCACCAGGGTGACCAGGAAACGAATGCTGATGCTCCTGATGGGGCTGTTCATCGTCGGCAACGTGGTGTCCGCTCTCGCCCCCGTCTTCGGTGTGATGCTCGCGGGCCGAGTGATCGCCTCACTCGCCCACGGAGCCTTCTTCGGCATCGGCTCCGTGGTGGCGGCGGACCTGGTTGCCCCGGAGAAGAAGGCCGGTGCCATCGCGATGATGTTCACGGGGCTCACGGTCGCCAATGTCGTCGGGGTTCCGCTCGGCACCTTCGTCGGCCAGAGCCTGGGCTGGAGGGTGACCTTCGTCGTCGTCGCGGGACTCGGAGTCCTTGGGCTCCTCGGGGTCGCGAAGCTCGTCCCCGAGCAGCCGAAGCCTCAGGGGGTGCGACTGCGCCATGAACTCGCCGCGTTCAGCAACGTCCAGGTGCTGCTGGCCATGGCGATGACGGTTCTGGGTTTTGGCGGCGTGTTCGCGGCCGTCACCTACATCACGCCCATGATGACGGAGACCGCCGGCTACGCGGCATCGTCCGTCACCTGGCTTCTGGTGCTGTTCGGTCTCGGCATGGTCGGGGGCAATCTGCTCGGGGGCAGGTTCGCGGATCGCCACCTGATGCCCATGCTGTACGTCTCGCTGGGCGGGCTCGCCCTGGTACTGGCCCTGTTCACCGTGACCGCGCACAACAAACTCTCCGCCGCGGTCACCATCGTCCTCATCGGTGGGCTCGGCTTCGCGACCGTGCCGCCGCTGCAGAAGCGAGTTCTGGACCAGGCGGCTGGTGCGCCCACGCTGGCCTCGGCGGTCAATATCGGCGCCTTCAACCTCGGCAACGCACTATCGGCCTGGCTCGGCGGAATCGTCATTGCGGCAGGCTTCGGGTACACGGCCCCCAACTGGGTGGGCGCCGCGCTCGCGGCATCGGCACTGCTGCTGGCCGTGCTCTCCGGGGCGCTCGAGCGGAGGAAGGCCGTACAGGGTCTCCTGCCGTCCGCCCCGCCTTCGGCGGCCGCGGGATCCTCCGGTGCCGGGGAGTCGGTCCCAACGGCATCGGTCTCTGCGGTCTCGAAGCCCGAAGCCTCGGTACCGATCGCTCGGTGACAGGTCCCGCCGGCGCCCCGATGCCTGCCGAAGCCATGCTTGTGCGCGCGTTTCACGTGAAACTGAAACGCGCGCAAGCGAGGCATCGGTCAATCACGACCCACAGCCCACGACCCACAGCCCACGGCCCATGGATGGCCCACGGAGCGGGGCGACGCGGCCGAGGCGGACGTCGGGCCTTCGGTCCCCAGGTCCTGGAATCAGCCCAGATCCGGCGCGTGCATCGCCCGCACACCCTCGATGTTGCCGTCCAGGTAGTGCCGTAGTGACAGGGGCACCAGATGGACGGCCGCGATCCCCACCCGGCTGAAGGGGACCCGGACGACCTCGTACTCCCCTCGGGGCTCGTCGATCTCCGGTCCGTGCCGAAGGGAGAGATCCATCGACGCCAGTCGGCAGACGAAGAAGTGCTGCACCTTGACGCCCTTCACCCCGCCGCCGGCGATGTGTTCGACGGTGTCGACGAAGCAGGGTACGACATCGACGATCTTGGCGCCGAGTTCTTCGTCGACCTCGCGGTGCAGAGCGTCGACGACTGTGGCGTCCTCCGGCTCGACGCCCCCGCCGGGGGTCACCCAGTACGGATCGACACCGGACTTGGTGCGTTTGATCAGGATGAGGTCATCGCCGTCGAGCAGTACGGCGCGGGCTGTGCGCTTGACCACGGGGCGTTCGGTCATGGCAAGAGAGTGGCCCAGGAATGCCGGTCTGAAACGCGTACGGGCCGACCGGTCACCAGTCCACAGCGGCACGCGCCAGCCACTCGTGCGCCCGCGCGATATGAGGGAGCCCGAATGTGCCGGTCCTCGCGACGAGGAAGTACGTACGCAGCGGTGGCACCGGAGGGTCGTGCAGCGCGACGACCTCGCCCCGCTCCAACGCGGACTGGCAGAGGTAGCGCGGAAGGACGGCGAGGCCGGCACCCGCGGCGGCACACTCCAGAACCGCCCGGAGATCGGGGGCGATCACGGCGGCGGACGTCGGCGGGCGACTGTCGAACACCGTCACCCAGTACTGGGAGACCAGCGGCAGGCTCTCGTGCACCTCGATCACCGGCCACTGCTCGAGGACGGCGGGCCCCTTGTGCCGCAGCACCCCGGGTCCCAGCCGGCCGGCCCAGCGCGGGGCGGCGACCAGGACGTGCTCCTCGTCGCAGAGCGTGGTCGATGCCAGCAGCCCGCCACGTGGACGGGCGGTCGTGATGGCCAGATCATGATGGCCCGCGGCCAGTCCTTCCAGTGCCTCGTCCGTACCGGGGACGAACACGCTGCGCACGGCCAGGCCCTGTGAGACCAGGGCCGCCAGGGCGGGAAGAGCCCGCAGGGCGGTGAACTCGGGAGGCCCGGCCAGATGCAGGGTCCGCGCACCGGACGTGTCGTCGAGACCGGCCTCGACGATGTCGACCAGTGCGTCGAGATGGGGTGCCGCGCGGTGCGCGAGTTCGTCTCCCACGGTGGTCGGCGTGACACCGCGGGCGCGGCGCAGGAACAAGGGGCGGCCCAGTTGCCGCTCCAGTGTCCGTATCTGCGAGGTGACAGCGGGCTGGGACAGACCGAGCAGTGCGGCAGCCCGGGTGAACGATCCGGCCCGGTGCACCGTGACGAACGTGCGTAACAGGGCCAGGTCCATGCTCCGCCCCCATCCCCTCGCGCAGGTTGCGCAGCCCGGTGGCCGGCTACGTGAGCGCCCAACTATAAATATGTCGATACCTGGCTGTCGCTACTGTGATTGGACACTGACGTTCCGTCAACTAGCCTTGAACAGAGGGTTCCGGACATCTGAACCAGGGTGGTCCGAGCCACGAGGGGGGAGGCTCGGACCACCCGTCCCCAGCAGGACCGGCCGGGCCGGGGACGCCCGTCCACGGCCGGTCCTGCCGCCAGGCCGGATGAGCGCTCAGCGCGCCGAGGCGTCCAGCGCGTGTTCCACGTCCGCCAGCAGATCATCGAGGTCCTCCGCGCCGACCGAGAACCGGATGAAGCCCTCCGGTACCGCGTCCCCGCCCCAGCGCCCCCGGCGCTCGGCGGTGGAACGAACGCCCCCGAAGCTCGTGGCGTCGTCGACGAGGCGCAGCTCCGCGAGGAAGCGTTCCGCTGTGGCCTTGTCCGCCAGCCGGAACGAGACCACGGAGCCGAAGCGCCGCATCTGCCGGACAGCGGTCGCGTACGAGGGATCGCCCGGCAGCCCGGGGTAGCGCAGTCCTGCCACGTCCGAGCGCTCGGCGAGGGTCTCGGCGAGGGCCAGCGCGTTCGCGCACTGGCGGTCGATCCGCAGATGCAGAGTCGCCAGCGAGCGGTGCGCCAGCCACGCCTCCATCGGGCCGGGAATCGCGCCCACGATCTTGCGCCACCGGTGCACCTCGTCCGTGAGCCCGGGGTCCCCGCAGCTCACATGGCCGAGCAGGATGTCCCCGTGCCCGGTCAGCCCCTTGGTGTCGCTCGCGACCGAGAAGTCGGCCCCGAGCTCCAGCGGTCGCTGGCCGAGTGGCGTCGCGAGGGTGTTGTCGACGGCGACCAGTGCGCCGGCCCGGTGCGCGGCTTCGGCGAGTCCGCGTACATCACAGACGTCGAGCCCGGGGTTCGACGGTGTCTCGATCCACAGCAGCTTCGCGCCGTCGAGCAGCCCCAGCACGGTGTCGGTGCCGGTCGGCGCCGTCCGCACCTCGACGCCGTACGCCTCCAGTCGCTCCCGGACCAGGGGAAGAGCCTGGTAGCCGTCGTCGGGCAGGACCACGACGTCGCCGGTGCGTACCTGGGACAGCAGAACGGCGGAGACGGCCGCCATCCCGGAGGCGAACACCGTGGTCCCGACCGGTTCACCTGGCGCCTCCAGCTCGCTGATGGCGCGTTCCAGGTGCGTCCAGGTCGGATTGCCGTCCCGGCCGTAGGTGTAGGGGCCCACGGGGTCGCCGGACAGGTGGAAGTGCGCGGCGAAGACCGGCCCTGGAAGCGTCGGCTCGTACTGCTCCGGTGTGGGAAGACCCGCTCGCACGGATCGTGTTCCGTCACCCGTCGTGCTCATCGTCGATTCCTCGTCTCCCCGGCTTCCGCCGGTCGGCCCGGTCGTGTGATCGGGAGCGGTCAGTCCTCGTCGGGCAGCACCACGTTGAGCGCCCAGGAGACGACCGAGATGATCAGGCCGCCCAGGACCGCTGTCCAGAATCCGTCGACGTGGAAACTCAGATCGACGGTGCCCGCGAGCCACGAGGTCAGCAGCAGCATCAGGGCGTTGACCACCAGTGTGATCAGTCCCAGGGTGAGGATGAACAGCGGCAGTGTGAGCACCTTCACCACCGGCTTGACGATGAAGTTCACCAGCCCGAACAACAAGGCGACGACGATCAGCGTGAGCACCTTGCGTCCGGTGCTGTCCCCGGTCAGCGTTATGTCGTCGAGCAACCAGATGGCCACGGCCAGCGCACCCGCGTTGGCGATCGTCTTGACTACGAAATTCTTCATGTGTCTGATCGTGGCAGACATGATCGGTGGCGGACACCGACGGTACGCAACGGTACTGGCGCGAGGGGCGGACGGACGATGAAGGCTTTCAGACTGGACGAACTGGAGGCGGAGCGCGTCGCCAACGACGGCGCGTATCTGCAGTTCGTCCGCGAACGGAACATGTCCGTCGGCCTGTACGCCCTGGACGCCGGCGCACTGGACCCCCAGCAGCCGCACGGACAGGACGAGGTGTACCTCGTCGTCAGCGGGCGCGCGTCGATCACGGTGGGCGCGGAGACCACCCATGTGGGGCGGGGGAGCGTCGTCTATGTCCCCGCCGGCGTTCCGCACAAGTTCCACCACATCACCGAGGATCTCCGGGTGATGGTGGTGTTCTCCCCGCCGGAGGGCTGAGCGCCGCGGGGGCCGGGCCGTCGGGGCTTCCCCCGATGTTCCCTAGGGGATCGTTCAGGGGAGTTCAAGGGCTCCCGGCGCTCCGCCGACCGCCCGCGCGCCTCTAGCATCGAGGCAGGAACTCACAGAGACGAGGTAACGGCGATGGCGGTGCGGGAGATTTTCGCGGGGATGCCCTGGTGGGTGAAGTGGATCGCGGTGCCTCTCATCGCGATCGTCGTGTTCGGCGGCCTGATCGCCAGCGTGGTCGGGTTCGTCATCGGTCTGCTCTTCAAGGCGCTGGTCTTCGTCGTCCTCGTGGGTGGCCTGATCTTCGTCGTACGGAAATTCATGTCGTCGTCCGAGCGCAGCGACTGGTAGGGCGAAGAGCGCAGCAGGCCGGCCGTCGTCCTGTGCGCGGGGGTCGGTCACTCCTCGTACGAGGACGAACGGTGCACGGCCGCCCGGACACCTGTGGCAACCACGGATTCACCGATTAGCCCAGCTGAGCTAAGTCCAGATCGAAACCTCACTCGTGACTGTCCGTGCCGATACAGTGGCGTACCGCTGCCGCCAGCCGGGAAAAGACGGCTCGTCACCATCCTGCCCAGTGGTTTGTGCGACCGTCCGGTCTCCGGACCCCAGGCTCGCGGCGGGCCCGTGGGGGCGGCCCCCTCGGGAGGGCTGACGGCCCGTCACCATGCCTGGGGGTGACCTGTGACCACGGCATCGAGTACCGCTGTCCCGACGTTGATCGGTTCGGTTCAGCGTGCGCTGAGACTTATGGAGGCTGTGGGCACCCATAGGGACGGTGCGCCGGCGAAGCAGCTGGCCAGAGAGGCGGGTCTCCCTCTCCCCACCGCCTACCACCTGCTGCGGACCCTGACCTACGAGGGATATCTCCGCAGGGAGAACGGCGTCTTCCTCTTCGGTGACGCGGCCGAACGTCTCCGTGGTGGCCCCGCGACGCCGCGGCCGGGGGTGATCGTCGACTCGCTGGCCCACTGGGCCGAGGTCATCGGTGCTCCTGTGTACTGCGCCCTGTACAAGGACGGCGAGATCGAGATGGTGGCCGTGGCCGATACGCCCGCCGTTCCCGCGGTGCACGAGTGGGCGTCGTTCCGTGAGACCGGTCATGCCCACGCCCTCGGACAGTGTCTTCTCGGACAGCTCGACGAACGGGCGCGTGAGGACCATCTCGACCGCCATCCCGTCCGTCCCCTGACGCGCTACTCCGTGAGGGACCGTCAGTCGTTCCTGAACCGGCTGCGGTCGATGAAACATACGGAACCGGTCATTGAACGCCAGGAGTACGCGATCGGAACGGTCTGCGCCGCCATTCCGATCACTGTCGGTAGCGCCCTGGCCGCCATGGCCGTTTCACTCCCGATCCACCAAGAGGAACGGTTGCTCCCCGCAGTCGAACAACTACGCTGCGAAGTAACCACTCTCTTGCGCTCGTTCGTGTTCTCTATCAGTATCTGAAAAATCACTCCTTGTGATCTGCTATCGCGTGCACCACGATGGCGTCAATAGGGCCATGGGGGATCATTCCTGGCCAGTTTCATCTACTGCGGGGTTGAACGATGCGCGAGTCGGTTCAGGCAGAGGTCATGATGAGCTTCCTCGTCTCCGAGGAGCTCTCCTTCCGTATTCCGGTGGAGCTCCGGTACGAGGTCAGTGATCCTTATGCGATCCGGATGACCTTCCACCTGCCCGGTGACGCCCCCGTCACCTGGGCATTCGGCCGTGAGCTGCTGCTCGACGGTCTCAACAGCCCCAGCGGTGACGGTGATGTGCACATCGGTCCGACCGAGCCCGAAGGGCTGTCCGATGTGCACATCCGTCTTCAGGTCGGTGCGGACCGCGCACTGTTCAGGGCCGGTACGGCACCGCTCGTGGCCTTCCTCGACAGGACGGACAAGCTGGTGCCACTGGGGCAGGAGCACACGCTGGGTGACTTCGACGGCAGTCTCGAAGAGGCGCTGGGCCGCATCCTCGCCAAGGAACAGAACGCCGGCTGAGGAAGAAGGGCCGGCCGAACACGGAACGCCGCCGCTTCATGGCCGAGATCCGGGTGTGCCGGCTCACGGCCACGCGTACGAGGCCCTGTCTCACGCCTTGCGGCGTCGGCCTCGCCCGGTCCGCGCGGGTGCGGGAGTTCCGGCTTCCGCACCGGGCCCCGAGCGGTCCGCGGAGACCACCAGGGCCGCGAGCGCCGTCGTCACCGGTACCGAGGCGACCAGCCCGATCGACCCGACCAGGGTCCGTACGATCTCCTCTGCGACCAGTTCGCTGTTGGCCACCGTGCCCACACTGCTCTGGGCGATGGAGAAGAGCAGCAGCAGGGGAAGCGCAGCGCCCGCGTAGGCGAGCACGAGCGTGTTCACGACCGAGGCGATGTGGTCGCGCCCGATCCGGATGCCCGCGCGGTAGAGCCGGCGCGCCCCCATCGTCGGGTCGGCCTGGTGGAGTTCCCATACGGCGGAGGTCTGGGTGACCGTGACATCGTCCAGCACACCGAGAGATCCGATGATCACACCGGCCAGCAGGAGTCCGCTCATGTCGATGTCGGGATAAAGCCCGTGGATCAGGCCGGTGTTGTCATCCGTGTTGCCGGTGAGGCTCGCCCACCCGATGAACAGGGAGCCCAACAGGCCGATCAGCAGCAGTGAGATGAGTGTCCCGACCACGGCCACGGAGGTACGGGCCGTCAGCCCGTGGCAGGTGTACAGAGCGATGAGCATGATGGCGCTCGCCCCGATCACCGCGACGACCAGCGGATTCGAGCCCTGCAGAATCGCGGGCAGGATGAAGAGGGTCAGCACCATGAAGGACACGGCGAGCGCGATCAGCGCCATCAGACCCCGCATCCTGCCCACCACCACGACGGAGACCGCGAAGATCCCGGCGAGCAGTGCCATCGGGAGGCTGCGGTCCACATCCGTCACCGAGTACTGCAGGTCGCGGGGCGCGTCGGGCGCGTAGGCGACCACCACTCCCTGCCCCTCGTGCAGCTGGCGGGGGGCATCGGGCTGGATGACCTCGACGAAGGTACGGCCCTTGTCGTCGCCGGACGTCACCTCGACGGTGGCCTTCTTGCACTGTCCCTCCTGCTCGTTCACCGCCTCTCTTCCGGACGGGGTGGAGGTGTCGCCGGTGGCAGGCACCTGCGAGGCGTTGACGTCCGCGCAGTCCACCTGCACGACCTTCGTCACCCGGCCGTCCTGGGTCTGCCGGTCGAAACCGACGCCCGTGCGCTCGTGCGGAGGGGCGCCGCCGGGCCAGAACGCCACCAGACCGACCAGAACCGCAGCGGCGAAGGGGATCAGCACGGCGGCGATCACCTTGCGCAGGTGTTTCGACACGGGCGCCGCAGGGCCGTGGGTGTGGGAATGGGCATGTGCATGGCTCTGCGTGCTGCCTGATGCGTGGCCGTGCGGCTCGGGGGTGTTTCCGGGGGACGTCACCCGCCGATCATCCCAAGAACCGTGGAGGCCCTCTGGTCTCCACGCCACGAAGGGGGTTAGCGTGGAGCCACATCTGTACACGCGGGAGCTCGGAGCACCGGGCTGAGAGGGCGCTGACCTTCGTACATCCCTACGGGGGCTACGGGAAAGCTGCGCCGACCGCCGAACCTGTTACCGGGTAATGCCGGCGTAGGGAGAAGGTCTCATGACCACAGCGGACGCACGCACGCCTGCCTCGAAGCGGAACGCACCGCTCACGGCGGACACGGAGAGCACGGTCGGCTCCGTGGACACCGGGAGCGACGGGGCCGGGAAGTCCATCGGCTGGCACAAGGGTTACGTCCAGGGCTCACGCCCTGACCTCCGGGTGCCGGTCCGTCAGGTGCACCTCACCAACGGCAAGGACGTGACGCTCTACGACACGTCCGGGCCGTACACCGACCCCACCACCGACACCGACGTACGCCGCGGACTGGCCCCGCTCCGGGAGAACTGGATCATCGCCCGCGGGGACACCGAGGAGTACGCGGGCCGCCCCGCCCGTCCCGAGGACGACGGAGTCAAGCACACGTCTCCCCGCGGCGGTCTGCGCAACCTCGACGCGGTCTTCCCGGGCCGTCCCCGGCAGCCGCGCAGGAGCCGCGACGGCCGGCCCGTCACACAACTCGCCTACGCGCGGCGGGGGGAGATCACCCCGGAGATGGAGTACGTCGCGATCCGGGAGAGTGTGGAGCCCGCGGTCGTGCGGGAGGAGATCGCCGCGGGGCGCGCCGTCCTGCCCGCCAACGTCAACCACCCCGAGATCGAGCCGATGATCATCGGGAAGCGATTCCTGGTGAAGGTCAACGCCAACATCGGGAACTCCGCGGTCACCTCGTCCATCGAGGAGGAGGTGGACAAGATGACCTGGGCGACCAAGTGGGGCGCCGACACGGTCATGGACCTGTCCACCGGGCGGAACATCCACACCACCCGCGAATGGGTACTGCGCAACTCTCCCGTGCCGATCGGCACCGTCCCCCTCTACCAGGCCCTGGAGAAGGTCGACGGCCGGGCGGAGGAGCTGACCTGGGAGATCTACAAGGACACGGTCATCGAGCAGGCCGAGCAGGGCGTCGACTACATGACGGTGCACGCCGGGGTCCGGCTGCCGTACGTCCCGCTCACGGCCCGCCGCAAGACCGGCATCGTCTCCCGTGGCGGCTCCATCATGGCGGCCTGGTGCCTGGCGCACCACAAGGAGTCCTTCCTCTACGAGCACTTCGATGAGCTCTGCGAGATCCTCGCCGCCTACGACGTGACGTACTCGCTTGGCGACGGCCTGCGCCCCGGCTCGATCGCCGACGCCAACGACGAGGCGCAGTTCGCCGAACTCCGTACGCTCGGTGAACTGAACTCCGTGGCCAAGCGGTTCGGTGTCCAGACGATGATCGAGGGCCCGGGGCACGTCCCGATGCACAAGATCAAGGAGAACATCGACCTCCAGCAGGAGATCTGCGAGGAGGCGCCGTTCTACACACTGGGTCCGCTGACCACCGACGTCGCTCCCGCGTACGACCACATCACGTCCGGGATCGGCGCGGCCATGATCGCGTGGTGGGGTACGGCGATGCTCTGCTACGTCACGCCGAAGGAGCACCTCGGGCTCCCGAACCGCGACGACGTGAAGACCGGTGTCATCACGTACAAGATCGCCGCGCATGCGGCAGACCTCGCCAAGGGGCATCCGGGGGCGCAGGAATGGGACGACGCCCTGTCCGACGCCCGGTTCGAGTTCCGCTGGGAGGACCAGTTCAACCTGGCGCTCGATCCGGACACCGCCCGGGAGTTCCACGACGAGACCCTGCCGGCGGAGCCCGCCAAGACGGCGCACTTCTGCTCGATGTGCGGGCCGAAGTTCTGCTCGATGAAGATCTCGCACGACATCAGGCGGGAACACGGGGACGAGCAGGCCGAGATCGAGGCGGGAATGGCTGAGAAGTCGAGGGAGTTCGCCGCGGCGGGCAACCGGGTCTATTTGCCGATCGCGGACTGACCACATCCGGCGTTCCGGCAGGTCACGCGGGTGCCGTTCCGGCAGGGAGCCGGAGCGGCAGCCGGTGCCGTCCCCCTCGGCCCCCGCACGCGGACCCTCGGTCCCGCACGCGGACGCCGTCGGTCACTCCGGCTGGTGCTCGGGACCGCCGAAGTCGGGGCTGGTGAAGTCGGGGCTGGTGAAGGTGGGCCGAGGGCCGGCCGCGGGGCCGTCCTCCGGCCCGGAGAAGTCGGGTCTGCTGTAGCCGATCTTCGGGATCCGGTTCGCCGAACGGTGCGGGGTCCGTGAGGCGGGCCCCGCGGTCGGGTCGTCCAGCGCGTCGCGCAGGAAGGGCAGGATGCCGCGCTCCAGCAGGGCGTGGCGCCAGGCCTCACGTGCGCGCGCGACGTCCTCCGGCAGCTCCTCCTCCTCGTCCACGGCCGGCAGCGCGGTGGCGCCGTTGCGCAGGGCGGTGAGGAGGAGGCCGATCGCGGCGGCCAGGATCGCGGCGGCGGCGACGGCGGCGAAGAACCATCCTGCGGCGACCATGGTCCCGGCGAAGGCAGGGGCGGGGCTGAGGGCCTTCAGGGGGTAGCCGATCAGCAGGAATATCAGCGCGGCGGTGCCCGCGAGCAGTGGCGCCAGCACGGTGATCACCGCGAGCGTTCCGGCTCCCGCGGGGCTGGTCACGTCCGTGCCCGGGTCGAGGACGGACTCGTGCGCGTCGGCGGTGTCCGGGCCGCGCAGTTCGCCGCGCACCTTCACGTAGTGGTCGTACTCGGTGGCGGCGGCCGCGGTGATCAGGGGTGTGGCGTTCAGCGCCATCGTCCGCAGCTGTTCCGTGTTGAGACGGTCGCCCACGCCGTCCAGATCCGGTCGTTCATGAGCATGACGCAGCGCGTCGGCGAGGATCCGCTCGTACTCCGGGCGGTCCTCGGCCAGCAGGTGCGGAGCGCTTTTCATGTGCATCCCCCGATGCTCCGTAGGGCCTGACCGGCCGAGCGAGCCGGGCGATCGGGCGGAAACGGAGGAGAGCCTGCTACTGATAGGCCGATGGTAGAGCGCCTACGGCACAGGGTGACAGGGGGTTTCCGGAAATAGGCCCAGCCGTCGACCGAGTCAGGTCATGAAGCGTCTTCCCCGGAGGATGTCAGGCATGCAGGGGCAGTTGGACGACCAGAAGCGTTCCGGCCATGGTCACCCCGCCGTCCATCGCGATGGCCAGGCCGTCCGCGTAGACGTGCGGACCGTCCACCACGGGGCGTGCGGCCTCCTCGCCGTCCTCCGATCCGACCTCCCCGAGCAGGTACGGGATGGGGCTGTGGCCGTGGACGACGCGCTGACCGCCGTACGTCGACATCAGCTCGCGGACGGCCTCGGCGCCGCCTTCGTCACGGAAGGCGAACCGCTTGGTGAGCTTGCGGAAGAGGTCCCAGCACTCGTCGGCGTCGTTCCGGGTGAGGATGTCGTGCACGGTGTCGTTGACGTCCTCGATGGTGGACCCGTAGTCGAGGTAGGCCGTGGTGTCGGAGTGCATCAGCAGGTGCCCGTCCTCCTCGACCACCGCGTCGAGCCGGGACATCCACTGGAGATGGACGTCCTGAAGCCGCTCCATGTCCGACTTCTGGCCGCCGTTGAGCAGCCAGGCGGCCTGGAAGGTGGCGGTTCCGGCCCCGGAGTTCACCGGGGTGTCGCCGAACCGCTTCGCGCCGAGCAGCAGCAGTTCGTGGTTGCCCATGAGGGCCTTGCAGTACCCGCCCGCCGCGGCGGCCTCGGCGGAGAGGCGCATGACGAGGTCGATGACGCCGATGCCGTCGGGGCCGCGGTCGGTGAAGTCGCCGAGGAACCAGAGCCGTGCGTTCCCCGCCGACCAGCGGCCTTCGGTGTCCACCAGGCCCTGGGCGTGCAGGGCTGCCAGGAGCTCGTCCAGATAGCCGTGGACGTCGCCCACGACGTACAGCGGACCCCGCCCGGCCCCGGAGGCCGGCCCGGCCTCCGGAACGGCATGCACCTGGACCGTGTCACCCCGGTTGATCACCGGCAGGTCGCGCTCGGTGGGCGTGTACCCCTCCGGGACCTCGTCGCCGACCGTGGCGTTGCCGGGGTGCGGCAAGCGTCCCTCCACGGGCACCTGTGCGTAGGGCGGTACGCGGAAGTCGCGCAACGTCGCTGTCCGCACCACGGGTTCCTGACCGGCCCCCTGAGTCATCGACCCCTCCACCACCGTCGCGCCTCCGTACACCTGACGGGCCCTGCCTGGTAGTGGTGGTCCGCGGTGTCGTGCGCCCATCATAGGAATGCGGATCGTGCTGTGTGATGCACCAGGGGTGGTGAATCCGTGCGCGCTCCTGGTTCGTCGGCCGTTTGATCCGGAATAATCCGATCAGTCCCCGGCGGGGGATCTCGGTGGACTGACCGTGGTGCGCGGCGGACGCCGCTGCGACGAGGTCCGGACGATGAGTTCCGTCGGTATCACCCGCTCCACCGGGCCGTCGTGCTCGACCCCTTCGATGGCGTCGATGAGGAGCTGGACGACCGCTGTGCCGATTCTGCGGGGCTTCAGCGAGAGCGTCGTGATGGGGGGCTCCGTCGACGCGTACACGGTGGATTCGCTGCAGCAGACCAGCAGGAGGTCCTCGGGGACCCTGAGGCCGTAGCGGCGCGCGGCCGCGAGCAGATCGGTCCCGTTGGGGTCGAAGAGACCGTAGACGGCGTCCGGGCGGTCGGGGCGCGCCAGGAGGCGGTCGGCCGCGACCGCGCCCGCGCAGGGGTCGTGGGCCGGGTAGGACTCGTAGACCGGATCCTGGCCGACCCGCTCGCACCAGTGGAGGTAGGCGGACGTGGAGAGCCGGGTGTACGTGTCGGTGGTGGTGCCGGTCAGCAGCCCGATGCGGCGGGCTCCCGCGGCGGCGAGGTGGTCCAGGAGGTCGAGCACGGCGGCCCGGTGGTCGTTGTCGACCCAGGCGGTGACCGGGAGCGAGCCGGCCGGACGTCCGTCGGAGACGACGGGCAGCCCCTGTCGCACGAGTTCGGTGACCACCGGGTCCTGGTCGGAGGGGTCGACGACGACCGTTCCGTCGAGCGCGACGTTCGACCAGACGTCGTGGCGTGAGGTGGCGGGAAGGATCACCAGGGCGTAGCCGCGGGCCAGCGCGGCCGAGGTGGCGGCCCTGGCCATCTCCGCGAAGTAGGCGAACTCCGTGAAGGTGAAAGGTTCATCCCCGTACGTGGTCACCGTGAGGCCGATGAGGCCCGACTTGCCGGTACGGAGGGTCCGGGCAGCCGCGGACGGGCGGTAGCCCAGCCGCTCCGCGACCTCGCGGACATGGCGACGGGTGGCGTCCGGGAGTCTTCCCTTGCCGTTGAGGGCGTCGGACACGGTCGTGATGGAGACCCCGGCGGCCGCGGCCACATCACGGATCCCCGCCCGTCCCTGCCGGCCGCTGCGCCGGGGCGTCTCTGTCCGGCTCACCTGGTGCTTCCCTGCTGCTGTCATGGCGAGCCGATAGTAGGGCTCCCGCGCCGGGTCTGGCCGGTCGCATATGCGCACGTTGACAGGCACGTTTCTGCATGATCGTACTGCCCTAAATGCCTTGGTAATCAAGGGTGTTGGGGATCTCAGGGTCGATGTGTCATGCACCGACGCCGATGAACCTGCTGAATGGCTCACGTCTCGAAGAGGTCTCAACTCACCTGTTCGAGGGATGCGCGCCACGGAGTGAGCGACCGGCGCGCGCCATGGGGCCTGACGCTCCCCCCTTCCGGGGCCCGCCGGGGCGGTGCGTGACGGGTGTCTCCCGTCGTGGGGGCCGTTTTCGGCACACGGGCATTCGCACGGATGCCCAATCCTCTTAAGGTGAGCAGTATTGATGTGTACGGATGGTCGAGGAGGACCTGCGGTGAGCGAGACGAGCCCCAAGCTGCGCGCCGAGCTGGACGGCGTCCCTGCGTATGTACCGGGCAAGCCGGCGTCCGCGGAGGGACCGGTCGCCTTCAAGCTGTCCTCCAACGAGAACCCGTATCCCCCGCTGCCGGGTGTCATGGATTCGGTTCTCGCCGCGGCCGCGGACTTCAACCGCTACCCGGACATGGCCTGCACCGGCCTGATGAACGAACTGGCCGACCGTTTCGGCGTGCCGGTCTCGCACCTGGCGACGGGCACCGGATCGGTGGGCGTCGCCCAGCAGTTGCTCCAGGCGACGTCGGGGCCGGGTGACGAGGTCATCTACGCGTGGCGTTCGTTCGAGGCGTACCCGATCATCACGCAGATCAGCGGGGCGACCTCGGTCAAGGTGCCGCTGACCGCCGGTGAGGTGCACGATCTCGACGCCATGGCGGACGCGATCACCGACCGGACCCGGATGATCTTCGTGTGCAACCCGAACAACCCGACCGGCACGGTGGTGCGGCGGGCGGAGCTGGAGCGGTTCCTGGACCGCGTGCCGTCCGATGTCCTGGTGGTGCTCGACGAGGCGTACAAGGAGTTCATCCGGGACGCCGACGTGCCGGACGGCATCGAGATCTACCGGGACCGGCCCAACGTCGCCGTTCTCCGCACCTTCTCCAAGGCGTACGGCCTGGCCGGTCTGCGTGTCGGATTCGCGGTGGCGCACGAGCCCGTGGCGGCGGCGCTGCGCAAGACGGCCGTCCCGTTCGGGGTCAGCCAGGTCGCCCAGGACGCGGCGGTCGCCTCGCTGCGGGCCGAGGACGAGCTGCTGGGCCGGGTCGGATCGCTGGTCGCGGAGCGGGCCCGGGTGTACGAGGGGCTCGTGGGGCAGGGCTGGACCGTACCGGAGTCCCAGGCGAACTTCGTCTGGCTGCGGCTGGGGGAGCGGACGCTCGACTTCGCCGCCGTCTGCGAGCGGGCGGGCGTGGTCGTGCGGCCCTTCGCCGGTGAAGGGGTGCGGGTCACGATCGGGGAGGCCGAGGCCAACGACGTGTTCCTGAAGGTGGCCGAATCCTTCCGTCAGCAGGACTGACCGGCTGAGCCCGTCCGGCCTCCGGTGGCCCCGGACCTCGATCGTCGAGGTCCGGGGCTTTTGCGTGCGGGGAGCGAGGTCCCCGAGCGTGTCCGGATCGGGTGGACTCGGGCCGGTGCGGCCGGAAAGGGACCCCCGGGCGACGCTCTCGAAGGTGTGTGCGCCATAATGCTTGTGAATGTGAACGCGTTCACAAGCGTGCCCCGTTTCATCCCGTGATCCGGTGGATTAATGGGGCAAGCTGCGGCTGTGATCACGGCGACGTAAGGAGAAGCGGCGTGGACCTGGCTCTGGCACCGGAGACGCTGGCGCGATGGCAGTTCGGCATCACCACCGTCTACCACTTCCTGTTCGTCCCACTGACGATCTCTCTCGCCGCGCTCACCGCCGGCCTGCAGACCGCGTGGGTGCGCACGGAGAACGAGAAGTACCTCAGGGCGACGAAGTTCTGGGGCAAGCTCTTCCTGATCAACATCGCCATGGGTGTGGTCACCGGCATCGTGCAGGAGTTCCAGTTCGGGATGAACTGGTCCGACTACTCGCGGTTCGTCGGAGACGTCTTCGGCGCCCCGCTGGCCTTCGAGGCGTTGATCGCGTTCTTCTTCGAGTCGACCTTCATCGGGCTGTGGATCTTCGGCTGGGACAGGCTGCCCAAGAGGATCCATCTCGCCTGCATCTGGATGGTCTCCGTCGGCACGGTCCTCTCGGCGTTCTTCATCCTGGCGGCGAACAGCTGGATGCAGCACCCGGTCGGCTACCGCATCAACGAGGAACGCGGCCGGGCCGAACTGACCGACTTCTGGCACGTGCTCACGCAGAACACGGCGCTGGCCCAGTTCTTCCACACGATCACGGCGGCCTTCCTGGTCGGCGGCGCTTTCATGGTCGGCATCGCCGCCTTCCACCTGGCGCGCAAGCGCCACATCCCGGTGATGCGGACCTCGCTGCGGCTCGGACTGGTCACCGTGGTCATCGCCGGTCTCCTGACCGCGGTCAGCGGTGACGTCCTCGGCAAGGTGATGTTCAAGCAGCAGCCCATGAAGATGGCTGCCGCCGAGGCCCTGTGGGAAGGCCAGGACGGGGCACCCTTCTCGCTCTTCGCGGTGGGTGACGTCGCCAAGGGCCACAACACCGTCGAGGTCTCCATCCCGGGGATACTGTCCTTCCTCGCGGACGACAACTTCACCTCGTACGTGCCCGGCATCAACGACATCAACAAGGCGGAGCAGGAGAAGTACGGCCCCGGCGACTACCGGCCCAACATTCCGGTGGCGTTCTGGAGCTTCCGCTGGATGATCGGTTTCGGCATGGCCTCCTTCGGCCTCGGACTGCTGGGGCTCTGGCTGACCCGGAAGAAGTTCATGCTTCCCCCGGCCCTGCGTACCGGCGAGGACGAGGTACCGAATCTGGTCCTCCTCAAGAGCAAGGCGCTCAGCCCGAAGCTCACCAAGCTCTACTGGATCACCGCGCTGTGGACCATGCTCTTCCCGCTGATCGCCAACTCGTGGGGCTGGATCTTCACCGAGACGGGCCGTCAGCCGTGGGTGGTCTACGGGGTCTTCCAGACCCGCGACGCCGTCTCACCCGGCGTCTCGCAGGGCGAGGTCCTCACCTCGATGATCGTCTTCACCGTGCTCTACGCGGTGCTCGCCGTGATCGAGGTCAAGCTCCTCCTGAAGTACGTCAAAGCCGGT
The DNA here is from genome assembly GCF_043199535.1 of Streptomyces sp. NPDC048590. NCBI lineage: Bacteria > Bacillati > Actinomycetota > Actinomycetes > Kitasatosporales > Streptomycetaceae > Streptomyces > Streptomyces sp. NPDC048590. Next base: position 60,179 of record NZ_JBICWC010000006.1, on the reverse strand, counting down.
CCCCCGGAACTCAGCGAGGGCGACCTGAACCCGCCCACCCGGATCGGCGGCCACGACGAGGACGCCGACAAGCCGATGGCCTTCTCCTACTGAGATCAAGCGGAGCTGAGAGATGGAACTCCACGACGTCTGGTTCGTGCTCATCGCCGTTCTCTGGATCGGCTACTTCTTCCTGGAGGGATTCGACTTCGGCATCGGGGTCCTCACCAAGCTGCTGGCCAGGGACCGCAAGGAGCGGCGGGTTCTGATCAACACGATCGGGCCGGTCTGGGACGGCAACGAGGTGTGGCTGCTCACCGCGGGCGGTGCGACCTTCGCGGCCTTCCCGGAGTGGTACGCGACGCTCTTCTCCGGGTTCTACCTTCCGCTGCTGATCATTCTGCTCTGCCTGATCGTGCGCGGGGTGGCCTTCGAGTACCGCTCGAAGCGGACCGAGGAACGCTGGCAGACCAACTGGGAACACGCGATCTTCTGGACCTCGCTGATCCCCGCCTTCCTCTGGGGAGTGGCCTTCGGGAACATCGTCCGCGGGGTGAAGATCGACGCCGACATGGAGTACGTCGGCAACCTCTGGGACCTGCTCAACCCGTACGCCATCCTGGGCGGACTGGTCACGCTGCTCCTCTTCACCTTCCACGGGGCGGTGTTCGCCGGACTGAAGACCGTGGGCGACATCAGGGAGCGGGCCCGTGGGATGGCGCTCAAGCTCGGTCTGGGCAGCGCGGTCCTCGCACTGATCTTCCTGGTCTGGACCCAGGTGGAGAACGGCGACGGCACGAGTCTGGTGGCGATGTTCGTCGCGGTGGCCTCGCTGGTCGCCGCTATCGCCACGGTCGCCGCGGGACGCGAGGGCTGGTCCTTCGCCTTCTCGGGCGTGACCATCGCGGCGGCGGTGGCGATGCTCTTCCTGACGCTCTTCCCGAACGTCATGCCGTCCTCGTTGAACGACGCCTGGAGCCTGACGGTCACCAACGCCTCGTCCACCCCCTACACCCTCACGATCATGACCTGGTGCGCCGGGATCGCCACTCCGGTGGTGCTGCTCTACCAGGGCTGGACGTACTGGGTGTTCCGCAAGCGCATCGGTACGCACCACATCGCCGATGCGCACTGAAGGCCTCCGGGCGACGGCCGCTCCGGCGCGGCCCCGCCCCGGATCCGTACGCCAGGCCCTGCGCGGGCACCGGTCCACGGTGAAGGTGTCGATCTGCGGGCGCCGCACCGAATCCCGTGTCGCACGGGCCACGTACTCGACATGAGCTCACTGGGGAGCTGTTTCACGTGAAACCGATCGACCCGCGTCTCCTTCGGTACGCCCGGGCCACCCGGTTCTTCCTCGCGGCTGTCGTCGGCCTGGGACTGGTGGGAGCGGCGCTGGTCATCGCTCAGGCCATGCTCATCGCCGAGGTGGTGGTGGGTGGCTTCGAGGACGGCCTGTCAGCTGCCGGGCTTCGCACGCCCCTGCTGCTCCTCACGGGCGTGGCCCTCGGCCGGGCGTTCGTCGCCTGGCTGACCGAACTCGCGGCCCACCGGGCGAGCTCCGCGGTCAAGTCCGAACTGCGCGGCCGGCTCATGGAGCGAGCCTCAGGTCTCGGCCCCGCGTGGCTGGACGGGCAGCGGACGGGATCGCTGATCGCGCTGGCCACCCGAGGCGTGGACGCGCTGGACGACTACTTCTCGCGGTATCTCCCCCAGTTGGGCCTGGCGGTCGTCGTACCGGCGGCGGTGCTGGCCAGGATCGTCACCGAGGACTGGGTCTCAGCGGCGATCATCGTGGTGACCCTCCCGCTCATCCCGCTCTTCATGATCCTGATCGGCTGGGCCACACAGTCCCGGATGGACCGGCAGTGGCGGTTGCTCTCCCGGCTCTCCGGGCACTTCCTCGACGTGGTCGCCGGTCTGCCCACGCTGAAGGTCTTCGGCAGGGCCAAGGCCCAGGCCGAATCGATCCGGACCATCACCTCTCAGTACCGCCGGGCCACCCTGAGGACGCTCCGGATCGCCTTCCTCTCCTCGTTCGCCCTGGAACTCCTGGCGACCCTCTCCGTGGCCCTGGTCGCGGTGACGATCGGGATGCGGCTGGTCCACGGAGAGCTCGACCTCTACACGGGGCTGGTCGTCCTCATCCTGGCTCCCGAGGCCTACCTGCCCATCCGTCAGGTCGGTGCCCAGTACCACGCGGCGGCGGAAGGGCTCTCGGCCGCGGAGGAGATCTTCGGGGTGCTGGAGACCGAGCCGGCCGCCGTCGGTTCCCTGGACGTCCCGCACTCGCTGCGGCTGGAGTTGGAAGGCGTGACCGTCCGGCACCGTGGCCGGCGGGACCCCTCCCTGAGCGCCGTCTCGCTCACGGTGGAACCGGGTGAGACGGTCGCCCTGGTCGGACCCAGCGGGGTCGGCAAGTCCACCCTCCTCGACGTGGTGCTCGGTTTCACGCCGGCATCCGAGGGGCGGGTGCGGGTGGGCGGGACCGACCTGTCCGCCCTCTCCCCCGAACTCTGGCGCGAGAAGATCGCCTGGGTGCCGCAGCGGCCCCATCTTTTCGCCGGGACGATCGCCGAGAACGTACGGCTGGCGCGTCCTGACGCCGATGACCAGGCGGTCATGGCCGCGCTGCGCGAGGCCGGGGCCCACGACTTCGTGACGGCGCTGCCCGCCGGGGCCGGGACGGTGCTGGGCGAGGACGGGGCCGGACTCTCCGCGGGGCAGCGTCAGCGCCTCGCGCTGGCCCGGGCCTTCCTCGCCGATCGTCCCGTCCTGCTGCTCGACGAGCCGACGGCGAGCCTCGACGGCGAGACCGAGGCAGGCATCGTCGACGCGGTGAGGAGGCTCGCAGCGGGACGTACCGTCCTTCTGGTCGTCCACCGGCCCGCGCTGCTCCCGGTCGCCGACCGGGTGGTGGAGCTGCGTCCCGGGGCTGACGGGGTGGCATCCAAGGACGAGGCACCGGCCGGTGCGGGCTCGCCCGCGCCGGGCGCTCCGGGGCGCGACGCGTATGGAACGACGGGCGGATCAGAGGCCGGGGACACCGCTGAACTCCTCCGGGCCACCTCCCCCAGGGCCGGTGGCCGCGTACTGGCCAGGGTCCGGGACGCCGCCGGGCGGCAGCAGGGGAAGCTGGGGCTGGCGCTGCTCCTGGGCAGCCTGGCCGTGGGGTCTTCGGTAGGTCTCATGGCGGTCTCCGGATGGCTGATCTCACGCGCCTCCGAGCAGCCCCCGGTGATGTATCTGATGATCGCGGTGACGGCGACCCGCGCCTTCGGCATCGGGCGTGCCGTCTTCCGCTACGCCGAGCGTCTGGTCTCCCACGACGCGGTGCTCAGGATGCTCGCCGAGCTCAGGGTCGCTGTGTACCGGGGGCTGGAGCGGGTCGCGCCCGCCGGTCTACGGGTGACGAGGAGGGGCGACCTGCTGTCCCGGCTGGTGTCCGACGTGGACGCGCTGCAGGACTACTGGCTGCGCTGGCTGCTGCCCGTGGGCACGGCACTCGCGGTCGGGGCCTGTTCCGTCGCCTTCACCGGCTGGCTGCTGCCGGAGGCGGGCCTGGTCCTGGCGGCCGGTCTGCTGCTCGCCGGTGTGGCTGTTCCGTGGCTCGGCGGTGCCTTTGCCCGCCGGGCGGAGCGCCGCCTCGCCCCCGCCCGGGCCGCGCTGGCGGTCCGGGTCGCGGATCTGCTCGGCGGTACGGCCGAACTCACGGTCGCGGGCGCGCTGCCCGCCCGCAGGGAGCAGGTTCGGAAGGCGGACACCGTCCTCACACGCATCGCCTCCCGGGCGGCAGGGGCTACGGCTCTCGGCGGTGGCCTCTCCGCCCTGGTCTGTGGGCTCACGGTCGTGTGCGCCGCGGTGGTCGCCCTGCCGGCCGTGCTCGACGGACGGCTGGAGGGTGTGGAGCTCGCCGTCGTCGTCCTCACCCCGCTGGCCGCCTTCGAGGCCGTCACGGGGCTTCCGCTCGCCGTGCAGTACCGGCAGCGGGTCAGCCGGAGTGCGGAACGTGTCTTCGAGGTGCTCGACGCTCCGGTCCCCGTCGCCGAACCGGCCGTCCCGGCCGAGGCGCCTGCCTCGCCCTTCCCGCTGGAGGTGCGGGGCGTCTCGGCCCGGTACGAGGGTGCGGAGCGCGATGCCCTGCACCGCGTCGATCTGACGCTGCGTCCCGGTGAGCGGGTGGCCGTCGTCGGCATGTCGGGTTCGGGCAAGACCACACTGGCTCAGGTCCTGCTCCGCTTCCTGGACGCCGGGGAGGGCACGTACCGGCTCGGCGGTGTCGCGGCCGCAGACCTGGACGGTGACACGGTCCGGTCCTTCGTGGGGCTCTGCGCGCAGGACGCGCATGTCTTCGACAGCTCGGTGCGCGAGAACCTGCGGCTCGCCCGCACCGGCGCGACGGACGCCGAACTTCGGGAGGCCCTCGCCTCCGCGAGGCTGCTGGACTGGGTCCTGTCCCTGCCCGACGGCCTCGACTCGATGGTGGGCGAACACGGCGCCCGGCTGTCGGGCGGCCAGCGGCAGCGGCTGGCGCTCGCACGCGCGCTGCTCGCCGACTTCCCCGTGCTGGTGCTCGACGAGCCCGCGGAGCACCTGGACCTGGAGACGGCGGACGCGCTGACCGCTGATCTGCTGACCGCCACCGAGGGCCGCTCGACCGTACTGATCACCCACCGGCTGGCCGGTCTCGACGCGGTGGACGAGGTCATGGTGCTGGACTGCGGACGGATCGTGCAGCGGGGCGCATACGCGGACCTCGCGGCCCAGGAGGGGCCACTGCGCCGGATGCTCGAACGTGAGGAGGGGGCGGCAGGGCCCCGGCGCGTGGCAGCGGTGTCCGCGGGGTTCTGAGGGAGCGGATCCGGCATTACCGACTTTCCGGACCGTCGGGTGTTCATTAGGCTCGGCCCATGCCCGAGCAGGAGCGGAAGGAACCGTCCGGAGCCGCGCATCCCGCCGGCGGCCTGCGAGAGCTCTCCGCGGAACTGACCGCGCGGGTTCCCCAGCTTCTGGAGGCGACCCGGTCCTCCGGCACCGGTCTGGAACTCCGCTCCACGCTGGAGCGCATCTGCGAGACGGCGGCGGAGCTCGCCCATGCCCGGTACGCGGCCATCGGGGTGGTGGAGGCTCCGGGGGAGAGTCTCAGTGACTTCATCACGTACGGCGTGCCCGAGGAGGTCTCCCGGGCGATCGGCCGCCCGCCCGACGGGCACACCGGTCTCCTGGGGGCGCTCATCGAGGAAGGCGTGCCCATCAGGCTGGAAGACCTGGAAGCCGACCCGCGTTTCGCGGGCTTCCCGGCGGCCCACCCCCTGATGCACACCTTCCTGGGGGTTCCCATCCGCGTCCAGGGAGAGATCTTCGGCAACCTCTACGTGATGGGGAAGCTCGACGGCGAATCCTTCGGCGACGACGAACTGCACATGCTGCGGGTCCTGGCCACCGAGGCCGGCATCGCGATCGGCCACGCCCGGACGTACGAGGCGGCAAGGCAGCGCGGACGGTGGATCGACGGTTCGGTGGCCGTCACGACGGCTCTGCTCTCCGGAGGGGACGCCGACGAAGCGCTCACCGTCGTTGCCGAACAGGCGCGCAGGCTCGCGGACGCGGCCGCCGGAATCGTGCTGCTCCCCGCCGAGGGCGGCGGGATGGAGATCGTGGCCGTCGCGGGCGACCGGCCCTCCCGGTCACTTGGGGTGATCATTCCGCCGCAGAGTCCCGTGGTGGCGGCGCTGCTGAGGGGGGAGGAGGTGTTCCTCGAGGACTCTGCGACCGACCCCCGGCTGATCACCAGACTGGCCGAGAGGTTCGGACCGCACATGCTGCTACCCCTGCGCAGCGGTGGGCGCGTGCTGGGGGCTCTCTCCGTCCCGCGGGCACGGGGAGGCCGGCCGTTCACCCACGCGGAGCGGAGGCTGGCCGCTCACTTCGCCGCGCAGGCCGCCTTGGCCCTGAAGCTGGCCGAGAATCAGCGGGACCGGGAGAGGCTCGTCGTCTACGAGGACCGGGACCGGATCGCCAGGGACCTCCACGACCTCGTCATCCAGCGCCTGTTCACCACGGGGATCATGCTGGAGGGGGCTCAGCGCCGTACGTCCGTCCCCGCGGTGCGGGAGGGCATCGGACGGGCCGTGGACGAGCTGGATGTCACGATCCAGGAGATCCGTACTGCCATCTTCGCCCTGCAGCCGGAACAGGAGGAGGAGCCGTCCGGGCTGCGGACCAGGGTGCTGAGGGAGATCAACCTGGCGGCCGTGCCTCTGGGATTCACGCCGGATCACCGGTTCCTGGGCACGGTGGACTCGCTGGTGGGGGAGCCGGCGGGAAGGAACCTGATCGCGGCCCTGCGCGAGACGCTGTCCAACACGTTCCGTCACGCGGGAGCCTCCCGCGTCGAGGTGAGTGTGGACGCGACCGCCGTGCTGCCGGACGGCCGGGACGCGGTGCGGCTGACCGTCGTGGACGACGGGGTTGGCATTCCGGAGGGTGGGCGGCGCAGCGGGCTGCGCAACCTCGCCCGGCGTGCCGAGTCCCTGGGAGGTGCGAGCTGGTTCGGTCCGGGCACGCCGGGAGGCGGCGGCACGAAGGTGACCTGGCAGGTTCCGCTGTGACGGAAGGCCGGCTCCGGGCGCGGCGACCGTACCGGTGGTTCGCCGTGCTGCCGTGCCGCGGACCCGGCCGTGGCCTCAGCGCGCGGCGAGGATCCGTTCGATGACGACTGCCACGCCGTCCTCGTCGTTCGTCAGCGTCACGCCCGAGGCGGCGGCCATGGCGGCGGGGTGGGCGTTGCCCATGGCGAAGGAGGCGCCGGCCCAGCTCAGCATCTCCACGTCGTTGGGCATGTCCCCGAAGGCCACCACCTCGGCCGGACCGATCCCCCGCTCCGCGCAGCACTCGGCCAGGGTCCGGGCCTTGGAGACCCCGAGCCCGCTGATCTCCAGCAGGGCGGTCGGGCTGGACCGGGTGAAGGAGGCGCGGTCCCCCGCGATGTCGCGAGCGAGCGCGAGGAAGGCGTCCGGGGTCATCTCCGGGTGGTGGGCGAGGACCTTCAGGACAGGGGCCGCGGTGCCCGGGACCTCTTCGTGCAGCAGCTTCTCCGCGACGGCGACCGTGGCCCCCGGGTCCATGTGGAACGGCGGGTAGGCCGGCTCGTAGTGGATACCGGTGGTCAGCTCGACGGCGAACGACACACCGGGGGCGGCGTCTCGGAGGACGGCGACCACGTCGAGCGCGATCTCACGGCCCAGCGGATGGACCGTGACCAGACTGGCGTCGTGGAGGTCGGCGACGGCGGCACCGTTCGCGCAGATCGCCATGCCGTGCCCCTGGACCACGGGACTGACCACCTCCATCCAGCGCAGTGGCCTTCCGGTGACGAAGAAGACCTCGATCCCCGCCTCCTCGGCGGCCGACAGGGCGGCGATCGTGCGGTCGGACAAGGTCTTGTCGTCGCGCAGGAGAGTGCCGTCCAGGTCGGTGGCGATCAGCCGGGTAACGGCAGGCAGGGGCGAATCGGTCGCTGAGGTCACCCGCTCATTCTCCCGTACGGAGTCGCACGGGCGTGCAGAGGGGCGCACATCTGAGAGTGCGCGCCGCTGAACTGCGGTATCTGACAAAGGCATATGCCTTCGGCTCCGGGGGCTGCCAGGTCCCTGGTTCGTCGGGCCGGCCGTGGGCCCGGCGCCCGGTTCCGAGGGGAAGCACGGACGCCGGTGCAGCTTCGGACGGCGGCGGAGGCCGCCGGTCAGGTGAGCTGGGACAGCGCTTCGGTGGCGATCCGCTCGAACACCTTGGTGTCCGTATCGAAGACGGAGTCCGGTTCCGGCCAATGGACGACGATCTCGGTGAAGCCGAGCTCGAAATGGGTTCCGGCGAAGTCCACGAACGCGTCGAAGGAACGCAGCGGGCTGCCGGGGGTGAAGCCGGAGAGCAGGATCTTGTCCAGCCCGGCCACGTCCCGGCCCGCTTCCTCACAGGCCGCGCCGAGCCGGGAGAGCTGGCCGCCGATGGCCGCCACGGACTGCTCCGCGGTGCCGTCCTCGAACAGTTTCGGATCACCGGTGGTCACCCAGGCCTGGCCGTGCCGGGCCGCGAGCCTCATGCCGCGCGGACCGGTGGCGGCGACCGCGAAGGGGAGCCGGGGCCGCTGTACGCAGCCGGGGATGTTGCGGGCCTCGTTCGCTTTGTAGAACCGGCCCTCGTGCGTCACGGACGGTTCGGAGAGCAGTCGGTCGAGGAGCGGGACGAACTCGTCGAAGTGGTCGGCCCGCTCGCGCGGGGTCCAGGGCTCCTCGTCGCTCCCGCGCAGGGTGGTGGCGTCGAAGCCGTTGCCGCCGGCGCCGATACCTAGCGTGATCCGCCCGTCGGACACGTCGTCGAGCGTGATGAGGTCCTTGGCGAGCGTCACGGGATGCCGGAAGTTGGGCGAGGTCACGAGGGTGCCGAGGCGCATGCGCGTGGTGGCCGCGGCGGCGGCTGTCAGGGTGGGGACCGCCCCGAACCACGGTCCGTCCCGGAAGGTGCGCCAGGCCAGGTGGTCGTAGGTGTACGCGGCGTGGAATCCCAGCTCCTCGGCGCGCACCCACGGGGGCCGGCCTCCGTCGTGCCAGCGGCGGATGGGCAGGATCACGGTGCTCAGTCGGCGCGAGGTGGTCATGGCCACGACTCTACGGCGACGAGCGCGACGGCCTGCCGGGGCGCCCTGAGCAGCGGGACGACACCGCTCAGGACCGCGCCCCGCGGCGACCGGGCGGGTGGGCGCGGTGTCCCCGTACGGTCACCCGGAGAGGCGGAGGAAGGCGGGCGGTACGGCATCGGTGAGCCATACCCCGTTGGCGCTGACGTGGAAGACATGTCCGGCCCGGTGCATGGCACCCGCGTCCACCGTGAGGACGACCGGCTTCCCGCGGCGGGCCCCGACGCGGACGGCCGTCTCACGGTCGGGCGAGAGATGGACGTGGTGACGGTTCATGGGCCGCAGCCCCTCGGAGCGGATGGCGGCGAGGGAGCCACCCACGGTGCCGTGGTAGAGGTACGCGGGCGGCTCGGCCGGGGGCAGGCCGAGGTCGACCTCGACGGAGTGTCCCTGGTTCGCCCGGATGCGCTCACCGGCCACGGTGAAACGACGCTTGTCGTTCACCGCGACGACGTGATCGAGCTCCTGCCGGGTGATGGCGAACCCGTGTCGCGCGCAGGCGCGGAGCAGCTCGTCCACGGCCACCCAGCCGGCTGGATCAAGCTGGAGGCCGATCCGCCCCGGTTCGTGCCGAAGGTGTTTCGAGAGGTACTTGGACACCTTCACGGTGCGTCGCTCGTCCATCCGGTCAGAGTGCCCGCGACGCGGCCCGTGCCGCACCCCGATTTCACTCGATGTTGGCACTGTTCGAGCGTGAAGGAATGTTTGATCCACAGCCAACTTGCTTTATCCACAGGTATTTTGGCGATTCTGTGGACAAGTGCCGTCAGCTATGGGGTTTTTGACCAACTGTGTTGCAACATGCCCTATATGTCGAGCCTAAGGCTTTTCGCGCCTCAACTCGGCTGCGCGCGGTCACAGTCGCGGAACTGGCGCACCAGCAGCCCTGGTTGGTGTTCGGGGCGACGGCACACAGCAATACGCGCCTACCGCAGCAGACTTGACCACATCGACAGGCCAACTCCCACCGGTACTACAACGGCGGACGCAACCGCGCGACACCACGCAGCAGCCGTGGGCTGACCCGGTGCAGCAGCCGTGCTCCACGGGCTTCCGGCGTCACCGGCACCACGGCCCGGTTGTGCACCACGGCCTCCAGGACCGCGTGAGCGACCTTCTCCGCAGGGTAGTTGCGCCGAGCGTACAGCTCCGCCGTCCGTGATCGCAGGCGCGCTTCCTCCTCGGCGTCCGTCCCGGCGAAGTGCGCGCTTCCGGTGATCGCGGTGTTGACGAATCCCGGGCACACCGCCGTGACGCCGATCGAGCGCTCGGCGAGTTCGGCGCGCAGGCACTCGCTGAGCATCAGCACCGCCGCCTTGGAGGTGCCGTAGGCGGACAGCATCCGGGAGGGCTGATAGGCGGCAGCCGAGGCGATGTTGACGATGTGACCGCCCTGCCCGCGCTCCGCCATCTGCCGGCCGAAGATCCGGCAGCCGTGGATCACGCCCCACAGGTTCGTGTCGAGCACCCTTCGCCAGTCCTCGCCGGTGGTGTCGAGGAAGGAGCCGGCCAGTCCGATGCCCGCGTTGTTCACCAGGACGTCCAGGACGCCGTGTTCGGCCGCGATCCGCGCCGCCAGCTTCTCCATCGCCTGTTCGTCCGAGACATCGGTCACCTCGCCCCATGCCTCGGGTGCTCCGGCGGCGAGGGCGCGCTCCACCGTGCTCGCGAGGCCCTCGGCATCGCGGTCGACGACCACCACGCGGGCTCCGGCCTTCGCGAACGACAGTGCCGTGGCACGGCCGATGCCCGAAGCCGCGCCCGTGACCAGGACCAGCTGTCCGCCGAATCGCTGGGCATGACCGTGAGGGGCCGCGGTCGTGGATCGTCCGGGCGTGTCCGCCGCCTCCACGGAACCGCTCTCCACGTCCGTCACGAAGTCGCTGATCCAACGAGAGAGTTGGTCGGGCCTCGTGCGCGGGACCCAGTGCTTCGCCGGGATGGTCCGACGGATCAACCGGGGCACCCACGAGTCGAGTTCGTCATGGAGCGAGGGCGAGAGAAAGGCGTCGCCGGTCGGAGTGATCAGCTGCACCGGGACGTGCGCGTAGGCGTCCTCGCGTGGCCGGCGCAGGCGTGCCCTGATGTTGTCGCGGTAGAGCCAGGCGCCGTGTGCCGCGTCCTGGGGGAGCGAGGAGGTCGGGTACCCCTTCGTGGGAACCTTCTCCATCCGCCGCAGAATGCCGGGCCACTGCCTGCCCAGGGGCCCGCGCCAGGCCATCTCGGGCAGGACCGGGGTGTGCAGCGCGTACACGTACCAGGACTTGGCGCCCTGGCCGAGCAGTTGCCCCACACCGCGCGGGCTGGGCCGGGAGACGCGGCCCTTGATCCAGTGGCCGAAGTGGTCGAGCGACGGCCCCGACATCGAGGTGAACGAGGCGATCCGGCCCTGCGTCCGCTCCACCGTCGCGAACTCCCAGGCCTGGACCGAACCCCAGTCGTGGCCGACCACGTGGACCGGCCGGTCGGGGCTCACCTCGTGCGCGACGGCGAGGAAGTCGTCGGTCAGCTTCTCCAGCGTGAAACCGCCGCGCAGTGGACGGGGAGCGGTCGATCTGCCGTGACCGCGTACGTCGTAGAGGACGACGTGCCACCGGCTGGCGAGGCGTCCGGCGACCTCGGACCAGACCTCCTTGCTGTCCGGGTAGCCGTGGACGAGCACGATCGTCGGCCGGGAGCGGTCTCCCAACTCGGCCACGCACAGGTCGATTCCACCCGTACGCACCCGGCGCTCGCGCGCCTCTCGCAGGTCCATGCCGCCTCCTCGTCCGCTGCCGGAGTCGCGTTACGCACCCGACCGCCGTCGCGGTACTCGTCCGTAACGTGACACCGGTGCAATCTGGCAACCGGCCTCCTGTCGCGTCAAGAGGGGGCCCGAACCTGTGGACGAGACCCTGTGGAGAAGGTGCTCACACCGCTAGGTCTCCGGTACGGCGGGCGGGACCGCTCCGTGACCGGGAGGCAAGCGGACCCGGACCACTGGCCGGGTCGGTGCGCCGAGGCGGGGACCCCCTGGCCCCCTTACAGGCCCGGGCGGGCACCCCCTGACCCCTTACGGGCCCGTACGCCTCGAGTCGGACGCGGATACAGCCGTCTGGTCTGACGACTGCCCGGACTCCTGCCACTACCTTCGAACACGTGACTGTGATCGCAACCGAAAGCCTGAGCAAGCGGTTCCCGAGGGTGACCGCTCTTGACCGGCTCTCCCTGGACATCGGACCCGGTGTGACCGGCCTGGTGGGTTCCAACGGAGCCGGCAAGTCCACACTGATCAAGATCCTGCTGGGTCTGTCCCCCGCCACCGAGGGCCGGGCCGCGGTGCTCGGGCTGGACGTCGCCACCGAGGGGTCGGCCATCCGGGAGCGGGTCGGGTACATGCCCGAGCACGACTGCCTGCCGCCCGACGTCTCGGCCACCGAGTTCGTCGTGCACATGGCCCGGATGTCCGGGCTGCCGCCCACCGCCGCCCGCGAGCGCACCGCGGACACCCTGCGCCACGTCGGTCTGTACGAGGAGCGTTACCGCCCCATCGGCGGGTACTCGACCGGCATGAAGCAGCGGGTGAAACTGGCCCAGGCGCTGGTCCACGACCCGAAGCTGGTCCTGCTCGACGAGCCGACGAACGGCCTCGACCCGGTCGGCCGTGACGAGATGCTCGGACTGATCCGCCGGGTCCACTCCGACTTCGGCATCTCGGTGCTGGTCACCTCGCACCTCCTGGGCGAGCTCGAACGGACCTGTGACCACGTCGTCGTCATCGACGGCGGAACACTGCTGCGTTCCAGCTCCACCAGCGACTTCACCCGTAGCACCACGACGTTGGCCGTCGAGGTGACCGACAGCGACACCCACCCGGACGGTGCGGACGCCCTGCGCCGGGAGCTCGTCGTCGCGGGTGTCTCGCTCGTGGGCCACGACGGATCGGAGGCCGAAGCGCTGCCGGGAGCGGGGCACATCCTCCTGGTCGAGGCGGAGAGCGAGGAGACGTACGACCTGATCCGCGACACCGTCGCCCGGCTGGGCCTCGGGCTCGTGCGGATGGAGCAGAGGCGCCACCACATCGCCGAGGTCTTCCGAGCCGACGCGTCACGGCCGGCCACCGCCGTGACGGCGGGAGTCGTACAGCAGAAGGGGAGCGTCCGGGATGAGCACTGAGACAACGACGTCCGGGACCGTGGGCGGGGGCGACACCTCCCGGATCCACAACATCGGCTACCGCTCCTACGACGGGGTGCGTCTCGGCCGGGCGTACGCGCGCCGCTCGCTGTACGTGCAGTCCCTGCGGGGCTCGTTCGGGCTGGGCAGGTCCGCCAGGTCGAAGGTGCTGCCGATGCTGCTGTGCGGGGTGATGTGCCTGGTGGCGCTGGTCCTGGTGGCCGTCGCCATCGCCACGCCCAACATGACGAAACTCCCGATCAAGTACACGGACTTCGCGATCTACCTGCAGGCCGTGATCGGGCTGTTCATCGCCTCGCAGGCCCCCCAATCCGTGTCCAGGGACCTCCGCTTCAAGAGCGTGCCGCTCTATTTCTCCCGGCCGATCGAACGCGTCGACTACGTGGTCGCCAAGTTCGCCGCCATGGCGTCGGCCCTGCTCATCCTCACTGGCCTCCCCCTGGTCATCCTCTACGCGGGCGCGCTGCTGGCCAAGTTCGACCTCGCCGACCAGACGAAGGGCTTCGGACAGGGGATGGTCTCGGTGGCACTGCTCTCCGTGCTGTTCGCCGGACTCGGTCTGGTGGTCGCCGCCCTGACACCCCGCAGGGGCTTCGGGGTCGCCGCTGTGATCGCCGTGCTCACGATCACCTACGGAGCGGTCTCCACCGTCCAGGCGATCGCCTGGCAGACGGGCTCGCCCGGTGCGGTGTCCTGGCTGGGGCTGTTCTCGCCCATCACCCTGATCGACGGGGTGCAGACCGCCTTCCTCGGCGCGGCCTCCGCCTTCCCGGGCGGAGAGGGGCCGGGCGCGGCCGCCGGTGTGGTCTATCTGATCGTCGTCCTCGCGCTCGTGGCCGGCTCGTACGCCGTACTGATGCGCCGCTACCGGAGGGTCGGACTGTGACCACCATCGAGATCGACCACACCTCCCGCTGGTTCGGAAACGTGGTCGCGGTCAACGACGTCAGCATGACGGTGGGCCCCGGAGTCACCGGGCTGCTCGGCCCCAACGGAGCCGGCAAGTCCACGCTGATCAACATGATGGCCGGTTTCCTCGCGCCGTCGACCGGCGCGGTGACGCTGGACGGCGCGCCGATCTGGCGCAACGAGGCGGTCTACAAGGCGATCGGAATCGTGCCGGAGCGGGAAGGGATGTACGACTTCCTGACCGGCCGCGAGTTCGTCGTCGCCAACGCCGAGCTGCACGGGCTCGGTGACGCGGCCGCGCACAAGGCACTGGCGACGGTCGAGATGGAGTACGCCCAGGACCGCAAGATCGCGACGTACAGCAAGGGCATGCGCCAGCGGGTGAAGATGGCGTCCGCGCTGGTCCACGACCCTTCGGTGCTGCTCCTCGACGAGCCCTTCAACGGAATGGACCCGCGCCAGCGGATGCAGCTGATGGACCTGCTGCGCCGGATGGGCGCGGAGGGCCGCACGGTGCTCTTCTCCTCGCACATCCTCGAGGAGGTCGAGCAGCTCGCCTCGCACATCGAGGTGATCGTGGCGGGCCGGCACGCCGCTTCCGGGGACTTCCGGAAGATCCGCCGGCTGATGACCGACCGGCCCCACCGCTACCTCGTACGGTCCAGCGACGACCGGGCCCTCGCGGCCGCGCTCATCGCGGACCCCTCGACGGCGGGTATCCAGGTCGACGTGTCGGAACGGGCGCTGCTCATCCAGGCGGTGGACTTCGGGCGGTTCACGACGCTGCTGCCCGCGGTGGCACGCGAGCACGGCATCCGGCTGCTCACGGTCTCCCCGTCCGACGAGTCCCTCGAATCGGTCTTTTCCTACCTCGTAACGGCCTGAGTAGTGGCCGATAAGGAGCTGTGAAGCGTCATGTACGACCCCACAGTCGCCCGGCTCACCTACCGGGCACTGCTCGGCCGGCGCCGGGCCGCCATCCTGTTCGTCCTGCCGGTCCTCCTGGTGGCCATCGCCGTGGCGGTGCGGGCGTTCGCCGGAGCCGATGACGGCGTCGCGTCGGGGGTGCTGGGCGGTTTCGCCATCGCCACGATGGTCCCGCTGATCGGCGTCATCGCGGGCACGGGTGCCATCGGGCCGGAGATCGACGACGGGTCGATCGTCTACCTGCTCGCCAAGCCGGTGAAGCGGCCGACGATCATCTTCACCAAGCTGATCGTCGCCATCGGCGTGACAATGCTGTTCTCCGCGCTGCCGACGCTCGTCGCCGGGCTGATCCTCAACGGCAACGGCGGGCAGATCGCCGTGGCGTACACGATCGCCGCCCTTGTCGCCTCCATCGCGTACAGCGCGTTGTTCCTGCTGCTGGGCACGATCAGCAGGCACGCGGTGGTCCTCGGCCTGGTCTACGCGCTCGTGTGGGAGGCCCTCTTCGGCAGTCTGGTGCCGGGAGCCAGGACGCTGAGCGTGCAGCAGTGGTCCCTCTCGGTCGCCGAGAAGGTCGCGGGCGACGGCCTGGTCACCTCGGACGTCGGACTGCCGCTCGCGACGGTGCTGCTGGCCGGGGTCACCGTGGTGGCCACGTGGTACGCGGGCCAGAAGCTGCGGGCGCTCAAGCTCGCCGGCGAGGAGTGACCGGAAGGATCCCGCGCAACCCCCGTCCGACGGGCGGGGGTTCTTCCATGGGTGCGGGACAAATGGCGTAACCATGTGCTTATCGGTTCGTTGGGCGGGGTGCGTGGAGGCAACTGGAATCCGTGGCGTCGAGCTTTCGTGAATTCGGGGAATGCCGGCGGCGGGTGTCGTGCCCGCCCGGCCGGTCATCGAGTGAGTGGCAACCGTGAGCGTCCTCCGCCCTCGCAGCCCGGGGAAAGGGCGCCCATCGCCGTACCCGCGCACGAAAGGCATCTCCCATGCCCACGGAAGTCGCCCTGCTCGAATCCCACGCCCTGCGTGCCGAGCAGATGGGGCGCGTCGAAGCTCTCGACAAGGTCAAGAGCCTTGTCATGCTCCCTGACGGAATTCACCTTCGCACAGAAGAGGTAGCCCGTTACTTCGAAGTATCCACAGAGGCCGTCAAGAAGGTGACCCAGCGCCATCGTGCTGAGGTCGAAGCGAACGGGCTCAGGCTTCTCCGAGGCTCTGAGCTGCGCATCTTCCATAGGGACATGATGTCCCTATGGGGAGGGGCGGAGGAGGGAAGTTATCCACAGGCGGCCACCAGGCTCACCCTCTACACCCGCAGGACCGTGCTCAACATCGCGATGCTTCTTCGCGACAGCGACATCGCCTGCAGTGTCCGGACCCATCTGCTCGACGCGGAGGAGGACCTCAGGGCCTCGTACGTCTCGCTCGAACGGCGGGTCACCCGCATCGAGGGCTGCCTCGCCGGTGTGGGCAGCGCGCTGCAGGAACTGGGACCGGTGCTCGGCCGCATGTCGCAGCGGCTCGACGTCATCGACCGGAAGGCGGACGTCACCCATCAGGTCATCGGTGCCCTCAGCGTCAGGCTCACCGACGTCTCCCAGGACGTCGTCCGGCTGGACGCCCGGTTGAGCGAACTCGCCCGTCTGCTGCGGGAGGTGGGGGGCGGTAGGCGCGCCGGTTGATCGGCCGGGGACCGCAGGCGGCCCGTCCGGGTTCCCGGGCTGCCGCTCGTCCCCTGGTCCCCGGCGAACCGCCGCCGGGGACCAGGGGACGAGCGCTACGGGCGCGAGGGGGTACGCAGGAGCTCTTCCAGCACCAGCGCGATGCCGTCGTGCTCGTTCGAAGCGGTGATCTCGTGCGCCACGGCCTTCAGGTCGTCGTGCGCGTTGGCCATGGCGACCCCGTGCCGCGCCCAGCCGAACATGGGGACGTCGTTCGGCATGTCGCCGAAGGCCAGCGTGTCCGAGGCCTTGAGCCCAAGTCGGCGTGCGGCCAGCGAGAGGCCCGTCGCCTTGCTGAGACCCAGCGGCAGGATCTCGACGACACCCGGGCCCGCCATGACGACGTTCACCAGGCTGCCCACGGCCTGGCGTGCGGCGTGCGCCAGGGCGTCGTCGTTGAGCTCCGGGTGCTGGATGTAGACCTTGTTGAGCGGAGCGGTCCACATCTCGGCGGGGTCGTTCATGAAGACCGCGGGCAGCGGCCCTTCCTGCACCCGGTACCCCGGACCGACCAGCACCTCTCCCTCGAGCCCGTCACGGCTCGCCGCCAGCGCCAGCGGACCGACCTCCGCCTCGATCTTGGACAGCGCCAGCCCGGCGAGCTGCCGGTCCAGGGTCAGCGAGGTCAGCAGCTTGTGCTCGCCCGCGTGGTAGACCTGCGCGCCCTGTCCGCACACCGCGAGGCCCTCGTATCCGAGGTCGTCCAGGATGTGCCTGGTCCACGGAACCGCCCGGCCGGTGACGACGATGTGCGCCGCACCGGCCGCGGTCACCGTGGCCAGCGCCTCCCGGGTGCGGGGGGAGACGGTGTGGTCGTCGCGCAGCAGGGTGCCGTCGAGGTCGGTCGCGACGAGCTTGTAGGGGAAGCTCACTTGGAGACCGGCTCCAGAAGCTCGCGACCGCCCAGGTACGGGCGGAGGACCTCGGGCACGCGCACCGAGCCGTCGGGGAGCTGGTGGTTCTCCAGGATCGCCACGATGGTGCGCGGGACGGCGCAGAGCGTGCCGTTCAGCGTGGCCAGCGGCTGGACCTTCTTCCCGTCGCGCATGCGGACGGAGAGCCTGCGTGCCTGGAACCCGTCGCAGTTGGACGCGGACGTCAGCTCGCGGTACTTGCCCTGGGTCGGGATCCACGCCTCGCAGTCGAACTTCCGCGACGCGGACGCGCCCAGGTCACCGGTGGCGACATCGATCACCTGGAACGGAAGCTCCAGGCCGGTGAGCCACTGCTTCTCCCACTCGAGGAGCCTGCGGTGCTCGGCCTCGGCGTCGGCCGGGTCGACGTACGAGAACATCTCGACCTTGTCGAACTGGTGGACACGGAAGATTCCCCGGGTGTCCTTGCCGTACGTGCCCGCCTCCCGGCGGAAGCACGGGGAGAAGCCGGCGTACCGCAGCGGCAGCTTGTCGGCCTCGATGATCTCGTCCATGTGGTACGCGGCGAGAGGAACCTCGGAGGTGCCGACGAGGTAGTAGTCGTCCTTCTCCAGGTGGTAGACGTTCTCCGCGGCCTGGCCGAGGAATCCCGTGCCCTCCATGGCGCGCGGGCGCACCAGGGCGGGCGTCAGCATGGGGGTGAAGCCGGCCTCGGTGGCCTGGGCGATCGCCGCGTTGACCAGGGCCAGCTCCAGCAGCGCGCCGACGCCGGTCAGGTAGTAGAAGCGCGAGCCGGACACCTTGGCCCCGCGCTCCATGTCGATGGCGCCCAACGCCTCGCCGAGTTCCAGGTGGTCCTTCGGCTCGAAGCCTTCCGCACCGAAGTCGCGGATGGTGCCGTGGGTCTCCAGGACGACGAAGTCCTCCTCGCCGCCGACCGGCACGTCCTCGTGGACGACGTTGCCGAGCAGCAGGAGCAGGCGCTTGGCTTCGGCGTCGGCCTCGTCCTGCGCGGCGTCGGCCGCCTTGACCTCGGCCTTCAGCTGGTCGGCCTTCTTGAGGAGCTCGGCGCGCTCCTCGGGGGTGGCCTTGGGGATCAGCTTTCCGAGCGACTTCTGCTCGGATCGGAGATCGTCGAAGCGGACGCCGGACGACCTGCGCAGCTCGTCGGCGGAGAGCAGGGCGTCGACGAGGGCGACGTCCTCTCCACGGGCGCGCTGGGAGGCGCGAACACGGTCGGGGTCCTCACGGAGCAGGCGAAGGTCAATCACCCCACAAGGCTACCGGTGCGGGGGTCCGCCACTCGAACCGATATCGATGAGCGTGGCGCTTTGCCCGTATTGCCTGAATTGATAATTCTGAGTGGAATCCAGGGCGAGGGGCGTGGATCGCCGATTAAGGATCTCACCGCTCGAAGGGAATGCGGGGCCCTCCGGCCCGCATATCCCTTCCGCAGGCCCGCCGGCTCGGCGTCTCCGGGGGCGTTGTCCACAGGTTCGCATTGATCGAATTAGTTATCCACAGGCTGTGAGGGAGGGGCTGTGGATCTGGAGGAGATCGTTCCGAATCGCCCATCTCGCTGCACGGATTCGCGACTCAAACCCGATCCGCGCACTCATTCGGGTGCCATTCGGGTGGGAATCCCCGTCTCAATGAGTTGATCAACGTAATTCCGGGACACGGGCGATCTTGTGCCCCCATGGGGGATGCGGGAGTGCTGGGGTGATTTGTCGACCATGTCATGGCGAGGTGTCGACTTGTCCCCAGGCGACATGAGGCGCCTGTGGATAACTCCGGCCCTCCTGTGTGAAACGAAAATACGTAGGTAGGACCGGGAGTTGGTGCGTGCGGGATCCACCGGCCGTTTCACGACCGGTCACCTCTTCTCCGGCCGCACGCCAGGGCCGCTCTCAGCCGCTGTCGCCCGCGCGTCCCGGGCCGGGCGACCCGGGTGGCGCGGTGGGCAACGGGAGGTTCCCCGCGAGGCACAGGCCCGGCGGGAGGTTCACCGAAGGGCTCAGGCCCGGCCGTCCTGGCTCCGGGCAAGCCAGTCCGACGCCTCGGTGAAGTCCGTGTCGGACGTACCGATACGCAGCGGGCTCACCTCGTCGGGCGTCACGCCCGCCCGCGGGTACGAGCCCAGGAAGCGCACGTTCGGGCAGATCCGCTTCAGCCCCATCAGCGCCTCGCCCACCCGGCGGTCCGCGATGTGCCCCTCCGCGTCCACGGCGAAGCAGTAGTTCCCGATGCCCTCCCCGGTCGGCCGGGACTGGATCAGCATCAGGTTGACCCCGCGTACGGCGAATTCCTGGAGCAGTTCGAGGAGCGCGCCCGGATGGTCGTCGCCGAGCCAGATGACCACGGACGTCTTGTCGGCTCCGGTGGGTGCCGACGGCCTGGCCGGGCGTCCCACCAGCACGAAGCGGGTCTGGGCGTTCTCCGCGTCGTGGATCTCCGTCACCAGCGGTTCCAGACCGTAGGTGGCCGCGGCGAACTCGCCCGCGAAGGCCGCGTCGTAGCGCCCCTCCTGAACCAGCCGCGCACCGTCCGCGTTGGACGCGGCCGACTCCCACACCGCGTTCGGCAGATGGTCCGCCATCCAGTTGCGCACCTGGGGCTGGGCCGCGGGGTGGGCCGTGACGGTCTTGATGTCCGACAGCTTCGTCCCGGGGCGCACCAGCAGCGCGAAGGTGATCGAGAGCAGCACCTCGCGGTAGATCATCAGCGGGGCGCCGGTGGTCAGCTCGTCGAGAGTCGCGCTGATGCCGCCCTCGACGGAGTTCTCGATGGGGACGAGCGCGGCCGCGGCCTCGCCGTTGCGCACCGCGTCGAGCGCGGCCGGCACCGAGACCATGGGGACGAGTTCACGGGTGGCGGCTTCGGGGAGAGTGCGGAGGGCCACCTCGGTGAAGGTGCCTTCGGGACCGAGATAGGCGTAGCGCGTGGCTGACATACGGTCACCCTAATGGCCCGGAGGACGGGCCCGTGCGCCTCACGCCT
This sequence comes from Streptomyces sp. NPDC048590, assembly GCF_043199535.1. Lineage (NCBI taxonomy): Bacteria > Bacillati > Actinomycetota > Actinomycetes > Kitasatosporales > Streptomycetaceae > Streptomyces > Streptomyces sp. NPDC048590. The sequence goes on along the minus strand of NZ_JBICWC010000006.1, from coordinate 39,897 downwards.
CCAGCAGCCGCTGCCCCACGTACTCCCCGGACGCCGGCCCTCCGGGTACGGCGAAGAGGCCGCTCGCCTCGTGCCGGATGAACGGCGAGAGCGCGTCCCCCCGGTCGAGCTTGCGCTGGACGGGAATGAAGCCCCTGAACGGATCGGCCTGCCAGCAGACGAAGAGCAGTCCGGCGTCCGGGGTCCCGTCGTCGGCGATGCCGTCGTGGTACGAGAACGGGCGCCTCAGCATCGCGGCCCCGCCGTTCTTCTCGGGGGAGGAGATCCTGGCGTGCGCGTTGGCGGGGATCAGCGGCTTGCCGTCCGGCCCCGCCTTCTCCAGGTCCATGGCGGTGTCCTCGGTCCCGCCGCTGAGCGGGGCGCCGTCCGCCTTACGCCGGCCGATGACCTGTTCCTGGCGTTCGACCGTCAGTCCCTCCCAGTCGTCCAGCAGCATCCTGATCCTGCGGACCACGGCGTACGAACCGCCCTCCATCCAGGCGTACGCCGGTGAGCCGCCGGTGGGGACGAAGATCCGCTCCTCGAAGTCGCTGTCGTCCGGCGCGGGATTGTTGGTTCCGTCCACCTGCCCCATGAGATTGCGCGTGGTCATCGGCCGGGCGGTGGCACCCGGTGCGCGGTTGAAGCCGTTCATCTGCCACCGGACGCGGGCAGCCGAACCCGCCTCCTTCTGGAGGGCGCGCAGCGCGTGGAAGGCGACGAGCGAGTCGTCCGCGCCGACCTGCACCCAGAGATCGCCCTCGGAGCGCTTGGCGTCGAGCCGGTCGGAGGAGAAGGCCGGCAACGGGTCCAGGGACGGCGGCCGATGGCCGGTGAGGCCCGTGCGGGAGAAGAAGGTCCGTCCGAAACCGAAGGTGACCGTCAGGGACGACGGTCCGGCGTCGAGGGCCACTCCGGTGTCGTGCTCCCCACCGCCCGCGACCGGTTCCCCGGCCATCAGACGTTCTGCCACGGCCGACCAGCGCCGCATCAGGGCGGCCGCCTCCTTGCGGCCCGAGCCGGGCGTCAGGTCGAAGGCGACCAGATGCCCACGTGCCTGAAGCGGAGTGGTGATCCCCGCTTGATGTTTCCCGTGAAACATCGCCTCGGTCGAGCCGACCGTGGTCAGAGCCGTCGGCGCTTCACTCCGGGTCGCGGCGTAGCCGCCCGCTCCGCCTGCCGCGCCCAGGACGAGCCCCGCCGCCCCGGCGGCTCCGGCGCTGCCGATCAGCCGCCTCCGGGAGACACCGCCGGGCGCCTCGGGAACCGGCTGTCCGCGACGGATGCCGGAGCCACGGACCTGGGTACGGTCGTCCTTCTTCTTGCTCATCCTGCTCAGCCGATCTTCACGTTCTTCTCGACGGTGGTCTGGTCGATGTCCGACGTACGCACCGTCACGGCGATCTTCCAGTCACCCGCCATGGGGATCTGCACTCCGCTCGCGGTCCAGTGCCCCGCGGTGAGACGGTCGGGGACGACCGGCAGCGGGCCGATCTCCTTGGCCTCCAGGGTGAAGGCGAGCTTCACCTCGGGTACGTCCAGGGGCGTCCGGTCCGGTGCGTCGACCCACAGGTGCACGCTGTTGGCGCCGGTGGAGCCGGGGGTGAGGTCCAGCCGGACGGTCCCCTTGCCGTCGGGGCCACCGGTGTCGAAGGGCAGGCTCAGGCTGACCGGCTCCGCTGCCGCCGGAGCCGCCGCTGCCGTGGAGCTGCCCTTGGCGGCCTCCTCCTCCGTACGGCCGGGCTCCGTGGACGTCAGGATCGTCGTGACGACGAGCAGCACCACGGCGATTCCGGTCTCCGCCATCACGGACCGGCGCAGTCCTGCACGGTCGGGGTCGGCGTCGCGCTCGCGCTTCGCCTTCGTCGCGGTCAGCGCCGCCCGCTGGCGGGCGAGCTGGGCGGCACGCGCGGGATCGACGTCCTCGTCCCGCGGGGTGCCGGTGGCGGTCACGAGAGAGGGTTCGTCCTCGGCGGTCCCGGGCGACGGGATTGCCGGTTCGGCGCTCTCCTCCGCGGCGACGAGGCTTTCGGAAGTGCGCCCGAGGAGCCGGCCCGTCCACCGCCGGGAGATCCAGGCCACCCCTACGAGCAGGACGACCAGCGCCACCTTGACGAGCAGCAGCTGCCCGTACCGGGTGCCGGTCAGCGCGGACCAGCTGCCGACCTGGCGCCACGACTGGTAGACACCGGTCGCGGTGAGGACCAGCACGCTGCCGAACGCCAGCCGGGAGAACCGCCGCACCGCGCCGCTCGGGAGGTCCGGGGTCCGGTGCAGAGCCACCAGGAGCGAGGCCAGCCCGCCCAGCCAGGCGGCGACGGCCAGCAGGTGGAGCACGTCGGCCGGCATGGCGATGCCCGGCTGGAGGCCCGTCGAGGCGTGCTCGGCCAGTGCCCAGGTACCGGCGATCCCGGTCGCGATGACCAGCCCGCCCGTGGCGAGGCCGAAGGTGAGGTCCTTCTTCTCCTTCTCGTCCTCGCGCTTTGCGTACGCCCCGAAGAGGACGGCGATGAAGAGGGCCGAGGCGCCCAGGAGCAGCAGCCGGGAGACCAGTGCGGCCCCCGGCTTGGTGTCGAGCACGGACTGGAGGCCACCGAGGTCGAAGGCGTCCCCGAGCTTTCCGGAACCCGTGTAGGGGTTCCGGAGGAAGAGCATGACCAGGGTCGCGGCGGTGATGGTGATCCAGCCGCGTACGACCAGCCGCTGCAGCGGCCGTGCGCCCGCCCCGCCCTGCCAGCAGGCGAGCACGAAGGCGGATCCGCCCACGAGCAGGACGAACCCGGCGTAGGCGGCGTAGCGCGCGATCCCGTACAGCGCGCCGACGAGGCCGCCGCCGACCTCGTTCGAGGGGAGCGCCACAGTGGTCTCCGACGGCGCGCCGACGGAGAAGGTGAAGGCCCCCGACACCGGGTGGCTGTCCGCCGAAATGGCCTGCCAGGCCACGGTGTACGTCCCGTCGGGCAGCCCGCTGTGCAGCGTGACGCCGTACCGTACGGCGCCCTGGCCCGTGATTTCGCGCGGGGCGCCGTCATTGGCGCGCTTGCCGCTCGGGTCGAGCACGCGGATCGAGTCGTCGCCGACCGCGATCTGTTCGGAGAAGGTGAGCGTGACCTCGTCGGGAGCGGTGGCGACCACCGACCCGTCCTTCGGGTCGCTCCCGGTGAGGGCGGCGTGCGCGGACGCGGGGCTCGCGCCCGCCAGCACCAGACCGAACAGCAGGCCGATCAGGGTGGTGAGGAGCGCTGCCGCGGCGAGCGGCCGTCGTATGAGGGAGGGTCCGAAGTGCGGGGCGGTGGCAGCCATGGGTGTCAGTACCTCAACTCTTCTTCGGGTTGTAGGTGGTCTCCTTCACGGGGATGTCGACCTTGATGGGGTCGGCCTTCTCGAAGTGCAGTTCCACGGAGACCGTCTCGCCTCGCTTGGGCTGCTGCTTGAGATCCGTGAACATGATGTGGTTGCCGCCCCGTTCGAGGTCGAGCTCGCCGCCGGCGGGCACCTCGAAGGAGGAGACCATGCGCATCTTCTGGTCCTTCGTCTCGTGGATGGAGACATGGTCGGAGAGCGAGCTGGTCACCGAGGTGAGCCGGTCGGTGGAGCCGCCGCTGTTCTTCACGAGGAGGAATCCGGCCGCCATGTCGCTGACGGGCTGCGGCATGAAGGCGCCGGTGACCTCGAGGTGCGGTGCGCTGTCCGAGGAACATGCCGACAGGGCGAGCCCGGTGGTGAGGACCAGGGCTCCGGCGAGAGTCGTGCGGCGGTTCACGGGGTCTCCCCCTTGACGATCTTCGGGAGGTCCTTCGTGTAGTCCTCGGCGGTGGTGTCCTCGCTGTAGAGCACGTATCCCTTGTCGGTCTTCGGGGAGAACGCGATGACCTGGGAGCCGTGCATCGAGACGACCGTGCCGTCCTTCTCCTTCTTCGGCGGGTCGATACCGATTCCGATGGACCGGGCTCCCGCCTGGATCGCGGAGAAGTCACCGGTGAGGCCGGTGAATTCAGGGTCCTGGGCCTTCAGCCAGCTTCCGAGGGACGCCGGGGTGTCCCGTTCGGGGTCGGTGGTGACGAAGACGACCTGGAGCTCCTTCTGCTCGGCCTTGGGCAGGGCCCGCTTGGCGAGCGCGATGTTGCTCATGGTCAGCGGGCAGACGTCGGGGCAGTTGGTGTAGCCGAAGTAGATGAGGGTGGGCTTGCCCTTGGTCCGTTCACGCAGGTCGTACTTCTCACCGTGCGTGTCGGTGAGGACGAGATCCGGCTTGGCGAAGGGCTGGTCGAGCACGGTCGCGGGCTTGGACGCGGTTTCGGAGGAGACATCGGCGACGGAGTTGTCCGCCGAGTCCCCTCCGTTTCCGCATGCCGACAGGGTCAGTGCGGCCACGGCGACGAGCGCCGCGGCCAGCACCTTCTTCTTGCTGTGCATGGGGAACGTGATTCCTGATCTGTGAAATGCGGGTGGTGGCGCCGGTGGGATCAGGCCGCGCGACGGCGGCCGGCGAGGATGCCGAAGGCGACCCCGGCGACACCGACGACGATGCCCACGATGCCCAGGACCCGGGCGGTGCTGTCGGTGTCCGACGTGGATTCCGCGGCCACCGTCGTGGTCTTCTCCGCCTTGTCGGCGTCGCCGCTCTTGGCGTCCGCCGCGGCGCCGTGGGCGTCGCCTGCGGGGGCCGACAGGGCGAGGACGGGCGCGGGGCTCTCGGGCTCCTCGCCGCCCGCGGTGGGCTCCTCGATCCAGCGGACGACTTCCTTGTTGCTGTACGTCTGGAGCGCCTTGAAGACCAGCTGGTCCGCGTCCTCGGGCAGCTGTCCGACGGAGAGCGGGAACTGCTGGAAGAAGCCGGGCTCGATGCCCTTGCCGTCCGCGGTCCAGGTCACCTTGGAGACGGCCTGGTCGATCTTCTTGCCGTGGACCTCGAGCGGCTCGGCGAGCTTGCTCTTGGTGACCTCGATCTTCCACCCGGCCACCGGCTGCGGGCTGACCGACGCCAGCGGGTGGTCCATCGGGAAGTTCACCTCGAGCTTGGTGGTGGAGGCGTTGTCGCGCTCGTTGGGAACCTTGAAGTTGACCGTGGCGTAGCCGCCCTTGGCGGCCTCGCCCTGCGGCTGCACGGTGACGTGCGCGGAGGCGGTACCGGCGAGCAGGAGGACGGTGGACGCGGCGACGCCGCCGACGAGGGCGATACGGGAAACGTTCATGGCAGGGATCACTCCACAGGTCACGGGAAAGGGTGGTCCGGCGCGCGGATGCGCGACGGCATCACGACCCGCCTCGTCACCGGATCACCGGATCACCGGAGGAGGAGTCGTGTCAGGCTGCGCGTACGTATACGGGCGGCGGCCCGCGCCTGATCACCATGTGCTGCAGAGGGTCCCCGGAGGCCGGTGCGGCGGCCTCCGCCGACCTGCGGAGAGGGCGCGGCCCCGTCGTGGGCCGTCCCGGAAGTCCCGCACGCAGGGCGCGCACGAGTGCCATGGCCGCCCGCAGCGCGCGCAGCCTCGCCGCCGCCGCGAGTTCCCTGCCGCCCTGCGCCGACAGCGCGACGAGCCGGAAGAGGGCGATCTCGCCCCGGCGCAGCAGCCAGCCGGTGACCAGCGCGGCGAGCAGGTGGCCCAGGAACATGGGCAGGCCCGGCAGTCCGGACATCACCGTCGACAGGAACGTCGGGGCTACGGCGGAGGCGGCGTCATGGGCTGCCGCCGCCCCGCCCGCCAGATGTGTGTGACCCTGGGCCACTGCCGTCGGGTCGAGTCCCGCAGTGGTCACGATGCGATGGGCCTCGCCGGCGCTCAGCTGCGCCGGTCCCGCGCCGCACACCAGGCCGGCGGCGAAGCGGATCAGCGAGGCGTCGCCGGAGCCCGCAGCGGTGGCGGCGGTGTGCTGTCCGAGCCCGAAGAGGACGTGCAGGGCCACCTGGCCGGCCGTGAGGGCGGTGGTGATCGCGAGCAGCGTCCGCTCGCGTCCCGCGAAGAGGGCGGCGAGGGCGAAGATCCCGGCGAACCCGGCCGGCAGGGTCCACCCGGAGACGGTCATGCCCGAGGCCAGCCCGTGCCCGGCGGCGGCCAGCACGACGCAGACCGCGGCGAACACCGCGGTCCTCAGAAGCCGCATACCGGCTCCGGCGCGTGCGACAGGCATAGACATGGCCGGGTCATCATCCCACTGCGACCCCGCCCTCCGTACGGCAGGTCCGGAAGGTCGGCATCCGTCCGCATCGGGGGGTGATCAGGTGGTGTTGCACCTGTTCATGGGGCACTTCCCGGCCTCGGCCCGAGGCGTGTCCGGAAGCTGTACGTGGCCTGTCGGGGGCCCGCATACACCTGCGAGCGGAATATCCACATCCGCCGAATGAGGGCTCTCACAGCGGATCCGTGCTTACGGAGCGCTCATCTCGGCAATACGTAACGGTATGTCGAGCCGCAGCCAGGAGGCTGGAGCATGAGCATGTGGTGGTCACTCCATTTGCGGCGCGACGCTGCGAGCGTTCCGCTCGCCCGTCGTTTCCTGCTCGGAACAATGGAGACCGCGGGGGTGGATCCGGACATCTCCTACGACCTCTCGGTCGCGCTCAGCGAGGCCTGCGCGAACGCCGTGGAACACGGCGGCGAGAGCCGGGTGGAGGAGACGGGAGAACAGGGATCCGCTCACGCCCTCGACGGGGCGACCGGGAAGTCCTGCGGACAGTACCGGGTCACCGCGTATCTGGACGGCGAGATGTGCCGTATCGAAGTCGCCGACTCGGGGCCGGGTTTCTCCTCCCGGCGCACGCTTCGCACCGCCGCACACCCTTCCGCCGCCCATCCGGAGAGCGACGCGTCGCCCGGGTACGCCGCGGTGCAGCCGCCGGAGACGGCGGAGAGCGGCCGGGGACTCTGCCTGATCGAGGAGCTCGCCGACCACGTCCACTTCGGCAACGGACCGGGGCGCGGCGCGGTGGTCAGCTTCGACAAGATCCTCAAATGGCGCGAGGGTGCGCTGCTCATGGTGTCCTGAGCAGCGCACCCTCGCGCGTGGTCGTGCCGGAGGTCAGCCCTTGAGGGCGGCCATCCACGCCTCGACGTCCTCGGCCCGGCGCGGCAGCGCCGCAGACAGGTTCCGGTTGCCGTCCTCGGTCACCAGGATGTCGTCCTCGATCCGCACGCCGATCCCCCGGTACTCCTCGGGGACGGTCAGGTCGTCGGCCTGGAAGTACAGTCCCGGCTCGACCGTGAGGCAGACCCCGGGTTCCAGGGTGCCGTTGACGTACGACTCGGTGCGGGCGACCGCGCAGTCGTGGACGTCCATGCCGAGCATGTGACCGGTGCCGTGCAGGGTCCAGCGGCGCTGCAGGCCGAGCTCCAGGACCTTCTCGACGGACATGTCGCCGAGCAGGCCCCACTCGACGAGCTTCTCGGCGAGGACCCGCTGGGCGGCGTCGTGGAAGTCGCGGAAACCGGCGCCGGGCTTCACTGCCGCGATCCCCGCCTCCTGGGCCTCGTACACCGCGTCGTAGATCTTGCGCTGGAGCGGCGAGAACGTGCCGTTGATCGGCAGCGTGCGGGTCACGTCGGCGGTGTAGAGCGCGTCGGTCTCCACGCCCGCGTCGAGCAGCAGCAGCTCCCCGGGGCGGACCGCGCCGTCGTTGCGGACCCAGTGCAGCGTGGTGGCGTGCGGGCCGGCCGCGCAGATCGAGCCGTAGCCGATGTCGTTGCCGTCGACGCGGGCGCGCAGGAAGAAGGTGCCCTCGATGTAGCGCTCGCTCGTCGCCTCGGCCTTGTCGAGAACCTTCACGACGTCCTCGAAGCCGCGCGCCGTGGCGTCGCACGCCTTCTGCAGCTCGGCGATCTCGAAGGCGTCCTTGACGAGGCGGGCCTCGGAGAGGAAGACGCGGAGCTCCTCGTCGCGCTCCGCGGTGACCTTGTCGGTGAGGGCCGCCTCGATGGCCGCGTCGTGCCCGCGCACGGCGCGCACCGGGCCGGTGGCCTCGGCCAGCGCGGCGGGGAGTTCGCGGACGTCCTTCGCGGGGATGCCGAGCAGCTGCTCGGCCTCGGTGAGGGAGTTGCGGCGGCCGACCCAGAGTTCGCCCTGGCCGTCGAGCCAGAACTCGCCGTTCTCGCGGTCGGAACGGGGCAGCAGGTAGATCGTCGCCTCGTGGCCGCCGTCGGTGGGCTCGAGCACCAGGACGCTGTCCTGGGTGAGGTCACCGGTGAGGTAGGCGTACTCGGTGGAGGCGCGGAAGGCGTACTCGGTGTCGTTGGAGCGCGTCTTCAGGTTGCCCGCGGGGACGACGAGCCGCTCACCGGGAAATCGCGCGGACAGCGCGGCGCGGCGGTCGGCGGTGTGCGAGGCCTGGGCGATGGGCTCCAGGCCGTGCAGCTCGGTGTCGGCCCAGCCGGACTTCATGTTCTCGGCGAGCTCATCGGAAATGCCCGGGTACAGGCCGTTCTTCCGCTGCTTGATCGGCTCTGTCTCCGCTGCTTCCGGGGTCTCCGGGGCGAGCTCCTCAGACACGTTATGTCCTCCTTGTACGACACTGGACCGAACCCATCGTACGGGCGTGCGGAAGGGCGGCCCAGTGCCGGAAGACCTCTTCGCCGGGCCGGAGGGCCGGGAGACGCGCTCAGTCGAAGCGCGCGGCCAGCAGGACGGCGTCGGACGGTTCGCCGACGGCGCCCCGGCCGTCCGCACCCTCCGGCAGTAGCGTGCGCAGGATGTGGTCCGCGACGGCCCCGGGGTCCTGGCGCACGTCCTTCGGCACCCCCGCCGCGGCGGAGCGGAGCCGGGCGAACGCCCGGTCCATGGTGTCGCCGGTGCGGCGCAGCAGGCCGTCGGTGTAGAGGAGCACCGTCTCGCCGGGGCGGAGTGTGAACTCCACGCTGGGCGCCTCCCAGCAGGAGAGCATGCCCAGCGGTGCGGACAGGGTCGTCTCCACGAACTCGGTCCGCCGTTCCCCCGTCACCAGCGGAGGGGTGTGCCCGGCGCCGGCCAGAGCCATCGTGCGCCGGCCGGGCTCGCAGTAGGCGTAGAGAGCGGTCGCGGCGGTGGCCGGCTCGGTCAGGCGGAGGAGCAGTTCGAGGTCGGAGAGGACGGCCACGGGATCCTCGCCCTCCATCACCGCGTAGGCGCGGAGCCCCGCGCGCAGCCGGCCCGTGGCGGCCATCGCGGCGGGCCCGGAGCCGCCGACCGAACCGACGGCCAGTCCGAGCGCGCTGTCCGGCAGCAGCAGCGCGTCGTACCAGTCGCCGCCGCCTCCGGGGGCGGCCAGGTGGCGCGCGGCGAGCCGTACTCCGGGGGTCCGGGGCAGTCTGCGGGGGAGCAGTTCCTCGGCGATGAGAGCGGAGTCGGCCCGGGTGCGTTCCAGCTCGAGAAGCCGGGCCAGATGCTCGGCGGCGTAGCGGGAGTACACACCGACGAGATGGCACTGGCGTTCCAGCGGCTCGGCCGGTTCGTCGTAGAGCCAGACCGCGGCGCCGAGCCGCCCGGCGGTCCCGGTGGAGAGGGGCAGGGTGTAACTCGCGGCGTACCCGAGCCGCCCGGCGACCTCGCGGCACAGCGGGTCGAGATCGGCGTCGGCGAGCAGGTCGGGGCAGGCGAGGGGGACGTCCGCGCCGGGGAGGCCGTCGAGGAACCGGCCGTGGGCGGTGGCTCCGCGCGGAAGGGTCTCGATGTGACCGAGGTCGGAGTGGGAGAGGTTCAGCCCGAGCGTGCGGGACGGCCCGCGGCCGTCGGCGGGCTCGAGGACGAGGAGACCGCGGCCGGCGCCCACGAGCGCCGCTCCCGCGCTCAGGAGTTCGTCCAGGGCGTCGTCGAGGGAGCTGGTTCCGGCCAGCCGTTCGGTCAGTTCGTGCAGTGTCGTCAGGTCGGAGACCCACCCGGCCAGCCGGTCCTGGATGAAGACTCCGGGGGCGGAGGCTGTGGCTTCCGTGGGCGCGGCAGTGTGCGTTGAAACGGGAACCATGGGGTCGATTCCAGCCACTTTCGGAAGGTGGGGGGCGCTCATGGCAGTAGGCTCTCCGACCGGCGTGTTCTGTCGAATAGCATCGCAAACCCCCATGTCGTGCTGCGCCGCTATCGGTGCAACCACATGTACACGTCCCCACATGTACACGCACAAGTAAGGCGATGTCCAGCATTGTCCTGGCGGTATTTGTGGCGCCGCGAGAGGGCTCCACCAGATGGCTAACTTGGCCGAAAAATGTACCCCCGGAGCGCCTTCTGGGGTCGACTGGGACCGCTCGACAGGGAGCACCCTCGGGGTGAAATGCCGGAGGGAGCGTCATCCCGGGCATGCTGGGTACGTAATCGTGGATGGTCAGGGGCACTTGTGACCGCCCGGAACCCGACAGTCGACCCGGGCGTCCCTACTGATGACGGCCGCCCGCCCACCGCCGCAGAGTGGCGTGGTTGCACAAGGGGCGGCGCGCGCGGTGCGCACGCCGACCGCGCGAAGTTTTGACTGGACTCGGCTCGGCACAACCCGGTTCGAATCAGCTCAGCTCCATTCTGTTCGGTTCCACTCGGCTCCGCTCGGCTCATGCACGGCACCGGCTGTCCGGCCGTACCGCAGACCCGATGAGCATGTACGCACAGCGAAGACACGCACGCGTGGTGTGACGAACACGTGGTGCGATGTGGACCTCGGCGTTCAACGGAAAGGAACGAGCGCTCATGCGCGAGATCCTCGGAAGGCGACGCAGGCACCGGCCCCGCCGCAAGGGAAGTTCCGCACAGCTCGACGCGGCGCTGATCTTCGCCACGGCTCGGAAGTGGCCCGTACTCCCCGGAGTGGGCCTGGCGGCGGGGGCCGTGCGCGGCGAACGCGGCCGCGGCTGCGCCTGTCCCGACCCCGAGTGCGCCGTCCCCGGCGCACACCCCTTCGACCCCGGCATCCTCGCCGCCACGACGGACGCGCGCATGGTGCGCTGGTGGTGGACCAACCGGCCCGCGGCCCCCGTCGTCCTGGCCACCGGTGGCAGGGCGCCCTGTGCGCTGAGCCTGCCGGCCGTGGCCGGCGCCCGGGCGCTGACGGCGCTCGACGGCATGGGGCTGCGCATCGGTCCTGTGGTGGCGACACCCACCCGATGGTCCCTGCTGGTCGCCCCGTACACCCTGGAGCGGCTCGGTGAACTGCTGCACGCCCAGGACCGGGTGCCCAGCTCGCTCAGGTTCCACGGGGAGGGCGGGTATCTCGTCCTGCCCCCGTCCGAGGCGGGCACGGGGCAGGTGCGCTGGGAACGCCCGCCGGCGGCGGGGGACGCCGAGCTCTGGCTCCCTGACGTCGAGTCGGTCCTGGACGCCCTCGTCGAAGCGAGCAACGGGGCTCCGGACGGCGGCAGTCGGCTCGCGTACTGAACTCGGGCCTGTCCGACGGATCAGGGTCGAGCAGGCCCGTTCGTGCGGCGGTGCGGCAGCCCGACGGAACTGATGTCGGGTCACCGTGCTCTCGGAGCCGGTCCTTCGGCGGATTGGCGCCCCTGTCCGAAGGGGGGCGGGGCTCCGGGCCGTGAAGGCATCCCCGGAGCCCCGGGCGGGGGTGCCGGGCCGCCCGGTCCGTACGGCTGGGCGGGAGGTCCGGGCGTGCCGTTGCCATTACCGACGAGAAATGACCGTGCTCGCGGTATTTCTGACGCTCTTTCGCGATGTGACCATGACGGTGCGCACGGTGATGCCGATGTGAATGTTTCCTCCGCGCCCCGCGGTATTCGCGGGCAACCGGCAGCAGCTCCCTGATTAATGTCCGAAAGCGGCCACCTGTGGGAGAGGCGATCCGGGGCGCGCACTCCCGGCGTGCGGTGGCGCCTGCACGTCCGCGGGGGTCCGGCAGGTGTCGGGACCTGGGGCGAGGCGGATTCAGGGAGGCCCGGGAGGGCGCTCACCCGGTGGGTCTGCGCAGGCTGCCCGCGTGCGTCGCGCTCCGGCGTGCGCTCGGGCGTCCGGGCCCGGAAACGGGAACGTCCGGCCGCTGGCGACGGGGGATGCACCAGCGACCGGACTTCCTGAACCGTAACAAGAGATCTGCCGTGCGCAAATTCGATCTGGCCTATTCGGACAGTGATTTACCGGCGGGTACCGGGAGTTGTGACGGGAGTCACCGTCGGGCCCCGGCTCTCGTCACTGTCAGCTGAGCGTCACTTGGCGGTTGGTGAGCCCACCGCGTGCCCTGCGCTCGTCGGCAGTGAGCGGAGCGTCGGACGCGAGAGCCCCGGCGAGCCGCTCGGCGAACTGCGCGGCGGGCTTCTCGCACTCCTCGGCGCCCATCGTGCTGGGCAGGTCCCAGACGGGGACCATCAGACCGTGGGCGCGGAACGAACCCACCAGACGGGTTCCGTCGCCGAGCGAGGAACTTCCCGCCGCGTGCAGCCTGGCGAGGGCGTCGAGGAGCTGCTCCTCGGGGTGCGGCATGACCCAGCGCAGGTGGTTCTTCTCGGGGGTCTCGCACCAGTAGGCCGCGTCCACGCCGGAGAGCCGGGTGGTGGGGATGGCGGCCGCGTTGGCACGCTCCAGGGAGGCGGAGACCTCGGCGGTGGCGTTCGAAGCGTCCGGGACCCAGAACTCGAATCCGGAGTGCACGTCCGGCTCGAACGGCGCCTCGGGGTCCAGCACGTCCTGCAGCCGCGGGCCGTCGGCGGGCACCCGGCGCGCGGTGACCGGCGAACCGGGCTCGGCCTCCAAGGCCCGCTGGAGGGTGTCCGCGAGGTCCCGGCTGAGGTCACCGGAGGAGGTGTCGTTCTGCAGGGCGAGCAGAACGGATCCGTCGTCGCGGCGCAGCGCCGGCCAGGCCATCGGAAGGACCGTGGCGAGGGAGACGGACGGCACGCCCTCGGGGAGGCCGCCCTTCAGCGTGAGTGCGACGGTGGCGGCGGGGACCAGTTCGCGCAGGGCGATCCAGTCGCACTCGCCGGAGATTCCCTCGAAGGGGCGCTGGACCAGCTCGGTCACGGCGTGGGCGGCTGCCCGTCCATGACAGGCCTTGTAGCGGCGGCCCGAGCCGCACGGGCAGGGCTCACGAGCTCCGACGACCGGGATTTCACCGTCCTTGAGCTGCGGCTTCCCGGCCTTGGACTGAGGGCGCTTCTTGGCCATGGTGGGCGTTCTCCCGATTGCGACAGTGCGGTCTCGGCGCGAGCCTAGCCGCCCCTGTCGGCGCCGTGGCACACCTGTCGTGGCACCGCCTCGGCCCGGCTCCGGTACGCCGTCCCCCTGACCGCCCTCGGCCCACACCCCCGCCGCTCCCGGACGACCCTCCGGCCGCTCTCAGCCCGCGTCGTCGAAGGCGTCGAGGACGTCGGCGAGCTCGAGTCCGTCGAGCGATCCGAAACCGCTGATGCCGTCCAGCCCGGTGAGCCTGGCCCGGCCCTCCCGGGAGCCCGGCCCTTCCCCGCCGCCCGGGCCGGACCGGTCGCGGCGCGCGGACCTCATGTGTCCGGGCGGCGCCAGGGCGAATCCGCCGGACCTGTGGTCCGTGGAGACCTGGGCCCACACCGTGACTTCACCCGACGATCCGTCGCGTACGCCCCACTCCTGGGCCAGGGCGCTGATGATGTTGAGCCCGCGGCCGCCCCGGGCGGTGACCGACGGTGTGGCCGGGACCGGCCTGGTCGGGCCGCCGCCGTCCGTGACCTCGACGGTCAGGGCGCCTCTGCCGTCCACGCGCCATGCGGCGCGGATGTCGCCGTCCCCCACGTCGGAGTGCCGCCCCAGCGGCCTGCCGTGCCGGCAGGCGTTGCTGAGGAGTTCGGAAAGGATCAGTACAGCGTCGTCGACCACGGTGTCCGGGACCCCGTTGCCGCGCAGTTGCTCGCGCATACGGTGTCTCGCCTGTCCCACGCCCGCAGGGCCATGGGGTACGGCCATGCTCGACGACGCGGGCACTTCCTGTGCCACCACAAACGCCACCCCCGAGACCTCCTTCGCCCCACGCCACGGAGTGAATGCCCCTCTGCACTCCGCCGGAAACCGGCCAAAGCCGGGGCAGTGATGCACTCGTAACGATCGATTGCGGAGCGAATGCGCCGGTGCACCCCTGGTGAGGGTGGTTAAGAGCGGCCAAGTTGTGACAGGACCTGCTTCGGGCGGTTCGTGATGATTGCTTCCACTCCCAGACGTACGCAGAGCTCGACGTCCTCGGGTTCGTTCACCGTCCAGACGTGCACCCGGTGGCCCGCCCTGTGCAGCCGTTCGATGTACCCGGGGTGATTGCGTACGATCCGCATCCCCGGACCCGCGATCCTGGCCCCGGCGGGCAGCCGGCCGTCCCTCATGCGCGGTGAGACGAACTGCATCAGGAAGACGGTCGGCAGGGTGGGGGCCGCGGCCCGGATGCGGTAGAGGGAGCGCGCGGAGAAGCTCATGACACGCACCGGGGACGGCCCGTCCGCGGGCGGAGCGTCGAGGCCGAAGCGCTTGAGCAGCTGGAGCAGCCGGTCCTCGACCTGTCCGGCCCAGCGTGTGGGGTGTTTGGTCTCGACGGCGAGCTGGAGCGGCCGCCCGGTGGCCCGGACCTCGTGGACGAGTTCGAGGAGGCGTTCGAGTGTGAGTACGGACGTCAGCTCGCCCGGCACGGGGTCCCACTCCGGGGACTCCTCGTGGTCCTTCCAGGAACCGAAGTCGAGCGCTGCCAGGTCGGCCAGTTCCAGCGCCGACACGGCGCCCCGCCCGTTCGACGTACGGTTCACCCTGCGGTCGTGCACACAGACCAGCTGCCCGTCCGCGGTGAGGCGGACGTCGCACTCCAGGGCGTCCGCTCCGTCCTCCACGGCCTTCCGGTACGCGGCCAAGGTGTGCTCGGGGGCGTCGTCGGACGCTCCGCGGTGGGCGATGACCTGGATGGCGGGCTGTTCGGAGGGTAGGCGTGCGTGGGTCACCGCGACATCGTGTCACCGGGACGCGTCGTATGCCGACACCTTGTCACGTGCGACCGTTTTGCCTGATGTAAAGATTGGTGTGCGGATGCACAGGTCCTGCTTACAGTGGCCTGACGTGTTATGGGAAAAGCTGACCGCAGACACGTACACAGCGGATCTCTTGCCGAATGCCGAGTGGAACCTAGGAGTAAAGAGCTGTGAGCACCGAGAACGAGGGCAACGAGGGCAACGCGGCTCAGTCCGTACCGCCCGTCCCGTCCGCACCTCCCGTGCCGGCTGCCGCTCCCGAGGGCGCCCCGCAGGGGGGTTCGCCCGCGCCCGACGCCCCGGCCGTGGCACCCGCGGACGCGCCGACGGCCCAGGTTCCGGCCGCGACGCACCACGAGGGCGTCGGCCAGCCCGCCGCCGGGCATGACCCGCACACCTACCCGCAGCAGCCTTCGCAGGACCCCGAGGCCTGGCCGCCGCCTCCTCCCGCCATCCCCTCGTACGCCGACGGCGGAAGCCCTCCGGCCTGGGGAGCCCCCGCGCACCCGGACGCCGAGCCCCCGCGCAAGCGCCGCGCGAGCGGCCTGGTCGCCGCCGTGGTCGTGGCGGCCCTGGTCGCGGGTGGTGTGGGCGGAGCCCTCGGCTACTGGGCGGCCGACAGCAACGACTCCTCGGCCGGCTCGACCACGGTCGCCGCGGCCAACAGCCCCAAGGACTTCAAGCGTGACCCGGGCACGGTCGCGGGGGTCGCCGCGAGCGCGCTGCCCAGCGTGGTGACGATCGACGCGCAGTCCGGCGACGGCGAGGGCGGCACGGGCACGGGCTTCGTGTACGACAAGGAGGGCCACATCCTCACGAACAACCACGTGGTGGCCTCCGCGGCGGACAGCGGCCAGCTGACCGCGACGTTCTCCAACGGCAAGAAGTACGACGCCGAGGTCGTCGGCCGCGCCCAGGGCTACGACGTGGCGGTGCTGAAGCTGAAGAACGCCCCCGACGGGCTGACCCCGCTGGCGCTCGGCGACTCCGACAAGGTCGCCGTCGGTGACTCCACCATCGCGATCGGCGCACCGTTCGGCCTCTCCAACACGGTCACCACGGGCATCATCAGTGCCAAGGACCGCCCGGTGGCCTCCGGGGACGGCTCCAGCAACAAGAACTCGTACATGAGCGCCCTGCAGACCGACGCCTCGATCAACCCGGGCAACTCGGGTGGTCCGCTCCTGGACGCGGGCGGCGCGGTCATCGGCATCAACTCCGCGATCCAGTCGACGAGCGGCGGCGGCGTCGGCCAGTCCCAGGCGGGCTCCATCGGCCTCGGCTTCGCCATCCCCGTCAACCAGGCGAAGAACGTCGCCGAGCAGCTGATCAAGACGGGCCAGCCCGTCTACCCGGTGATCGGCGCGACGGTGACCATGGAGGAGAAGACCGGCGGCGCCGTCATCTCCGACCAGGGCGCGGGCGGCACCCCCGCCGTCACCCCGGACGGCCCGGCGGCCAAGGCGGGTCTGAAGGCCGGCGACGTGATCACCAAGTTCAACGACACCGTGGTCGAGAGCGGCCCGACGCTGATCGGCGAGATCTGGACCCACAAGCCGGGCGACAAGGTCACGCTCACCTACAAGCGCGACGGCAGGACGGCCACGGCCGAACTCACCCTGGGCGAGCGCAAGGGCGACAGCTGACCGGCTAGGCTGTCCCACGCATCGAGCCGACCCGGCCTCCGGGCCCGGCACGACGCGGGGTGGGTTGCCCGAGCGGCCTAAGGGAACGGTCTTGAAAACCGTCGTGGCGCGAGTCACCGTGGGTTCAAATCCCACACCCACCGCAGCGCGAGAAGGCCCCCGACCAGGCGATATGGTCGGGGGCCTTCGCCATGTCCCGTGCTCGCCGGTCACCGCTGTTCCCCCTGGTGCCCAGGCTTCTGTCGGGCGGGAGAAAGCACATGGGTGGGGCATTGTCCTCCGGTGTCCGCCAGGTGCGTGCTCCCGTGCGGCCGTGTGTACGCCTTACTGAGCCTGTGTGAGATGCGGAAGTCTGCGTCGGTCCGGATTTCCCGAGGCTTTGTCAGGGGGTACGTGATGGCGTCTCAGCCCAGGTGTGGTGCTCGTACGGGGGCCGGGAAGGCATGCAGGAACCTCGCGTTGGTGGGCACGTCGCGCTGCGCGAAGCATCAGGGGCCGTGGTCGGCCTACGGCGTCGCGCAGCGCAAGGAGAAGGAGGCCAGGGCGAAGAAGCGGGCGATTCGCAGGAAGCGGTAGTCGCCGCGGCCGGACTCGGGTGTCCGGCATGCGGCGGCAGGGTGGCCCGTACCGGCGGCTCGTCGTCCGCTCACGAGACGTCCCGCGGCGTGCTCAGCCGGGCGGCCGAGGCGATCGCGGCGCGGGCCTCGTGTTCGGTGAGGCCGGTGCTGAGGGCGGCGTCGGTGAGGGCGTCCGCGAGGGCGTCGCCGAAGCCGTGTTCGTAGGCGCGGCAGGCCGCCCAGAACAGACGGGTGTTGCGCTGGCCCTCGTGTGCGGCGCGTACGAACTGGACCAGGCCCTGCCCCTGTCGGTCCGGCGTGGCCCGGCCCGTGTGCCGGTGAGGGCGGGGAGGCGGTGTCAGGAGGTGGAGGAGGGCGCGGGGGCAGGGCGCCGGCTCCAGGTGGGCCGTTCCGGGGGCGAGCCGGTAGCGGCCGTGGGTGGTGACCGAGCCGGGGCCGACGAGGTAGCCGCCCATGCCGCGTACGTCGATGCCCGGGGCGAGGCGGCTCGCGGAGTTCGGGACCACGACACCGGGCGGTCCTGTCAGCCAGAGGTGCCGGCCGCCGCTGGGCGTGAGCACGGTGACGGTGGGCGGGAGGGTGAACAGGTGCTGGAGGGCGAGCTGTTGGAGCGCGGCGACGGAGTCGTTGCCGTGGGCGGTGTCGATGTCCAGGTCGATGCCGATGAGGCGGTGCGGTGGCCGGCCGCAGGCGATTCCGTATCCGGTTGCCCTCGGGGCGGCGGCGAAGAGCGCGCGGACCGTCGCGGGGTCCGTGGTGGCGTCGTGGACCCCGTGGCCGGGCAGGCCGCAGGCACCCCGGCAGTGCGCGGGAGGGGTCTCGGCGCGGTGGGGTGAGCGCAGGGCGGGGAGCTTGTTGGCGGACAGGGGGAAGACGGGGAGCCCGCGCTCGGCGGCGGAGAGCGCGTGGGCCAGGGCCAGGGTGGAGGTCTGCCGGTCGATGGTGGCCATGGCACCATGTTCGTACGTACGTTCGAAAAAAGGAAGGGCGGGTTCGAACGCCCGGGGCGGATAGCTGTCGGGACGGGAGGTTTAGGGGGCCTCCCTCATACGTGCGGGGGAATCGGCCGGTAGGCGTGGTTCGCCGCCGAGGCGGTGGGCAGTTCTGCATCCGCGACGTCGCGACCCGTCCGGAGCGGTCGGCCAACTGCTCCGGAACCAGCCGTTTCTGTCCCTGTTCCCGGTTCCTGGAGGAAATGACATGGCACGTATCCGCACTGCTCGCGCTCTGGCCGCGGTCGCCGCCGTTCCGTTGGCCGTAGCCCTTTTCGGAGGGGTCGCCGCTGCCGACAACGGTGCGTTCGCGAGCGACGGGTCGAACGCGGGGGTGGCGACCCTCGGTTCCGGTGTCGGCGGGGACAACTCCGGCAACGCCTCCACCTCGCAGCAGCAGGCCGTCGGCGCGGGGGCGTCCAACCACAACAACACGGTCCAGGTGTCCGGGGGGCGCCTCACCTACATCGAGCAGGCCACGTACAACTTCTATGTGATCTTCCCGCCGCTCTGGGCGGACTGAGCCCGGCCGCCCCCTGTGGTGCCCTGTGGGGGCCGCCTCCGGGGCGGGTGGAGGGGAAGAGGCGCTCACCCCGGGGTGAGGACCCTGACTGCGGGGGGTGTCCCCCTCCACCCTCAGGAGGTGGAGTCGGGGACCGCCCTACAACCTGAGGCGGACGTGGCTTCGGGACCTGGGGCCGATCCCCTCGGCGGGGCCCGCTCCTAGCGTGGAGACATGACCACGCCAGTCTGCGCCGACGCCTCCAGGGCGGCCGCCACATCCACGGGACACCGCCGGTATCCGTCGTTCTCGTCGTACGTCCGGGCGCGGGGCCCGGTGCTGCTGCGCACGGCGCGCTCCCTGACCGCGAACCCGAGCGACGCCGAGGACCTGCTGCAGACCGCCCTCACCAAGACCTACGTCGCCTGGGAGCGGATCGAGGACCACCGGGCGCTCGACGGGTACGTCCGTCGCGCCCTGGTGAACACGCGCACCTCGCAGTGGCGCAAGCGCAAGGTCGACGAGTTCGCCTGCGAGGAACTGCCCGAGCGGGAGGCCGCGCCGGCCCCCGACCCGGCCGAGCAGCAGTCCCTGCACGACGCGATGTGGCGCGCGGTGCTCAAGCTCCCGGACCGCCAGCGGGCCATGGTGGTCCTGAGGTACTACGAGGACCTCAGTGAGGTGCAGACCGCAGATCTTCTCGGGGTGTCCGTCGGTACGGTGAAGAGCGCGGTCTCCCGGGCGCTCGGCAAACTGCGTGAGGACCCGGAGCTCGGCCCGGTGCGCTGAGACGTCCGTGCCCCGACCTCCTGAGGCGTCCGCGCTCCCGATCCCTGAGGCGTCCGCGCTCCCGACCGCCGAGACGTCCGCGCCCCCGGTGCGTCGAAGGCCCGTGCCAGGCCCCGCCCGCCCTCGGGTGGCCCGGGAACCCCGCCGCCTGCGTGATCGGCTCCGATTCGTACTCCCGGAAGTATCGACATACCGCGTGGTATGTGAGCAGAATCAGCGAACCCTTACTGCCGCGTAGCGCCCACCGGGAGGACGCCGTGCTGAGCACCATGCAGGACGTACCGCTGACTACCACCCGCATCCTGACCCATGGGATGACCATCCACGGGAAGTCGCAGGTGACGACCTGGACCGGCGAGCCGGAGCCGCACCGGCGCAGTTTCGCCGAGATCGGCGTACGCGCCACACAGCTGGCGAACGCCCTGCGCGACGAGCTCGGCATCGACGGCGACCAGCGGGTCGCGACTCTGATGTGGAACAACGCCGAGCATGTCGAGGCGTATCTGGCGATCCCCTCGATGGGCGCCGTACTGCACACCCTGAACCTGCGGCTCCCCGCCGAGCAGCTGATCTGGGTCGTCAACCACGCCGACGACAAGGTCGTCCTGGTCAACGGCTCCCTGCTGCCGCTGCTCGCACCGCTGCTCCCCCATCTGCCCACCGTCGAGCACGTGGTGGTGTCCGGTCCCGG
This sequence comes from Streptomyces sp. NPDC048590, assembly GCF_043199535.1. NCBI lineage: Bacteria > Bacillati > Actinomycetota > Actinomycetes > Kitasatosporales > Streptomycetaceae > Streptomyces > Streptomyces sp. NPDC048590. Next base: position 19,853 of record NZ_JBICWC010000006.1, on the reverse strand, counting down.
CGACCGCTCGGTGCTGGAAGGTGTCACGCCCCGGGTCCACGAGTACGAGGAGCTGATCGCGGGCCGCCCCACCTCCTACGACTGGCCCGAGCTGGACGAACGCCAGGCCGCCGCCATGTGCTACACCTCCGGCACGACCGGGGACCCCAAGGGCGTCGTCTACTCCCACCGCTCGATCTACCTGCACTCGATGCAGGTCAACATGGCGGAGTCGATGGGGCTGACGGACAAGGACACCACCCTCGTCGTCGTGCCGCAGTTCCATGTGAACGCCTGGGGCCTGCCCCACGCGACGTTCATGACCGGCGTCAACATGCTGATGCCCGACCGTTTCCTGCAGCCCGCGCCGCTCGCCGAGATGATCGAGCGGGAGCGCCCGACGCACGCCGCCGCCGTGCCCACCATCTGGCAGGGACTGCTGGCCGAGGTCACCGCCAACCCGCGCGACCTCAGCTCCATGTCCCACGTCACCATCGGCGGCGCCGCCTGTCCGCCCTCCCTGATGGAGGCGTACGACAAGCTGGGCGTCCGGCTCTGCCACGCCTGGGGGATGACCGAGACGTCCCCGCTGGGCACCATGTCCAACCCGCCCGCCGGGCTCACCGCCGAGGAGGAGTGGCCCTACCGCATCACCCAGGGCCGCTTCCCGGCCGGCGTGGAGGCCCGCCTGGTCGGCCCCGCCGGTGAACTCCTGCCGTGGGACGGCGAGTCGGCGGGCGAGCTGGAGGTCCGGGGGCCCTGGATCTCCGGTGCCTACTTCGGCGGCGCGGACGGCGAGGCCATGCGCCCCGAGGACAAGTTCAGCGAGGACGGCTGGCTGAAGACCGGTGACGTCGGTGTGATCAGCGACGAGGGCTACCTCACCCTGACCGACCGGGCCAAGGACGTCATCAAGTCCGGCGGCGAGTGGATCTCCAGCGTCGAGCTGGAGAACGCGCTGATGGCCCACCCGGACGTGGCCGAGGCCGCAGTCGTCGCGGTCCCCGACGAGAAGTGGGGCGAGCGTCCGCTGGCCACCGTCGTCCTCAAGGAGGGCGCCACCGCCGACTACGCGGCGCTGAGGACCTTCCTCGGCCAGTCCGTCGCCAAGTGGCAGCTGCCCGAGCGCTGGACGATCGTCCCGGCGGTGCCGAAGACGAGCGTGGGCAAGTTCGACAAGAAGGTGATCCGCCGCCAGTACGCCGAGGGCGAGCTGGACATCACGCAGCTCTGAGCAGCGCGCCCCGGGAACACCGCGAGTGCGGTGCTCCCGGGGCGCGTCGGCGGTACGACGTCAGTTCGTCCCTATCTTCGCGAGCAGGTCCACGATCCTGGACTGCACCTCGTCGCTCGTCGACCGTTCGGCGAGGAAGAGCACCGTCTCACCGGAGGCGAGCCTCTCCAGGTCGCCCTCCTCCATACCGGCCGAGGTGTAGACGACCAGCGGGGTGCGGTTCAGCGCGCCGTTCGCGCGCAGCCAGTCGATGATCCCCGCGCGGCGGCGACGCACCTGCATCAGGTCCATCACCACCAGGTTCGGGCGCATCCGGGTCGCGAGGTCGACCGCGTCGCTGTCCCCGGAGGCCCGGGCCACCTGCATGCCGCGGCGCTCCAGGGTCTCCGTCAGCGCCAGCGCGATCTCCTCGTGCTCCTCGATCACCATGACCCGGGGCGGATGCTGCTCGCTGTCACGCGGAGCCAGTGCCTTGAGGAGCACCGCCGGGTCGGCGCCGTACGCCGCCTCCCTGGTGGCCTGGCCCAGACCGGCCGTGACCAGCACCGGAACCTCCGCGGCGACGGCTGCCGTCCGCAGGGACTGCAGGGCGGTACGGGTGATCGGCCCGGTCAGCGGATCGACGAAGAGCGCGGCGGGGAACGCCGCGATCTGGGCGTCGACCTCCTCACGGGAGTGCACGATCACCGGCCGGTAGCCGCGGTCGCTCAGCGCCTGCTGGGTGGAGACGTCCGGCGCAGGCCAGACGAGGAGCCGGCGCGGGTTGTCCAGCGGCTCCGGGGGCAGCTCGTCGTCTACGGGCTGCGGCTGGGGCTGGTTGGCCACCTCGACCGCGCCACCGGGGCCGTCCAGCGGCTCGGGGCCCTCGGCGCCCTCGTCGGGTGCCCCTATCGCGTAGGAACGCCCCTCGGACGCCGGCGCGGAGAGCAGCCGGCCCGTGCCGGAACCCTGCACCGTGCCGCCCTGCGTGGCGGCGGGCTGCGGCGGCACCGGGGCCGGCTGGGGAGGTACGGGGGCCACGGCCGAACCGGGCGCCGGGCGCTCGGGTTCCGGCGGGGCGGCCAGCTTGCGGCGGCGCCCGGCGCCGCCCAGCGTCTGGTTCTGCTGATGCGCCAGGTGCTGCGCGAACGGCACGCCCTGCCCCAGGGTCCGCACGCTGAACGCGCGCCCCTGGGTCGAGTCCGAGGACACCGGCATGGGCGCCTCGGCCGGCAGCGGCTGGCGGCGCGCGTCCGGGGCGGGGGTGCGTCCGGTCTCCACCGGGTGCGCTTCCGGTGCGGGCGCCTGGGCGTCCGCGTCGGCCGGGTGCGGTTCCTGAGCGGGCTCGGCCTTGGGCTCGGGAGCCGGAGCGGCGGGAATCGCGGCCGCGCCCGTGGTGTGCGCGGTGGAGCCGGGCGCCGTCCACTCGTCGGCCGAGGGGCTGACGACCTCGTCGGGGCCCGGCACCGCGGCGACCTGGGACGTACCCTCCTCGGCCCAGTCGGGCTGCGGGGGGACGGCGGGCAGGGGCTGCCCGGGTACGGGGTGACCGGGCCTGGCCTGCTGCTCGGGCGACTCCTGGGCGGGACGTGCCCTCCGGCGGCCGGACGGCACGGGGTGCGGCTGCGGCGGGGTGTGGTCGGCGTCCGGCACCGGCCCGACGGCGTCGTGACGTTCGGAACCGTGGGATCCCGTCCCGGCCGGCTGCTGGACGGGGGAGAGCGCCGACATCGCCTCGGACGGCGGTGCCACGACCGGTGCGCCCGGGGCGACCGGAGGAATCCGGTCGGCGGCGGCCGGAGGCAGCGCGAACGCCGTACGGGGACCCTGCGCGGGAGCCTCCGCGGCCGCGCGCTCCTGGGCGGCGGCGAGGGCCCGCCGGGCACGTCGGCCTCCGGGCTGCTGCGCGGGCTGCTCGTGCGCCGCCGGCTCCTGCCGGCCGGGGGCCTCGGCTGAGGCGAGAGCGGGCAGCGCGGGGCGGCCGCCAACTTGATGTCCGGAGCCCTGATGCCCTGAGCGGGCGGCGGGGTTCTGCGGCACCCCCTGGGGCGGCACGGTCCGCCCGCGCTGCGGACGGGCCCCCTGGGCGCCCTCGGCCGCCGTCACGACGGAGCCCTGCGAGGCGGCCGGGGCCGCGGCGGGGAGCGCCAGAGCCTGCCTGGGCTGGTCCGCCGCTGCCGGCGCCGCGTCCGTCTCGGCGGGGCTGGGGCGTCCGCGCCTGCGGCCGGACCCCTCGCTCCGCCGAGGCGCGGTCACGTCCTGTTCGTGCTGCTGCTCCTGTGCGGCCTCGGGCTCCCGGCGCGCCCTGCGCCGGCCGGTCGGTTCCCCGGCTGCCGAGGCGGCGGTCTCCGGCGTGGCCGCCGTGTCGAGGGGGCTGTCCAGGAACGCGTCGGTCGACGACCTGCGCGCCCTGCGCCGGCCGCCGCCCTGGGCGGGCTCCGCGGCGGGCTGCGGGGCGGGCTCCGCCACGAGTTCCTCGGGAACCGGGAGCGGCTCGGGCACGACCGTCCCGGAGCCCTTCCCGAGAGGGACCTCGAGGACGTACGCGCTGCCGCTCATGCCCGGCATCTCGTGCGTCTGGAGCACCCCGCCGTGGGCTTGCACGATGCCGCGCACGATCGGTACGTGTACGGGGTCCCCGCCGGCGAACGGCCCGCGCACCTCGATCCGTACGACGTCACCACGCTGCGCCGCGGCCACCACGACCGTGGAGTCCACGTAGCCGCCGCCCGGGACGGGACGCGTCTTGCCCGTCGAGTCGACACCGGCCACATCGGCGACGAGATGGGCGAGGGCCGTGATCAGCCTGCCCGCGTCCACCTCGGCTTCGATCGGCGGCGCGTGCACCGCGAACTGTGCCCGGCCGGGACCGATCAGCTCGACCGCGCCGTCGATGCCCGCCGTCACCACCGCGTCGATCAGCACCGGCTGCTTGACGAGGTCCTCGGTGCCGTCGTCCAGGCGCTGGTAGCTCAGCACGTTGTCGACGAGCGTGGTCATGCGCGCGTAGCCCGCGGCGAGATGGTGCAGGATCTGGTTGGCCTCGGGCCAGAGCTGGCCGGCCGGGTCGGCGGCGAGGTTCGAGAGCTCGCCCCGCAGTTCCTCCAACGGCCCCCGCAGCGACTCACCGAGCACCGCGGTCAGCTGGGTGTGACGCGCGTCGAGGCCGGTGAGGCGGTCCGTCTGCTCCTCGATCTCGGAGGCGTACCGCTCGGTCCGGTCGGCGGACTCGGCCGCGTGCTTCTCGGTGAGCGTGGCGACCTCGGCGCGGTGGCTCTCGGTGAGCTCGGCGATCTCCGCGGCGTGGCGTTCGGTCAGCTCGGACACCTTGTCGGTGTGCTGCTGCGTCAGTTCCTCGTAGGGCCTGCGGTCGGTGAACGTCATGACGGCGCCGACCAGCTGGTCCCCGTCCCGCACCGGCGCGGTCGTCAGGTCGACCGGCACCTGGTCACCGCTCTTGGACCAGAGGACCTGTCCCCGCACCCGGTGCTTGCGACCGGACCGCAGGGTGTCGGCGAGGGGTGACTCCTCGTACGGGAAGGGCTCGCCCTCCGCACGCGAGTGCAGGATCAGCGGGTGGAGTTCCTTGCCGCCGAGGTCGCTGGCGCGGAAGCCCAGGATCTGGGCGGCCGCGGGGTTGACCAGGACGACCCTGCCGTCCGTGTCCGTGCCGACGACGCCCTCGGAGGCGGCGCGCAGGATCATCTCGGTCTGGCGCTGCGAACGGGCCAGCTCGGCCTCGGTGTCGACGGTGCCGGACAGGTCCCGTACGACGATCATGAGCAGCTCGTCGCCGGTGTAGCTGGAGTGGATGTCGTTGTAGCCGGCCTGCCCGCTGTCCAGGGAGGCGCTGGTGACCTCGACGGGGTAGTCGGTGCCGTCGGTGCGGCGCGCGACCATCCGCGTGGGCTTGGTCCTGCCCTGCTCGTCCGCAGCATCCGGCCTGCGCATCGACCCCGGGATCAGCCTGGAGTCGAACTCCGGAAGCAGATCGAGCAGTCCTCGTCCCACGAGCGCGGTGCCCGGGGTCTCGAACATCTCGAGGGCGATGGTGTTGGCGTTGACGACCGTGCCGTTGCAGTTGACGAGCAGGAGCCCGTCCGGAAGGGCGTCGAGTATGGCTGCGAGGCGAGCAGCGCCTCGGGATGGCCTGCTGCTCACGAGACGCTTCCTCCCTGAATACCGCACCTTGCCGACAGCGGGCCCCATCCTGCCCCTCGGGCCTCAGGCTGTCACTGGAGGAGTCTAAAGGCAGGGAGCGCGTGGCGGGCGGCGGATGAGGGGGAGCTCTCACCAAGGTTCTGTGCACACGGTGTACGCCGGCGGTCCACGACATGCCGGTGAGCGCCCCCTCTGACGTGCCCGGATGCGTCCCGGTGCGGGCCCGGACGCACCCCGGATCGCCGCGCGAAGCGGGTGCCCGGGCCGCCGGCCCCCGCCCGAACGCGCCCCCTTCGAGCGCCCTCGGGCCGGTCCGAAGTCCCGGCGTACGCCCCGCCGAACCGGCGAACCGGCTCACCGGCGGGGGCTGCCGGAGGGGCGGGGCCTGTGGGCTACCTCGCGGAGGGGAGTACGGGGACCATGTTGTTCCAGCGGGAGATCTCGCAGCCGTTGGCCTGGCTGAACCGGGCGTCCACGGCCTCCCCCTGCCAGGTGCCCTGCACCCTGGCCGAGGCGGGTCCGCCCATCTGCTGGGTGCACATGGCGTTCCGGTCCGTCGCCACGAAGGGGTTCTCCCCCGACTCGGCGGCCTCGTCCAGCAGGTCGCACGCCCGCTGCGCCTCGGGGTGGGTGCCGCCCGCCGGGTCGCACTCCAGCTCGAAGGTCCCGTTGGCCGCCGGGTTCCCGGACTCCGAGACCGTCACGGTGAGCTTGGTCCGCGAGTCCTGCGCCGCCGGCCAGTCCCCCTGGAGCACGGGGAGCGGGGGCAGCGGCACCAGGGGGGCCACGGCGGTGGCGGCGGGCGCGGCGGCCGACAGGGCGGCGAGGGACGCGACGGCGGTGAGGGTCAGTCGGCGCAGCATGCGGGGCTCCAGTTGTTCTGGCGCGCCCGGGAGCGCGCCGGTCCGCCGGGTACGCGCCGGGTGGACGCGGAGGCCGGCACACGGGGTGACGGGGTCGGAGGGCGGAGCCCTCGTCCTCTCTAACGCTCCGCACGCCCGCACGTTGCGCAACTCATGGGGGGCCGACCGGAACCGCCGTGGGTGACCGTGCCGGGAACCATGCCGTGCGGGGAGTCCGCTGCGGGCGGTCGCCGAGGACTGTCCCGCAGTCCCCGGTGGGACGGCCCTTGAGCCGGCCCCCGGTCGTCGCGGTCCCGCCCGGCACTCCAGGCATCGGCCCGCCCGACACTCCTAAGCCCTTTGCCTCGCCGCCCACCTGCCTAGTACCGTGGGCGGCGATTGGTGACAGCACGCTCGACTGTGTCATCATCTGCACGCACCACTCGCGTTCGCGCGAGGTGTGCTGGAGGCGTCGCCTAGTCCGGTCTATGGCGCCGCACTGCTAATGCGGTTTGGGTCTTAAAGCCCATCGAGGGTTCAAATCCCTCCGCCTCCGCAGCGAACCGAAGCCCCGTGCCCCAGGCACGGGGCTTCGGTCGTATCCGGGTCCTCCCGCTGCGCCGCGGGTCGGACCCCGGGCCCCTCTCTGGTGGCGGGAACTGGCTTCGGAAGGGTGTTTGCCCAGGTCAGGCAGGGTTTGGCTAATGGATTTCGCGTCACGGCGCAGGTCATGTAATGTTGTTCTCGCAACGCCGACCGGGGAGAAAAAAACCGGGAAGCGGGACCGAGGCTCAGGCCGAGGACACGCACTCGTAGCTTAACGGATAGAGCATCTGACTACGGATCAGAAGGTTGCAGGTTCGAATCCTGCCGAGTGCACACAGCTCAAAGGCCCCCTGGACATCGTCCAGGGGGCCTTTGACATCAGCGGGTGACATCGACCCCGACCGGATGACCCCGCGTCTGCGGTATGACGTCCCGGCAGAGTGAGAACGCCCCCAGGAGCGCGCCACGGTGAAGTCCCCGCGAAGTATTGATCCCAGGCTTCCGGGCACCCGGTGCCCCGAGCGGGTCTGGTACACGTCCTACGGATCGAACATGAACCTGGACCGTCTGGCGGCCTACGTCCGGGGTGGCCGGCCGGCCGGGGCGGCGCGGGCGTATCCCGGCTGCCGCGACAGCGCCATGCCCGCGCGGTCCGTCGCGGTGGAACTGACCGGTGCGATGTACTTCGCGACGAGGTCGCCCGTGTGGGGCGGCGGGCGGGCCTTCTACGACCCGTACGCGACCGGGCGGGTGCCCGCGCGGGCGCATCTGGTGACCGCTCAGCAGTTCGCGGACATCGCGGCACAGGAGATGTACCGGGAGCCGGGGACGGATCTCGATCTGGCCGGCGCGCTGACGCGGGGGCGTGCGGTTCTGGGCGAGGGCCGGTACGAGACGCTGGTGTGTGCCGGGCAGATCGACGACGTGCCCGTGCTGACCTTCACCGCCCCCTGGCGGATGGATGACGTGCCGTGGGTGGCTCCCTCGGCCGCCTACGTGCGCTGCCTGGCGTCAGGCATGCTGTCGGCCGGGGCGTGGGACGCCGAGGCGGTCGCTTCGTACGTCGCCTCCTGCCCCGGGGCGGCGGGGCGTTGGTCCGAGGCGGACATCGTCGGGCTGCTGGGTGAGGCGGCGTGAGGATTCGCGTCCCACGGGCGTCCGAGTGAGCCCGGTCGGGCCGTCGCGCAGGAGTCGTCGTGGGCACGGGCGTTGAGCGGATCGTCCCCTCGGGCGGTTGGGTGGTCGGGTGGTCGGAAGGCCTCAGGGCCTCTGCCATGCTGCCGGGCATGAAACTGGACCAGGGGCTCGTGGACGCCGCGGTGGAACTCATGGAACGGCGCTGGCCGGAGGGGGAGCCCGGGGGCGCTGCCGCTGTGCGGCTCGCCGACGGGGGTGTGCTGACCAGTGTCGGGCTGGACAACATGAACGGAGGGGTCACCCTGTGCCAGGAGACGGGGGCGTTCATCCAGGCCTACACCCAGGAACGTACGGTCACCGCCTCCGTCTGCGTCTGCCGTGACGTGGAGCGGGGCAGGGTCCTGATCCTGCCTCCCTGCGGGGTCTGTCAGGAACGGCTCGCGCTGTGGGGCCCGTCCGTAGAGGTCGCCGTCCCACGGGAGGACGATCCCACGCGGTGGGAGGCGAGGACCCTGGCCGAGGTGAATCCGTACTACTGGGGAAAGCAGTTCGCCGACGGACGGTGGCCGTCCCGGGAGCAGCACTCCGAGTGAGTGCGGCGTTCTCCCGGGACGGTGCGCCGGGTGGTGCGTCTGCTGGCGCGGCGGCCGGTCAGGCCGATGCCGGGGCGGCCTGGGTCTGACCGGGCTGCGGCTCCGTGACGGGGCGTCGTCGCGTCGGCAGTCCGAACGTCGGGTTGGCCACGCCCCAGGCAGCCCCCTTGCAGACCAGTTCCTTGTAGAAGGCGGCGAACCGGCCGGTCAGGGCGGCGCCGATCGCGCGGTCGTCGGCGGTGACGTACTGGATCAGGCCCTCCTTGCGGCCGAGGGAGATGCACTGGTTGAAGTAGCGGGGCTCGGTGGTGGGGAGCTTCCCGCCGGTCAGGCGGGCGGCGATGGCGTCGGCGGCCTGCCAGGCCATGGGTACTCCGGAGGCGCACGACATCCGCAGCGGCTTGTCGCCCGGCCCCATGGCCATGGCGGAGTCGCCGACGGCGTAGACGTCCGGGTGGGAGACCGAGCGCATGGTCGGGTCGACCACGATCCGGCCGGTGTCGGTGACCTCCAGCGCGGTGGCCTGCGCGATCGGGTGGGCCGCGAAGCCGGTGGTCCAGACGGTGACCTCGGCGGGAAGGTCCGTGCCGTCCGCGGTGGTCACACGGCCGGCCTCCACTCCGGTGACGGCGGTGTGCTCGTGCGCTGTGATGCCGAGCCCGCCGAAGACCTTCCGTACGTGGGCCCGGCCCTTGGGCGAGAGCCAGTCACCGAGTCCGCCCCGGGCGGCGAGGGCGACGTCGAGTTCCGGGCGGGTCTCGGCGATCTCGGTCGCCGCCTCCAGCCCGGTGAGCCCGCCGCCGACGACGACCACGCGCTGCCCGGCTTCTAGGCCGGCCAGACGTTCGCGCAGCCTGAGCGCCCCGGCCCGTCCGGAGATGTCGTGGGCGTGCTCGGCGGCGCCCGGTACGCCGTGGGTGTTCCAGCTGCTGCCGAGTGCGTGGACGAGGGTGTCGTAGGGCAGTTCCTCGGCGCCGTCGGCTCCGGTGACGGCGACGGTCCTGCGGTCGACGTCGACGCCGGTGACCCGTGCGAGCTTCAGTTCCACGCCCGTCCCGGCGAACATCTCGGCGAAGGGCCGGGGAGTGAGGTCCTGCCCGGCCGCCAGCTGGTGCAGGCGGACGCGCTCGACGAAGTCGGGTTCGGCGTCGACGAGGGTGAGGGAGACGTCCTCGCGGCGCAGTCGCCTGGCGAGGCGGCCGGCGGCGACGGCTCCGGTGTAACCGGCGCCCAGGACGACGATGCGGTGCTTCATGTGCCTGCTCCTGTCTCGCGGGGGTTCGCCTCCTGAACCGGACAGCCGGGCGATTCCTGACAGGTGCACCGTGTGAACTGGGTCACATGGTGATCAGAACGGGCGGAGCAGGGGTTCCCCGTGGTCGGCGGCCGCCCACCGCTCGTTGGCACGTTCGAGCTTGTCGGGGTTGACCTGGCTGCGGAAGGCGGCGATGCCGTCCTCGGTGATCTCCAGGCACATGACGGCGATGACGCGGCCCTCGACGACCACCACGAGCGCGGGGGTGTTGTTGGCGTCCGCCGCGTAGATCTCGGGTGATCCGCCGATGATGGCGCGCTGGGCCTTGCCGGACTTGAACATGCCCCGCATGAAGGTGGCGACCGCGCGGGCGCCCTCGAAGGCCTTGGCGCGCGCCGGGACCTTTCCTCCGCCGTCGCCGATCGCGACCGCGTCGTCGGTGAGGAGCCGCACCAGTGGTTCGGTCCTGCCGCTGGTGGCGGCGACCAGGAACTCGTCGACGATCCGGCGCGCGGCGGCCTGGTCGATCTCCGCCCGGGCCCTGCCTTCCGCCAGGCGCTTCTTCGCCCGGTGGAAGATCTGCTGGGCGGAGGCTTCGCTGATGTCGAGGATCTCCGCGGTCCGGCGGTGCGGGTAGTCGAAGGCCTCCCGCAGCACGTAGACCACGCGCTCGTTGGGGGAGAGGCGTTCCATCAGGGTGAGGACCGCGTAGGAGACGGATTCGCGCTGCTCGGCGGTGTCGGCGGGGCCGAGCATGGGGTCCCCGGCGAGCAGGGGCTCGGGCAGCCACTGACCGACGTAGGTCTCGCGCCGTGCGCGGGCCGAGGTCAGCTGGTTGAGGCAGAGGTTGGTGAGCACCTTGGTGAGCCAGGCCTCGGGGACCTCGATGCGGCTGACATCGGTGGCCTGCCAGCGAAGGAAGGTGTCCTGCACCGTGTCCTCGGCGTCGCTCGCGGAGCCCAGGAGGCGGTAGGCGATGGCCTGCAGGCGGGGCATGGCGGCCTCGAACCGGTCCACGTCGTCCATCGTCAGAGCCATGGCCCGGATTCTAGGGTGTTCGCCGTGCCGTGGTGGTTCGAAGAGCGGACGCCGGGAAGACCGGGCCGGGTGATCTCGGGGCGTTCCGCCGGGAAGGCGGGCCGAGTGTCCGGAGCCCGCTGAGTCCCGGCACGACCCGTTCCCTCGCCGGGTCGTGCCGGGGGCCTCGGTGCGCGTAAGGCCCGAGGCCGGTCAGGCAGGACGCGTACCCCTCGTACGAGGCCCTTGCGGGGCCGCACGGAGGCGCGTGCCGAGCAGGTGGGCCGACCTCGATCGACCTCCTGCGGAGGTGCTGTGCCGTACGGCGGACATGAGGGCAGTGTGGACCGCCGTGAGATCAATTGGAGGCGGTTTCTAGAAATCCGCTCTAGAAAGAGTGCGCGGAGGTACGGATCGGCCGGATTTCGCGGTCCGGCCCCGGAGACCGGTTCCCTGTCCGCGTCTCCGTTCCCGCCTCCTCGTTAAGGTCGTCCGGGGTTCGCGCGGTGCGCGCCGGGCGGCCGCTCGGTCCCACCCCGGTCCTGTCGCTGCGGAGGAGACCAGTCATGTGCCCACACCCGTCGGAGCGGCCCGTCCGGACCACGTCCGTGGGGGTGCGCGCATGACCGGCTGGAGGTGCACCGGGATGGGCTGGCCCCGGCACGGTGCCCCCGCGCTCGGCTGGGCGCGCGGCGACGGGGCGCGTGACGCCGGGGCGGGTCCCGGCCGGGTGAGCGTCCTGGCGTACGGGAAGGAGCTCGGGTTCCGGGCCCTGGGCGAGCGGCACTGTGTGGGGGCGCGCGGCAATCCGTGTCCGCTCATGGCCGTGGTGCCCGCGCGGAGTACGGGGGCGCGCTGCGGGGAGTGCGCGCGGCTGGACCGGACGCACTCGGTGGCCGCCGACACGATGGCCGACGACCCGCGTCCCTACCGTGTCTACCTCGCCTGGTTCGGGCCGGGGCTGGTCAAGGTCGGGATCACCCGCGAGTCGCGTGACGCGGCCCGTTTGCGGGAGCAGGGGGCCGTGGTCTTCAGCTGGCTGGGGCGCGGGCCGCTGATGGCCACGCGGCGGACCGAGGAGCTGCTGCGCAGCGCGCTCGGGGTGCCCGACCGGATCCTGTACGCCCGTAAGCGCGCGGTGCGGGCCGTGCTGCCCGGCGAGACGGAACGTGCCCGGGAGATCGAGGAGTTGTACGGGCGGGCCGTGGCGCTGGAGGGCGCCGGATGGCCGCAGGCCCTGGAGCGCCTGCCGTTCGAGGCGGTCGACCATGGGGAGGTGTTCGGGCTGGCCTCCGTGGGACCCGTGCTGCGGGTGGTGAACGGGCTGGTGGACGACGGGGTGGTGGCCGGGCGGCTGGTGGCCGCCGCCGGGCCGGACCTCCACCTGGAGACCGCCGACGAGGGGCAGGTCGTCCTGGACACCCGGCTCGTGACGGGGTGGGAGCTGACGGGTGCCGACGAGCGCTCGGCCACCAGTGTCCCCCTCCTGTCGACGGGGGGCGGTGGAGTGCAGGACGAGCTGTTCTGAGATCGTCACCGGGATCGTTCCCGAGACGTACGAGGCAGGTGGGGCGGATGTGCACCGGTGACCACTACGGCGACGGGGTGCCGGACACCGGCGAGCGCGGCCACGGCGGCGCCCGGGGGTCCGGGGACCACGGTCAGGAGGGTGCGCCGGGTCCTGATGGCGGCGGGGCGCGGGACGCCGCCCGTGAACGTGACGAGGTGCTGCGTTTCCAGGAGCGGCTCGGGCTGCCCGGACTCATCGACGTACACACGCACTTCATGCCGGAGCGGGTGCTCAGCAAGGTCTGGGCGTACTTCGACTCGGCGGGGCCGCTGACCGGTCTGGAGTGGCCGATCACCTACCGGCGTGACGAGGACGAGCGGCTCGCTCTGCTGCGCTCGTTCGGGGTGCTGAGGTTCACCTCGATGCTCTACCCGCACAAGCCGGGCATGGCCACGTGGCTGAACGGCTGGGCGGCCGCGTTCGCGGACCGGGTGCCGGACTGCCTGCACACCGCGACCTTCTTCCCGGAGGAGGGCGCGGAGCGCTATGTGCGCGAGGCGGTCGAGTCGGGTGCCCGCGTCTTCAAGTCGCACCTCCAGGTGGGGGCGTACGACCCGAACGATCCGCTGCTGGACCCGGTGTGGGGGCTGCTGGCGGAGGCGGGCGTCCCGGTCGTGACGCACTGCGGATCGGGACCGGCACCCGGCGCCTTCACGGGCCCGGGCCCGATCGGCCGGCTGCTCTCCCGTCACCCCCGGCTGCGGCTGGTGGTGGCGCACATGGGGATGCCGGAGTACGCGGAGTTCCTGGAGCTGGCGGAGCGGTACCCCGAGGTGCGGCTGGACACGACCATGGCGTTCACCGACTTCACCGAGGGCTTCATGCCCTTCCCGGCCTCGCAGCGCGGACGCCTGGCCGATCTCGGTGACCGGATCCTGCTCGGTACGGACTTCCCGAACATCCCGTATCCGTACGTCCACCAGTTGCACGCCCTGGAGCGGCTGGGGCTGGGTGACGCCTGGCTGCGGGCGGTCTGTCACGGGAACGCCCACAAGCTGTTCCTGTGAGCGCGAGGGGCCGGGCGGGGGCGTTTCTCAGGAAATTCACAGGGAGGCGAAAGCTCTCTCTCACGGCGGTCTCACAGCCTTGAACCATGATGACGACCTCGCCCCAGGGGCGTACTGAACTGCTCAGGCCCGACCGCAACCCCGTCCGCGTACTCGTCGTGGACGACGAGGCTCCGCTCGCCGAGCTGCTCTCCATGGCCCTGCGGTACGAGGGGTGGGAGGTGCGCAGTGCCGGGGACGGCGCTGGTGCGCTCCGCACCGCGCGCGACTTCCGTCCGGACGCGGTCGTCCTCGACGTGATGCTCCCCGACATGGACGGGCTCGCCGTGCTCGGCCGGCTGCGCCGTGAACTCTCCGACGTACCGGTGCTGTTCCTGACGGCGCGGGACTCGGTCGAGGACCGGATCGCCGGGCTCACCGCGGGCGGCGACGACTACGTCACCAAGCCGTTCAGCCTGGAGGAGGTCGTGGCGCGGCTGCGCGGGCTGATCCGCCGTTCGGGCACGGCCGCGGTGCGCAGCGAGTCCACGCTCGTCGTCGGTGACCTGGTCCTGGACGAGGACAGCCACGAGGTGAGCCGGGGCGACGAGTCGATCCACCTCACGGCGACCGAGTTCGAGCTGCTGCGCTTCCTGATGCGCAATCCCCGCCGGGTGCTGAGCAAGGCGCAGATACTGGACCGGGTCTGGAACTACGACTTCGGCGGCCAGGCGAACGTCGTCGAGCTCTACATCTCCTATCTCCGCAAGAAGATCGACGCGGGGCGCAGCCCGATGATCCACACCCGGCGCGGGGCGGGATATCTCATCAAGCCGGGCGAGTAGCGCATGGCCGGCAGGAGGACACGCCGTCCCTGGACGCTGCGGACCCGGCTCGTCGTGTACGCGGTGACGCTGATCGCCGTCGTCGCGGCGGTGATCGGCTCGGTGACGGCCATAGCCTTCCAGAGCTACATGTACGGAAAGCTGGACGGGCAGCTGCACGACATCTCCAAGCGGGTGTCGGGGCCGCTGCCCGGCGGCAAGGGTGCGCCCTCCCCCGGCGGTTTCGGGAGCGACGAGACGCTGGACTTCATCGGGATGGGCGGCGAGCCCTTCAAGACGGTCGGCGCGGTCTCCGTGGACGGCGCCGTGACCCTGTCGAAGGTGCTCAAGGACGGCGGCCCCGGGGTGCGGCCGACCTCCGAGCAGCTGACCGATGCGCAGCAGGGTGCCCTTGAGGCGAGTGGGGTCACGGTGGGTGGTGGGCCGAGCGACGTCGGTCTGCCGGGACTCGGCGAGTACCGCGTCGAGGCGGTCGAGGCGCACGACGGCACCACGGTGCTCGTCGGGATTCCCACCGCCGAGGTGACCGGGGCCGTCAACACCCTGATCGTCGTGGAGGTCTGCGTCACCGGGGCCGGGCTCATCGCGGCGGGCATCGCCGGTGCCGCCATGGTCGGCGTCGCCCTGCGTCCGCTGCGGCGGGTGGCGGTGACCGCCACCCGTGTGTCCGAACTCCCTCTGCACAGCGGGGAGGTGGCGTTGCTCGAACGTGTACCGGAGGCCGAGGCGGACCCGCGTACGGAGGTCGGTCAGGTCGGTGCGGCGCTCAACAGGATGCTGGGCCACGTCGGTTCGGCCCTGGACGCACGCCAGAAGAGCGAGACCAGGGTGCGGCAGTTCGTCGCGGACGCGAGTCATGAGCTGCGCACCCCGCTCGCCTCCATCCGGGGTTACGCGGAGCTGACGCGGCGCGGCCGTGAGGACGCCGGGCCGGACACCCGGCACGCCCTGGGCCGCATCGAGTCGGAGGCGGAGCGGATGACGGGCATGGTGGAGGACCTGCTGCTCCTGGCCCGTCTCGATGCCGGACGGCCGCTCTCACTGGAGAGCACCGATCTCTCGCCGCTCGTCATCGACGCGGTGAGCGACGCCCGCGCCGCGGACCGCCCGTCCGGCGGAGGGGCCGGGGCAGGTCACCACTGGCGGCTGGAGCTGCCCGAGGTTCCGGCGACGGTGTCGGCCGATCCGACCAGGATCCAGCAGGTCCTGGTCAACCTGCTGGCCAACGCACGTACGCACACCCCGCCGGGGACCACCGTCACGGTCCGGGTCCGCGAGGCGCGCGGCCCCGCCCCGTGGGTGACCCTGGAGGTACAGGACGACGGGCCCGGCATCCCCGCGGCGTTGCAGCCGCGGGTCTTCGAGCGGTTCGCCCGGGGCGACGCCTCGCGCTCCCGTCACGCGGGGTCGACGGGGCTCGGCCTGGCCATCGTGCAGGCCGTCGTCGCCGCGCACGGGGGGCGGGCGGAGGTACGGTCCGTCCCCGGCAACACGGTCTTCGCGGTGCACCTGCCGGCGGACGCCGTGTACACGGGCGGCGCACACGGCGCCGGGCACGGCGAGTCCTACGAGCCCGGGCACGGCGAGTCCTACGGCCCCGGCCACGGCGCGCCTCACCAGCCGGGCCACGGCACGTCTCACGGGCCCGGCCACCGCGCGCCGTACGCCCCCGAGGGTGCCTTCGCCCGGCCCGTGGAGGGCAACCCGTACGCCGGGCACCCCACCGGTGCGGGCACTCCGTCGTAGGGGTCCAGGGCGGGTTCGGGCACGTCGTCGTAAGGGTCCGCGCCGGGTCCGGGCCTGCCCGCGTCCGGGCCCCGGGCGGGTGCGGACACGCTGTCGTACGGAGCCGCGGCGACCCCGGAGCACGCCCCCGACGTCTTCCGGGCGCACTCACAGGCCGGGCACAGGCACAGCACACGGCCGTGACAGGGCGGTTGGCGAATGTCTGTGTCATGCGAACCGACACTCCTTGGAGCACCCTGCCGGCCCGGGAACATCTCCTGGCCGCAGCGGTCGGCGCTGCCGGCGCTCCCGTACCCGTACTCGATGTGGTCGTCCCCGTGTACAACGAGGAGAAGGACCTCGAAACGTGTGTGCTGCGCCTGCACGACCATCTGGCGCGGACGTTCCCCTACGGATTCCGGATCACCGTGGCGGACAACGCGAGCACCGACCGCACCCCCCAGGTGGCGGCGCGGCTCGCCGGTCTCATCCCGGAGGTCCGGTCCTACCGGCTGGAGGAGAAGGGCCGGGGCCGCGCGCTGCGGACCGTCTGGTCGAACTCGGACGCCCCGGTCCTCGCCTACATGGACGTCGATCTCTCGACCGATCTGAACGCCCTGCTGCCGCTGGTCGCCCCGCTCATCTCGGGCCACTCCGACCTGGCCATCGGGTCGCGCCTGGCGCGCAGTTCGCGGGTGGTGCGGGGTTCCAAGCGGGAGTTCATCTCGCGCGCGTACAACCTGATCCTGCGTTCCTCGCTGGCCGCCCGCTTCAGCGACGCGCAGTGCGGCTTCAAGGCCATACGGCGGGAGGTCGCGGAGCGGCTGCTGCCGATGGTCGAGGACACCGGCTGGTTCTTCGACACGGAGATGCTGGTCCTCGCCGAGCGCGCCGGGTTGCGCATCCACGAGGTGCCCGTGGACTGGATCGACGACCCGGACTCCACGGTCCACATCGTGAGGACCGCGACCGAGGACCTCAAGGGCGTGTGGCGGGTCGGCCGTGCCCTGGCCACCGGGGCGCTGCCGCTGGACCGGCTGGGCCGGCCCTTCGGGGACGACCCCCGCGACCGCGCCGTGCCCGGGGTGCCGCGCGGACTCGCCAAGCAACTGGTCGGCTTCTGCGTCGTCGGGGCGCTCTCCACGCTCGTCTACCTCGCCCTGTACTCCGCCTTCCGGCTCGGTGCCGGTCCGCAGATCGCCAACGCGGCGGCGCTCCTGGTCTCCGCCGTCGCCAACACCGCGGCCAACCGGAGACTCACCTTCGGCGTACGGGGCCGGGGCGGGGCGGTGCGCCACCAGGCGCAGGGGCTCGTCGTCTTCGCGATCGGCCTGGCCCTCACCAGCGGTTCGCTGGCCGCTCTGGGCACCGCGTCCGGATCGGCGTCGCACACCACGGAGGTGGCCGTCCTGATCGCGGCGAATCTCGCGGCCACGGTGCTGCGGTTCCTGCTCCTCCGCGCCTGGGTCTTCCCCGACCGTCGCACCGGCCACCAGGACACCCGCAGGGGCGCCGCCCACGACGCCGTTGAGGCGTACGGGGCCGGGCGGGCGTACGCCGCCTCCGCCCCCGTGAGCCGGCACGTGACGCTCGACGTCCAGGGCACCCACGCAGCCCCCGACACACACGAACTGAGGAAGATCCGATGACCGCGGCCACCCACTCCGCCCCCGTCCAGCCCCCACCGGGCGCCCCGGGCGCCCCCGCGCACCCGGGACATGCGAAGGCGACGCTCCCGCGGCGTGCCCTGCGGGGCAGGCCCGAGGACCCGCGCTGGGCGAGGCCCGCCTTCCTCGGCCTGCTGGCCGTCGTCGCGCTCGCCTACCTTTGGAACCTCAGCGCCTCCGGCTACGCCAACTCCTTCTACTCCGCGGCCGTGCAGGCCGGCAGCCAGAGCTGGAAGGCCTTCTTCTTCGGCTCGCTCGACGCGGCCAACGCGATCACCGTCGACAAGCCCCCGGCCACCCTCTGGCCCATGGCCCTGTCGGTGCGGATCTTCGGGCTGAGCTCCTGGGCGATCCTCGTACCGCAGGTGCTGATGGGCGTCGCGACGGCCGGAGTGCTGTACGCGGCGGTGCGCCGCCGTTTCAGCGCCGCCGCGGGGCTGATCACCGTGGCCGTCTTCGCGCTGACCCCGGTCGCCGCGCTGATGTTCCGCTTCAACAACCCGGACGCGCTGCTCGCGCTGCTGATGGCCGTCACCGTCCTGTGCCTGCTGCGCGCGCTGGAGGCCGGCCGGACCAAGTGGCTGGTGTGGGCAGGTGTCGCGGTGGGGATCGCGTTCCTGTCGAAGACCCTGCAGGCGTTCCTGATCCTCCCGCCGCTCGCCGTGCTGTACGCGGTGTGCGCGCCGGTGTCCGTCCGGAAGCGGTTCGGCCAACTCGGCCTGGCGGCAATGGCGATGGTCGTGTCGGGTGGATGGTGGGTGGCGGTCGTCGAGCTGTGGCCGGCCTCCTCGCGGCCGTACATCGGCGGCTCGCAGAACAACTCCTTCCTCGAGCTCACCTTCGGCTACAACGGTCTCGGCCGGATCAACGGTGAGGAGACCGGCAGCGTCGGTGGCGGCGGAGGCGGCCAGGGCGGCGGCTGGGGTGAGACCGGCATCGGCCGGATGTTCAACTCCGAGATCGGCGGCCAGATCTCGTGGTTGCTGCCCGCGGCCCTGATCCTGCTCGTCGCCGGTCTCTGGCTGACCCGCCGGGCGAAGCGGACCGACACGGTCCGGGCGGCGTTCCTCGCCTGGGGCGGCTCGTTGCTGATGACGGCCCTCGTCTTCAGTTTCATGGCCGGCATCTTCCACCAGTACTACACGGTGGCCCTGGCCCCCTACATCGCGGCGCTCGTCGGCATGGGCGCCACGGTGCTGTGGGAGGAGCGAGGCAACCGGTGGGCGGGTGCCACGCTCGCCGTGACCGTCGCGGTGACGGCCGTCTGGTCGTGGGTCCTGCTGGGGCGCACCCCGGACTACCTGCCCTGGCTGCGCTGGGCCGTCCTGATCGGCGGGCTCCTGGGCGCCGCCGGGCTGCTGTTCGCGGCACGGCTGGGGCGGGCGCTCGCGACGGTCGCGGTGGGCCTGGGCCTCGCGGCCTCCCTGGCCGGTCCGACGGCGTACACGATCAGCACGCTGAACACGGGGCACCAGGGGTCGATCGTGACCGCCGGGCCGTCCGGCGCGAGCATGGGCGGTCCCGGTGGCGGACAGGGCGGCGGTCCCGGTGGCGGCGGGGGCATGCGGCCCCCCGGCCAGGGGAGCCGGCAGGGCGGTCAGCCTCAGGGGAACCAGCAGGGAGGCGGCCAGGCCAACCAGCAGGGCAACGGCTTCCCGGGTGGCGGCCTCCCCGGCGGCGGAACGCCGGGCCAGGGCCAGGCACAGGGCCAGGGCCAGGCTCCCGGCGGGCAGCAGGGCAACGGAATGCCCGGCGGCGGTCCGGGTGAGGGCGGTACGGGCGGTGGCGGTATGGGCGGCCTGCTCAACGGCGCGACCGTCGACTCCGAGGCCAGGACGCTCCTGGCGCAGAACGCGGACGCCTACACCTGGGCCGCGGCGGCCATCGGTTCGCAGAACGCCGCGAGTTACCAGCTCGCCACCGGTGACCCGGTGATGGCGATCGGTGGGTTCAACGGCAGCGACCCCTCCCCGACGCTCGCGCAGTTCAAGGAGTACGTGGAGGCCGGAAGGATCCACTACTTCATCTCGGGCGGAATGGGCGGTATGGGCGGCGGCGGAACGGGCGGCGGCCAGGGCACCTCGTCCCAGATCTCGTCCTGGGTGCAGGAGAACTTCACCGAGGTCACGGTGGGCAGCGCGACCTTCTACGACCTCACCGAGCCGAAGAGCTGAACACCCCGCGGCACGGGGAACGCGGAAGGGGCGGTGGCCCCGGAGCAGACGGATGCTGTTGGTTAATCCGGGGTCTTGATCAGTTCGCCCCGTCGAGCGTCAGCTCGGCGGGGCGAAGTGCTGTGAAGTGGCTGGTGCGGGTG
>NZ_JBICWC010000005.1:562645-597955 GCF_043199535.1 Streptomyces sp. NPDC048590 | reverse complement strand
GCGGGACGCGTCGGCTCACCGAACGGGTCGTTGCCACGCCAGCCCACGGTCCACAGACCGAAGGTGAACCTGTCCTCAGGGGTGGGAGTGAAGCGTTCCGTCATCGTCTGTCCGCCTTCGACTACCTGGGGTCCGGGACCGTCGTCGCCACCCCGGGCCTATTTGTTCACTGACAGAATTAATTATGCACACGCCACCGGGTGGACGTAACCCCTCGGACCCCTCCTGACCCGCGATCGAGGGACGCCCCTGTTCGGAAGGCTGTCGATCACGTAATTTGTTTGTCGCACTCCCAAAACCAGCACCACCGGAAACCGCACGAGAAGAGGTAGCCCATGCCGCCGCGTACCGTCGTCATCGGCGTGGACAGCTCCACCCAGTCCACGAAAGCCGCAGTCACCGACGCCGAGACCGGCGAGCTGCTCGCCGTCGGCCGCGCCCCGCACGTCGTCACGGGCGAGGGCGGGGCCCGCGAGACCGACCCCGAGGTGTGGTGGCAGGCTCTGCGCGATGCCGTCGCGGCCGGGCTCAAGGAGTCCGGCCTCTCCGCGTCGGCCGTGACCGGCATCGCGGTCGCCGGGCAGCAGCACGGGCTGGTGGCGCTCGACCGGTCCGGCAGGCCGCTGCGCCCCGCGCTCCTGTGGAACGACACCCGCTCCGCACCGCAGGCGGCCGCCCTCGTGGCCGAGCTGGGCGGTCCCGAGGCCTGGACCGCGCGCACCGGCACGGTGCCCGTGGCGTCGATGACCGCGACGAAGTGGCGCTGGCTGCGCGAGAACGACCCGGCGAACGCCGAGGCGACGGCTTCCGTCAGGCTGCCCCACGACTTCCTCACGGAGCGCCTGTCCGGCGTCGCGGCGACCGACCCGGGCGACGCGTCAGGCACCTGCTGGTACTCCACGGAGACCGGGGCGTACGACCCCGAGCTGCTCGGCCTCCTCGGCCTGGACCCGTCGATGCTGCCCGAGGTCGCTCCCACGGGCGGGAGCCGGATCGGCTCGCTGACCCAGGCCGCGGCCGAGGCGCTCGGGCTTCCGGCGGGGATCGCCGTCGCGGCCGGTACCGGGGACAACATGAGCGCCGCCGTGGGCCTCGGCCTGGGCGGCGCGGGCCTGCTGGACCACCCGGTCCTGAGCCTGGGCACCTCCGGCACGGTCTTCGCCGCGTCCGGGACCCGTCCCGCCTCCCCCGCGCTCTCCGGTTTCGCCGCAGCGGACGGTACGTACCTCCCTCTGGCCTGCACCCTGAACTGCACCCTGGCCGTCGACAAGGTGGCCGCGCTGCTCGGTCTGCACCGGGACGACGCGGCGCCCGGGGGCGAGGCCGTGCTCCTGCCCTACCTCGACGGAGAGCGCACCCCCGACCTGCCGACCTCGGCCGGCCTGCTGACCGGGCTGCGGCACGACACCACGCCGCAGCAGCTGCTGGGCGCGGCGTACGAGGGCGCGGCCTTCACCGTGCTGCGGGCGCTCGACGAGCTGCTGAGGGCTTGCGGGCTCGACCCCGCCGACCCGGATGTGGCCGGGCGGCCACTGCGGCTGATCGGCGGCGGCGCCCAGGGGCGGACCTGGGTGGATACCGTGCGCAGGCTCTCCGGACGCCCGCTGATCATCCCGGGCGGCGGCGAGCTGGTCGCGCTCGGCGCGGCAGCACTGGCGGCTTCGGCGGCCGGCGGCGGGGACCCCGTGGCGATCGCGACCCGATGGACCACTGCTTCGGAGTCCTCCGACGCCGAACTGTCGCCGGTGGAACGGGACATCGAGGCGTGGGACCGCATCGGATCGGTACTCGACAGGGCGTCGGAGCCGCTGCTCGGCGGATGATCCGGTCTCCCGAAACAGCCTCCGGGGCAGGCGTTTTGGGGATGATCGCGGATCTTCAATAGGATCCGCCGATGATCACAAGAAAACGGCTGACGGCCGGGGTGTGCGTTCTCCTCGCCACCCTGGCCGCCGGGATGGGCACCGCCGTCCCGGCGTCCGCCGACGAACCCCCCACCACTCCTTCACCCAAGGTCGAGCTGGTCCTCGACGTCAGCGGTTCCATGCGCACCCGCGACATCGACGGCCAGTCCCGGATATCCGCGGCGAAGCACGCGTTCAACGACGTCCTGGACGCGGTACCCGAGGAGGTGGAGCTAGGGATCCGCACGCTCGGCGCCGACTATCCGGGCGACGACCGGAAGGTCGGCTGCAAGGACACCAGGCAGCTCTACCCGGTCGGCCCGCTCGACCGCACCGAGGCCAAGACCGCCGTCGCCACCCTGGCACCCACCGGCTGGACGCCGATCGGCCCCGCCCTGCTCGGCGCGGCGGACGACCTCGACGGCGGCGACGCCACCCGGCGGATCGTCCTGATCACCGACGGCGAGGACACCTGCGGCCCGCTGGACCCCTGCGAGGTCGCGCGTGACATCGCCGCCCGGGGGATCCACCTGGTCATCGACACCCTGGGCCTGGTGCCGGACGCCAAGATCCGTCAGCAGCTGACCTGCATCGCCGAGGCCACCGGCGGCACCTACACAGCCGTCCAGCACACCGACGAACTCTCCGGCCGGGTGAAGCAGTTGGTCGACCGGGCCGCCGAGCCCGTCGTGACCCCGGTGGCGACCGAGGGCGCCGGCGACTGCTCCGCCGCACCGGTCCTGAAGCCGGGTCTCTACACCGACCGCCAGGAGATCGGGAAGCACCGCTGGTACCGGGTGGACGTCCTGCCCGGCCAGGAACTGCGCGCCTCGGTGAGCGTGGGCGCCGACCGCGCCGTGAACGACGACTACGGGATCCTGCTGCGCGCCATGACGACGCACGGCCGTGAGATCGTCCGCGGGTCGGAGTCCGGTACGGGACGCACGGACGCGATCTCCACCGGGCTCCGCTATCCGAAGCCGGAGCAGGACGACGCCGGCTCCGACACCGATGTGAAGCCCGCGGCAGAGACGGTCTGCCTCCAGCTCGGCAACTCCTTCTCGGCGCCCGCCTCCGTGAAGACGACCCCCGGCATGCCCGTCGAGCTGACCGTCGACCTGGTGGACGGCCCCGACGAGTCCCCCGACGCGGCCGCCTTCGGCCTGGGCCACGGCTGGTGGCTGCTGGGTCTCCTGGTGCTCACCGGGCTCATCGCCGGCCTGCTGTTCGGCTGGATCTCTCGCTGGCGTGTCGCCGTATGGAGGACCAACTGATGCGTACCGCACGCGGAAACACCGTCAGGCGAGCCGGCGCGGCTGCGCTGCTCGCAGCCGTCACCCTGCTGACCTCGGCCGGCGCGGCGGTCGCCGACGACCCGGCCGCGAGCGCGAGCCCCGCCGCCGACGAGACCGCGGGGCCGACGGAGGCGGGCACCACCTTCCGCACCGCCACACCGGTCCGGCAGGAGCAGGCGGCGACCGCCGAGGCCTCCACGGGTGACTACCTCTACTGGGTGTTCCCTGCCGACACCGGACAGCGGGCGACCGTGCGCGCGAAGGTGAGTCTGCCGGAGAGCGCCACCCGCCACGGCGCGTCCACCTGGCAGGTCGACGTGTACGACGGGCTCCGTCGCCGGCAGGCCTGTGTGTACGGCCACCAGACCAGGAAGGCGTCGCCGGACGCCGGCAGCGTCGAACTGTCCTGCGTGCTGCGTACCGTCCGCGCCTGGTCGGAACCGTGGGCGTCCGACCCACTGCCCGGCAGCTACTACGTGCGCCTGACGGTGGTCGACCTGGCCGAGGAGGACCTGGGTCTGCCCGTCGAGGTCGAGACCGAGGTCACCTCCACCGACCGGGGCGGCGCGTCCGACGTGGGCGGCAGCCTCGCCGAGCCGCTGGTGCCAGGCGTGTCCGCGGCCTCGGCCCAGGGCGTCACCGTGGCCGGAAGTGAGCCGGAGGACGGCTGGTCCTCGGGCTGGTGGACCAGTCGCTGGCTGTGGACCGCGGGCGGCGGCGTACTCGCCGCGCTGGCAGGCGTGTTCGGCTACTCACTGACGCGCGGCTCCGGCCGGCCCTCACGGGTACCGCCGGGCGTCTGAGACGCCGGACACCCTGCGTGAGGGCCGCGGACCACTGTCCGCGGCCCTCACGCCGTTCCAGGGTGCCCGAAAGGCGGCTCGAACCCGTGCCCGAACGCTACTAGGCTCAGCAACTCACCTAGCACGTACGGCAGATGACGGGAGTTCCCATGTCCACGGAAACCGGTGCGGCCCTCGGTGCCGAGCCTCGGGGCCACCGGATCGTCCAAGGGCCCAGGGGCGTGCCCCTCCTGGGGAGCCTGCCGCAGTTCGGCAAGGACCCTCTCGCCTTCTTCGAGCGCCTGCGCGGGTACGGGGACATGGTCCGCTGGCGCTTCGGCCGCAACGACTGCGTGTTCATCGCCGACCCGGACTGCATCGGCGAGCTGCTCACCGAGACGGAACGCACCTTCGACCAGCCGCTGCTGGGCATCGCCTTCCGCACCGTCATGGGCAACGGCGTCGTCGTCGCCCGTGGCACCGACTGGAGGCGCAAGCGATCGCTGGTGCAGCCGTCGGTGCGGCCCAAGCAGGTCAAGTCGTACGCCTCGACGATGACGGCCTGCGCCGTGGACCTGGCGGACTCCTGGTCGGGAGGCGAACGCGTCGACATCAAGCGGGAGATGGCGGCCCTGACGCAGAAGATCGCGGTGCGCACCATCTTCGGCGTGGACACCCCCGCGGACGCCGAGTCCATGGGCCGGGCCATGGACATCGCCCAGCAGGAGATCGGCAAGGAGTTCAGCGGGCTCGGCGCGGTGCTCCCCGACTGGGTCCCCACCCCCGGGCGCGCCCGCATCAGGAAGGCCGCCGCGGTGATCGACGCAGAGGTGGGACGGGTGGTGGCCCGGCACCGCGACGGGGACGGGGACCGCCCGGACCTGCTGAGCAGGCTGCTCACCGCGGTGGACGAGACCGGGGCGCACCTCACCGACCAGGAGATCCGCGACGAGACCGTCACGCTCTACATCGGGGGCCACGAGACGACGGCCTCCACCCTCGTATGGGCCTGGTACCTGCTCTCCCGTAACCCTGGCGCGCTGGCAGCCCTCACCGGGGAGCTCGACCGGGTGCTGGACGGCCGGGAACCCGGCATCGACGACTACGCACGACTCCCTTACGCGCAGGCGGTGGTGAAGGAGACGCTCCGGCTGTATCCCACGATCTGGCTGGTCACCGGGATCGCCAAGGAGGGTGCCACGATCGGCGGCGTACCGATGCCCGAGGGCACGAGGGTGTGGAGCAGCCAGTGGGCCACGCACCGGGACGCACGGTGGTTCCCGGAGCCCGAGGAGTTCCGGCCGGAACGGTGGGACACCGAGAGCGGGGACGACATACCGGAGTACGCCTGGTACCCGTTCGGGGGCGGGCCCCGGGTCTGCCTGGGCACGCGCTTCGCGATGGTCGAGGCGGTGCTGATCCTCGCCGTCCTGGCACGCAGGTTCGAGCTGGAGGTGGATCCGGGCACGGTGAATCCCGTACCCACCCTGACCCTTCAGCCCGACCGGGAGGTGATGGCCACCGTACGGGCGCGCTGAGCGCCGACGGGTGACGCCGGCCGGGACCGCTTGACCTCAATCTTGCTTGAGGTCCTAGCGTTCCCCGCGTACCGACCGATCCCGGGATCCCGGAGGCACAGATGGACATGGAAGTCACGGCGTGGCATTCGCTGCAGAGCACGGTGACCGCCCAGCGGGAGCGCAGGCCCTTCTCCAGGGCCACGCTGCACCGCATCGCCGCGTTCGCCCGGCCGCACCGCGGGAGGATTCTGCGCTTCCTGCTCCTCAGCGTGGTCACCGCCCTGCTGGCGGTGGCCACGCCCGTCCTGGCCGGGTGGGTGGTCGACGCGATCGTGCGGGGTGACGACCCCGGCAGGGTGACCGGGCTGGCTCTGCTGATCGCGCTGATCGCCGTGTCGGAGGCCGCGCTCGGGCTCCTCACCAGGTGGCTCTCCGCCAACCTGGGAGAGGGGCTGATCCTCGATCTGCGCACAGCGGTCTTCGACCACGTCCAGCGGATGCCCGTCGCCTTCTTCACCCGTACCAGGACCGGTGCTCTCGTCAGCCGGCTCAACAACGATGTGATCGGTGCCCAGAGGGCGTTCAGCAACACCCTGTCGGGCGTCGTCTCCAATTGCGTCACCCTGCTGCTCACCCTGGCGGTGATGCTCACGATCTCCTGGCAGATCACGCTGCTGGCCCTGGTCCTGCTGCCGGTGTTCGTCGTGCCCGCCCGGCGGATGGGCGCCCGGATGGCGGATCTCCAGCGGGAGGCCGCCGCCCACAACTCCACGATGGGGACCCGGATGACCGAGCGTTTCTCGGCACCGGGGGCCACCTTGGTCAAGCTCTTCGGGCGGCCCGCGGACGAGAGCGCCGAATTCGCCGCCCGAGCGGGCCGGGTGCGTGACATCGGTGTCCGCACCGCGATGCTGCAGTCCACCTTCATCACCGCGCTCACCCTGGTGTCGGCGCTGGCGCTCGCCCTCGTCTACGGACTCGGCGGCCAATTCGCACTGC
Source organism: Streptomyces sp. NPDC048590 (assembly GCF_043199535.1). Lineage (NCBI taxonomy): Bacteria > Bacillati > Actinomycetota > Actinomycetes > Kitasatosporales > Streptomycetaceae > Streptomyces > Streptomyces sp. NPDC048590. The sequence goes on along the minus strand of NZ_JBICWC010000005.1, from coordinate 591,455 downwards.
GTGGGACCCTCGAACCCGGCGCCGTGGTCGCCCTCGCACTGCTCCTCACCCGGCTGTACGCACCGCTGACAGCTCTGGCCGGGGCCAGGGTCGAAGTGATGAGCGCACTGGTCAGCTTCGAGCGCGTATTCGAGATCCTCGATCTGAAGCCCCTGATCGCCCAGAAGCCCGACGCGCGCCGGGTACCGGACGGCCCGGTCTCGGTGGAGTTCGACGGCGTCTCCTTCGGCTACCCCTCGGCGGAGAAGGTCTCCCTGGCCTCCCTGGAGGAGGTGGCCACACTCGACTCCGGGGACGGCTCACGGGTGCTGCACGATGTCTCCTTCACCGCCGAGCCGGGGCAGATGGTCGCACTCGTGGGGTCATCGGGGGCCGGCAAGTCGACCATCGCGCAGCTGCTCCCCCGCCTGTACGACACCGACGCGGGCGCCGTCCGGCTGAACGGTGTCGACGTACGCGATCTGACGGCCGATTCGATCCGCGAGACCCTCGGCATGGTGACCCAGGACGGGCACCTCTTCCACGAGTCGGTGCGCGCCAATCTGCTGCTGGCCCGGCCGGAGGCGACCGAGGAGGAGGTCTGGGACGCGCTGCGCCGCTCGCGTCTGGACGGTCTGGTGGCGTCGCTGCCCGACGGCCTGGACACCGTGGTCGGCGAGCGTGGCTACCGGCTCTCCGGCGGCGAGCGCCAACGGCTGACCATCGCAAGGCTGCTGCTCGCCCGTCAGCGGGTGGTGATCCTCGACGAGGCGACGGCCCATCTGGACTCCACCTCGGAGGCGGCGGTGCAGGAGGCGCTGGCCGAGGCGCTCGCAGGGCGGACCGCCCTGGTGATCGCCCACCGCCTGTCGACGGTGCGGTCCGCCGACCTGATCCTTGTGGTCGAGGACGGACGGGTGGTCGAGCGGGGTACGCACGAGGAACTGCTGGCCGCCGGAGGACGGTACGAGGAACTGCACCGCACGCAGTTCGAGCGGCCGGAGGAGTTGAGGTCCGTCGGCTGAGCGGCTCAGCCGGCGGCCGGCGGCGGCTGGTGGAGACCGAACGGGGATCCCTGGTCGTCCTGGCACAGCACGAAGCGGCCGAAGCGCTCCACGGTCTCCTCGTCGCCTCCGGGTGCGTCGCCCTCAGGTACCGTCCCGCCCAGTTCACGCACCCGGCGGACAGCCGCGTCGATGTCGTCGACCCGGAAAAAGACGTACGGCCGGGCACCGGCATCCCCTCCGTGTACTCCGCCAGGGACACCGGCGGTGCCGATCGCGTAACCGCCGCCCTCCGTCGTACCGGGCGCGAAGGACCAGCCGAAGAGCCCGGAGTAGAAGCTCCGGGCCCGGTCGGCGTCGGCGACCCCCAGTTCGAAGAAGGAGATCTCTCCGGCCATGACCACTCCCCTGTTCCGGCCTGTTCTCACATGTGCGAGGGCCCTTGGTCCACCGTACGGCGGGGCGGGGGTGCGGGCATTCTCTGCCGACGGAGCCGCTACGTGAACCGCAGCTCCGAGGGGTGGGAGACCCGGCGCAGGAGCGGCAGGGAGGTCGCGGCCGCGAGCAGGCAGGCCGCGTGGACGGCGAAGGGGACGAGCAGCGGGAGCAGGGGCACGAAGCCGTTGCCCACGACAGCGGCGTAGGCGAGATAGACCACCGCCCCACCGGCACCCGCCAGCAGGAGGGCGGGAGCGAGGGGCAGCGCCGTCTCCAGGAGTGTGGCCAGGGCCAGCACACGGTGGGGCACCCCGGCTGCGGCCTGGGCGGCGAGTCCGCTTCGGCGGGTGGCCACGGACTCGGCGGCGCCCACGGCCAGACCGCAGAGGCTGATGGCCAGGGCGATCAGGACCGCCGCTCCGGCGAGGTCGATGCCGGTGGTGTAGAAGGCGAGGTTGCCCGGCGGGTACTGCCGACGGGTCAGCTCCGCGAGCAGGACTCCACGCACGCCCGTGAAGGCCACTCCTACGACCGTGACGAGCAGCAGCGCCGCATGGGTCCGGGCGGCTGCCCAGGGGTCGTGCGCGAGGCGGGCCGCGGCGATGAGCACCGCGGGGTGCTTCGCGCGGTGGGTGAGCTTCCGGCCGATGAGGGCCGCCGACGCCCCCACCGTCCAGAGCGCCCCCGCGCCGGTGAGGAGGACGAGAACGAGGACGAGCAGCGGAATGAGCGCCGCCCCGCCGCCACGCGGCAGCAGCACGAGCAGGGCGGCGGTGGCGATCAGCAGTGCGGCGAGCAGGAAGCCGAGCACCGTCCCACGCCCCCGGCCGGGGGTAGTCCTGCGGAAGTGTCCCAGCGGCGATGAGATCACCCTGCGCAGGGCGAGAACGCTCACCGCGGCGGCGAGGAGCGGAACCAGGAGCACCACGGCGCCGAAGGCCGCCCATGCGAGGGGGCGCGGGGTGTGCCCGGTGACGGCGAGGAGCACGGTGAAGGCTCCGAATCCGGTCACCGAGCCGGCCAGGCAGGCGAGGGCGGACTCGGCTCCCGCGATTCTCCGCACCTGGCGCGCGGTCGCCCCGGCGAGCCGCATCCCGGCGGTCCTCCGGTCCCGGTGAACGGCACCGATTCGGGCGCACTGCCCCAGGAACGCGAGCACCGGGATCAGCAGCAGCACGAGGGAGAGGGCGATCCCCGCGCGTTCCCCGGGGCGGTCCAGCAGGCCGTGAGCGTACGGGATCGACACCTGCCCCGGTATCGCGGCGACGGTGATCGCCGCCAGGGCGAAGCCCGTGGCCGACAAGGCGCCCAGCGCGGTGAGCGAGGTCCGCCACCGTTCGCGGGGTCCCGCCGCGCGCGCGAGGATCCAGGCGACGCGGATGTCAGCCCTCATGACGGATGGCCTCCTGACCCACGGTGTCGGCGGCACCGGACCGGACCGCCCCGTCCCTCAGGACCACTTCGCGGTCCGCGTAGGCGGCGATCTGCGCGTCGTGGGTGATCAGCAGGACCGCGGTGCCGGTTTCGCGCGCGGTGTGCACGAGCGCGGTCATCACCTGTTCCCCGGCGAGTGCGTCGAGGGCCCCGGTGGGTTCGTCCGCGAAGACGGCTCGTGGGCTGGTGACCAACGCCCGCGCCAAAGCCACCCGTTGGCTCTGGCCCCCGCTCATGCCACCCGGCCGCAGCTCCGCCTGACCGCGTACCCCGAAGCGCTCCAGCCACTCCCCCGCCCGCTGGTTCGCCGGGCCGCGCCGGGCGCCGGCGAGCAGGAGCGGCAGCGCCACGTTGTCCAGAGCCGTGAGCTCCGGGATGAGCTGACCGAACTGGAAGACGACCCCGAAGTCGTCGCGCCGCAGCGCGCTGAGTCGCTCGTCCGGGAGCTCACCGAGTTCCTCGCCCCCGTAGTGGACGCTGCCCTCGTCGGGGCGGGCGATTCCCGCGAGGCAGTGCAGCAGGGTGGACTTCCCGCTGCCGCTGGCGCCGGTGACGGCCAGGATCTCGCCCTCGCCGAGATCGAGGGAAGCGCCCCTGAGCGCATCCGTCGCCCCGTACGCCTTCTTCAGGCCTCGTGCCGAGATCAGTACGTCCCGTGCCGTTAAGGGGAGTTCGCGTTCTGCGTTCATAGGGCGTTGACCTCCGCGGTCAGGGTGTCGATACGGGCCGACGTGGTGGTCATCCACCGCAGGTCGGCGTCGAGATGGGCCAGGGCGTAGTCGGCCGACAGCACGGTGCTGAGGTCGGCGCCCGGTGCGGTCTTCACCGCGGTGAGCTCGCGCATTCGCTCCATGTGGGCGGCGCGTTGGGCCCGGAGGTGCGCGGCCGCGTCCGGTCCCCCCTCGTCGTGGCCGTCGCGCCCGCCGGCCGCGGTGACGAGGATCGAGACCACGACCTTCGCGAAGATCTCGTTGGTCACGAAGGGAGCCGGAGCGGTGATCTCCTCGGCCCAGCAGCCGAGTTCACGCGCTCCCTCGCGCGTGGACCGGTAGAGGGTGCGCTCCGGGCCGCCCTCGGAGCCGGTGCCGTCCACCTCTGCCAGCCCGTCGCGCACCAGGCGTTGAAGCGTCGTGTAGACCTGCCCGTAGGCGAGCGGGCGCGCCTGGGGGAAGTGGGCGTCGTACTGCCGCTTGAGGTCGTAGCCGTGGCGTGGACCGGCCGCGAGCAGTCCCAGAAGAACATGGCGGATGCTCATGCGAGGACTGTAAACCCGGTACATGTACTGAGTGAATAGTGCTTTCGGACAGCCCCTCGGCCGAAAGCACGCCGTCGGCCGCCGTGGCCGGTACCACGACGGCCGGACCGCCCCGCGGCGGTTGAACGGGCTTTCGATCAGGTCACTTGCCGACCCACGCCTTCCAGGTGCCGGGATGCTTCTCGATCCAGCGCCCGGCGGCCTCGTCGGGCGAGAGCCGTTCGGAGGCGATCATCTCGGACACCTCGTTCTGGTCCTTCTCCGACCACCGGAACTTCCTCAGGAAGGCCGCGGCGTCCCCGCCGCGCTTCGAGAAGTCCGCGTTGAGGTACTTCTTGAGCGGGGTGGTCGGGTACGCGCAGTCGATGTCCGCCGGATCCTTGGCGGCGCACGCGTCGGAGTACTCGGGGAGCTTCACCTCGACCATCGGGACCTCGTTGAACAGCCACTGCGGCTGGTACCAGTAGCTGAGGAAGGGCTTCTTCTCCTTGGCGAACTGCTGGATCTGGGTGATCTGGGCGGCCTCGGAACCGGCGAAGACGACCTTGTAGTCCAGGCCGAGGTTCTTGACCAGCGCCTTGTCGTTGGTGACGTAGGACGGTGATCCGTCCATCAGCTGGCCCTTGTCACCGCTCTCGGCGGTGCGCAGTTCGTCCGCGTACCTGTCGAGGTTCTTCCAGTCCGTGACGTCGGGGTGCTCGTCCGCCCAGTACTTGGGCACGTACCAGCCGATGTGGCCGGTGACACCGAGATCGCCGCCGGAGACGATGGTCTTCTTGTCCTGGACGTAGAGCTTCTCCTGGTCAGGGTGGCCCCAGTCCTCCAGGATGGCGTCGACGCGCCCCTGGCTGAGGGCGTCCCAGGCGGGGACCTCGTCGGTCTGGACGAGGTCGACACGGTAGCCGAGCTCGTCCTGGAGCAGCTTCTGGGCGACCGCCACGTTGGCCTGCGCGCCGACCCAGGACTGGACGGACAGGGTGACCGTCCTGATGCCGGCGGGCGCTGCGAACGGTGAGGCCTGCTGGGTCATGTCGGCCGCGCCGCAACCGGTCACAGTCAGGAGCGCTCCGGCCGACACGGCGATCGCCGCGGTACGGAGCCGGGTGTGGGTACGGGTGCGTGTCATGTCAGCTCTCCTTTCGCCGGCGCGAGGTGGGCTGGGTGACCCGGTCCAGCATCAGCCCCAGGCAGACGATCGCGGCACCCGCGACGAGGCCGGTGGCCAGGTCGCCCTGAGCGAGGCCGAACACGACCTCGTAGCCGAGTGCGCCGGAGCCGACCAGACCGCCGATGATGACGACCGCGAGGACCAGGACGACGCCCTGGTTGACGGCCAGCAGCAGCGCCGGCCTGGCCAGCGGGAGCTGCACCTGGCGCAGTTGCTGGCCTCCGGTCGCTCCGAGCGAGCGCGCGCACTCCAGGGCGGCGGGGTCGACGCCCCTCAGCCCCTGTGTGGTGATGCGGACGACGGCGGGCAGTGCGTAGACGACGGCGGCCGCCGCGGCCGGGGCGCGGCCGACGCCGAAGAGTGCGACGACCGGGATGAGGTAGACGAACTGCGGCATCGTCTGGAACACGTCGAGGACGGGGCGCAGCAGTCGTTCGAGGCGGCGGCTGCGGGCGGCACCGACGGCGATGCCGAAGCCCAGGACGAGGGTGACGGCGACCGCGGCGATGACCTGGCTGAGCGTGTCCATCGAGAGGTCCCAGACACCGAGCACTCCGATCGCGGCCATGGCGAGGACGGCGGTGAGCGCGGTGCGCCAGGTGCCGATGGGCCAGGCCAGGGCGGCGACGATCAGCAGTACCGCCCACCAGGGGAGGCCCTGGAGTCCGTCGCGGAGCGGGTTGAGGACCCATTCGGTGAAGTGGGCGGCCCAGTCGGCCGTTCCGCCGATGACCGGGATTCCGGTGTAGAGGTGGTCGACCATCCAGTCCTTGGCGGTGTTGACCGGACCCGCGATGGCGACGACCCCGTCGTCGGGCCAGACCCGGCCGCCGGCGAGGCGGCCGAGGGCGGCGACGAGGGCCGCCGCCAGGACGGTGAGGACCCGGCCGCGCACTCCGCGCAGGGCGACCGGGCCGGTGGGTTCGGTGCCGATCCGGCGGCCGGCCGCCTCGGTCGTACGGTCGAGGACGACGGCCAGCAGCACGATGGGGATGCCCGCCGCGAGCGCGGCTCCGACGTCCACGGAGGAGAGTGCCTGGTAGACGCGGTCACCCAGTCCGCCCGCTCCGATGACGGAGGCGATGACGGCCATGGAGAGCGCCATCATGATCGTCTGGTTGAGGCCGAGCAGCAGTTCCTTGCGGGCCAGCGGCAACCGGGCGCTCAGGAGGCGCTGGCGGCCGGTCGCACCGAGCGAGGTGACGGCCTCCATCACGCCGGGATCCGCCCCGCGCAGTCCGAGCGCGGTGAGCCGGGCCATCGGCGGAGCCGCGTAGACCACCGTGGCGAGGACGGCGCCGGGCACGCCGATGCCGAAGACCAGCACGACGGGCAGCAGGTAGGCGAAGGCGGGGAGCACCTGCATGGTGTCCAGGACGGGGCGCAGAACCCTGAACGTGCGGTCCGAGAGGCCGCCGGCGAGCCCGAGGACCAGGCCCAGCACCACGGACGCGAGGACCGCGACGGTCATCAGGGCGAGGGTCTGCATGGTCGGCACCCACATGCCCAGCAGGCCGCAGGCGAGGAAGGACAGGCCCGCGGTCAGGGCGAGGCGCCATCCGGCGGTGCGCCAGGCGACGAGCGTGGCCAGAGCGCTGACGCCGGCCCAGCCGAGTGCCAGCAGCGCCAGGTAGACGCCGCGTACGGACAGGACGACGGCGTTGCTGATGTGGCCGAAGAAGTAGAGGAAGAGGGGGTGGCTGTCCCGGTTGCCGATGATCCAGTCGTTGACCTCGCCGAGCGGTCCGCCGAGGTCGACGGTGAGTGCTCCGGGCCAGGCCCCTCCACCCCATCGGGCGTGGGCGACGGGTACGGCGACGGCGGCGGCCACCAGCAGGAGCAGGATCTTCCCGAGGGCGGGCCTTCTCCGCAGGGCGGTGATCGGGCCGTTGCCCGGCGGGCCTGGGACGGTGCGGGTGGTCGCCTGGGCGGTGGCCATCAGAGGCTCACCCCGCCGGTTCCGACTCCGGTTCCGACTCCGGCTCCGGCTCCGGCGACGACTTCGAGCAGGCAGGCGTGGTCGACGACTCCGAGGAGCTTGCCGTGGTCCATGACCCGTGCGACGGGTTCGCCGGAGCGTGCGACCGCTTCGATGGCCTCGGAGACGGTGGCCTCGGGGCGGACGGCCGGGCCGTCGATGTGCTCGCCCTGAGCCGGCGGGCGCATTGCGGTGGCGACGGTGAGGACCTGCTCGCGCGGCACGTCGCGGACGAACTCGCGTACGTAGTCGTTCGCGGGCGAGCCGACGATCTCCTCGGGGGTGCCCAGCTGGACGATGCCGCCGTCGCGCATGAGCGCGATACGGGTGCCGAGCCGGAGCGCCTCGCCGAGGTCGTGGGTGATGAAGACCATGGTGCGGCCCTCCTCGCTGTGGAGCCGGACCACCTCGTCCTGCATCTCGCGCCGGATCAGCGGGTCGAGGGCGCTGAACGGTTCGTCGAAGAGCAGGACCGACGGGTCGACGGCGAGTGCCCGGGCGAGCCCGACCCGCTGCTGCTGACCGCCGGAGAGCTGGGCGGGACGACGGTCCTCCAGGCCGGCGAGACCGACTTTCTCGACCAGTTCGGCCGCCTTGGACCGCCGTTCGGCCTTGCCGACGCCCTGGATCTCGAGGCCGTAGGCGACGTTGTCGAGGACGGTGCGGTGAGGGAGGAGCCCGAAGTGCTGGAAGACCATCGCGGCGCGGTGGCGCCGCAGTTGACGCAGCCGGGCGTTGTCCATGGCCAGGATGTCCTCGCCGTCCATGGCAAGGCTGCCGCTGGTTGGCTCGATGAGACGGGTCAGGCAGCGTACGAGGGTGGACTTGCCCGAGCCGGACAGGCCCATGACAACGAACACCTCACCCTTCGCGACGTCGAACGACACGTCGCGCACGGCAGCGGTGCAGCCGGTGCGCTCACGCAGTTCCGCGGGCGGCAGGGCGGCGAGGTCGGTGCCGGGAACGCGTTCGGCCTTGGGGCCGAACACCTTCCAGAGATCACGGACGCTGAACACCGGGTTGGCGGTGTCGTTCATCGGGCACCGCCTTCCTCCGTACGGGCGGCCCGGATGAGGTCGGCGCACTTCTCCCCCACCATCAGGACGCCGATCATCGGGTTCACGGCGGGCATGGACGGGAAGACGGACGCGTCCGCGACGCGGATGCCCTCCAGGCCCTGGATCCGCAGCTGGGGGTCGACGACGGCCGCCGGGTCGCCCTCGGCTCCTATCCGGCAGGTGCCCGCCGGGTGGTAGACGGTGTGCGCGACCTTGCGGGCGTACTCGCTGATGTCCTCGTCGGAGGTGACGTCGGGCCCCGGGCACACCTCGCGCTTGAGCCAGTGGGCCAGCGGCTCGGTGCCCGCTATCTCACGGGCGAGCTTGATGCCGTCGACCAGGGTGCGGCCGTCGTAGTCGTCCTCGTCGGTGAAGTACCGGAAGTCCAGGGCCGGTTTGACCTCGGGGTCGGCGCTGGTGAGGTAGAGCCTGCCCCGGCTGCGCGGCTTGGGGATGTTCGGGGTCATCGACACGCCGTGCTCGGGCTTCTCGTAGCCGAGGCGCTCGGGGTTGTCGGTGAAGGGGATCTGGTAGAAGTGGAACATCAGGTCGGGGCCCCGTGATTCGGGGTCCCGGCGGACGAAGAGCCCCGCGTCCGAGTCCATCGCCGAGTTCTCGGGGATGGGCCCGTCCGTCTCCCAGACGATGACCGACTCGGGATGGTCCAGCAGGTTCTCCCCGACGCCCGGTGCGTCATGGACGACGGGGATGCCGAGCGCGGTGAGGTCCCCGGCAGGCCCGACACCCGAGTGCATCAGCAGCCGGGGGGTGTCCACCGCCCCTGCGCAGACGATGACTTCACGCGCGGCGCGCAGGAACTGCTCCTCGCCGCCCTCGGTGCGGACGTGCACCCCGGTGGCCCGGTTGCCGTCGAACTCCAGGCGGTACGCCCATGTCTCCAGCAGGATCGAGAGGTTGGGGCGGTCACCGGCCTCGATGTGGGGGTGGAGGTAGGCGACGGAGGCGGAGGAGCGCTTGTTGTCCTCGGGGTGGTAGGCGAGGTCGAAGAAGCCGGCCCCCTCGTGGAAGGGCTTCCTGTTGAAGCTGTCCACCCGCGGAACGCCGGCGGCGTCCTGTGCGGCGTCGACGAAATCCCGGGCGATGGCGTTACGGTCCTTCTCGTCCACCGGCACGATGTTGTTGCGCAGCCGGTCGAAGTAGGGGTCCATCGCCGCGGCGTGCCAGCCCTCGGCCCCGGCCTCGGCCCATTCGTCCCAGTCGCCGGGGAGCGGCTTGAAGCTGATCAGCGTGTTGTGGGAGGAGCAGCCGCCGAGGACCCGGGCGCGGCTGTGCCGGATGTGGGAGTTGCCGCGGGGCTGTTCGGTGGTCGGGTAGTCGTAGTCGAGTTCGCCGCCGAGCAGGCCGAGCCAGCGCCGGAGGGTGAGGACGTCGTCGCGGTCGATGTCGGTGGGGCCGCCCTCGACGAGGGTCACGGTGACGGTGGGGTCCTCGGTGAGCCGGGAGGCGATGACCGAACCGGCCGTGCCTCCTCCGACGATCACGTAGTCGACAGGTGCGGTGCTGGGGGACGGGGGCATCGGTCACTGCTCCTTCTGAAAGGTTCTGACGTGTGCGTGGTGCCGCGAACGGCCGCGGAGGGGACGACAGGCCCCGGCGGGCGGCCTCCGCCCGGATCCGGTGGGGTCAGCCCGCGAACCAGCGCTGGGGGCGCGGGTTGAGGTTCTGGTAGATGTGCTTGGACTCGCGGTACTCGGCGAGCCCGGCGGGTCCCAGTTCGCGGCCGGTGCCGGACTTGCCGAAACCGCCCCACTCGGCCTGCGGGAGGTAGGGGTGGTAGTCGTTGATCCACACGGTGCCGTGCCTGAGCCGTCCGGCGACCCGCCGTGCACGGCCGGCGTCACTGGTCCAGACGGCGCCGGCGAGGCCGTAGTCGGTGTCGTTGGCCAGGGTGACGGCCTCTTCCTCGGTACGGAAGGTCTCGACGGTGAGGATCGGGCCGAAGGTCTCCTCGCGGACCACCCGCATCTCCCGGTGGCAGCCGTCCAGGACGGTGGGCCGGTAGAAGTAGCCGCTCGCGGGCCGGGTTTCGGTTGCCTCCGGCCTGGCGCCTCCGGAGCGGACGACCGCGCCCTCCTCGCGGGCGGACGCCACGTACGCCTCGACCTTGGCGAGCTGCTGCGCGGAGACCAGCGGGCCGCATTCGACACCCTCGACGGTGCCCCGGCCCAGCCTGATCGCGTCGGCTCGACGGGCGAGTTCGGCGACGAAGCGTTCGCGCAGGGATTCCTCGACGATGAGGCGGGCCCCGGCGGAGCAGACCTGGCCGCTGTGGAAGAAGGCGGCGTTCAGCGCCTGGTCGACGGCCGTGTCGAAGCCTTCGTCGGTGGCGCAGGAGTCCGCGAACACGACGTTCGGGTTCTTCCCGCCGAGTTCCAGGGCCACCTTCTTGACGGTGGGCGCGGCCGCCTGGGCGACCTTCGTCCCGCTGGCGAGGCCGCCGGTGAAGGAGACCAGGTCGACGTCAGGGTGCTCGGAGAGCCGGGCGCCGACGGGATCGCCCGCGCCGGTTACCAGGTTCGCGGCGCCGTCGGGGAGTCCGGCCTCGGCGAGGAGCCGGATCAGGTGGACGGTGGAGAGGGGGGTGACCTCGCTGGGCTTGAGCACGAAGGTGTTGCCCGCGGCCAGGGCCGGGGCGATCTTCCAGCTGGCCTGGAGCAGCGGGTAGTTCCACGGGGCGATCAGAGCGCAGACACCGACGGGCTCGTGCACGACGACGCTGTGCACATCCGGGTCGCCCGCGTCGACGACCCGGCCGCCGCTTTCGTTCATGACGAGGTCGGCGAAGTAGCGGAAGGCGCTGGTGACGTCGTCGACGTCGACGCGGCCCTCCTCCAGGGTCTTGCCGGTGTCACGGCTCTCGGTGATGGCGATCTCCTCGCGGTCCCGCTGGAGGAGGTCGGCGACGCGGCGCAGCAGCCCGGCACGTTCGGCGACGGGCCGGTGCGGCCAGGGGCCGTCGTCGAAGGCACGGCGGGCCGCGGCCACCGCCGCGTCGGTGTCCGCGACATCGCCCTCGGAGACGAGCGCGAGGACGGTCGCGTCGGCGGGATCGAGGATCTCGCGGGTCGCGCCGGACTTCGCAGGCTGCCAGAGGCCGTCGATGTGGAGGGTCTTCAGGGCCGTCGCCGGGTGGTCCGGCGCATGGTGAACCGACATGCAGGGGTCTGCCTTCCGTGCCTGACTTGCTCCGCACCGGTCCGGCCGAGCATCGTTCCGCGCCGGTGGACCGGGATGGGGCACACCAGCAGGCGGGACACCTCTCCGGTGCGACGGAATGTATGCCGTCGGACTCACTCTGAGTGACATGACTCACGAGTGTGGGCACGGGAACCGGCAACTCCGATCTGCGTGTGGATCATCTCTTCGCAGATGATCCGCGCGGATGGATGGGCCTGCAGGCGTCCGTGCCGGCGCCCACGGGGTGGCACCACCGATGGCGACCGTCCGTGAGCCCGGAGTGAAGGCCTCGAGCGCCGCTCCAGTGCCCACCGGGCCGGTGGCGAATCACGCACCCCTCGACCGGCCGGCGGGAGGCCGTGCAGGGGCGCCGAGCGTTTCCGGCGCCCACGGTCATGGCCTGCCCGGGGTCGACCGGCGTGATGTCCAGCGGGACGGCGAACACGATCGGTCCCGGCCGCCCAACTGTCTGGGCGACGGTGGTGCGGCAGATGGCGCGGCACGACGAGCATGGCGAAGCCGGGCCCGTGGACCATGCGCACGCAGAAGGTGAGCGAGGTCCGCGAGCCCGGCGATACCCGATCAAGGATCCTGGCGAAAGCCGTCAGGGAATGAAAACGCCGAGGCGCCCCGGGGGAGAGCGGGCTGAATCCGTCTCCCCGGGGCCGCCCCGGCGTGCCGGGTTCCCGGTCAGCGCACGGCGACCGTGCCCGTCCCCTCCCCCGACCGTCCCGACTCCTCGACCGTCACCCGGAAGGGCAGCCCCGTGCCCTCGGCGCCGACCTCGACCCCGCCCGCGTCCCTCACGGAACGGAACACCGCCGCCGGAGTGCCCGTCAGGTCCGGTACGGTCACGGTTCGTTCGCCGTGGACCGACCCGAAGACCCGCAGGGTGAGCCCGTCGAGCCAGTCACCGTCGGGGCGCTGGTCGTCGGCGCCCCACGGGAGTACGGCGCCGTCCCTGACCAGCAAGGGCAGGCTGTCGAAGCCGTGCGTCTCATGGCGCCATGCGGGACCGGTGACGCGCTCGCCGGTGAGCAGCGAGGTCCAGGTCCCCTCGGGGACGTAGTACTCGACCTCGCCGTCCTCGGTGAAGACCGGAGCCACGAGCAGATCCGGGCCGAGCATGTACTGCCGGTCCAGGGTGCGGGAGGCCGGGTCCTCGGGGAACTCCGCCAGCATCGGGCGCATCATCGGGATGCCCGTACGGTGCGCCTCGGCGGCCACCCCGTAGAGATAGGGCATCAGCCGGTGCTTGAGCAGGGTGAACTTCCGTGCGACGTCGACCGCTTCCTCGCCGAACTCCCACGGCACCCGGTAGGAGACGTTGCCGTGCAGGCGGCTGTGCGAGGAGAGCAGCCCGAAGGCGAGCCAGCGCTTGAAGACCGCCGGGTCCGGGGTGCCTTCGAAGCCGCCGATGTCGTGGCTCCAGAAGCCGAAGCCGGACAGGGACAGGGAGAGTCCGCCGCGCAGGGACTCGGCCATCGCGGTGAACGAGGCGAAGCAGTCACCGCCCCAGTGCACCGGGAACTGCTGGCCACCGGCCGTCGCGGACCGGGCGAAGAGCACCGCCTCGCCCACCCCCCGCTCCTTCTCCAGGAGTTCGAAGACGGTGCGGTTGTAGATCTGCGCGTAGTAGTTGTGCATGCGCTCGGGGTCGGAGCCGTCGTGCCAGACCACGTCGGTGGGGATGCGCTCGCCGAAGTCGGTCTTGAAGCAGTCGACCCCCTGGTCGAGGAGTGCGCGCAGCTTGTCGTTGTACCAGGCTCGGGCGGCGGGGTTGGTGAAGTCGACCAACGCCATGCCCGGTTGCCACAGGTCCCACTGCCAGATGTCCCCGTTCTCCCGGCGCACCAGGTGGCCGAGCTCGGCCCCCTCGGCGAAGAGGGCCGACTTCTGGGCGATGTACGGATTGATCCACATGCTGATCCGAAGCCCGCGCTCCTTGAGCCGGGCGAGCATGCCTTCCGGGTCGGGGAAGACCTCGGGGTCCCAGAGGAAGTCGGACCACTGGTACTCGCGCATCCAGAAGCAGTCGAAGTGGAAGACGCTCAGCGGGATGCCGCGCTCGGCCATGCCGTCGACGAAGGAGGTGACGGTCGCCTCGTCGTACGACGTGCAGAACGAGGTGGTGAGCCAGAGTCCGAACGACCACGCGGGCGGCAGGGCGGGGCGTCCGGTGAGGGCGGTGTAACGGGACAGGACGTCCTTGGGGGTCGGGCCGGCCACGACGTAGTACTCCAGCGACTGGTCCTCGACGCTGAACTGCACCTGGCCCACGGACTCGGAGCCGACCTCGAAGGACACCTTGCCGGGATGGTTGACGAAGACCCCGTAGCCGCGCGAGGAGAGGTAGAACGGGATGTTCTTGTACGCCAGCTCGCTGCTGGTACCGCCATCCGCCTGCCAGATGTCGACCGTCTGGCCGTTCTTCACGAACGGCGTGAAGCGCTCGCCGAGACCGTAGACGTTCTCACCGACCTCCAGGGCGAGTTGGGCGATCATGTGGTGGACACCGTCCGGGGTGACGGCGAAGGCCGTCCCCTTCGGATCGACGCCGGTGAGCCGCCGCCCGTCGCCGTCGAGGAAGGTGATGCCCCAGGGGCCGTCACCGTCCATGCGCAAGGTCAGCGGCCCGCTGGTGAGTTCCGTGACGGCGCCGTCCCGGCGGGTACGTGCGGTGGGTTTTGCGGGGTCGCCCGAGATGATCGCGAAGTCGGGCCCCCGCCTGGCCCGGCCCGCGTGGTGGGTGGCACGTACCCCGATGACGCCCTCGGCCGGGGAGAAGCATTCGACCGTGATCAGCGGGGTGTTGAGGGTGTCGCCGCGAGCCTCGACCCGCTTGACCGCGGCGTAGGCGGTGAACCGGTCGGCGTCGACGCGCAGGTCGCGGATCTGGGTCGCGTAGGAGGCGCGCACGCCTTCGCGCATGAGCCAGAAGCCGTCGGTGAACTTCATTCGGACACACCTCCGGTGACCACGTCGACGCGGGCGAGACGGGCGGCTCCCTCAAGACCGATGTGCAGGTCGTGCACACCGCCGAGGTCCAGCGGGGCTTCGCGGACGCGGTAGTCGTAGGGACCGTCCGTACGCGGGACGCGGAGTGCCAGGCTCTGCCCGTCGACCGTCACCGTGATCCTTCCCTCTCCCGAGACCAGGAACTTCAGCCCCTCCACCTGTTCTCCGAAGTCACATGCCCTGTAGACGAGTTGTCCTTCGGCTTCCGGTGATGCGGGAGTGACGGTGTCACCCGACGCCTTCGTGCGGTCCAGGATCTCCGTGCCCTGCTGCCGGTCGTAGTCCGCGGCTTCCAGGCCGCGCACGGCCACCGGGCGCGGCCCCTGGGGCTCGCCGCCGACGAGCGTGGTGGTGGTGAGCCGGATGTCGGCGCTCGATGCCCCCGCGAGGAGTTCGTACGTGCCGGGTTCGACGGTCCAGCGGCCGTGCGCCACGCTCCAGTGGCCCAGTTCCTCGGTGGCCACGAGGAGTTCGAGCTGCTGTGACGCACCGGGCAGGAGGTGCAGCCGTCGGTGCCCGACGAGCTTGCGTGACGGCAGCTCCGGTCCGTCGCCGTCCACCGTCGCAGGCCCGCGCCCGGCTCCCTGTTCGGGCACAGCCGCGCGTACGTAGAGCTGCGCCACCTCGTCCGCGGCGCACGTTCCGTCGTTGGTGACGGTCAGCTTCACCCGGAGAAGCTCCCCGTCGGCCTCGGCGGACAGTCCGGAGTAGGTGAAGCGGGAGTAGCCGAGGCCGTGCCCGAACGGGAAGAGCGGGGTGCCGTCGAAGTAGAGGTAGGTCTGCCGGGAGCCGATGATGTCGTAGTCGAGCAGACCGGGCAGGTCGTCGTCGCTCGCGTACCAGGTCTGCGGGAGGCGCCCGGCCGGTGAGACGTCACCGGCGAGGACCCTGGCGAGCGCCGTGCCGGCGGCCTGGCCGCCATGGGCGGTCCAGAGCAGGGCCGGCAGGGTGTCCGCCGCTTCGGTGACCGCGTAGGGGTAGGCGGAGGTCAGGACCAGGACCGTGCGCGGGTTGGCGGCGTGCGCCGCGCGCCACAGCCGGTCCTGCTGGGTGGGAAGGGCGAGGGTCGTGCGATCCTCGGTCTCCCGACCGTTGATGTGTGGGTCGTTGCCGGCGACGACGATCACGGTGTCCGCCCCGGCGGCGGCCCGGGCGACCGCCTCGGCGCCGTCCTCCACGGTCTCCGTCAGGAAGACCGTGGCGTCCTCCCGCGAAATCTTTTCGCCTGATTCGGCAACCTTCGCGCCACCGGCGGCGACAGACACGTACCCACCGGTCCCGATGTGCAGAAGGCGGTGCCCGCCGTCATGTCCCTCCACCGCTTCCAGGCGGAACGTCTCCTGGACGACCCAGCCGCCCGGCTCGTCCGCGGAGGCCCTGACGTGACCGTCCTCGGCGACCGAGAGGTACAGACCGTCCTCGGTGCGCAGTGTGAGGACGCCGTCGCCCCAGTCGACGAGGGCCAGTTCGGTGGCCTCCTCACCACAGGTCAGCGGGGGCAGGTCGGTGCGGCCTGCGAGGAGGGCCGGGTCGAGGGCTCCCTCGGCGCCGCGGGCCTCCGCCGCGGTGGCCTCGTCGGCCGGGGGTACGTACAGCCAGCCGGCGGTGCTCTTCAGCCTGATCCGGTCCACGCCCTCGACGTGGACGACGTTCCCGGCGCCGTACCGTTCGCGGATCCCGTCGAGCGGTGTCGAGCGGTGCATGAGGGTTCCGCTGTACCAGTCGAGCTTGCAGGCGTCGGCGAGGAGCCCGACGACCGCGACCGTCCGGCCCGCGGCCGGGGCGAGGGGCAGGATTCCGTCGTTCTTCAGCAGGACGAGGGCCTGTTCCGCCGCCTCCAGGGCGAGGGCCCGGTGCTCCGGTGTGTCCAGGGCGCCGGTCTCCGCGTACGGGTCGAGGTCCGGGTCGAACTCACCGAGTGCGAAACGCATGGCGAGCAGCCGGCGGACGGCGGTGTCGACGTCGCCCTCGTCGATGAACCCCTTGCCGAGCGCGTCGCGGATCCGGCTGGTCATGACCGTGGAGTCCGTGCCGTGGTCGGTGAAACTGTCGACGCCGGCCTTCAGCGAGGCCGCGGTGGCCTCCTCGTGGGTGTCGAAGTAGTGCTCGGAATCGACCAGGTTGGAGGGCGCTCCGGCATCCGAACAGACCACCAGGGACTGGTCGGTCCAGCTCCGCAGGTGTTCCCGCAGCAGCGGGGACACATGGTTGGGGCGCCCGTTGACCAGGTTGTACGCGGGCATCACCCCGGCCACCGCCCCGGCCTTCACCGCGTCGCGGAACGCCCTCAGGTCGTACTCGTGCAGGACGCGCGGCCGGACCGAGGAGGACGCCGTGTCGCGGTCCGTCTCGTTGTTGTGCGCGAGCCAGTGCTTGAGCACGGGTGCGGTGCGCCAGTAGCGGGGGTCGTCCCCGCGCAGACCCCGTGTGTAGGCCACCGCGATGGCGGAGGTCAGGGCCGGGTCCTCGGAGTATCCCTCCTCGCCCCTCCCCCAGAGGGGATGGCGCAGCAGATTCACCGTGGGCGCCCAGACGTTGAGGCCGACCCGGTCGTCCTGGGCGCGCTTGGCACGCACCTCGTTGCCGACGGCCTCGCCGATCCGGCGGACCAGGTCGTCGTTCCAGGTGGCGCCGAGTCCCACGGCCTGGGGGAAGACGGTGGCGGGGCCCATCCAGGCGACACCGTGCAGGGCCTCCTGTCCGGTACGGAACGGGCCGAGGCCCAGCCGCTCCACCGCGGGGGCGAACTGGTGGAGCATCGCGATCCGCTCGTCGAGCGTGAGCCGTCCGAGAAGGTCGTCGGTGCGCCGGGAGAAGGACAGCTGCGGGTCGCGGAAGGGAAACGGATGGTCCGTCACGTGCGGGTCCCCTTGGAGAGGTGGGAGGTTTTCCGGGCCTGTGGCGCCGAAGGAGCCTTCGACGCGAGACAGAGGATCTTCGAAGCGCTTCGATGCTCGACGGCCAACCCCGGGGGTGTCAAGGGTGCTACCGCCTCAATGAGGTGGTTCCGGGCCGACCAAGGCCTCATCGGGCCTGGAAACGGTTCGGAAACAGGTCGGAGGAATCTGGAAATGAACTCTTGTGTGGCCGGGACCCGTCACTTAACCTCGCTGCAACATCGAAGCGCTTCGACGAGGCAGCCCGTTGACCGCTTCAGCTCAGCCGGTGCAATCCCACCGGCTCGGCCGGTAACGCCCCCTACCTCAGACACAGGGCCGAGCGGCAGTCGCCGCCGCGGGCCGTCCTGTTGCACCACGAAGGGTTGACGCAATGACGCCGAACTCCCCCTCCGTTCCCAGCCGGAGACGATTCCTGGCCTCCTCCGCGGTCGTCGCGGCAGCCGTGGGAGGCGGGTTCCCCCTCCTGACCGCCTGCGGCGGCGGTGCGGGCGGATCGAAGAACGAGGGCACGACCACGGGCAAGGCGCTGAAGGACATCCTTCCGACCTTCGTGCCGTCCAAGGCGGTCACCGCGGACATCCCCAGCAAGAACGGTTCGGCGGCCGGTTTCACCACCGCGCTCCCCGCCGACCAGCTCGCCGTCTCCGTCCCGAAGAAGCTGGGCAAGGGCAGCGAGATCCGGATCATGGCACCGCTGTGGGGCACCTCCCCCGCTGAGGGAAACCCGTACTGGACCGCGATGGACGAGGCGGCCGGCGTCAAGGTCAAGTGGCAGAACCAGGACGGCAACGTCTACGGCCAGAAGCTGGGAGCGGTCCTCGCCTCCAGCGACATCCCCGACGCCGTCGTCGTCCCCGGCTGGGAGCTGGGCGGCAAGATACCGAGCGCCATCGCCAACAAGTTCGCCGACCTCGGCCCTTACCTCTCCGGCGACAAGGTCAAGGACTACCCGAACCTGGCGGCCATCCCCACCGGCGCCTGGCAGCGCGCGATCTTCGCCGGCAAGCTGCGCGGCCTTCCCATGCCGGCCGAGGACACGCCGAACATCACCCCCTTCTACCGCGCGGACATCTTCGAGGAGAAGGGCTGGGAGGTCCCGACCACCACGCAGGAGTTCTACGACCTCTGCAAGGAGATCAACGCCCCCAAGAGCAAGGTGTGGGCGTGCAGCGACATGACCTGGTCGGCCTGGGTGTTCTTCGGAGTGCTGCCCGAGAAGCCGTACTACTGGAAGCTCGTCGACGGCAAGCTGGTCAACCGCTACGAGACGCCCGAGTACCTGGAGGCGCTGGAGTGGTCGCGCTCCCTGTACTCGGCCGGCTTCGTCCACCCGGACGCCAAGGCCGAGACGGGTGACATGCGGACCACGTTCTCCTCGGGCAACGTCATGATGTACAACGCGGACATCTCCGACTGGTACGCGGCGACCGCGGTCCAGCGGCTGGACAAGCCCGAGTTCCGCATGGGGGCGATGGACTTCTTCGCCGCCGACGGCGGAGCCCCCACCATCTACCAGGCGGCGCCCTCCAACATCTGGTGCTTCGTCAACAAGAAGGCGGACAAGAAGACCGTCCAGGACATCCTCGCCCTGGCCAACTACACCGCCGCACCGTACGGCTCCAAGGAGCAGCGTCTGAAGGCCTACGGCCTGGAGGGGCAGCACCACACCCTCAAGGACGGCGTCCTCGTCAAGACGGAGCTGGGCAACAACCAGGTCTTCGCCACCTACGAGTACGTGGCGTCCCCGGCCCCCTTCCGCGCCTACCCGGACTTCCCGGACGTCGCCAAGGGCGTCGTCGAGTGGCAGCAGCGTCAGGGAGCGCACCTCAAGAAGCCGCTCTTCTACGGGATGCAGATCCAGGAGCCGACGCGCTACACCGAGCTCAACGCGCAGTTCGAGGACCTGGAGAAGGACATCGTGCGCGGCCGCAAGAAGGTGAGCGACATGCAGCAGGCGGTCTCGGACTGGAAGACCAAGGGCGGCGACAAGCTCCGCGACTGGTACAAGAAGCTGCTCGACGAGACCGGCGAGTCGGCATCCTGACATGGCACTGAGCACAGACGACCGGCGGCGCGCGAAGGAGTCACGGACGCCGCCGGTCACGACAGGGGCGGCCGGCGGCCCGCCCGTCACCAAGGGCATGCCCCTGCGCCACCGGCTTCGCCGGGACCGCACGCTGCTCCTGATGACCCTGCCCGCGATGCTCCTGCTGCTGGTCTTCGCGTACATCCCGCTGGCCGGCAACGTCGTCGCCTTCCAGGACTACGACCCGTACATCGCGGACAACGCCTTCCAGGCGATCGCGCAGAGCCCGTGGGTCGGTCTCGAGTGGTTCCAGCAGATGGTGAACGACCGGCTGTTCTGGTCCGCCCTGCAGAACACGCTCGTGATCTTCCTCCTCCAGCTCACCCTGTTCTTCCCCGTACCGATCCTGCTCGCGCTGTTCATCAACAGCTTCGTGCGGCCCCGGGTGCGGGCGGTGGCCCAGGCAATCCTCTATCTGCCGCACTTCTTCTCCTGGGTCTTGGTCGTCACCGTGTTCCAGCAGATGTTCGGCGGCGCGGGACTCATCGCGCAGACGCTGCGGGAACATGGTCACGAGGGCTTCGACCTCATGACCGACCCCGGTCTGTTCAAGTTCCTGATCACCTTCGAGATGATCTGGAAGGACGCCGGCTGGGGGGTCATCGTCTTCCTCGCGGCCCTGGCCGCGGTGAGCCCGGACCTCTACGAGGCGAGCGCTATGGACGGCGCGAACCGCTGGCGCAGGATGTGGCACATCACGCTGCCCGCCCTGCGCCCCGTGGTGGCCCTGCTGCTTGTGCTCCAGGTGGGCAACGCGCTGACGGTCGGCTTCGAGCAGATCCTGCTGCAGCGCACGGCGGTCGGTCCGGGGGCGTCCGAGGTGCTGGACACCTACGTCTGGAACGTCGGCATCACCAACGGCGGGTTCAGCTACGCGGCGGCCGTCGGCATCGTCAAGGGAATCTTCGGTCTGCTGCTGGTCCTCGGGGCCAACAAGGTCGCCCATCTCATGGGTGAGCAGGGGGTGTACAAGAAGTGAGCAGCCTGCTCTCCGGCCTCACGAGCATCGGCGGGGTGAAGCCCGGCACGCGCGGCCGCCTGCGCCCGGTCTGGGAGGAGGAGCCGTCGAAGGCCGGTCTCGCCTCCAAGGGCGTGACGCTGGTACTGATCTGCCTGGCGGTCCTCTTCCCCCTCTGGGTCGTGATCGTCACCAGTCTCTCCTCGGTGAAGACCATCACCGAGGCGGGCGGGCTGGTGGTCATCCCCCGCGGCATCACCTTCGTCGCCTACGAGGAACTGCTGGGCGGCGGCCAGGTCACCAGGGCCGCACTGGTCAGTATCTGTGTGACGCTCGTCGGTACGGCCTTCAGCATGGCCGTCTCGATCATGTGCGCCTACGGTCTCTCGCGGACCGGCTCGGTGCTCCACCGCCCCTTGCTGGTCTTCATGCTGGCGACGATGTTCTTCGGAGCCGGGCTGATCCCCACCTACCTGGTGGTGCAGGGACTCGGTCTCACCGACTCCTATCTCGCGCTGATCCTCCCGAGCGCTCTCAACGTGTTCAACATCCTGGTGCTGCGCGCCTTCTTCATGAGCACCGCGCAGGAACTCATCGAGAGCGCCCGCATCGACGGGGCCGGCGACTTCCGCATCCTGTGGCAGATCATCATGCCGCTCTCGCGCGCCGTCATCGCCGTCATCACCCTGTTCTACGCGGTGGGTTACTGGAGCGCCTGGTTCAACGCGTCGATCTACATCAGCGACCCGAAGATGCTGCCGCTGCAGAACGTGATGAACCAGCTGGTCCTCAAGCAGGAACGGCCCACCGGCCTGACGCAGGTCATCAACACGGGCCATCTGTCGCTGCTCGCCGTGCAGATGGCGGTCATGGTGCTGGCACTGATCCCGGTGGCGTTCCTGTCGCCGTTCGTGCAGAAGCACTTCAAGGAAGGCATGCTCACCGGCGCCGTCAAGGGCTGACCCCGCCCCGCCGTCACTGTCGCTCCCCACCGGAGGATCTTCGTCATGCCCGCTTCGTCCGTGCCCAGACCGGGCTCCGTCCCGCTCCCCCGCCGCCGCACCGTCCTGGCCGGCGCGACCGCGGTCGCCGCGGCGGCCACCGTGCTGCCGTCGGCGGGCACGGCCGCGGCCGCCCGGCGGCCCGCGAAGACCCAGCCACACCGCTGGCGCACCGCGGCCATCGGCGGTACGGGATTCGTCACGGGCCTGCTCTTCCATCCGTCCGTACGCGGTCTCGCCTACGCCCGTACCGACATCGGCGGCGCCTACCGGTGGGACGACAGGCGGGCACGGTGGACCCCGCTCAACGACGGCACCGGCTGGGACGACTGGAACCTCCTGGGCGTGGAGGCGATGGCCGTCGACCCCACGCACCCGGACCGGCTCTACCTGGCGCTGGGGACGTACGCGCAGGAGTGGGCGTCCCCGGGAGCGGTGCTCAGGTCCGAGGACCGGGGCGCGACCTGGACGCGTACGGATCTCACCGTGCGCCTGGGGGCCAACGAGGACGGCCGCGGCTGCGGCGAGCGGCTCCTGGTCGATCCGCGTGACAGCGGCACGCTCTGGCTCGGCACGCGACACGACGGGCTGCTGCGGTCCACGGACCGGGGCGCGTCCTGGGCCGCCGACAGTGCCTTCCCTGCCGCGCCCAAGGCCTCCGGCCAGGGCGTAACCCTGCTCGTAGCGGCAGGCCGGACGGTGTACGCGGGCTGGGGCGACGGCGGGACGGCGCTCTTCCGCACGGACGGGGCGGGTGGCTGGGAGGCGGTCCCGGGCCAGCCTGCCCCGGACACCTCGGCGAAGGTGCCGGTCCGCGCCGCGTACGACGGGAAGAGCCGTGCGCTCTACGTGACCTACGCCGACGGGCCGGGCCCGAACAACCAGACCGACGGCTCGGTCCACCGTCTGGACACGGTGACGGGGACCTGGACCGATGTGACGCCCGTGGCACCGGGCGCCGGTGACGCCTTCGGGTACGGCGGTGTCGCCGTGGCCGCGACCCGTCCCGGCACGGTGGTCGTCTCGACGAACAACCGCTGGGGCGCGGTGGACACGCTGTTCCGGTCCACGGACGGCGGAGCGAACTGGACCTCGCTCAAGGACACGGCTGTGCTCGACGTGTCGGAGACCCCGTATCTGAAGTGGGGTGGCGAGCCGAAGTTCGGCTGGTGGATCCAAGCGGTCGCCGTCGATCCGTACGACTCCCGGCACATCGTGTACGGCACGGGCGCGACTGTCTTCGGGACACGTGACCTGGTGCACTGGGCCCCGGAGATCAGGGGCCTGGAGGAGACCTCGGTCCGCCAGCTGATCGCACCCACCTCGGGGGCGCGGCTGCTCAGCGGCCTCGGCGACATCGGTGTGATGCGCCACGACTCGCTCACCGCGTCACCGTCACGCGGGATGGCGACGAACCCCGTGTTCGGCACCGCGACAGGGCTGGCCCTGGCCACCCTGAAGCCGTCGTACGTCGTACGGACGGGCTGGCCCTCGGGATCGCAGTCGGCGGGTGCGTACTCCGAGGACGGCGGGGCGAGCTGGCAGCCCTTCGCCTCGCAGCCCGAGATCGCGCCGTCCGCTCCCGGCCCGGTGGCGGTCTCCGCGGACGGGGCGACCCTGCTGTGGTCCTTCGTCCACTGGGACGGCACCAAGTACCCGGCGCACCGCTCGACGGACGGCGGGGCGACCTGGGCCGAGGTGCCGACGTTCCCCAAGGGCGGCGCCCCCGTCGCCGATCCGCTCGACTCCCGGCGTTTCTACGTCTACGACACGGACACCGGCACCGTCTTCCTGTCCTCGGACAACGGGGCGACCTTCACCGCCGGCGCGGCCGGACTGCCCTCGGGAGACGTGCAGTTCCGCATCGCGGCGGCCCCGGGGCGCTCCGGTGACCTGTGGCTCTCGGCGAAGGACAACGGGCTGCTGCGCTCGACGGACGGCGGTCGCACCTTCGACCCGGTCGCGGGCTGCCAGGCCTCGCACGCCCTCGGATTCGGGAAGGCCGCCCCCGCCAGGGGCGGGAAGGGGTATCCGGCGGTCTTCCAGACCGGCCGCGTCTCCGCGACGTACGACGGGGTCGCGGTGCTGCGCTCCGACGACGCGGGGGCGACCTGGGTCCGGATCAACGACGAGGACCACCAGTGGGGCTGGACCGGCGAGGTCATCACCGGTGACCCGCGCGTCCACGGCCGTGTGTATCTGGGCACCAACGGCCGCGGCATCCAGTACGCAGACCCGAAGTAGAGGAACGAGACGTCCATGCCGTCCCTGCACGACGCCACCCGTGGCCGCATCCTCTTCGGCGGCGACTACAACCCCGAGCAGTGGCCCGAGGAGGTGTGGGCCGACGACGTACGGCTGATGAAGGAGGCCGGGGTCAATTCGGTCACCGTCGGCGTCTTCTCCTGGGCGATGATCGAACCCCGCCCAGGAGTCAGGGAGTTCGGCTGGCTGGACCGACTACTGGACCTTCTGCACTCCCACGGGATAGGCGTCGTCCTCGCCACGCCCACATCGTCACCGCCGCCGTGGATGGGCGCACTGCATCCGGAGACCCTTCCCCGTGCCGACGACGGCACCGTGGTCGGCTACGGCTCCCGGCAGCACTTCTGCCCGAGCTCCCCGGTCTACCGGGGCTATGCCAAGGCCCTCACCGAGGATCTCGCGGCACGGTACGCGGACCACCCGGCGCTCACGGTGTGGCACATCAACAACGAGTACTGCACGCACTGCTGGTGCGACGAGAGCGCCGCCCACTTCCGCCGCTGGCTGGCCGCCCGGTACGGCGGGATCGAGGCGCTCAACTCCGCCTGGGGCACGGCCTTCTGGAGTCAGCGTTACGACAACTGGGCCGAGGTCCTCCCGCCACGGCGAGCGCAGTACCTCCGCAATCCGGCGCAGGAACTGGACTTCAAGCGGTTCACCTCGGACGCGCTGATGGAGTGCTACACCGCCGAACGGGACATCGTGGCCCGGCACACCCCGCACATCCCGGTGACGACCAACTTCATGCCCCTGTGGGCCGGCCAGGACGCCTGGGCCTGGGCCGGGCAGGAGGACATCGTCTCGGTGGACGTGTACCCGGACCCGTCCGACCCGCGGGCCGGGCAGTACAACGCGATGATCGCGGACATGACGCGCTCCCAGGCCGGCGGCCCGTGGATGCTGATGGAGCAGGCCGCCGGCGCGGTGAACTGGCGGCCCGTCAACCACCCCAAGCCCGCTGGGCTGAACCGTCTCCTGTCGCTGCAGTCGGTGGCCAGGGGGGCGGACGCCCTCTGCTACTTCCAGTGGCGGCAGTCCCGCCAGGGAGCGGAGAAGTTCCACTCGGGGATGCTGAGCCACGCCGGCGAGAACGGTCGCACCTTCCGGGAGGTGAAGCGGATCGGGGCCGAACTCTCCCTGATCGGCGCGCGGGTGACCGGATCCGGGGTCCCCGCCGAGGCGGTCGTGCTCCACGACTGGGACGCCTGGTGGTCGAGCACTCAGGACGGCCGCCCGTCCTCCCTCGTCTCGTACACGGATCTCCTCCAGGCCTGGCACGGCGGGCTGTGGGACGGCGGGATCAGCGCGGACTTCGCCCGCCCCGACGCGGACCTGAGCGCGTACCGCATGGTGCTCGTGCCGCAGCTGCAGCTCCTGAAGGACGCGGCGGTCGACAACCTCGTCTCCTACGTGCGGGGCGGCGGCACCCTGGTGTGCGGCTTCTTCACCGGAGTCGTCGACGAGGACGACCGGGTCAGAGCGGGCGGGATGGACAGCCGGCTGCGCGAACTGTTCGGGATCCGCACCGTGCACGAGTGGTGGCCGCTGGACGCGGGGGCGACGGTGGAGTGCGACGGCTTCAGCGGCACCCTGTGGTCCGAGGAGATCGAGGCCGACGAGCAGGCCGAGACCGTCGCCGCGTACACCGGCGGCGAGCTCGACGGGCTGCCCGCGGTTCTTCGCAAGGGCACCGCCTATTACGTGTCGACGCTCCCCGCCCCGGAGGCACTGCGTGCCCTGCTCGGCCGGGTGGCGGCCGGGGCGGGAGTGCGGCCCGTACTGGAGGACCTGCCCTCCGGTGTGGAGGCGGTGCGGCGCGGAGGACTGCTCTTCCTGCTGAACCACGGGGGCTCGAGGACCACTGTGACACTGCGGGGCAGCCATCTCGACCTGCTCACCGGCGATGTGGCCGACGGTGCCGTGGAGCTGGGCCGCCACGGCGTGGCCGTGCTCGAAGAGGTTCCCGCATGATCCACGGGACCTGGGAGCCCTCCCCCGCGGCCCGCTGGGAGGACGCGTTCCTCAGCGGGAACGGCCGGCACGGGGCGATGGTGTTCGGCGATCCGGCGGACGACCGGGTCGTCGTCACCCATCACACCCTGGTGCGGCCCAACGGCAGCGAGGATCTGCGGCCCCCGGAACTCGCCGACCGGCTCGGCCGGCTCCAGGACGCGCTGCTCTCCGGGGACACCACGGCGGCCGAGGACTTCGGCGCCGGGCGGGACCTCGCGTGGGTGCAGCCCTTCCACCCGGCGTTCCAGACCCGCGTACGCCGCTCCCGCGGACTGCACGAGGCCGTCGCGGGCTACCGTCGTGAGCTCGACTTCACCACGGGCGAGGTGTCCGCTTCGTACGAGGCCTGGCGCAGCGGTGTCTTCGTCTCGCGGGCCGACGACGTCGTCGTGCAGCAGGTCACCGATCTCGGTATGACCGCCGAGGTGGTGCTGGACCACTCGCTGCCGGGCGCCCCGGCGCGGTTGGCGGTGGGCCGCTCGACCGTGCTCACCGCGGAAGGGGCGTACCTGGCCCTGCGCGTGGGGTATCCGGACAGCGGGCTCGGCTACACCGGTGTGAGCTGGGTACGGGTGGACGGCGGGCAGGTGTCCGTGGCGGGTGAGGGCATCCGGATCGAGGGAGCCCGCGGTGTCACCCTGACGACGCGGGTCGTCCGGAGCGCCGGCCGACCGGACCTTCCCGAGCTGTGGGCGGCCCTGCCCCACGAGGACTACGCCGCCCTCCTGGAGCGCCACCAGCCGTCGCACCGGACGGCGTACGGGCGTGCCACCCTCACGCTCGGGGACGCGGCTCCCGAGCGCGAGCTGCCGGGCAGCGAGCTGCTGCGCAGGCCGAAGTCCCCCGCTCTGCTGGAGCGGCTCTTCGCCGCGGGCCGTTACCACCTCCTCTCGTCGTCGGGGATGCTGCCGCCCCGGCTGACCGGCCTCTGGACGGGCGACTGGGACACCGCGTGGTCCGGGGCCTTCACCACGAACGCCAACCTCAACCTCCAGGTCGCCTCCGCGGCGGCGGCCGCGCTGCCGGAGGTCACCGAGGCCCACGCCGCCCTGGTGCAAGGCCAGTTGGAGGACTGGCGGGACAACGCACGCGCGATCTTCGGGGCCCGGGGGATCGTCGCACCGTCCCACACGGACGGCGCGTCCGGGCACACCCGGCACTTCCAGCGCGCCTATCCGCTGCACCTGTGGACGGCGGGCGCGGACTGGCTGCTGCAACCGCTCCTGGAGCACGCCGAGGTGTCGGAGGGCGCGCCGGATCCGGCGTTGACCGCAGCCCTCGTCGAAGCGGCCCTGTTCTACGAGGACTTCCTCACCCGGGAGGACCCCGACGGGAACGTGGCCGTGGTCCCCTCGTACTCCCCCGAGAACCGTCCGGCCAACGCGAGCTGGGGCACGGTCAACGCCACCATGGACATCGCCGCGGCGCGTCACGCCCTGACCGTGGCCGCCGCCCACGCGCCCGGACACCCGTCCGCCGGGCACTGGCGCTCGCTCGCCGCACGGCTCCCGCCTTATCTGGTGAACGAGGACGGGGCACTCGCCGAATGGGCGTGGCCGGGTCTGCGGGAGAACTACGACCACCGCCACCTGAGTCACCTGTACCCGGTGTGGCCGCTGGACGAGATCAACCCGTACGACACACCGGATCTGGCAGGTGCCGCGCACCGTGCCCTGGAACTGCGCGGATCGGAGAACGACTCCGCCCACGGGCACCTGCACCACGCGCTGATCGCGGCCCGGCTGCGGGACCCCGAACGGGTCTCGGCGGCCCTGGACGCGGTGCTGGGCGGCGACTACTTCCACGACTCGCTGATGAGCGCGCACTACCCCTCCCGGAACGTCTACAACGCCGACGCCGCCCACGCGCTGCCGGCCGCGGTGATCGAGTCGCTCGTCCAGTCGACGCCCGGCCGGCTGGTCCTGCTGCCAGCGGTGCCCGAGGGCTGCCCGGCCGGTGAACTCCGCGGCGTACGGACCCGGTTCGGGGCGCACCTGGATCTGCGGTGGACGCGGGACGGCGCCACCGCCGTGCTGCGCCCCACCCGCGACGCCCGGGTCGAGCTGCGTACGGGCAGCGGGCTCACCCTCACAGAGACCTCCGCCGGAAATCCCCCTGCTCCGTTGGAGCTGACGGCCGGCGTGGACCGCGTCCTCACCCTGGGGCCGCGGTAGCAGTCCTCCATCCCCACATGGAAGGAACATCCCCCATGGCACGAACCACCCTGACCAGGCTGCTGCTGGCCCCGACGGCGGCCGTCGCGGCTCTGATCGGCTTCGCGGCGGCGCCTGCCAACGCGGCGATCTGGACCTCGTCGGAGCAGTGGGGCAACTACACCACCTCCGACGGCTACATCCTCTACAACAACATCTGGGGCTCCGGGGCGGGCAGCCAGAGCATCTGGGCCAACTCGTCGAGCAACTGGGGTGTGACCGCGAACCACCCGAACACCGGTGGCATCAAGTCGTACCCGAACGCCAAGAAGATCGTGAACAAGCCGATCACGTCCCTCTCGTCGCTCACCAGCGACTACAACGTGACGGTGCCCTCGTCCGGCGCGTACAACACCTCGTACGACATCTGGGACACGGACTACGACTACGAGGTCATGCTCTGGGTGAACTACAACGGTGCGGTCGGCCCGCTCGGCACCTCCCAGGGGACGGTCAGCCTCGGCGGCCACACCTGGGAGGTCTACAAGGGTGACAACGGCGCCAACGAGGTCTTCTCGTTCCTGCGCACCTCGGACTCCTCCTCGGGCACGGTGGACATCCTGCCCATCCTGAAGTGGATCAAGGACACCAAGGGCTGGTGGGGCAACGAGACCATCGGTGACGTCCAGTTCGGCTACGAGATCACCTCGTCGTCCGGCGGGCTGGACTTCACCACCAACGGGTTCAAGGTCTCGTCGAGCTGATCTTGCCGGGGGTGGGGGGGGGGGGGGGGGGCCCCCCCCCCCCCCCCCCCCCCCCCCCCCCGCCCCCCCCCCCCCCCCCCCCGGCCCCCCCCCGGGGGGGCCCCCCCCCCCCCCCCGCCCCCCCCCCCCCCCCCCCCCCG
>NZ_JBICWC010000005.1:42874-562635 GCF_043199535.1 Streptomyces sp. NPDC048590 | reverse complement strand
GCCGTCTTTTGGCCCTACCTCCCCCCGCGGGGGGGGGGGGGGCGGCACCCCCCCCCCGCGGGGTGGGGGGGGGGGGGGGGTTTTGGGGGGGGGGGGGGGGGCGGGGCGCCCCCCCCCCCCCCCACCCCTCCCGTGCAGGTCCGCTCAGCCGGCCGCCGGACCATGGGCCAGCCAGTGGGCGATCCGCGTCCACTCCTCGGGCGGTGAGACCGCCAGGAGCGGCGTGAGGCGCTCCGGCCGTGCGAGCAGCCTGCGGTCCCGCGGGTGCAGAACGGTATGTGCCAGTAGCCAGCCGGCCAAGGCGTGAGGGTCCAGCGGACCGGTCCCGGTCAGCTGCTCGGTGTACCCCGCCCGTGCCGCCTCCGGGTCTCCCGTGACCAGCAGTTCGTCCGGGGTGGACGCCCTGCCCGAGCGAGGTCGCGTCCGTGCGTAGAGGGCCGTCCGTCCGTCGTGCCAGTAACCACCGCCCGGTTCCCGCGTGATCAGCGGCTCCCCCGTCCGCATCGGAGCCGCTCCGGTGCGCATGGCCTTGACCAGGGTGATCCTGTCCTCCTCGGCGCACCGCAGATGGCGCAGTCGCCACTCCACCCGGTGGCTGGCGGCAGCGGCCCGTGCCCTGTCCGTCGTGGCGGGGTCCAGCGGCTCCCGCAGCCACCCGTCGACGGTGTCGGACAGCCGGGTGACCAGCCTCCGGCCCGGCCCGGTCAGGGTTGCCCGGGTCGCGAGGGTGCGCAGGACCATCCGGGTCTGCAGGCGGCGCAGCGCGAAGAGGAACGGCGCCCGGTCGTCATGATCCGCCGGGTCCCCGATCCTCTCCCGCCAGAAGCCGGTGACCCCCACGAACGCGTACGCGCCGTGCAGCAGGCCGGGCAGGTGACGGGGGTCGGCACGCCAGGGGGCGTAGTGGTGCTCGGAGCGGTCGTCGCCGAGCAGCGGAAACAGGTGGAGGAGGGCGCCGAGTTTGCTGTGCTGGAACTCGTGCACAAGTGTCTCCGCGAGGGCCAGGCCGTCCGGCGGCCGGGCGATCACCATGGAGGCGAAGGCGTCCCCGGTGGAGGCGCTGAGCCCTTCGGCAGGCACGGGGAGCGACGTGGAGTCACTCCTCGGCTGCCAGGGCACGATGCGGCTGATCTCCTCCGGCCGCAGGCTTCCCGGTCCGCCGCCGCCCCTGCCGAGTATGGTCACCGCATCCCGGAACATGTTCTTCCACGCGCGTAGTTCACCGGCCTCCAGCCGTTCAGGCGCTACCGGCTCGTCCAGGTCGCGGTAAGGGTCGAGATCGTCCAGTTGCACGGATGCGGTGCCGTCACCCAGGGGCAGGGTGTGCACGGGCAGCCAGTGCGCCGACTCGGGTTCAGCAAGCGGACGTACGGCGACGGCCTGCCCGTTCCCGGTGGCAAGGGAGAGCTCTCCCCCGGACACCGTCACCTCCACAGGGTGGAACCCGGGTGGTCCGGGAAGCCGGACCATGCCTAGCGCGGGCAGGCTGACCGCGCCGTCCCGGGCGGGGAGAAGAAGCTCGGCATCCGTCCCCGCCCGTACGGCCGCCACCGCCGCCACGGAGGCGATCTGCCCCGCGTCGACCCACAGCGGTGGGCCTGCGGCAGTGCCGTGGAGGCGGCGCAGCGTATGTGCGAGCCAACTGCCCACCTGCGGGGTCAGCAGGAGTTCGTCGACGGTTCCGGGCGCCCGGAGGGCGGCAGCCTCGACCACGGGCCAGGCCGCGCTCCCCCGCAGCGGTCCGAGAAGGCCCGGGTCGGCGTCGAGGGCGTCGAGGAGCTCGGCCAACAGCAACAGCCGACGCGTGCGTTCACCCCGTGCCAGGAAGACGACGGCCTCGGCCGAGCCGCCGCCTGCGGCGATCTCGTCGAACAGCGGGCCGGGCATGCGGATCGGCGCGTACACATCGCTCCCCGTGGTGGACGGATACGGAAGATGGCGGCTACTCTGCCCGCCCGGGCTCGCCCGTGCCCATCGCGTTGTGCCGCGCGCGCCGGAGTTCCGCGAGCAGCCGTGCCGCCCCGCCCCGAGGGGTGAGGCCTCTCAGATCGGCGACTCCTACGGTCGTCAGGTCCGCGATGTCGGACTCGAGGTCATCGGGTGTGCCGTCGGCCGGCACCTGCTGGTACAAGGCGCGCTCCCCCTTCGCGTGCGGTGGCACAGGATGCCTCCGTTTTACTCCATCATGACGACTCGGCTTCCTTCCCGAAACCCGTGTGATCACGCCAGGCGATAACCATCACGGCTCGGTCGCTGCTTCGAAATCCTCCATCCGGCGCCGGAGTTCACGCGCACGGTCCGGGTCGTCGTCGAACAGTGTCACCGCGTCGAACAGCTTCCACAGGCCGCCCGGCCTCTCTGCGATCGAGCGTACGATCCCGATCACGTCGACCCGTGGTGTGGGATGCCTCGGCATCCGTGCGACGACTGCCGGTGGGAGTTCGTTGACGAGTCCCTGGCGTTCGTCACGGTCCTTCATCAGCGGATACGCGAGAAGGGCGGCCACGAGCCCCGCCATCGGCGCGCCCGAAGCCCGCTCTCGCTGGGCCCTGCCCGGCAGCGGCACTGCGGGAAGGCGCTCCGAATGCCCCGGCGTCTCCAGCCGCAGGCCCGGGATCTGATCGGTGCTTCCCGCCGCCCTCAGAGCGGCCAGTTTCGCCTTCACCGCCTCGAAGAGCGGCAGGGGGTCGGGCAGCGGATCGTCCGAAAGTTCACCCAGCACAATGTCCGAGAACAGGCCGAGCCGGCGCCGTGGATCGTTCCCGGCCCGCTGGCCGCGCCCTGCCGCGAACATCAGGGTCTGCTCGTGAGCGAGGATCCGTGCCCCCGTGGGCAGCCTCTCGACCGACAGGGACTGGGGAAAGCGGTGCAGTTCGTCGAAGGTCCTGCATGCGTCGATCAGCCACATCTGCCTGGCGTGGCAGGGCGTCGCGTCGCTTCTCAGACGGGTGAGCGCCGACTCCACGTCGATGGCGCGCCGGTCGGTCAGAGTGGCGTCCGAGGCGTAGAGCGCCATGCTCTCGTTGACGTCCAGCACTCCGTGACCACCCCACCAGACCCACAGCGCCTTGTCGGAGCGGCGTGGGATGTCCTCCACGAAGGCGCGCCGCAGACAGTCGTGGTCGGCTGACCGGAAGGGGACGCCGGGGGCGGTTCCGGGCAGCGGCGAGAGGTGGAGCTGGATGTTGGATTCCGGGACGCCGCGGGCGCGCAGCCAGTCGCAGAAGCGTAGGGCGTCCCGCGCCGGGCCGGGGAGGTCCCAGTCTTCGCCTGCGGCGTATCGCTCGATTCCTACGACCAGGGCGAACATCTGGTCCGGTCGGACAGCCTCGCGGTTCATGGGAGCCGCTCCCCGATCGCGCGGTAGACGGCAGGGTCGCTCCAGTAGGCGCTGTGCGCTACGGGGAATGGCTGGCGGCTGTCGGTGGGGACATCGTGGGCCCGGCCGGGAAAGACCGGCTCGGCGGCGTACCCGAGCAGGTCACGACAGTCGTAGAGATTGAGCCAGGGCGGCACGTGGGAGGGGAGCGGATCGGGGTGTACGAGCGAGGGCAGTGCGCCTGTCTCGTAGAGGAACGGCCCCTGGGAGCCGACGGTGACGAGAAGTTCGACGCCCGGCAGCGGTCCGGATATGAGTGTGTCCAGCGAGATGATCCCGCCGAGGCTGTGCCCTAGCACGACCACGGGGGGCTCCAGCGTGGCCACGAGTTCCCTGAGTCCCTCGCGCGTTTCCGCCCCACGGGCCAGGTACTTGAGGATGTCCCCCGCGGCCGGGTGCGCGGCGTCGGTGAGCGCCCGCCTGCGTCGGAGCACGTAGCGGGAGGTCATTCGTACCAGCGGTCGGCTCGCCGCCCGGAGCAGCGGGCCTCGGCCGGTGCCGGTCTGCTCGGCACCCAGGCGTACGGCGAGGGCGGCGACGGCCGCGTCCCTCTCGTCGCCGCCGGTGAGCACCGGGTCGTCGCCGCGTAGCCGCGCCGCGACGACTGCTGCGGCCAGCGCTCGGGCCAGGACCCACGCGAGGCTCTCCGGTTCGAGGCTCTCGGCCGCGAGTTCGAGCAGCGGGCTGCCGGCAAGCTCCGTGGCCGCTTCCCCGACCCCCGCGCCGAGGGGTTCTGCCGCCGGCTCTCCCCGCGCCGCGATGTCCCGCAGCAGCGCACGGGGCCGTTCCCAGGCGAATGCCGCTCCCGGGGCGGTGACGCGTGCGCCTCCACCTGCGGCAACGGTGACGAGTTCGGCGGTGGGATCGTCGTAGAGCCGGGCCCATTCATCCGCGTCGTCCCCGTCACCGACGCTCCGGGCCGTCCCTGCGCCGGGCGCGGCGGGGATGCTGGCCCCATCCGCGCCGAGCTTCGCACCGAACGGTCCGCCCCAGTCGTACGCGGTCAGGCGCGCCCCGGGCGCCACTTCGGCCAAGCCCGCTTCGACCCGCGTCAGCAGCGCCGTCAGATGTGGCTCACGCACGCCTGTGCCGTGGATGAAGATCACTGTGGTCATGAAGCCCGCCCCGTCACTCCGTGTCGGTCGTCCGCCGCCCACGGAGGTGGGCGGCGGAACGAAGCCGGTGATGCGCTGGACACCCTCGGTCTCACATCGGCAGAGGTGTGATGTCGCACTCGATCCGCTGGTGCAGCCTGGCAGCCGTGTGCCACGGGTGGCCGGTGCCGAGCACACGTGAAAGCTCCGCCACCGCCGTGCTGTTGAGCCGGTCGGCCTCCTCCGTGTCGCCGAGCCCACGTCGGTCGAGCGCCAGGTTCGCCATGCAGACGAGTGTCAGAGGATGTGCGTCGCCGACAGTCTCGCCGAACCTGGGGAGGAGTCCGTCGTCCACAGCGAGTGCCTGGGAGAAGTCGAGCCGCGCGTAGTGGTCGTTGGCCCGGCACATCGCAGCGGTCAGTGTGTTGACGTGGTTCGGACCGAGCGTGCTCTCAAGCCTGGCCAGCGCCTCGGTGTCCAGACTCTCCGCCCGGTCCGTGGCGCCTTGGGCACGCAGGGTGGCAGCAAGATTAAGCCGGGCAGTTTGAGTGTGCGGGTGGCGGTCCCCCAGAACCTTGGGATAAGCGGCAAGGGCCTGCTCCCCAAGTTCCCGTGACCCGACAAGATTGCCGTTCAGACGGCGTTCGACCATGGTGTGCATCGCCGCACTGAGCGCGTCGGTGTTGTTGAATCCGTAGCGGGTGGTGAAGCGTTCGAGGGTCTGCTCCGCGCGTTCCAGGCCTCCTTCGACCACACCGGCGCGGCGTCGGCACACGCCGAGGTTCAGCGCAGCGCGGATGGTGGCCGCATTGGTCTCACCGAAGTTGGTCACGTAGGTGGGATAGTTGGACTCCTGGAGGGCGCGCGCACCCAGATAGTCTCCGGACTCCCGCAAGTCGATGGCCAGTCCGTTCAGAGTATTGAGAGTGAGACCGTTCACCGGCCCGTAGAGCAATTCCCTCTGGCGTGCTGTCTCTTCGTCGATCTCTCGGGCGAGGGCGAAGCGGCCGTTCAGGCGCAGGGAGACCCCGTAGTCGTGCGCCGCGCTGAGGGTAGCCGGGTCTTCGGGACCGAAGCTGTCACTCGCGCGTGTGAAGGCTTCCTCGGACAGTTCCTGCGCCTTGGCGAACTCTCCTCGGTGTCGAAGCGCGCCTGCCATCTGCCACATGGAGTCGATGAGTTCCTCTTCGGGAACCTGCGCACCGCGGGAGATGGTCAGCGCCCGCTCGTTGTGCGCGATCGCTTCCTCCGAGCGTCCCAGAAGGCGGAGGTAGAAGCCGAGGAGCTTGGTGATCCGGATGACGTGCAGGTCCTCATCGCCCGACTGGGCCCGCCAGGCCGACCAGGCGAGGCGGGCCTGAGCGGCTCCCGACTCGTGGGCGCCCCAGTAGTAGAGGAAGAAGACCATGTCGTAGACGAGGTCCCTGACCCAGGCATCGGAGCTCTCCACCGCTCTTGAAGCCAGGATGTGCGGAAGAATGGCCTGGTAGGCGGGCCACTGGTCCGGCGCGGCAGGCGCCCCGGGCTTGGCCGTGGTCAACAGCAGGTGCGCGGCCCTCGTCATCCGGGCGCGCTCCTCCGGTTCCATCCTGGCCACGATCACGTTCTGCATGAGCCGGTGCATCTGCAGGGTGGAGGTCTTGTGGTCCAGCCTGACCAGCGAGAGTTTGCTGAGGTCACGGGTCGCACGGGCCAGCAGCAGCGGGTCACGGAGGACCGGGTCCAGCTCAGGGGTGACCTCGACGTTACGTCCACCCCTGAAGAGGCTCAGCGGGATGGGCTCCGGCGCCATGCAGGCGCAGATCTGGAGGAGTTGCCGGGCTGCTGGGTTCTCCTGCGAGAGTCGCCCGAGGGAGATGTCCCAAACGGCCGCGACGGGCACCGGGTACTCGGGGGACGGGTCGAGCTCCAGGCTCTCCGGGCGGCCTTCCTCCAGGAGCCCGAGATATTCGTCAACGGGCATCCCCGTCGCGGCGTGCCAGGCGCCTGCCTGCTCGACCGCGAGAGGCAGGTCCCCCAGAGCCTCGGCCAGACGGTCCGCGTCCCCTGTCGTCAGACCGCGGGCTCGGCGCTGCAGGAGGGCCACGCTCTCCGCCCGGTCGAACACGTCGACACTCAGGGGCGTTGCCACGCGCTCCCACTCACGGTTGCGGGAGGTGACGATGATCTTCCCCGGGCCGCCGTTGGGGAAGTACTTCCGGACGACCTCGATGTTCTCGGCGTTGTCGAAGACCAGCAGCCAGTTGTCGAAGGGCTTTCCGGTGCGCAGCGCCTCGCGGACGGCCGGCACCGCGGCGTTGGCCTGAGGTCCCACCTCGAGGCCGAGGCTGCGCGCCAGGTCGGCGAGCGCGCCGAGGATCAGGTTCTCCTGCTCGGACGGGATCCACCAGATGACGTTGAACTCGCCACTGTGACGGTACACATACTCGACGGCGATCTGTGACTTGCCGACACCGCCCATGCCGTGCAGGGCGTGCGGGAGGACCGCGGTCGTCTCGTCCTCCCGCAACTGCCTCTCCACGGCTGCCAGAAGGCCCTCGCGCCCGATGAAGTTCGCGTTCTTCGGCGGCACATTGCCCATGATCTTCGGCTGGCCCGTGCGGACGAACCGCAGCTCCGGCGACGCGTCGGGCGTGCGCGTTTCGACCCGGGCCTGCTCGGTGTCTACGGGTGGTGTCGTCGGCGACACAGATCCTCCTGGTGGAACCGTCGAATGCGACGGGGAAGCGGAGCCGTACTCATTCACATCAGATGCCTCTTTATCACTTTTTGTCGCCGTGGCACCGTTCCGCAGCACACCCCTCAGGTGTGCCGCGCGTCGCCTGTAGGGCATGCCGCCCAGCGCCCGGAGGACCGCCAGTTCGATGCGCAGCCAGACCGGCGCCCCTTCCGGGAGCGCCGCCCGCTCCGGGTCGTGCAGAGCCGCCTTGAGCCGAATGCCCTGCTCTCCGCCGGCCCGGGACTCGGCCAGCAGAGCGACGGCTCGGGCGAGTTGGGTGCGGTTCCCCGTGGCCAGCAGCGCTTCGCGGACGCCTTCGGCGAAGTCGGGGCCGCCCTTGCCGTCCCGCTCCCAGTCGATCAGTCCGCCCATCAGCACCTCGGCCAGGTGCTCGGGTCGCGACTCGGGAAAGGCCCGGTCGCAGAGTTCCTCGATGACGTCGAAGCGCATGGGAGCCACGGCGAGCATCACGGCGAGCTGGCGCGCGAGTGGGCTGGCCAGCGAGAAGAACCTGCGTACGGCGTCCGCCGCCGCTCGCGGGCCGTCCAGCCTGGGCGCCCTGAGCCCGGGGGCGGAGACCCCCTTGGCCATCGCGCCGGCCAGGACCACGGGCAAGGACCGTCGCACGCCCCGCTCACCGGCGACCAGGTCCGCCCAGGCCCGGAACGAGCCCGGGCGCAGACTGAGGACCGGCACGGCCACGGAACCGTCACCCGTAGGGAGGACATGCGAGCGCTCCGGCACTCCGTGCGAAGGGTGACAGTGGAGATGGCGGTTGAGCGCCCCGAAGCCCGCGGCATCCAGCCGGGCGCGGAAGGGATACACGGAGGAACGATGGCGGAGATACGGGGGCAGCAGATGGACGAGCGCGGTGGGACCGGCCATGGCGAGCCGCTCCAGCAGCGCGTCGGCCCCACTCGTGGCCCAGCCCGAGGCGAGCCCGTCCGTCACGACGAGGAACAGCCTGGACCCTCTGCCGTCCACGAGCTCGGACGGGTCGGCACGCCGGTTTCCCGGCCATCGGAGGACGGGTGCCTGTCCGGTGGGCATTTCGACGTCGACGGTGCGGACGTCGCGGAAGGCGCCACTGCGCACCGCCTCGTCGGACAGCTGCCGTAAAGCGCTGTCCCAGACCGGCATGGTCGGTGCGGTGTCGACGAGCAGCATGAGGTCGAAGGCCCGCTCCTGGACCGGGTCGAGATAAGGGATCCACAAACCGTCGATCACACCGTTCTCGGCGGTTCGTTCCTCGTCGAGCTCGCTCCCGTGACGCGAGGGCACCCGTCTGCCCAGCCCGCGAAGGGCCTTCGCCAGACGCGGTGTCGCCCCTTTGCGTGCGGAGGGATGGCGGAAAGGCAGAACTGGCGCAGAACCGCCGGCCCGGCTCCCACCCACCCCAGGGACCTCGGCTTCCAGGGCGTCCACGAAGGTGCTGCCCGACGGCACCGCCTCGGAGGGCGCCGGGCCGTCCGTCGCCGGAGGGGTGACGTCGTCCGAGAACTCCGGTCCGCCGTCGGGCACTGCCGTGCCGTCCGGGTCCGCGCTCCTCTCACCCGGACGCCCGGCCCGGTGCCACGCGGCTGCGAGCCAGACGCTGTCGGCGAGGTCCTGCCAGCTGAGGCCCTCGGTCCTGGTCCCGGAGGGCGGGGACCCGGGCACGGGCTCGGTATCCGGGGCGCGTTCGCGTGGTGATCCGTTCATCAGCGGCCCTTCGAGAGGTCTCGAAGGAGCATCCTGAGGAGCTGAAGCCCTTCTCCGTCGGCCTCAAAGCCCTCCGCCGTGGTGAGCTGCACCGCGTTGAGCAACTGATCGACGGACTGTGTCCCCCCGCCCTCCAGACGGGTGACGAAGTCCTCCACCAGGTCGTCGACGCCTTCCGGGCGCCGCCCCAGATGCGAGACGACGATGGAGACGAGCTGCTCCCTGCTGGGCGGGCGCATCTCAAGGGGCAGGCAGCGGCGCCGGAACGCGGCCGGGAATTCCCGCTCACCGTTGCTCGTGATGACCACGACGGGGAACTCGGCGCATTCGACCCGCCCGGATTCGATGACCGCCCTGCCCTGGGGGTCGTCGGTGAACACGGATACTTCGGTGTCACCGGCGCGAACCAGCTCCGGAATCTCGTAACTGCCGTTCTCCAGAACATGGAGGAGGTCGTTGGGCAGGTCGATGTCGCTCTTGTCCAGTTCGTCGACGAGCAGCACCCTCGGCCGCCCGTAGGCCAGCAGCGCCGTCCCCAGGGGGCCGAGGGTGAGGAAATCCCCCAGATCGGGTGCGCTCGCCGGTTCGCTCCCCGGCTCGCGGGCCTCCCCAGCACGCCAGGCGGCGATGGCCTGCGCACGGCCGATGGCATCGTACTCGTAGAGACCGCCGCGGAGCGTGGTCCGGCTGACGATGCTCCATGGCAGGACCCGGCCGAGCCCGAGCTCACGGGCGATCAGATAGGCCAGGGTCGACTTCCCGACTCCAGGAGGCCCTGTGACCAGCAGGGGACGGCGCAAGAGGATGGCCGCGTTGACCGCGTTGATCTCCTCCTCGCGTAACTGCGGCCCCTCCTGGACGGTTCCCAGCCGACGGAGCGCCGCAGCTGCGTCATCCGGGGGGCTGGACTGGAGCGGGCTCCCGGAGAACACCCTCCAGGGTGGTGGCTGCGGGAGGTCCGGTGCGGCCCCTGCCGAGGGCTGCCCTGTCGCGTGAAACACCCTCCAGGAGGGGGGCGTGACGGACCGCGCTGCCGAGGCCTGCTCGGTCATGCTGTCAACTCCTCGCAATCTACAAGGCGGTTGGGATCATCCCACAGGAGGGCGAGGTGCTTCCCCAAAGACCAGTTGTCCCGGTCCATTCCTTCGGCCTTCCTGCGAAGCGCACTCACCTTGGACGGAATCTGCGACGGCGGGTGGGCGAGCAGCAGTGTCAGCACCTCGCCCGACAGGTCAGGACTGTCCGTCCTGCGGTCCCAGGCTGCAAGGCCCACCCCCTGAGCGATCGCGGTGACAAGTGCGTCCAGGCCAAGACCTGGCAGTGCGGGAACATCGAGAATGACCGCGGTGAGATCTGGGTTCGCTATCAGCTTGGCACGCCAGCGGTCGAGGCGCTCCCCTTCTTCGCCATGCCAGCGATAGGACTCGGCCACACCCGCGCTCCTGAGTTGTGTCCATCGTTCCCGCCACAGAGGCAGATATCCGTCCCTTCGCGCGGACCGCATACGCTCGAGCGAACGCAGATGCACGTGGTAGCGGAGGCTGAGCGGCAATGAATCCCCGCTCCACGTGCCCATCTCCAACCGGGCCATGTCGTGGTTGAGCAGGGTGAACGGCAGTACGAACTCCACTTGAGGGGGCGGCTCGTTCTCCATCACCGGCAAGCCCGACCAGCGTTCCTGGCCGCGACCGACGGCACGTTCGACCTCGCCCGCCAGGTTGTCGAGGGTGGTGGTGCGCACGTCTCCGGCGACCGGCTCCCAGTAACCTGGCGCGGCGTTGACCCAGTGACGTACGTAGATGTCCGCAGAACTGTCGTCAGCCGGCTCCACCATCACGACGAGACAGCGTGCCACCTCCGGATCCGCCATCGGCAGCGCGGCTATCGCACGCCTGCGCTCCCGTAACGCCTCCACCGCATCCGTTCCGGCCTCTCGGGCCCAGGCGTCCGACCATCCCCTGAGCCCGTCGCCCAGCGCCGCCTGTTCCAGGAAGGCGGTGATCTCGACCAGCACGAGCGCCGGTGGGAGCCCGTCGGCCTGCGTGTTCAGTCGGCACAGGTGGTCGAAGCGCTGGGCGGGCGTCTGCCCGTACGGCACATCGACACCCAGTTCATGGTTGAGCAGGGCGTGCAGCCGCCCGTCGTCCACTCTGCGCACATCGGCCAGGAGCCGGTGGATCTCCCGGACGGTTTCCTCGGTGAACTCCGGTGACACACCGTTCGGCTTCTCTTCCCCGTGGGCGATCTTCACGAGTCGGCCGAGTTCGGCCGCGTACTCGTGGCCCGCGATCACTTCCACCGCGGTGGACAACGCGCGGAGGCCGTGCTCGTACTTGAGGAGCTCTCTCAGGAAGGAGAGCATGTCGGTCCTGGGATTCTTGCGCAGATAGGTTATCTCCGCATCGAGTTGCTCAGCCGCGAAGGACACCAGCTGGGCACATTGATCCCGGTCCGTGACGAAGTCCTGCACACAGAGGAAGTTGACCAGTTCTCCGATCAGCCGCGTCCTCGACTCGTCGGGCCTGTGCGACCCGAGCGGTGCGAATACCATCACCGACCACCCCCGTCGAGCCGGTACCAGCTAGATGACAGATCGCGAAGCTACCACGCGGGATCTTTGCCAACCAGGCTCACTTCAGGGCGTGTTGATCAGTTGTGACACTTGCCCCGCCGCTGGTACACGGAGGTCCGGGCAATGCCTGCAACCGCAACGGGTGCGTCCCCCTCACACCGGAGCCGGCCCCGAGCTGGCACGCACCGTCAGAACCGGCTCCAGCAGCTCCACTTCGTCCTCCTCCCTGCCCGCGAGCTTCGCCATCACTTGTTCCACCGCCCGGCGCCCCATCTCCTGGGCCGGGATGGCGACGGAGGTGAGCCTCACCGATGCCTGCGTGGCCACCTGTTCGGGGCAGACCGCGACGACGGAGACGTCCTCCGGCACGGCGCGCCCCTGCTGCTGCAGGAGGTTGAGCAGCGGCTCGACCGCCGCCTCGTTCTGGACGATGAAGCCGGTCGTCCCCGGGCGTTCGTCGAACACGCGGGCCAGCGTGCCCGCCATCGCGGCGTATCCGCCCTCACAGGGCCGGTGCAGGATCCGCACCCCCGCCTCCTGCGCCTTCGAGCGGATGCCGTCCAGGGTCCGCTCGGCGAAGCCGGTGTGGCGTTCGTAGACGGCGGCCGCCTCTCCGATCACCGCCACCTCCGTGTGTCCGAGGCCGGCCAGATGGTCCACGCACAGCGCCCCGGTCGCCTCGAAGTCGAGGTCGACGCACGTGACTCCGGAGGGGTCGACGGGCAGGCCGATGAGCACGGCGGTCCGGCCGGAGTCCCGCAGCAACGGCAGTCGCTCGTCGTGGAGTTCGACGTCCATGAGGATCATGGCGTCGGCCAGGGAGCTTCCCGCGATGCGCCGGACCGCCGCCGGACCCTCCTCGCCGGTGAGGAGCAGTACGTCGTACCCGTGCGTGCGGGCGCTGGTGGCGACGGCGATGGCGATCTCCATCATCACCGGGACGTACATGTCCGTGCGGAGCGGCACCATCAGCGCGATGATGTTCGACTTGCTGCTGGCGAGGGCGCGCGCCCCGGCATTCGGGTGGTAGCCCAACTGCTGGATACTGTCCTCAACGCGCTCCCGGGTGGAGGCCGAGATCGACCGCTTCCCGCTGAGGACGTAGCTCACCGTGCTCGCGGACACTCCGGCGTGCTGGGCGACCTCGGCAAGCGTGACCATTCGGCTTCTCCCCTACGGATGGTGCCGCAGGGAGGGCGAGTGAAGCGCTTCGACAGCGCGGCGCTGCGCTCCCCTTCGCACTCTGACATGCACAGACATCGTGGAGCCTAGACTCGCTCACAGACACTGTCCAGAGTCGCGTCGAAGCGCTTCGACCCATGGATTCGGTCTCGGTGCCGACTACCCGCTCGTGCCGTTCACGGCCCAGCGTGGGTCACGACGCGGAGGGTGTCCAGCCTGCCAGCCAGTCGGCGGTCTCCTGCCCCGCCGCCTGGGAGTCGCTGAGCTGCGGACGGTTGCTGCTCGCGGCGCCGGAGCCCGGACCGGTGTTCTTGTACTCGGCGAAGCGGTCGTCCTTCCACGAGAATCCGCTCATGTCCGTCCAGGGCGCGGACTTGACCGCGGAGCTGAGCGTGGTCTGACGGAAGGTGGCCATCGGGTCGAGCGAGGCGTCACCACCCGCGTGCCACGGGCGGCCGAGGTAGAAGGACGATGCCGAGACGTCGCCGTTGACGGTGGACCCGGTGAACAGGAAGCCCTTGCGGTCCGCGGCCGTGCTGGGTGCGGCGATGTAGCCGGCGGAGCTGCCGTCCCATCGCTTCTTCAGGGTGATGACCGACGAGTCGATGACCGCCGTGGCGCGTCCGAAGATGAAGTCGACGTTGCCGACGACGACGGAGTCGGTCATGTAGACACGGCCCAGCGTCGACTTGGAGGCGGTGTCGAGCAGGAGGGTGTCCTGGTCGCCGTTGACGGCCACCGACTCGAGGAAGACCTTGTCCGCCGCGGTGCGCAGGGCGACGGCCTGGCGGTCGCTCATGCTCTGGTTGGCGGCCTCGTCGAAGTCGTTGGAGATCGTGAGGTTGCGGGCCTGGAAGCCGTTGCCCTCGGCGGCGACCGTCGCGCTGCCGCTCGTCCCGTAGTTGCCCGAGCCGTCGGGCTTCTTCGTACCGGACGCGTTGTTGTAGACGATCACGGTGTCGCTCCGGCTGGAGCCGGTGCCCTGAAGGGTGACGTTCTGCTTGTCGGAGGGGATCTTCACCAGCTCGCGGTACGTGCCCGGCTTGATGGAGACGACGACCCGCGCGGTGTTCCCCGACGGGACCGCGTTGACCGCCGCCTGCACGCTGGTGTACTGCCCGCTGCCGTCCTTGGCCACGGTGATCGTGGTCGCCGCCTCGGCCTCGGACACCGACCCGATGGTCCAGAGGGAGGCAGCGGCCAGAAGCGCCGCCGTCCCGGCGGACACCGCCTTGTGAGGGCCGCGGTGGCGGGGGGTGGTGGTGCGTCGACTGGCTGCCATGGGCTGATCCGTTCATCGGGAAGAGGTGGGGTTCCGGGAAGTAGTCGCCGCCGTCCCGCCGAAGGTTGCCGATGGGTTACCTCAGGGCCGCAAGGCGCCGGCCCGCGCTCCTGGAACGCCAGGGCCCTCCGGCGGCCTGGGTGGCTTCCGGAGGGCCCGTGGGGTCTCGTGAGGCGGGGAGACCTCAGGAGACCGGGACCAGCTTGAACTGCTGGCAGGTGTTGTTCAGCCAGCTCCACTGACGGACGTCGGCGCCGTCGGCGGATGAGCAGTCCGCCACGTCGGCGACCTTCCCGGTGGCCTGGTTGACGATGCGGACCCACCCTCCGGCCTCGGTGGTGACGAAACGGAAGCGCTGACAGGTGTTGTCGAGCCAGGACCACTGGCGCAGATCGGCGCCGTCGGCCGAGGAGCAGTCCGCCGTGTCGAGCACCTTGCCCGTGGCGGCGTTCACGAGGCGGCTGGTGTCGTCGCCCCGGTCCTCGACGCGCCACCGCTGCTTCGCGGTGCCGTCGCACGTCCACTGCTGGACGTTCGCCCCGTCCGTGGTGGCGCCCGCGCTCACGTCGAGGCACTTGCCCGTGGCCCGGTTGACCACGGTGTAGGCGGTGGGGGTGGTGGCCGCCTCTCCGGAGGGCCCGGCGAGAGTGGTGCCGAGCGCGACCGGGGTACCCAGGTTCGGGGTGCCGTCGGAGTTCCAGCCGAACTTCTGCGCCCTCGCCGTACGGCCGTTGTCGCACCCGCCGGACGCCGAGTCGTTGGCGTGGTACACGATCCAGCTCTCCGTTCCGTCCGGGGAGGTGAAGAAGCCGTTGTGTCCGGGCCCGTACACACCTGCGGCATCGTTCCGCTGGAAGACCGGGCTCGACTTCTTCGTCCATGAGGAAGCGGAGAGAGGGTTGGATCCGGTCAGCGTCAGCAGGCCCAGCTTGTAGTCGGGGGTCCAGCATCCGCTCGCGGAGTAGACGATGAACGTCTTCCCGCCCCGCTGGAGCACCTCCGGGCCCTCGTTGACCGTGCCGCCCGACTTCTCCCAGTCCCGGGTGGGCGTGGAGATCGTCGAGAACGAGCCGCTGAGGGTGTACGGGTTGGACATCGGGGCGATGACGAGGTTCTGCGTGCCGCCGCCGCTCGCGCTGCCCAGCAGGTACATCGACCCGTTGACCGTGAGGACGCTGGGGTCCAGCATCCAGCTGCCGCCCAGTTGGCTCTTGTACGT
Organism: Streptomyces sp. NPDC048590; assembly: GCF_043199535.1. Classification (NCBI taxonomy): domain Bacteria; kingdom Bacillati; phylum Actinomycetota; class Actinomycetes; order Kitasatosporales; family Streptomycetaceae; genus Streptomyces; species Streptomyces sp. NPDC048590. Next base: position 547,487 of record NZ_JBICWC010000005.1, on the reverse strand, counting down.
GTAGGGGCCCATCGGGTCGGAGCCCGCGCTCTGGAGCACGTGCGTGCGCTGCGTGGGGTTGTAGTCGGCGATGTTCTGCCCGGCCACGTAGTACAGGTACCAGCGGCCCCCCGAGTAGTGCAGTTCCGGGGCCCAGATGTTGCAGCAGCGCGACGCCGCGTCACCCTGCCACACCTGGACACTGGGCGCGGTGGCGAGCCCGGCCAGCGTGGGCGACTTCCGCATGGTGATGACGTCGGTCCAACTCGTGGACACCAGGTAGTAGTTGCCGTCGTGATACGAGATCCAGGGGTCGGCGCCCTTCTGCGCCTTGACCGGGTTGGTGAACGGACGGCCCTCGGCCGCCGACGCGGAGGCCGGCTGGCCGAGGGCGAGCGCCAGCAGCAGGGCGCTCAGCAGGGTCAGTAGGCGACGGGCCATCCGCTGCTCCAGTTCAGAAGGTTGACGCCGAGCTTCGGGGCGCCGTTGTCCTGGCCGTCGTAGTAGTGGTAGACGAGGAGGTCACCGTCGGAGTCCGCCAGGATCGACTGACCGCCGGGGCCGATGTAGCGGCCGTGGGTCTCCAGGACGGGGGTCCCCCCGTTGCTGAGCATGCTGACGCCGTTCTTGTCCTTGTAGGGACCAGTGACGCTGGTGGCCCTGCCCACCTTGATCTTGTACGTCGAACTGGTGCCGGCGCAGCAGGTGTCGTACGAGGCGAAGAGGTAGTAGTAGCCGTTCCTCTTCACGATGTACGGCGCCTCGACCGCCTTGGTCCCGGTGGGACGGGAGGCGAGGGAGCGCCGGGAGGTGTCACCGGAGTACTGCTTGCCGGTCGAGGGGTCGATCCGGATCATCTTGATCCCGGTCCACCAGGAGCCGAAGGACAGCCACCACTTCCCGTCGTCGTCCACGAACAGGTTGGGGTCGATGGCGTTGTAGTCGCTGGACGAGTTCGACGTGTAGACGGTCCCGTAGTCGGTCCAGCTGCCCGCCTGGCCCGTGGTGGATCCGGCGAGGCCGATGGCCGAGGTGTTGGAGCCGAACGAGGAAACGGCGTAGTACATCAGGTACTTGCCGCCGTGGTACGAGATGTCCGGGGCCCAGGGGTCGGATTCCGAGGAGTAGTTCTTCCACCAACTCGGCTTGGTCGTGAAGGCGTTCCCGGAGCGGCCGAAGGCGGTGCGGTCGGTGGAGGTGCGCAACTGCAGCCCCTCACCGGTCGAGTAGAGCAGGTACTGGCCCGAGGTGCTGCGGACCATGCTGGGGTCGTGGACGACGATGTCGCCGTTGACGACTCCCGGGTTGGGATAGGCGGAGGCGCTGCCCGGCACGAGGGCCATCAGCAGGGCGACCGGGATCGTTGCGAGGGTTCTCCTCAGAGTGCGGCTCACGAGGACCTCCATGCGGTCGGGGGTGGGGGTGTATCTCGCAGTCGCCGCCGCCACCGCCCAGGTTGCCGAAGGATTCCTCATTTCTCCGATCGATCGGACGGCGTCCGGGATATCGAACGCGAGTCCCCGGAGATCTGCCGGTCCGGGAACTCTGTCCGGCGCCCGACCACTCGATACCGGAGCTGGGCCGGGGCGTCCCGACGGTCACGCCGTACGCCCCGGAACCGGGTCAGGGCGTACGCGGAGACGCGCGCCACCCAGCCCCGCCCGTGCCGCTCAGCCGTGCAGCAGTACGGGGAACGCCTCCATGTCGTTCTGCGTCATGACCGGCAGTTTGCGGATCTCGTCGTCGGCGACCGCGAGCTTCAGGTCCGGGAACCGGCCGAACAGCGCGGGGAGCGCGATACCCGCCTCGACCCGGGACAGGGCGGCGCCGGGGCAGATGTGGGGGCCGTGACCGAAGGTCATGTGCCGGATCGGGGTGGGGCGTGTGACGTCGAAGGCGTCGGCGTCCTCGCCGTGCTGGGCGGTGTCGCGGCCGATGGCCCGGTAGGAGATGACCACCCCCTCCCCCTTGGCTATCACCTGGTCGCCGACCTGGATGTCCTCCGTCGCGAACCGCATCAGCAGGTGCGTGGTCGGGGTGTCCCAGCGCAGCGTCTCCTCGATCACCGTCTCCCACGAGATCTCTCCGTCGAGCACCTTGCGCAGCTGGTCCGGGTGGGCGAGCAGCGCGCGGACGGCGTTGAGGATGAGGCCGATGGTGGTCTCGTGCCCCGCTGCCACCATGGCCTTGAGGTTGCCGACGACCTCCTCCTCGGTGAGCGGCCGTCCGCCCTCCTCGGCGAGGATCAACGCGCTGGTGAGGTCATCGGTGGGGTGCGCCGTCTTCTCCCGGACGAGTTCGGCGTAGAAGACGTCGAGTTCGGCAAGGAGTGCCAGCCGGTCCTCCTGCGGGGTCAGCATCGAGAAGAACGCCTTGTACTGCCTGGTCAGCATGGGGTGCAGTTCCTCGTCCACCCCCATGAGCAGACCGACCACCTTCATCGGCAGGGGCTGGGCGAAGACCGCCTTGAGGTCGACGACTCCGTCCTCGCCCTGTGCGGCGAGCGCGTCGAGCAGTCCCTCGGTGAACTTCTCGATGTCGGGCCGGATGGCCTCCAGCCGGCGGGGGGTGAGCGCCTGGGACGTCTTCGTCCTGAGCCGGCGGTGCTCCTCACCGTCCACGGTGAACATCGAGCGCCCCGCGTCGATCATGCCGATCAGCGGCCAGTCGTGGGTGACCTCCCCGCTCTGCCACAGGCCCCAGGCGTCCAGGTCCTTCACCAGCCGCGGGTCGACAAGGAGCCGGCGGGCCTCGGCGTGACGCGTGACGGTCCAGGCGGGGACCCCGAGGAGTTCGATGCGGGCGAGCGGGACGGACACCCTCAGCCGCTCGGTCTCACCGTCGAGATCCTGGACGAGCGGGTCGATCACCACGGTCGCGTGCGGGCAGGTCACAGCAGGTCTCCTGTCGTCTGTACGGGAGTGAAGCGGACGGGAAGCGCGTTCATCCCGCGCAGGAAGGCGGAGGGCCGTCGCACCAGGTCCTCGGCGGGCACGGCGAGCCGCAGGTCCGGCAGCCGGTCGAGGATCACCTCGATGGCGGTGCGGGCGATGGTCTCGGCGATCTCCTGCGCCGGGAAGGGGCAGCGGTACTCCCCGTGGCTGAAGGCCAGGTGTGCGCCGTTGCCCGTCCGGTGCCCGGGGCTGCCGGGGCCAGTCCCCTGGCGGACCAGCGGATCGGTGTTGGCGGCCCCGAGGCCGAGCAGCAGCATGTCGCCGGCCCGGATGGTCCGGCCGCCGAGCTGGGTGTCCCGGACCGCCCACCGGCCGGCGAGGATCTGGGTCGGGGTCTCCTCCCAGAGCACCTCGTTCATCGCGTCGCCGACGCTGCGGTGGCCGCCGGCGAGCGAGTCGGCGAACTGGTCCTCGGTGAGCATCAGGCGCAGCGAGTTGCCGATCCAGTCGGCGGTGGTCAGGTGGCCCGCGGCGGTGATCGCCATCAGGTCGAGGGCGTACTCCTCGTCCGTGAAGGGTGCCGGATCGGCGAGCATCCGGGAGATGACGTCGTCGCCGGGAGCGGCCTTCCTGGCAGCCACCAGCCGTGCCATGTGCTCACCGAAGCGCCCGTACGCCTCCTGCGCACCGGGTCCGCCGTCGGCCAGGTCCTTCAGGACGCGGGCGATGTCCCGGCCCTCCTCGTCGGGGAAGCCAACCAGTCGGGCCAGGACGAGTACGGGGAGCGGTTCCGCGAACTCCGCGACGAGATCGGCGGACCCGCGGGCGCCGATGCCGTCGATCAGCCGGTCCGCCAACTGCTCGCAGTGATCACGGATTTCGAAGGGATCCGCCGCCTCGAGGGCGGGTACCACCATCTCGGAGTGCCGCCGGTGCTCGGCGCCCGCGGTGAAGTAGATCGAGGGCATGGGTTGCCCGACCATCGGGAGCAGTGGCCAGTCAGCCGGTATGTGCTCCCACTGGTTCCACAGGCCGACGTCCCGGGGAAAGAGTTCGCCGTCGCTGGTGACCTGGTGGAGCTCGCGGTATCCGACCACGAGCCAGGCCGGGAAGCCGCCATGGAGCTCGACGGGCACCACCGGCCCGTGGGACCGGCGCATCCGCCGGTACAAGGCCTGCGGCTCGGTGTGGAATTCGGGCCCGCTGAGTCTCACCGGCGCGTCGGCGTGGCGCACGGGGCAGCCACCGCCCGCTGCGGACGCGGCTGGTAAGGGCTGGGTCGTCATCGTACGGACTCCTGGGAGACGGCTTCGCGCGTTGCGGCCATACGATCAACGCGGCACCACTATAGGGAGGTTGAGTGAAGCTTTGGGCACTGTTCGGCGTACCGGGGCGGTGCCGCGAAATCCGTACGAGGGCTGTCGCACACGCGGCTCGACCGCATCTGCCGCGCCGGTGGCTCCCGGCGTCGGTGCCTCGGCCGGCGTACGGACGTGCCCGTCCCCGGCATCGTGCCCTGGGATAGCCTCACCGACCATGCGCATATCGGTAACCAGGCCCGCCATCGGGGCCCTCGCTCTCGCCACGGTCCTGCTCACGGCTGTCACGGGCTGTTCCTCGGAATCGGACGCCGGGGGTGGTTCATCCGAACTCCTGACCGGCCTCGGCGCTCTCGCCGGTGACGCCGACGCAAAGCAGCTGACCTTCCTCGACGCCGCCGCCGTGCGCAAGCTGAGCAAGGACGACCCGGAGCGGTTCGCATTCGTCTCCCGGCCCAGCAGCCCTCTGCTGGGCTCGTACGGCCCTGGTCTCCTGGGGAAGGAGTTCGAGGAGACCCAGATCGAGACCGCCGTGGACACCGCCGAGGCAGGGCACTGGGAGGGGTCGTTCGACACCGACGCGATCACCGCGTCGCTCAAGTCCAGCGGCTACACGAAGAGCGACAAGGACGGTCAGGAGGTCTGGTCGCATCCCGAGGGCAAGGGGGTGACGCTCAAGGTCTCGGACGACTCGATCTCCTACTCCTCCCTGGATTCCGACCCGATGGCCGTCGTCAGCCCGGAGGACGGTTCGGCCCTGGCCGACGACAGCGACTTCCGGAGCGCCGCCGAGTGTCTGGGAGACGTCTACCGCGCCGACTTCAACCGGCCGGGCTCCTCCGGCCCCGTACGCCTCGCTTCCGCCGGCCAGCAGGCATCCTCCCCCTCCGAGAACACGGAGGTGCTCTGTTTCGTGGTGAAGGACGACGCCGCCGCCGAGAAGCTGCGGACGGACCTGGAGCAGACCGTGAAGAGCGACGCGCCGAAGTTCGACGGCACGAAGGTGAGTGTGCGGAAGGGCGATCGGCCGGTCGTCCGGGCCGTGGTCCCCGACACCGCCGAGCAGCGGCCGGGCCGGCTGGTCGTCAGCGACATGGCGCTGTGGATGGCTGCGGCCGGGTGACCACCCGGCACGCCCCACCCACCGGGCGGGTACGGCCGGTCCGGGGCTCAGACACAGGCGATCGGTGTGGTGGGATGCCTGTGTGAGCCGCAGCGTCGAGGAGACCAACCGCCGGATGCTCCGGGCACGGGACGCCATGGACCGCGCGTACGCGCGGCCGCTGGACGTCCCGGCCCTCGCCCGGATCGCCCATGTGTCCCCGGCGCACTTCGCCCGCACCTTCCGCGCCACCTTCGGCGAGACCCCCCACCGCTATCTGCAGCGACGGCGTGTCGAGCGGGCGATGTACCTGCTGAGGGAGAGCGACCGCAGCGTCACCGACATCTGTTACGAGGTCGGCTTCGGCAGTACGGGGACGTTCAGCCGCACCTTCCACGCCATCGTCGGGCGGTCGCCGAGGGCCTACCGCAAGGAGGCGGCGGCCGTGGACGTACCCACGTGCTTCACCAAGGCGTGGACGCGCCCGAGCGCCTGAACACACCGGTCACGGCTGCTCCGGACGGGCGCTCATCGAGCAGTTCCGGATAAGTTTCCAGCGGCCCCGGCCAGTAGCGTGAGTCACATGTTCAACGCGATCACTCACTCCCAGATCTACGTTCTCGACCAGGACGAGGCCCTCGACTTCTACGTCGGCAAACTCGGCTTCGAGGTCAACGCCGATGTCGACATGGGGTTCATGCGCTGGCTCACCGTCAACGTGCCCGGTAGCCCCGACCGGCAGGTCCTCCTCGAGAAGCCCGGCCCACCGGCACTCTCCGAGGAGATCGCCGCGCAGGTGCGCGACCTCGTCACCAAGGGTGCGATGGGCGCGGCGCTGATCCTCACCACGGACGACTGCCGCGGCACGTACGAGGCACTGAAGGCCAAGGGCGTCGAGTTCACCGACGAGCCGACCGAGCGCCCGTACGGCATCGACTGCGGTCTGCGGGACCCGTTCGGCAACCACATCCGCTTCACCCAGCTGAAGGGCTGAGCGGCGCGCGGGTGGCCCGGGGCACCGGGCCACCCGACGCGAAGCCGCCGAGGGGTCACGCCGTCGCGAAGCGCGTGAGCACCGCCTCCGGCCGGACACCCGGGAGGGCCCTGCGGAAGGTGCGGTAGTAGCCGAGTTCCTCCTTGCTGCGGAGCTCCGGAGTGCTGTCGCCGGTCACCGCATCGGCGAACTCCGAGTCCGTGATCCGGCTGTTCCACAGCGGGCCCAGGAGTCCCTCCGCCCCACTGCCGGTACCGAACTGCTCCTTGCGCCGCCACAGCAGGTGGTCGGGCAGTCGCCCGGTGAACGCGCGCCGCAGGTGCCCCTTCTCCATGCCGTCCGCCTCCAGGCCCTTCATCCGGGCGGGAAGGGACATGGCGTGGGCCATGACGTCGTGGTCGAGGAAGGGTACGCGCGCCTCCAGGCCGTGCGCCATGGTCACCCGGTCGCACCGCTGGAGGTTGAGACCGTGCAGCGAGCCGACCGTACGCCGCAGTTCGGCGTCCAGGTCCTCGGGTGTGCCGTGCTGCTCGTGGTAGTAGCCGTAACCGGCGAACAGTTCGTCGGCGCCCTCTCCGGTCAGCACCACCTTGACGTGCTGCGAGGCCAGTTCGGACAGGAACCAGTTGGGCACGGCGCTCCGGATGAGGCTGGCGTCGAAGGACTCCACACAGGTGACCACCTCGTCGAGCACCGCGTGCGACGCCCCGGCGTCCAGCAGGGTCTCATGGTGATCGGTACCGAGGAAGGCAGCGGTCTCGCGGGCTGCCAGCAGGTCCGGTGAGTCGGCCGTTCCGACGGAGAAGGTCTTCAGCCGGCGGCCCTGCCCGGCGTAGATCTCGGCGGCGACCGCGGCGACGATGCCGGAGTCCAGACCGCCCGAGAGGAACACACCGACCTCGACGTCCGCCATCAGATGCCTGCGTACCGAGTCCGTGACCGCCTCGGCCGTCGCCTTCTCGGCGACCCGTTCGTCCACCGTGGTCCAGTCGGCCCCGGCGTCGTGGGCGGGCACCGGCTCGGCGAAACGGTTCAGGCCGTCCCGCGGTGACCACCAGTGGCCCGGCGGGAAGATCTCGGCGCGCGGCTGGACCTCCGGTGCGAAGGCCCGCAGCTCCGACGCGAAGTGCACGCCGGTCCCGGTGCGCGCCCAGTAGAGCGGCTTGATGCCCACCGCGTCGCGGGCGGCGACGAAGCCGCCGGAGGGGGTGGCGGCGCAGAGCGCCCACATGCCCCGGAGCCGGTGCAGTCCCCTGGGGCCGTCGGTACGCAGGACCGCTAGGGCGGCCGCCGAGTCCGAGGAGGAGCCGAAGGCGGTGGCGGGCATCTCGTGCCGCAGTGCCTCGTGGTTGTAGATCTCCCCGTTGCAGACGACCGACCAGTCGTCGTCGCCGTCCGTGCCCCCCAGGGGCTGGTGTCCGCCTTCGAGATCGACGATGGACAGGCGCCGGTGTCCGAGCCAGGTGTGGCCCCCTACCAGGCGCGTCCCACTGTCGTCGGGACCCCGGTGCGCGAGCCGGTGGAGCATCTCCCCCACCCCGGCCCGCGGGGGCGCACCGTCGGCGTCGGTAGCTGTAAGGGCGTGGTGACTGTCGATGTGTATGGCTGCGATTCCGCACATGACAACCGACCCTAGGCCGGTCCGTGCGAGGGCGACAATGCGAGTTGCTCCATACGCACGCTCGCTCCACACTGGTGACATGCCGAGCGAGAGTCTGAGCAGCGTCCACCGGGCGCTGGACGTGTTGCGCGCCCTGGGCCAGGGCCCCATGGGCGTACAGGAGGTGGCCGATGCGGTGGGCCGCGAGAAGACCCAGGTGTCCCGGACCCTGAAGGTCCTGGCCCAGGAGGGGTTCCTGGAACGGGATCCGCGCAGCCTGCGCTACCGCATCGGCTGGCAGCTGCTGGCGCTGGCGTCGTCGGCGGGTGAGGAGAGGCTGCACCGGGAGGCCCCTCCGGTCCTGCGTGAACTGGTGCACCAGGTGGGTGAGCCCGCGTATCTGACGGTGCTGTCCGGGCACGGTGTGGTGACCGTGCTGACCGAACGGACCTCACGGACGCTCCAGGCCCACGAGTGGGTCGGGCGCACCTCACCCCTGAACTGCACCTCCGCCGGCCGGGCGCTGCTGTTCGGCCTCACCGAGGAACAGGCGGCGACCCTGCTGGCGACCCCCGAGGGTGTACGCCTGCCGGGCACGGAAGCCGCGCCCCGGGATGTGCCCTCCGTGCTGGAGCGGCTGCGTACGGAGCGTGCGCGCGGCTATGCGGTGGCCGCCGAGGAGATGGAGCCTGGGCTGATCGCCGTCGCCGCCCCGGTGCACGACCACCGGGGCGACGTTGTCGCGGCGGTCAACGTCTCTGCGCCCGTCTTCCGACTGCCGCCGGATGCCATGCCACAGGTGGTGGACGCGGTGGTCGCCGCCGCCCATGGGCTGTCGGCCCGTCTCAACGGGGCAGGGTGACGGGCCTGCCCGCCCGGGTGTGGTGCTGCGCCCCGGGCGGGCAGAGCTCGGATGGAGAGCGTCGAGAACGTCAGGCGCACCTGCCGTTCAGCCAGGACTTCAACTCCTTCGGCCAGGTCGTGGCCATCGGCACCGAGGTGGTCGGCAGGCCGTACCTGCTCAGCCTGTTCAGCCACCCGGCGTAGTTGCCGGAGGCCGCCGGTGCGGGCTCCTCCCAGCCGATCGTGTCGACCCAGCGGGGGTGGTTCGTGAGCGTGTCACCCAGGCCCGCCGCCTCGATGCGCTTCTCGAGTTCGGCCTTCAGCTCGGTGTTGTCACTCCCCGTGTAGATCATGATCTTCTGCGAGCCGACGCGTTCCTTGATCGGGTCGATGACCTCGTGCCACGCGGTATCGCGGATCGACGCACTGCCGTTGAGCAGGGACTGCCCGGCCTCGCCCTTGAGCTCCACGAAGGCGGCCATGTTCTGGCTCTTGGCGCTGTCGAGCCACTCACGGAAGGTGTAGACGGTCTCTCCGGCGTACGGACCGTGGTCGATGGTCCGGCCCTTGAGCTGGTCGGTGCCGGTGGCCCACCAGATCTTCGTCACGTCGGCCTTCGGCCCCGTCAGGCCCCTGGTTGTGCTGTTGTGCCACATGACGCCCTTGGTGCCGTCCTTGGTGAGCTGGAGATCCGCCTCGACACCCGCCGCTCCCCAGCTCTTCTGCTGAGCGAGCGCCTTGGGGTTGTTCGGCTGGCGGACCTGGTCGCGTTCCCAGGCGTCCGCCGCTGTGGGGTATCCGCCGTGACCGTAGACCGTGGGGCAGACGGGGAGCCCCTCCGAGTGACGCTCGATCAGGCGCATCCTGTCGAAGGTCCAGCCGTTCTCCGTCTCCCAGCCGTGCAGGTCCCCGGCAAGGGTTCCGTCGCCCTGGGCGATGAAGGTGATGGTCTTCACCGTCGGCAGCCGAAGGTCGGTGTATCCGTAGACCGTGGCGAGGTCGTCACGGCCGTCGCCGTTGTAGTCGCCGGTGACGATCTTCATACGGGACCGCTCGTACCAGCCCGCCGGCCTGTTGAGGATTTCGTGGCGGTTGCCGAAGGTGCCCGCGGCGTCGGAGTCGAAGCTGATCAGCGCGTCGTGCCCGTCGGCGTAGTCGTACCAGGCCGCGATGGAGTCACGGCCGTCACCGTCGAAGTCACCGGAATGCATCGTCACCCGGCTGAACGTCCAGCCGGTGGCGGACTCCCAGCCGCGCACCGGCTCGCCGAAGCCGCCACCGGCCCTGCCCGCGAAGGACATCAGCGTCACGGTGCCGGAGGCGTAGCCGTACATGGCACCCAGGTCGTCGCGGCCGTCACCGTCGAAGTCACCGGTGGCGAACTTCATGCGCCCGACCTCCCACCCGTCGGCGTCGGTGCGCGCGAAGGACGAGAAGGGGCTTGCGAATCCGCCGTCGGTTCGGGCGAGGAACGTGAACAGCTTGTCGTCGCCGTTGCGGTAGTCGTACCAGGCCGCGATGTCGTCGCGGCCGTCACCGTCGAAGTCCCCGGCCTCGGCGGTGATGGCGTCGAAGGTCCAGTTGCCGGGGTCCACGCTCCAGGAGGTGAGGCGGGTGCCGAACTTCCCGTCACCCTTGCCGAGCCAGGTGAAGAGGGAGACCTTGCCGTCGTCGTAGCCGTAGAAAGCGGCTACGTCTCCCGTCCCGTCTCCGTTGAAGTCGCCGGTGACGTACTTCATGTGCTCGGCCCAGTAGTTGCCGTCGGCCGCCTCCCATCCCTTGACGGGCGCCGACAGGCTTCCGTCAGGGCCGGCCGCGAAGGTGTGCAGGGCGTCGCTGCCGTCGGAGTAGTCGTACCAGTCGACCATGTCGCTGCGACCGTCGCCGTTGTAGTCATGGCGAGCACCGTCGGCAGCTGCCCGTACGGTGGCCACGCCGGCCCCGCCGTCAGCCGGGTCGGCCACCGTGGATGCGACGCCGACCTGCGGGAGTTCGGCGGTTCCCTTCACCGCAGTCCTGCCCGGAGCGATCGCCGCCGTCTCATCGCGCGCCTGGGCGCTCGCACTGCCGGCGCCCGCCTGCAGACCGAGCAGGGCGCACACGACAGCGGCGCAGACTATGCCCGTGGGTCGTTTCATTCGGTTGTCCATCCCCCTTGTTGCTGCTCACTGCTTCTGCCACTCGGGGAGGAGAGCGCACCCACGACCGCGGATGACCCCTCGCTCAGCCGCCCTGAGGCACCCCGCCCCAGCGGGAGCACTCACGTTCGATTCGGCTGCCCCGGAGCCGATTTGACCACCTGTACGCCACAACTGGCCAGTGCTTCGGGTCTCCGTGTCCTGACGATGGCTGAAGACCGACTGGCACCTGTGTCCGCCACGGAGGTCGTGAGCATCCCCGGACGCCGACGGAGCCGCTCAGCCGCCGTGCGCCCCTCCGCTACTCACCCGGCTCACGAGCAGAAAGATCCATGGGGGACGGATCGTTGTAGGTGATGACGACGGGCGCGTCAGCCGCCGCCCGTGCGCGCTCGGAAGCCTCCGCGATCTCCGCGTAGGTCCATTCCTTGTACAGGCGCTCCCCGTTGGCGTCGGTGATGTCGATGACCAGGCCGGTCCACTCCTCTGCGGGCTGCTCGGGGACCAGCCCGAGTTCGTATGTGGCGTCGCGGAGGAAGGACTCGGTGACGCGAACGCCCGTGAGCCTCTCGGCGAGCGCGAAGACCGCCGCCTTCCCGTCGACGTCCGGGGCGCTCTCGTCGTGCTCTCCCTCGGGAGTCAGGGGGAAGCCGACTGCGCGCAGCAGCGGGACCAGTTCGTCGGGGGTGCTTCCGTCGCGCGCCGAGGGGCCCTCGAACGTCGTACGGAGCTCACCGTCCTCGAACCAGTGGAAGAGGTGGATGGGCTTGCCGCCGTTGCTCGAGTGCACCACGACCCGGCCGCCCTCCGACAGCGTCTCCACGCGCGGCAACCCCAGCCCGCCGTCGAAGCCGAGGACGACCGTCCAGTCACCGTTGCCGCCCGGAGCGCTGAAGGCGCCGGCGACGTAGGACTCGTCCCAGTAGTCGTAGCCGGTCTCGGCGCGGTGGGCGTCGTCCGCCTCGACCAGTCCGGCCGTGCCCTCCCCGATCCCGCGGGGCTCCGCCTCGACCGCGTGCAACACCTCGCGTGGGCTCCGCCCTCGAATGAGCGTCAGGGTGTACCCGCTCTCCCTCATGTGCCGGATGAGCTGCGAGGTACGGATCCAGGAATGATCTTGCGCGGTCACCGAGTTCATACGGCGCAGTGTGCCCGAGGCCACTGACATCGATGACCCTACCGGGTGACGCCGAGCTGGAGCAGCAGCTGCACCCGTACGGCCGCTACCTTTTCATCCGGCTCCCGCGCCGCGCTGACGACGGCGTGGGCATGGGTGTGATCGACCTCAGTCATCCGAGGGCGGGAGAAGACAGGCGAGTACGACGTGTCGCTCGCTCGCCCGAGGGCGCGGAGCGAGGTCCTGATGGAGGCGGGTATCCGAGGCGCTTGACGACCGTTTTCACCGTGTGAAGGTTTGTTCGACGTTGGTCGGGTTCGTTGATCAAGGGTTGTGGGGCCGCGTTACGGGCGGGTAACAACGTGCCTCATGAACCTCTTCAGCCGCACTTCTCTGCTCCGCCGCCCGGAGACCCGCCCGGAGACAGCTCCCTCCCCGGCGGCCGCAGGTACCGCGGTTCTGCCCGATCCCGGCCTGGCCGCCCTCACCGGCGAGTGGATGATCGACCCCGCGCACAGTCGGATCGGTTTCTCCGTACGGCACGCGATGGTGACCACGGTGCGTGGCGCGTTCCTGGAGTACGAGAGCCGCCTGTACTTCGACGGCCGCAACCCGGCGCGCTCCCGCGCCCAGATCTCGCTGTCCACGGCGAGCGTCGACACCGGCGTGGAACAGCGGGACGCGCACCTGACCGGCCGGGACTTCCTGGACGCCAGGAAGCACCCGCGTATGACGTACACCAGCAGTTCAGTGCAGCTCATCGGCAAGGACGTCTACCGCATGACCGGGGACCTCACCATCAGGGGCATCACCCGACCCGTCGTCCTGGACCTCACCTACATCGGCCATGTCACCGACCCCTTCGGGTACGAGCGCGTCGGGTTCGACGGCACCACCACCATCAACCGGTCCGACTGGGGTTTGACCTACAACGCCCGACTGGCCGAGGGTGGCGCCATGGTGAGCGAGCGCTTGCGCCTGCAGTTCGACATCGCCGCCATCCGCACACCTGCGGCTCCCTGACCGCTGGTCGTCCCCGGTTGCCCGCTCGCCGCCCGGGCCTCAACCGCCGTAGACCGCCTGCGACTCCGCGAGCACATCCGCGAAGTCCTGTGCCAGGCGCACCGCCTCGGCAGGCGTGAGTGTCGCGGTGGTGACGCGCACGGCGGGCGGGGACATGATGCGGAATCGGGTTCCCGCAGCGGTCCACCAGCCCCGCGTGCGCAACCCGTTGACGACGGAGGACTCGTCGCGGACGGGCACCCAGACATTGAGTCCGCTCACCCCGTGCGACGGGATGCCGTGCGCCGAGAGCTCCTCGATCAGCGCCTCCCGCCGGGTGGTGTACGTGTCGGACGCTCCCGCGACGAGCCGGGTCACGGCCGGATCGGTCAGCAGCCCCTCGACGGTCGCCTGGAGGATGTGACTGACCCAGCCGGAGGTGAGCAGCATCCGGCCGTCGTGACGCGCCAGCGTCGCGGGGTCGCACGCCAGGGCCGCCCAGCGCAGGTCGATCCCGAGGTGCTTGGACACCGTCCGCACATGAGCCCAGCGGGGCAGTCCGCCTGACGCGAGGTTCACCGCGTCCGCGCCGGCGATGTCGGCGTTGTGATCGTCCTCCACGACCAGCACGTCGGGGAAGTCGAGCAGTACGGCGAGGAGTTCATCCCGCCGGGCGGGGGTGAACCGGGCACCGTACGGGCTCTGACCCCGAGGACTGCACACCAGGGCCCGGGCCCCCGAGCGCAGGGCCGAGCGCAGGGCCTCCGGGCGGATCCCTTCGTCGTCGACGGTCACCGGCGTCATGCGCAGACCCAACGCAGGTACGAGGTCCAAAAGATGATGGAAGCCTGGGTCCTCGACGGCTACCGAGTCACCTGGCTTGAGCTCGGTGGACAGCAGCCTGGCGATGCAGTCCAGGGCGCCATGGGCGAACGTCACTGATTCCGCGGGCACTTGATCGCGGGCGAACCACGCGCGGGCAGCCTCTTCCAGCGAGGCGAGCCGCGGTGCGGCGCGGTGCGACCCGGGAACGGGTTCGAGTCGCCCAGGCGGGGTGAGCACGGGCAGGTGGGCGGGGTCGGGGTGCCCTCCCGCGAGGTCGCGAAGCCCGGCGGGGACCCGGGGTGGGCGCCGCGAGTTGACGGCGGGCGCCGTGGCGACGACCGTGCCGCCACGGCCCAGGGTCACGACCACTCCACGTCCGCGCAGTTCCTTGTAGGCGGCGGCCACCGTGCCCGCGCTGACCCCCAGAGCCTCGGCGAGGCGTCGGACAGGCGGCAGCGACGCGCCAGGCCGCAGCGTGCCGTCGGCCACCCCGCTTTCGACCGATGCCGAAATCTCTCTGGCTGTACCGCCGACGATCCCATATTGTTCTGCCACAGACCAAAGACTGTACCAATACAAAAGTTCCGTCAAGGGGGATCCCGTTGCAACCGAAACCACGTCGCCTGTCGCCCGTGCGGCGCTTCGCCATCCCGGGAGGGGCGGACGGACGGCGGATGCTGGTCGTCTCCGTCATCGACAAGATCGGCACAGGCCTGTGGACCGGCGCGGCGACTCTCTACTTCGTCTACGTCGCGCATCTGTCGGTCGCACAGATCGGCCTTCTGATGGGCCTGTCGGGCGTCGTCGGGATCGCGGGCCCCCCGCTCGGGGGCCGGCTGGCGGACCGCTTCCCCGTGACGCGCGTCCTGGTCGTAGCCCAACTGGCCCGGGGCGCGGCTCTCCTGGCCCTGCTGACGACGGACGACTTCCCGCTTCTGGTGGCGTTCTCGGCCCTCGGAGCACTGCCGGACCGCGCGTCGAGTGTGCTGACCAAACTGTTCGCGGCTCGCGCTGCCGGCCCGGAGCGCGTCCGCTACCAGGCGATCCAGCGCACCGCGGCGAACATCGGGTGGGCCGTCGGGGCCTCGGGCGCCGCCGCCGCGCTCACCGTGGGCAGCGCCACGTCCTACCGGGTACTGCTGCTCGCCAACGTCGTCTCCTACGCGGTAATGGCGATACTCACCCTGCGGTGCGCGGAGCCGCCCGCGCCCAGTCGCGTCGTGACCGGGACCGACCGCCCTGTGGCACGGGCCGGCGCCGGGAGCCCGTGGCGGGACCGCCGCTACCTCTCGTTCACGGCGACGGAGGTCTGGCTCTTCCTGGACGACAGCATCCTCCAGGTCGGCTTCCCCCTGTGGATCGTCCACGCGACCACCGCACCGGTCGGCCTGGCGCCGCTGGTCCTCGTTCTCAACAGCGCGCTGGTCGTCGCGCTGCAGGTACCGCTCTCCCGCTTCGGCACGACGACCGCGGCGGCTCGCCGGCTGCTCCTCCCGATCGGCGCCGTCCTCCTCGTGGGAGGGGCGGCACTCGCGGCCTCGGCATCCGGCGGCCCCTGGTTCTCCACCGCCGCCGTACTCCTCGCGGCGGTGGCGTTCACACTCGCCGAGATCCTGCACTCGCTCTCGTCGTGGGAGCTCTCGGTCGCCCTGGCACCCGCAGAGGCACAGGGTTCCTACCTCGGCGTGCACGGTCTTGCCCAGTCGGCGCAGCGCAGCCTCGGTCCCGTCGTCGTCGGGGCGGCCGTGAGCCTGGGCGCGATCGCCTGGCCGGTGCTGGGCGCCACGCTGGCGGTGACCTGTCTGGTGCAGCACCGCCTCGTCGGGCGTTCCGCCCGGACGGTCCCGCCGTGCCTCCCTCCGCCACCGTGCGCACCCGCGCCGGGGAACACACCGGCCGGACTTCGGCCGCGCGCGGGCGAGGAAGCCGAACTGCCTCGCACGCCCTGACGCAGGCGGTTACCCGATGTCGGCGGTGTCCAGCGTGTCCTTCGCCGGTGGAGCCTGGATCCCGAGTGGCTCGTCGAACGCGCCGAAGGTGGTCGTACTCCTGAAGTCGTCTCCCTTGTAGACGACTTGCAGGAGGTACGGCTTGCCTTCCGTGGCGACGTAGAAGGTGTAGGTTGCCTTCGCCTCGGTCACCTCCAGGCGCATGGCCCGGCGTCCGGCGACCTCGGCGGGTTTGCCTTTGACGGGAGTTCCGAAGGCACTGAACGGCCAGGTGCAGTCGACCAGGCCGTCCTCCGGCTTCGCGTCCGAGACCGGCGCCTTCGCCCAGCGCTTCTGCTCGCCGTTCGCGGAGGTGTCCCGACCGGACCATTTCTTCAGGTAGGCACGATCGGGGCGGACGTAGTCGGTGGCCCCGATGCGGATCTGTTCCAGCGTGCCACCCCCTTCGGACCAACTGACCTTGCTCGTGCACGTGCCGACGAGATCGGTGGTCAGACGACTGGAGCGCACCCCGCTTCCGGCTGTCCTCACCGACGAGAGGATCGTGACCGACTCCAGGTCGTTCATCGTCTCGTACGCCTCGTCCAGCATCTGATCCGCCGAGCGCTCCGCCTCCGACCCTCCGCCGGCGCAGCCCGTCAGCGCCGAGCCGAGCAACAGGCCTGCCACCATCACTGCCGCGGCATTCGAGAACGCGCGCACTCCGACCCCCAGTTCGTGAACGACTCAGAGTAGGGCACGGCCTTCCCCCGCCTCCTGGGCGGGCCACAGCCTCCCGCTCACGTAACTGACGGGTAATCAGAGAAGCGTCATCGGGGTACCGTTGCCGAACACGAGTCCGCCCTGGCCGTGCCGGTCGCACGAGGTGACGAACGATGAGCGATTTCCCGCAGCCCATGCCCCATCCCGCCGACGCGCACCCGGCTCGCGTCTACAACGTGTGGCTGGGCGGCAAGGACCACTACCCGGTGGACCAGGAGGCGGCCGAGCTGGCCGCCGCGGCCAATCCGACGATCGTGCCGTCGGTCCGGGCGAACCGGGCCTTCCTCGGCCGCGCCGTGCGTCACCTCGCGGCGGCCGGGATCCGGCAGTTCCTCGACATCGGTACGGGTATCCCCGCGGCGGAGAACACGCATGAGGTGGCCCAGCGGGCCGCCCCCGAGTCCCGTGTGGTGTACGTCGACAACGATCCGATCGTGCTCACCCATGCCAGGGCGCTCCTCGTCAGCGGACCGGAGGGCCGGACGGACTACGTACAGGCCGACGCGCGGGACGTGGACACCATTCTCGAGGCGGCCTCCCGCACCCTCGACCTGGACCGGCCGGTCGGCCTCATGCTGGTTGCGGTCCTCCAGTACATCAAGGACGCCGAGGACCCCTGGGACATCACCCGCCGTCTGCTGGAGCGCCTCGCGCCGGGAAGCTACCTCGTCCTCTCCCACCCGGCCGCCGATGTCACCGCCCCCGAGGTCGCGGAGTCGATGCGGATCTACAACGAGCGCGCCGCGAGCCACGCCTCTGCCACACCTCGTACGGACAAGGAGGTGGAGCGCTTCCTCGACGGCCTGGAGATCCTGGAACCGGGCGTGGTCACCCTGACCCGCTGGCGCCCCGAGCCGTCCGACACCCCTGACGACACGCTCCCGATGTGGTGCGCGGTGGCCCGCAAGGTGTAGCCGTCCCCGTAAGTGGGGGGAGGTACCAGCCGGGCGATCCTACGTAGCGCTGCGCTCGCTCGCCTCCCGCAGGTCCCGCTCCACCGCCCGTTCGAACGCGGGGTCGGCCGCACCGGCCGTGGTACCCGGGCGCCCGGCGCGGAGGTGTTCCCTCCAGCGTTCCTGACTCCAGTCCGCGGGGGCCGTGGTGTTCATGAAGTCCTCGACCAGGGCGCGGAAGCGCACAGGGTCGGTGTGGAAGGGGAAGTGGCCGGCCCCCTCGAAGATCTCCAGCCTGCTGCCCGGCATCGCCGCGTGGGCACCGTACGCGTGCTCCACCGGGACCACGCTGTCCCGCGAGCCCCAGAGCAGCAGGGTGGGCATGCCCTGGGCCAGGTAGCAACGGTCGAGCATGGTGACCACCTGGCCCCGCCAGTCGACCACGGCTCTCAGGGTGCTGATGAAGGCGCTGCGGGAGGTTCCGTCCGGGAGTGCGTCGACGAGGTCGACCAGTTCACCGGCGTCCTGTCCGAGATCGGTGTCGAGGATCCGCATCAGCCGGGTGAAGAGGCCGACCTGGCTGCGCATGCCGGGCAGGCGCAGGGTGGAGAGCATGAGGTCGGCGCCGGGCAGGGACACGGCGCGCAGCACCGGGTTGACCTCACGTCCCACCCCGCCGGCGCTCACCAGGATCAGCCGGTCGGTGCGTTCGGGGTACTGGTAGGCGAACTGCATGGCCACACCACCGCCGAGGGAGTGGCCGACCAGGGTGGCGCGTTCGATGCCGAGGACGCCCAGCAGGTCCCGGATGCCGTTGGCGTAGGCGGCCACCGAGTAGTCGGCCCGTGGTTTGTCGGAGGCCCCGTGGCCGAGGAGGTCGGGGGCGATCACCGTGTGGTTGCGGGCCAGCTCTGGGATGAGGTCCGCCCAGGTGGCGGAGGAATCGCCGATGCCGTGGATGAGGAGGATGACGGGCCCCTGCCCAGCCATCCGGTAGGCGCGGCGATAGCCGTGGATGATGCGATGCGACAGCCCCACACTGTGCTCGGCCTGTCGTCGCGATACTGGTGCGCCGGCCACGGCACCGCCTCCGTCTGCTGCTCCGACGATTCCCGAGCGAGGGTAGAGAACTCCCGCGCCGAGCGGATTACCGGGACGTTTCAGGCGGCACCCGGTGGAATCCGGATGGTGTCAGCCGGCCGGCTCTCGGCCCTCCCGGCATTGGTAGCACGCGTTCGGGCGGTCCTCGCGGACGACGCGCCCTATGATCATCGCGGTACCGGCCCACCGCAACGCCGGTGCACCGGGCACGGTTTCGCCGCTTCGCGGGAAGCCGTCAGGTGCGTCGGCCTCGGCGCGGCGGTGACCCCCGGCGGCTGCCGGGCGAAATTCCGACGGAGGACGGGTCCACATGACCGAACAGACCGGCTCCGGCCCGCAGGGCCAGGACGGCACGACCGGTGTCGACGCGTATGCGCGGCTCATCTCCCTGCTGGACGGGATCGGCGCACGCTATCGCGTGATCGATCACGCCCCGGAGGGCCGCACCGAGGAGGTGAGCCTTCTTCGCGGGCACCCGGTGGCACAGGGAGCGAAGTGCCTGGTCGTCATGGTGAAGACGGGCAAGCGCACCAAACGGTACTTCCTCGCCGTCGTCCCGGGCGACGCCCGCGTCGACCTTCCGCGGCTCAAGGCCCTGGCGGAGGGGAGCTATGTGTCGTTCGCGTCGGCGGACCGGGCGGAGGCGTTGTCCGGGAGCGTGAGCGGCACCATCCTGCCCTTCAGCTTCCATCCGGACCTCGAACTGATCGTTGATCCCGGCGTGCTGGAACATGCGGAGATCTACTTCAACGCGGCGCGGCTGGACCGTTCCCTGGCACTGAGCGCCGAGGACTACCGCGAGTACCTGAACAGCACCGGCGCGCGTGTCCATCCGGTCGCGGCGTCGGCCCCGGAGACAGCTGCCAGGTGACGCAGCGAGGCGCGTGATCGGCCCTGGCGCCTTCCCTGGTGGACGGGTCGGCGGGGTTCGCCGGCTCCCGGCATCACCCGGCAGGCGCCGCGGACGCCGCTGTCGCTTCCAGCGCCGGGCCCGGCAGCAGGCGAAGCAGGCGGGACTCACGCCCGAGCCGCAGCAGCATTGTGCGCGAGCCGTCGGCGGCTGAGGCGGTCTCCGCGTCCCCGGGCGACAGAACGGCGGTCGGCACCTCTCGTGCGAGGGCACGGAGTTCTTCGGGGGTGATGCCGGCGTCGTGGCCGTCGGTCTGCCGCGAGGCGCATCCCGCGTAGTAGGCGATGGGCACGGCGTCGTCTCCGCTGATCACGCACGGCGGGCGCAGGCCCAGGCCGTTCAGCGTCCCGGCGACCGCGGCGAACTCCTCGGTCGTGGCGCGGCTGGTGCGGACCACGTGGCTGAGCGTGGACAGCTGGACGGTGAGATGCGCCGCCATGGCCAGCGTCAGCGCCGCGAGGCCGGCCGGGCGGCGGGCGACCCGGGTCCGTGCGACGAGGTCGGCGAGGTACTCGGCGACCGGTACGGCCAGGAGGGCGTAGGCGGGGAGCAGGAACCGCGGTGCGGCGTACTCGACCAGGAAGAGGTACGGGACGGCCGTCGACGCGCCCGTCGCGGCGGCCAGGACCGCGGTGGTCCCCCGGCCGGCGCGTCGCGCCGCAGCGATCCCGCCGGCGACGAGAAGGGGCATCAGCAACCACCACACCGCGGTACCCGGGCCTTCCCAGCCGATGTCGCAGGGCCGGCACAGGGTCCGGCCCGCGAGCGCCCGGAGGTGGTCGTCGACGGCGAAGTTCCAGCCGAGTCCGCCCTGGATCTCCCCCGCGCGGTGCAGCCGGGCCGGGAGCCCTCCGTAACGGGCGTACGCCTCGGCGATCCACGGCGCGCAGCCCGCCACCAGCCCCGCGACCAGGGCGGCGGAAGTACGCAGCCGGCGCCGGCCGGGCAGCACCGTGGTGGCGAGCACCAGCGGCAGGGCGAGCCAGAATCCGTCGGCGGGCCGCATCAGGGCGACCAGGGCCACGGCGGTTCCCGACCCGGCGGCCGGCATCCGCCCGGTGTCCCCGCGCAGGGACCGTGCCACCCAGCCGGCCGCCGCCAGGGAGCCCAGGGCGCACCACAGGTTGGGCATGGCGGCGGGGCCGTAGAAGAGGGTGGGCCACAGCCCGGCGAACAGGAGGCCCGCACCCACGAGTACACGGGTGGGCAGGGTCCGGCGCCAGACCCACAGGGAGAGGAACAGCGCCGTGCCGGACAGCAGGGCGAGGTAGATCCGCAGGGCGGTCGTGGACGCCGTGAACATGGCCACGGGAGCCACCAGGTAGGAGATGCCACGGGCGCGGGGGGCGCTGAAGTAGGCGGGAGGAGCGTTGCCGCCGACCTGGCTGACATACACCGTCTCGTCCCAGGCGAGTCCGGAGCCCGGTACGACGAGGACCAGTTGGACGAGGACGAACGCGGCCGCGACCGCGGCCAGCGCCGGCAGCGGCCCCACCCGTCCCGGGGCCGGCCGGCCGGTCGGGGCAGGGGGACGCGTGATCACCGGCGGGCACTCGTGCACAACCGCTCCTCTCGGCTCCGGCGCCGCGGGACGGAGGAAGCGCGGCCTGGGGCCGCGGTGCTCGGCGTACGCACGCGGGGCGAACGCCGCCCGTCGCGGCACTGGGTCAACGAGAGGGCCGCCCGGGAGTCACCCGGACGCCGCCGGGCGTGAGCCGAAGAGGCCGGCCATACAGGCCGCGCCCGCCGTCGAGGCCGCAGGTGCCACCGCCTGAAGGGTGCTCAAGAGTGCTCCCGGTCGGGGATCGAGAACGACTGGACGGCAACGGTTTTTGAGAGAGCGGTGGTTCAGGACAGTGCGCTCGGCGGCAAGTCGAGGAGCGGCGCAGGGCGCGCCTCGGCCGTCCAGGCCCTGCCCTACGGCCCGACCACACGCGTGGGAGGCCGAGCCCGCTGACATGCCCGATGCCCTCCCGTCGGCCACACCCACTGCCGGGCATGCCTTCGATCCCGCACCGGGCACGGCCGGATGACTCACCGGCCTTCACCGTGCTCCAACAGAATGCCAGTCGTTGACTGGGTTCACAAGCTTTTTGTCCATGCACAACTTCGTAACGAAACGGCACCGGATCCGGTCGCAGAGCCTGGAACGGGCCGAGAATCCCCTGGGTACAGAACTGTCACATCCATGCCATACGATGCCCACACCTGTTCACACCTCCTTCCGTTTGAGGATGCCCACGTCATGTTTCTCGGTGTCACGTCTCGCTCAGCCCGCGGCATATCCGCCGCCGTAGCCCTGCTCGCCATCGGCGCGGTGGGCTGCTCCGACGCCATCGACAGCGCCAAGGCCGGCGCCAAGAAGGTCGTACGCCAGCGTTCGGTCTTCTCCCTCGACACGGGTGACTGCTACAACCCGAACAACGGGGTCACCGACACCGAGGAGGTCAGCGTCGAGGTCGTGCCCTGCGGGGAGGCCCACGCGGGCCAGGTCGTCGGCGACTTCAAGATCGAAGGGGAGTCCGCGTACCCCGGCGACGAAGGGGCGTCCAAGATCGCCGACAAGCGCTGCCCGGTCGAGTCGGGGAAGTTCATCTCCGACACGTGGGCGGTGCCGGAGGGTGTCGGGCTCTTCTACTACTACCCGACGAAGGAGAGCTGGGCGACCGGCGACCGCGCCGTGAGCTGCACCTACGCCAAGGAGTCAGGCACCTTCTCGGGCTCGCTCAAGAACGCCTCGCTCAACGCCGACCAGCAGGCCTACCTGAAGGGCGCGAACGCCGTCTACGACGCCCTGTGGGCCAACCAGCCGGAGGCGGAGCAGCCCGAGGACGACCTGGCCGCCTACAAGAAGCAGGCCAAGGCCGTCTCCACGGCTCTGAACTCGCACCTGACGAACCTGAAGACGGTGAACCAGCCGGAGACCTCCAAGCTCCGCGAGAAGCTCGGCGATGCCGCCAAGGCCTGGGAGGACGCCGCCTCCGCGGGCAGCACGGACGACTTCTACATCGCGTACGACATGGCGTTCACGGGCATCGACCCGAGCAAGACCGTCGAGGCGCGCAAGGAGCTGAAGCTCGCCACCACCGTCCCGGCCGACGACGCCGAGGTCTGGGCCGGCTGACCCGCCCGCCGCACGATCCGGCGCGCCCGACCGTCCCGCACGGCCGGGCGCGCCGGCGGTAGCCTGCCGGCCGAAGGCCCGGCGGGACACCGCGGGTTCGAGCAGACGAGGAGCAGCCGGTGAACCCCAGCCACCCCGCACCCTTCGGGCTTGTACCGGGAGCGGCCGGTTCGCCCGTCCTGCTGCACGTCCCGCACTCGTCGCGGACCGTGCCCCACGACGTACGTGAGGGCATCCTGCTGGACGACGAGGCTCTGGAGTCCGAGCTCGACCGGATCACGGACTCGCACACGGCCGACCTGGCCGCCAGGGCGTCGACCGCCTGCGCGTCGACGCCCTGGCGGTTCGTCAACGGCCTCTCCCGGCTGGTCGTCGATCCCGAGCGGTTCCCCGACGACCGGGAGGAGATGCTGGCCGTCGGTATGGGAGCGGTCTACACCCGCACCACCCTCCGAGAGCCGCTGCGTCCGCCGGGGGCGGATCCCCAGCCGCTGCTCGACCGCTGGTTCCACCCGTACGCCCGGGCGATGACCGCGGCCGTGGACGAGCGGCTCGCCGCCACAGGGCGCGCGGTCGTCATCGACGTCCACTCCTATCCGTCGGCTGCCCTCCCCTACGAACTGCACGGCACGGGGCCGCGCCCTCCTGTCTGCCTGGGCACGGACGGGTTCCACACCCCTCCCGGGCTACTGGCCCGGGCGGAGGCGGAGTTCGCCCGCTTCGGCGGCACCGAGCTCAACAGCCCCTTCCCCGGCACCTACGTGCCGCTGAAGCATTACGGAAAGGACGCGCGGGTCAGCGCTCTGATGATCGAGATCCGGCGCGATCTGTACATGACCGAGCCCGGCGGCCCCGCGGGCCCCGGGCTCGGCATGCTGGCTTCGGCGCTGGCAGCCCTGGTGGACGGGCTGACCGACGAGTGACCCGGACTACCGGGGGCGCGCGTAGGGCCGGGTCATGATCTCCATGTTGTGGCCGTCCGGGTCCTCGAAGTACGCGCCGCGTCCGCCGAAGAGCCGGTTGATCCGCCCCGGTTCGGTGTGCCGTGGGTCGGCGTAGTACGTGACTCCGAGCGCATCGAGGCGGGCGGTCATGGCGTCGAACTGCGCGTCGGGGACGAGAAAGGCGTAGTGCTGCGACTGCACCGGTTCGTCCCGCAGTTCGTAGTAGTCGAGGGTGACGCCGTTCCCGAGGTCGACGGGCAGGAAGGGCCCGAAGGGGGAGCCGACCTCCAGTCCGAGGACGGTGGCGATGAACTCGGCCGAGAGCCGGCGGTCCCTGGCGTACACGGCGTGGTGGTCCAGTTGGACGACATCGACGCCCCGCTCGTCCGTGTGTGCGTACCGCTCCCGTGTTCCTGACATCTGTGTCATGTCTCCATGTCGTCGATTCTGCTGGGACAGGGCGCCTCGTACGGGCGCCTGGCAGGGGAACACGACATGGCGGCGGGCCTCGCGCCCGCCTCGGGCTCACTCGGCAGCCGGGCGCCGCTCTCGTCCATGGCCCATGGCCGACCCGGCAGTCACGGTGGCGATCCTACCGGGCGGCCTCCCCGTCCGGGGTGCCTGTCAGCAGGACCACCACCGGTGTGGTCGCCGTCAGAAGAAGACCCCGCACCGCAGCAGGACGTTGGCGTAGGGGCGTGCCTCTCCTGTACGGACCACCAGACGCGCCGTGGTCGAGAGCGTCTTGAGCTCCTCGTGGGACACGTGTGCGAGCTCGGGCAACCTGTCGGCCAGGAGACGGGCCGTCTCCGGGTTGGCCTCGCACACCTCTTCGGCCGCAGTCGCGCCTTCCACGACCAGTTCCTCGAGCAAGCCCTCCAGGACCTCGGCGAAGGAGGGGGTGCCCGCCCTGAATGCCAGGTCGACCACCCGGGGCCCCGCCGGGACCGGCATGCCGACGTCACAGACCAGCACACCGTCCCCGTGGCCGAGTTCGGCCAGGGCACCCGCGAGACGGCGGTTCAGGATTCCGGATTTCTTCACAGCGCCGCCACCTCCTCACGGGTGGGGAAGGATGCCTGCGCGCCCTGCCGGGTGACGGCCGCCGCGCCGACCCGCACGGCGAACCCGGCGGCCGTGGCGAGGTCGTCGCCCAGGCCGAGGCGCCAGGCGAGGGCGGCCGTGAACGCGTCGCCCGCGCCGGTGGTGTCCACCGCGTCCACGCGCGGACTCGCCACGGTGACGGCTTCGCCGCCGCGCGTGTCGCAGACCAGCGCGCCCCGCGCGCCGAGGGTGATCACCACCGATCGGGGGCCGAGCGCGACGAGCTGCCGTGCCCATGCCTCAGGGGTGCTGCCCGCGCCTTCCCCGAGGATGGAACGCGCCTCGTGCTCGTTGACCACCAAGGGGTCGCAGGCGGCGAGCACCTCCTCGGGAAGCGGCGCCGGCGGAGACGGGTTGAGCACCAGGCGCGCGCCCGGCCGAACGGCGCGCGCCGTCTCCGCCACGGTCTCCAGCGGGATCTCCAGCTGTACGGAGACGACGCGGGCAGAGGCGAACAGCGCACCCGCGGACCGGATGTCCTGCGGCGTCAGGTGGGCGTTGGCGCCCGGTGAGACGACGATGCTGTTGTCACCGGACGGGTCGACCGTGATGAGGGCGACCCCGGTGGGCGCCCCGCCGGCCAGGACGCCTCCCGTGTCGACTCCGGCTTCCTGCTGCGAGGCGCGCAGCAGACGCCCGTGGGCGTCGTCGCCGACGCGGGCCAGCAGCGCCGTACGGGCGCCGAGGCGGGCGGCGGCGACCGCCTGGTTGGCGCCCTTGCCGCCGGGGTGGACCACGAGGTCCGATCCTAGGACCGTCTCCCCCGGTCCTGGCCGGCGTTCGACACCGACGACCAGGTCGGCGTTGGCCGATCCCACGACCAGGAGGTCGTACCGGGAGGAGTCGGCGGACGCGGACCCTTCGTTCCCGAGCATCTGGTCAGTTCCTTTCCGTGATCAGGAGAAGTCGGCGACGTTCTGCCGGGTGACGACCTTGACCGGCACCTTCACGGTGCTGTCGACCTTCTTGCCGTCGGCCGCCCGGAGCGCGTTGCGCACGGCGACCCTGCCCAGCTCCTCGGGCTGCTGTGCCACGGAGGCGTACAGCGTGCCCGCCTCGACGGCGGTGAGCCCGTCCGGGGTTCCGTCGAAGCCGACGACCGGGACGGACTTTCCGGCCTTGCCGCCCAGGGCCTTGACCGCGCCGAGCGCCATCTCGTCGTTCTCGGCGAACACGCCGTTGACGCCGGGGTGGGACTGGAGCAGGTTGGTCATGACGTCCAGGCCCTTGGTCCGGTCGAAGTCGGCCGGCTGGGTCGCGACGATCTTGATGCCGGGGTAGGCCTTGATGCCGGCGGCGAAGCCCGCCCCGCGCTCACGGCTGGCCGAGGTTCCCGCGGTGCCCTGCAGGACGATGATGCTGCCCTTGCCGCCGAGCCGGTCGGCGAGCGTCTTCGCGGCGAGCTTGCCGCCCGCGACGTTGTCGGAGGCGACGAGAGTGGCCGTCTCCGCCTTGTTGACTCCGCGGTCCGCGGCGATCACCGGGATACCGGCCTTGTCGGCACCGCGGACGGCGGGGCCGACCGCGTCGGAGTCGACCGGGTTGACGATGACCGAGTCCACACCCGAACTGGTGAAGTTCTCCAGCTGGTTGGCCTGCTGGGACGCGTCGTTCTGGGCGTCGGTGACGGTGAGGTCGACTCCCGCCTCGTCCGCCTCCTGCTGGGCGCCCTCCTTCATCTGGACGAAGAAGGGGTTGTTCAGGGTGGAGAGCGACATGCCCACCTTGGTGGGTCCCGCCGCGGTGGAACCGGACTTGAAGTAGGTCACGGCAGCGATGACGGCGGCCACGCAGACCAGCGCGATGCCTGCCTGCACCGCGCCCCTGCGGCCCCCTCCGGGCGCCCCCGGTGCGGCGGACGCACCGCCGGCGGACGCGCCCGAACCGGCCTTGCGGCGCAGTGTGTCCAGCAGCACCGCGAGGGCGATGACGACGCCGATCACGACCTGCTGCCAGAACGCGGAGACGGAGAGCAGGTTGAGGCCGTTGCGCAGCACGGCAAGGATCAGCGCGCCGATCAGGGTGCCGGACGCCTTGCCGACGCCGCCGGCGAGGCTGGCGCCGCCGATGACGACGGCGGCGATCGCGTCGAGCTCGTATCCCTGTGCGGCCTGGGGCTGCGCGGAGACGAGTCGGGAGGCCAGGACGATGCCGGCCACGGCGGCGAAGAGGCCGGACAGGGCGTAGATGGCGAGTTTCTGCTTCTTGACGCGCAGTCCGGAGAGCCTGGCCGCCTCCTCGTTGCCACCGATGGCGTACATGGAGCGGCCGATGTACGTCCGGGCGAGGACGAGGGCCGCTATCAGGCCCATGGCGATCATCACGAGGACGGGGACCGGAAGCCAGCCGCCGATCGTGTCACCGAGCACGGAGACGGAGTCGGGGAAGGGGATCGGCCGGCCCTGGGAGATGACCAGGGAGAGTCCGCGCGCCACCGAGAGCATCGCCAACGTCGCGATGAACGAGGGCAGTTTGCCGTACGCGACGAGGGCACCGCTGACGAATCCGCAGGCCAGTCCTGTGGCCACGGCGAGGACGACCGCCAGCCAGACCGGTAGTCCCGCGGACGTCGCCGACCAGGCGAGCACGGTCGCGGAGAGCGCGGCGACGGAGCCGACCGAGAGGTCGATGCCCGCGGAGACGATGACGAAGGTGACTCCGAAGGCGAGGATCGCGGTCACGGCGGCCTGGACGCCGACGTTCAGCAGGTTCTGCGTGGTGAGGAAGTCGCCGGAGAGCAGCGACATCGCCACCAGGAGGACGACCAGGGCGCTGAGTGCGCCGTTGTCGAGCAGCAGTCGGCGGAGGCCTTGTCCGGCGCTGCCCGCGCCTGCCTTGCTCGGGTGCGTGTCAGTGGCCACGGGGGCCCTCCTCCGGGGTCTCGGTGTGCTGGGTGTTCTGGGCGTGCTGGGTCTTGCCGGTGCGCGCGGCGCTATCGCCGGGTGCGGGTGTTCCGGGGCCGTTGCTGACGGCGAGTGCCATCACGGCGTCCTGGGTCGCTTCGTGGGCCGGTATCTCGCCGGCGATGCGGCCCTGCGCCATGACGAGGACGCGGTCGCTCATGCCGAGGACCTCGGGCAGGTCGCTGGAGATCATCAGGACGGCGTGTCCGGAGGCGGTCAGCTCGTTGATGAGCTGGTAGATCTCGACCTTGGCTCCGACGTCGATGCCGCGCGTCGGCTCGTCGAGGATCAGCACCCGGGTGTCGGCCAGCAGCCACTTGCCGATGACGACCTTCTGCTGGTTGCCGCCCGACAGGGTGCGGACGTGCTGGCCGAGGCCGGACATGCGTACGCCGAGCTGCTCGGCGATCCGCGCCGCGGCGGCGCGCTGCCCCTTGACGTCGACCAGTCCGGACCGGGTCGCCGAACGGAGCGTCACCAGACCGAGGTTCTCCTGCACGGAGGCGTCGAGCACCAGGCCCTGGCCCTTACGGTCCTCGGGGACGAGTCCGATCCCGGCGCGCATCGCGGCGGTCACGTCGTGCTTGCCCAGCCGCTCACCCCGTACGTCGACGGTGCCCGCGTCGTAGGGGTCGGCGCCGAACACGGCCCTGGCGACCTCGGTGCGGCCCGCTCCGACGAGACCCGCGAGGCCGACGACCTCACCGGCCCGCACGTCGAAGCTGATGTCGTGGAACACGCCGTCCTTGGTGAGTCCTCTGACGGAGAGCAACGGCTCCCCCGGGTGCGGGCGTTCACGTGGGTACTGCTGCTCGATGCTGCGTCCCACCATGAGCTGGACGAGCTCCGCCTCGGGTGTCGAGGCGGGTACCTGGTCGATGCTCCGACCGTCGCGCAGGACGGTCACACGGTCGCCGAGGGCGGCGATCTCGTCGAGGTGGTGGGTGATGAAGACCACGCCGACGCCGTCCGCACGCAGGTTCCGGACGATACCGAAGAGCTTGTCGACCTCCTCGGTGGTCAGGACGGCGGTCGGTTCGTCCATGATCAGCACTCGGGCGTCCAGGCTGAGCGCCTTCGCGATCTCGACCATCTGCAGCCGTGCGATGCCCAGTTCACGGACGCGCGCCCGTGGGGAGACGTGGAGGCCTACTCGCCGCAGCAGCACCTCCGCGTCCGCCTCCATGCGCCGCCGGTCGATCATGCCCAGCCGGCGCGGCTGGCGGCCGAGGAAGATGTTCTCCGCGACCGTCAGGTCGGGCACCAGGTTGAACTCCTGGTAGATCGTGGCGATCTTCAGCTTCTCGGCGTCCTGCGCCCCGTTGATCCGCACCTCCTGCCCGCCGGCGAAGATCCGGCCCGCGTCGGGTCGGTAGGCGCCGGAGAGCATCTTGATGAGCGTGCTCTTGCCCGCGCCGTTCTCCCCGAGCAGTACGTGCACCTCGCCGCTGCGCAGGTCGAAGTCGACGCTGTCCAGGGCGACCACGCCGGGGAAGGTCTTGCGTACGCCCTCGATGCGCAGCAACTCGACCGATTGACTCACTCGTTGCTCCCTGGGGTGGTGGTGCGCTCGCCGCAGGAGCTGCGTACGACGAGGCGGGCGGGCAGGGTGACGGACTGTGGGGGGCGCCCCTCGACGATGTCGACCAGGGCGCGTACGGCCGCACGGCCGAGTTCGCCCGTCGGCTGTGCGATCGCGGTGATCGGCGGACCGGTGTGGACGAACCAGGGGATGTCGTCGAACGCCGCGATGCCGATGTCCTCGGGGACGCGCAGGCCGCGTGCGCGGATGGCGTCGAGGGCTCCGAGTGCCATGAGGTTGTCGGCGGCGAAGACGATCTCGGGGGGCTCGGGCAGCGACAGGAAGTGCTCGGTGGCCCTGCGGCCGCTGTCGGCCTGGAAGTCCCCCTGCCCGATGTAGGTGTCGGGCAGGACGAGCCCGTGGCCGCGCATCGCCTCACGGAAGGCCTCGACACGCTCGTTGCCCGTGGTGGTGGCCGCCGGTCCCGCGATGATCGCCAGCCTGCGGCGGCCGAGCGCGTACAGGTGGGCGACCAGGTCCTGGATGGCCCGGTGACCGTCCGCGCGTACGACGGGCACGTCCACGCCGGGCACCCAGCGGTCGACGAAGACCATCGGGGTGCCGGTGCGGGCGACGTCGAGCAGCAGCGGCGACTCCCCGTCGGCGGGTGAGACCAGCAGCCCGTCGATCCTGCGGTCCAGGAGCGTACGCACGTGGTCGTCCTGCTGCTCGGGCCGTTCATCGGCGTTGCCGATGATCACGCTGTAGCCCAGCGCACGCGCCTCCTCCTCGACGGAGCGGGCCAGCGCGGTGAAGTACGGGTTGAGCACGTCACTGATGACGAGGCCGAGCGTGCGCGTCTGGTCGGTGCGCAGTGACCGGGCGACGGCATTGGGCCGGTAGCCGAGGGCCTCGACGGCGGCGAGGACGCGTCTGCGCGCGTCCGGGCTGACGGAGGGATGGCTGTTGAGTACGCGGGAGACCGTGGCGACGGAGACTCCCGCCTGGGCCGCGACATCCTTGATGCTCGCCACTTCCGGACCACCTCCTTGTGGTTTCCGTGAGCCTCGAGACCAGTGGCTTTTGAGCCGTGGAATCGATTACACGCAGGATTGAAATCGATTACACGGCTGGAAACAAGGGTCTGGGCACAGCGAATGGCGGAATTGTGACGCACACCTCTTCTTGGCGGCCCACCCACTCCTGGCCGTAATTCGTCTGCGGAGACAACGCCGAGACGGCCGGGAGAGCGCCCGCCGTTTCCATCTCCCCGGGCTCGGAGCCGCCGAAGCAGCAACACGAGGCACTGGAGGTGCGATGGACAGCGGGTCGGCGAGACGCACCGCGCGCAGGCGCGGACCGGAGGAACGCGGCCGGGGGAACAGACGGAACCGGCCGCCGTGGTGGTCCCGCTGCGCCGTACTGGCCGTGGCCGCGGTCGGCGCCGCGCTCCTGACGGCCCCCTCGGCGCAGGCCGCGCCCGCCGCGGCCACGGCAGAGACGGCGCCCTGCCCGCAGACCCCGTGCGAGGGCGCGGACCCGGGGCAGGTGACCACATGGAAGTCCGGCGGCGCGCCAAAGGTCCTGAAGCAGACGACCCTGGCCTCGGGCACCAAGATCATCCAATACACGGGCACTCCCGCCTGGGACTCCGGCCGGCCCTACACCTGGGCCGAGGTGCAGTTCGGATCCGGGGTGGAGAAGGGCCGGCTGTGGCTGCGCGCCACGGACGACTGGGGCGACGGCATCAAGACCATCAACTCCGTCCAGCACCCGCGCGCCCACCGCGACACCACCGGCACCACCGGCATGTTCCTGTATCTGGCCGTCGCACCGGCCCGCGGCGCGTTCGCCAACGGCGCCTGTGCCACGGACGGCGTGGAGCGGGGCTGCCTCGACCAGTACGCGGCGACCGTCGTCCCGGCCGGGCCGTGCGAGGCCTGGTGCCCGGAGGTCGCCGATCCGGGCGCCGTTCCCGCGTCGGACTGGAGCTACGTCGACCGCACCTCCTACCGGCGGGTCGAACTGCCCTCCGGGGCCTCCGTGCAGAGCGTGCGGGGGAATCTGAAGCAGGGCACGCATCTGAACTGGGCGGAGGGTGTGCTGCCCGCGGGCGGCAGGTTCTGGCTGGAGGCCTGGCAGGGGCAGGGCCGCTGGGGCCAGGTGTACTCCGAGTTCACCCGTCCGGGAGCCAGTCGCACCACCACGGGTTCGACCCGGGCCTTCTCCTGGTCGCCCGAGCTGCGAGCCTGCGTCAGCGACTCCACCGGGGCCAAGTGCACCGCGGACAACGACTATCCGGCCACACCGTCACCCCAGGCACCGTGCGCGACACTGCCGTGCTCGGGGATCGATCCCGCGAGCGTCACCGAGTGGATGCCCCTCTACGACGGTGACGTCGTGGAGGACGCCAGCATCTATCTCGGCGGCAGGCTCAAGATCCACCAGGGCCGCCCGGCCTGGGACCCGTACCACATGTACTACTGGGGCGAGGCGGAGCTGCCACCGGGCCGTCCCGGTGTGTCGGCCACGCTCATGACACACAAGGCCGACGGACCGGACTCCCACCGGACCGGCCCCGAACCGGTACCCGGCGCCACCCTCACCGCCTCCGGCACCACGACGATGGTCGCGATCGACCCGCTCTCCGACGAGAAGATCGCCGGTTTGGTCGTGGACGGCCAGAAGTGGGCGTTCGTCACCCAGCAGGACAACACCATCTACCAGGAATCCGTGCAGGGGACGGTGGGGCCGTGCGCCCCCGTCACGCTCTGCCAGGACGTGGCGCCGGCCTCGGTCCCCACCTGGGGCTCACAGCGGACGGACTGGGCAACGGCCTCTCTGCCGAACGGCGCCCGGGTCACCCTGGCCGGTGGCCGGCCGGACTGGTCGGCCACGGACTTCTACGCCTGGGCCCACTCGGACAGCGCGGGGGTGACAGCCTGGCTGGAGGACAAGCAGCCCGGCGGAACGTACACCGAAGTCGCCGACGCGGACCTGATGAAGGCGACGGACGGGCGTTACGTACGCGCCTGCCTGAGCGACGGCACGACGACGAAGTGCACCCAGCCCATGGGGTGAGACCTCTGGCGTGAAACGCGAGGAACCCCAGCGAATCCGCTGGGGTTCCTTCGTGTGGTGTCCGAGGGGGGACTTGAACCCCCACGCCCGATAAAGGGCACTAGCACCTCAAGCTAGCGCGTCTGCCATTCCGCCACCCGGACAAGGTGTCTGTCGTTCACGGGGCGTTCCCCCCGCGGCGACAAGAGAAACAATACCAGGGGTTCGGACCGTCTCTCACCTGCGTTTCCGATGGTCAGTGGGGTGCGGCGCCCCGTCGACGACGCGACATCACGTTCCGTGGCGTGCCGCGTACCGCGTGTGCTTCCGGGCTACCTTCGCGGGCATGAGTGGCAAGAGGGAGCGCGGCGGAGGGCGGCTGCGGGAGGACCTGCGCGACAGCTTCTGGTTCGTGCCGGCGGCGGGGCTGGTGGCCAGCGTCGTGGCCTGGCTGGGCCTGTCCGAGGTGGACACCATGATCGTCTCCTACCTCCAGGAGGAAGGAGCCTACGAGGAGCTCGGGGATCTGCTCTCGCTCGCCGAGGACACCAGGACGCTCGTCACCACGGTCAGCTCGGCGATGATGACCTTCATCGGTGTCGTGTTCAGCATCTCCCTGGTCGCCGTGCAGATGGCGAGCGGCCAGCTCACCCCGCGCGTGGTGCGGATCTTCGTGCGCAGCAGGATCAGCAAGCTGACGCTGACGGTGTTCCTCGCTACGTTCACCTTCTCGCTGCTGGTGCTGACCTCGTACGAGGGCGGGGGCGACCCGGATCCCCGGCGGGTGACGTCGGTGCCGCTGCTGCAGAGCCTGGTGACCCTCGTACTGGTGGGCCTGAGCCTTCTCCTCTTCGTGGCCTACGTCTCCTCGACCCTGCGGCTCATGCAGGTGGGGCCCGTCCTGGACCACATCGCACGGGAGTCGCTGCGGGAGCTGGAGCGGCAGCCCGACACGCCCGCGGGCGCGCTGTCCCCGGGGCCGGTGACGGCGCACGTCGAGCACCGCGGGCGGGCGGGGGTGCTGCGCGGCGTCAGGGTGGGACCGCTGGTGCGGGAGGCCCGCCGGCGGGGCGTCGTACTGCGGCTGGTGCCCCGCGTCGGGGACTTCGTGGTGCCGGGTACACCGCTGCTGACCGTGCACGGGGGTTCCGCTGCGCCCTCGCGGGCGCTGAGGCGCGCCGCTGTGGTGGGGGTGGAGCGCACCCTGCATCAGGATCCGGCGTTCGGCCTGCGGCAGTTGTCGGACATCGCGCTGCGCGCCCTGTCGCCCGCTGTGAACGATCCGACGACCGCGGTGCAGTGCGTGGACCGGATGGTGCAGCTCCTGTCGGTCGCGGTACGGCTGCCGCTCGGCCCGGTGCACCACCGTGACCGGGCCGGACAGGTACGTCTCGTGCTGGAGGCGCCGGGGTGGACGGATCTGGTGGACCTCTCGTTCGAGGAGATCCGCCGGTGCGCGGCGGGGAGCCCGCAGGTCTCACGACGGCTCGTCGCCGCGCTGGACGATCTTCTGGTACTCGCGCCCGAGGAACGCGGGCGGCCTCTGCGCAGGCATCGCGCCCTCCTGGTGGAGGCGGTGGAGCGCACGGTGCCCGAGGCCGCCGGGCGGGTGTTCGCGCTGCGCCCGGACCGTCAGGGGATCGGCTGACGGTCCGGGCGCGACGGTGCGGGTCAGTCTCCGCAGCGGCCCGTGCGGAGGGAGTGGAGGTGCTCGCTGGACTTGCGTGCGAAGGCGAAGGACTCGACCGGGTTGTCGTGCTCGGTCTGCCAGTGGTGGTAGGTGCGGCCCTGGCGGGTGCGGGTGGTGACCCGGTTCAGGAAGTTCTTGTAGTCGATGTCGCCGTCGCCGACGTCCGTCATGTCGTAACCGTCGCGGGCGGCGTCGTTACGGGTGCCGTCCTTGACGTGGAAGAGCGGGTAGCGGTGGGGCTGCTTGAGCACGTAGTCGATGGGGTTGAACGGCGCCGGGGTGCCGTCCGCCCGCTTGCCGAAGCGGAACTGCGCGCAGAACGCCCAGTAGATGTCCATCTCCAGATAGACCAGGTCGGGGTCGGTCTCGGCGAGCAGGACGTCGTAGAGGCGGACCTTCGGCTGGTCGGTCGCGAAGGAGAACTCCTCGGCATGGTTGTGCTGGTAGAACTTCATGCCCCGCTTGCGGGCCTCCGCACCGTAGGTGTTGAAGTCCTCGGCGGCCCTCTTCCAGCCGTCCACCGTGGAGCCGTAGCGGAAGGGGCCGGAGGCGGTACCGATGTGCTTGAGGCCGAGGGCAGCGGCGTCGTCGAGGACCTTGTCGAGGTTCTGCGCGAAGGTGTACGCGTCGGGGTTGTTGTCGTCGTAGTAGCCGACGTGGCTGCCAATGGGGTTCAGGCCGTGGTCCCGGGCGAGCTTCTTGAGCTGGGCCAGGGTGATGGCGCCGGCCGAGCCCTGGGTGTATCCGGCGAACTCGATCTCGTCGTAGCCGTACTCCTCGAGTTCGGCGAACACCGGGGCGAATCCGAGCGTGGAGACCTTGTCGCGGAGGCTGTAGAGCTGGATTCCGAGCCGGCCGGTGGGCAGGACCGGGCGGCCCTTCCCGTGGCCGTCGCCATGGCCGTGGCCGTGGCCGTGGCCGTTGCCAGGGCCGGAGGCCTGCGCGGCCGCGCCGCTGAGCAGGGTCGCCGCCGTGGCTCCGGCGGCGACGCCCAGGATGTTGCGGCGGCTCAGTCTGCGTGCGAGCTCGGGGTCCTTCGGGGTGCGGCTCATGATCAGACATCTCCTAGTGAAGGTGCGGGCGGTGCGGGGCGTCAGTGCAGTCCGGCGAGCCGGAGAAGCAGTGACTTCACTTCGGTGGCCTGGACCCGGCCGTCGAAGGCGTCGGGGGCGGAACAGAGGATGAGCGGGCCCTCGTCCTCGCTCGTCGGGAGGCGGCCGTGGCTGCCGCGGATGGGCGAGGGGTCGAGTGGGACGACCGCCATGCGGTAGCGCATCCCCAGCTTCTTGCGGGCGACCGCCGACGCGGCCTTGACCCGCACATAGGGGTCCTGGGGGTCCATGAAGAGCTCCACCGGGTCGTAGCCCGGTTTGCGGTGGATCTCGACGAGCTGCGCGAAGTCGGGCGCCCGGTCGTCGTCGAGCCAGTAGTAGTACGTGAACCAGGCGTCCTTCTCCGCCACCGCAACCAGTTCGCCGGAACGCGGGTGGTCCAGGTGATGGGCCTTCTTGCCCTCGTCGTCGAGGAGCTCCGCGATGCCGGGCAGGTCCGCGAGGGCCTCCCGGGTCACTTCGAGGTCCTCCGGCCGGCGTACGTAGACGTGGGCGAGCTGGTGGTCGGCGACGGCGAAGGCACGCGAGGCCATCGGGTCGAGGTACTCCATGCCGTCCTGGGTGTGGACCTCGAGCAGGCCGGCGCGCCGAAGGGCGCGGTTGATGTCGACCGGCCGGTCGACGCGGGTGATGCCGTACTCGGAGAGGGCGACGACGGTGCGTCCCTGCGAGCGTGCGTCGTCCAGCAGCGGCGCCATCGCGCGGTCCAGGTCGGCGGCGGCCCGATGGGACCGTGGGTCGTCGGGGCCGAAGCGCTGGAGATCGTAGTCGAGGTGCGGCAGGTAGCAAAGGGCGAGGTCGGGGGCGCGGGTGGCCATGATGTGGCGGGTGGCGTCGATGATCCACTGCGAGGAGACGAGGTCGGCGCCGGGGCCCCAGAAGTGGAAGAGGGGAAAGGTACCGAGTTTCCCGGTGAGCTCGTCGTGCAGGGCCGGGGGGCGCGTGTAGCAGTCGGGTTCCTTGCGGCCGTCGGCGTAGTAGACGGGGCGTGGGGTGACCGTCCAGTCGGTGTCGGCTCCCATCGCGTACCACCAGCAGATGTTGGCGACGGTGTAGCCGGGGTGGGCGCGCCGGGCGGCGTCCCAGAGTTTGTCGCCCTCGACGAGGCCGTTGTGCTGGCGCCACAGGAGTACGTCCCCGAGTTCGCGGAAGTACCAGCCGTTGGCGACGATCCCGTGTTCCGAGGGGGCCGTACCGGTCAGGAAGGTGGACTGGGCGGCGCAGGTGACCGCGGGGAGGACGGTGCTCAGGGGCGCCTTCGAGCCTGCCATGGCACGAAGGCGGGGCATGTGAGTGAGCAGTTGGGGGGTGAGGCCGACGACGTCCAGGACGAGGAGCGGGGTGGGGCGCGGGGCGGGGTCGGTGTCGGGGTCGGTCAAGGGAGCTCCTTCAGTCCGAGGTCGACGAGGAGGTCGCGGGCGAGGGTGAGTTCGGCGGCGATGCCGTCGGCGAGCTGGGTTCGGGTGCGTGGCCGGAGCTCGGGAGGAAGCGCCTGCCAGGTGTAGGTCTCGACCTCGAGGTGCCGGGTGAGGGGCACGGGGCCGCCCACGAGCCGGGCCAGTACCCGCTGGAGCACGGGCAGCGTGGAGGTGAGCGGTGGTGCGGGCGGCGCGTGGAGCGGTACGTGGAAGTGGGAGCGCCAGGGTGTGCTGTCCGGGAGCGACCCGCCGGACACCGCCTCACCGAGGTCGTCGGTCCCGCGGAGGCCCGAGGCCGTGAGGGTGCGCGTCTGGTGCAGGAAGCGGGGTTCGGCGAACGCGCCCAGCGCTGCGCGCACCTCAGGCAGGTGGGGGTGTTCCGCGTGCAGGGCGGCGGAGAGCTGGGACTTGGCGACGGGCACGCGGGCGGCGGCCAGGGCGTCGAGCGCGGTGTCCGGGTCCTCGAAGGAGGTTGCGAGGTGGCAGGTGTCGACGCAGATCCCGATCCGGTCGTGGGCGATCGCGGTGAGGGAGGCGATGGCGTCCGCAGTGGTCTCCACGGTGCAGCCCGGTTCGGGTTCCAGTCCGATCCTGATGGATTTGCCGGTGAGTTCGTGCAGGGCGTCGAGCCGCTGTGCGAGGGCGGTGAGGGCGTTCCGCGCGGTGGCGGCGGCTGTGGGGTCCCCGTCGTAGGGGGTGCGCCAGGCGATCGGCAGGGTGGAGATCGTGCCGCCGGTGACGTCGTCGGGGAGCAGCGCGGCGAGGAGTCTGGCCAGGTCGGTGGTGTGGGCCAGTCGCTCGGGCGCGGTCCAGTCCGGTGTGTACACCCGGTACTTGACCTCCTGGTCGCCGAAGCCTTCGTAGGGGAAGCCGTTGAGGGTGACGACCTCGAGGCCGCGGCCCTCCAGTTCGGCGCGCAGTGCCCGTTGTGCGGCGGGGTCGTCGGTCAGTGCCCTGGCGGCCTTCCTGGCGAGCCAGAGTCCGATGCCGAGGCGGTCCCGGCCGAGTCGCCGGCGTACGGGCTCGCAGTGGTCCCGCAGCTGGGCGCGTACTCCTTCGAGGGTCTCCGCGGGGTGGACGTTGGTGCAGTAGGCGAGGTGGACGGTGGAGCCGTCGGGGTGACGGAAGCGCATGTCATTCCCCGCCGCGGAGGATGGAATTGCCCTCGTGGAGCTGGCCGTTGGAGGCGGCGTCGAGCTGGAGGCGGCCGCTCTGCCCGTAGAAGGCGACGGGATTGCGCCAGAGCACCTTGTCCACGTCGTCCTCGTCGAACCCGGCCTTCAGCATGGCGTCGGCGACGGCCCGGGTCTTCAGCGGGTCGCTCCTGCCCCAGTCCGCGGCCGAGTTGACGAGGATCCGGTCGGTTCCGTGGTCGCGCAGGATGGTGACCATGCGGTCCTCGTCCATCTTGGTGTCCGGATAGATGGAGAATCCCGCCCAGCAGCCGCTGTCGAGTGCCGTCCGCACGGTCGTCTCGTTGAGGTGGTCCAGCAGGACCAGTTCCGGGGCGAGGGCGGATTCGCGGACCACGTCGATGGTGCGTCGCAGGCCGGCGAGCTTGTCACGGTGCGGGGTGTGGACGAGCGCGGGGAGCTGGTGCTCGGCGGCGAGTTGGAGCTGGGCGGCCAGCGCGAGGTCCTCGGCCGGGGTCATCGAGTCGTAGCCGATCTCACCGACGGCGACCACGGAGTCCTTGACGAGGTAGCGGGGCAGGGCGTCCAGGACGGCAGCGCAGCGGGGGTCGTTCGCCTCCTTGGGGTTGAGGGCGATGGTGCAGTGGTGGGCGATGCCGTACTGGGAGGCGCGGAAGGGCTCCCAGCCCAGCAGCGCGTCGAAGTAGTCGTAGAAGCTGTCGGGCGACGTGCGGGGCTGGCCGAGCCAGAAGGAGGGTTCGACCAGGGCCCGGACCCCGGCCTCGTACATCGCCCGGTAGTCGTCCGTGGTGCGGGAGGTCATGTGGATGTGGGGGTCGAAGATACGCATCAGGAGTCCTCCGTGGGGGCGGAAGCCGGGGCCGTGAGGGCGAGTACGGTCGGCAGGCCGGCGGGTACGTCACGTCCCGCCGCGGTGCGCTCTGCCGCGAAGTCACGCAGCATGCGGGCGAGTTCGACGTCACCTCCGGCGCGCTCGGCCAGGCGGTCGAGGGCTTCCACGGGCACCTCGGTGAAGAGGCATTTGAGGACGGCGTGCCGCCAGCCGTGCGCGTCGAGGTGTGCGGACCCGTAGGGCCCGACCGCCGCGGCCACCAGCCTGGTGTCGTTGGTGCGAAGGGCGTCCTCGACGAGCGGCAGTGCGGAGGCGCCGAGTTCGAGCCGGTGCAGGGCGAGCAGTACGGCACGGCGCTCGGCGGCGGTCCCCTGTCCGTAGAGCCGGGTCACTGCGGGCAGCCCGGCCGCGGCCTCGATGAGCAGCAGGACCCTCACGGAGTCGGCGTTCTCGGGCCCGCAGTGGCGTCCGGCCGAGGCGAAGCGCAGTTCCCAGGGCGGGTTCCCGGTGTTCGCCTCGGGGTGGGCGGCGGCGTGTGCCGCCTCGGCGAGCGCTTCGTCGAGCCAGGCTCTCGCGGAGCCCCGGAGCCGGTCGTCGAGCTCCTTGCGGTCGGTCAGCACGGTGCGGCTCCGTTCACCGCGCCGGAGGCCCTTCGCAGGAAGTCGATGGAGCTGCGGGCGAGTTCGGGGCCGGCGTGGGAGTGGCGGGGCAGTTCGACGACGGTGAGGCCGGTGTAGCCGGTGGCGTCGAGCGCTTCGAGCACCGGTGGGAAGTCGATCTCGCCGTCGCCGAAGGGCAGGTGTTCGTGGACCCCGCGGCGCATGTCCTCGATCTGGACGTGGCGCAGCCAGGGGCCGGCCTCCTTCACGCAGTCGGAGGGAGACGCCGGTTCCAGGCACCGGCAGTGGCCGATGTCGAGGGTGAGTCCGAGGGGTTCCGGGTCTCCGAGGAGGGTGCGCAGGTGGTGGAAGTCGGCGAGGGCGGCGAGTAGGTGTCCCGGTTCCGGTTCGATGGCGAGGGGGATGCCCGCACGGTGGCAGGCGTCCAGGACCGGGGCGAGCGCGTCCGTCAGCCGGTTCCATGCGGTGTCCGGGGTGGTACCGGGCGGGAGGATGCCGCTGAAGCAGTGCACGGCGTGGGCGCCGAGTTCGGCGGCCACCTCGACGGCTGTCAGGAGGAGGCCGACGCGGGCAGCGCGGCCGTCCGGGTCGGGGTCCAGGAGCGAGGGGCCGTGCTTGCGCCGTGGGTCGAGGACGTAACGTGCGCCGGTCTCGACGGTGACCCCCAGTCCGAGGGCGGTGAGCCTGCGGGCCAGTCGGCGGGTGCGGGCGGGCAGGTCGTCGGCGAGCGGGTCGAGATGCATGTGGTCGAGGGTCAGGCCGACCCCGTCGTATCCGAGGTCGGCGAGGAGACCGAGGGCGTCGTCGATCCTGAGGTCGGTCAGACCGTTGGTGCCGTATCCGAGGCGGAGGGTCATGTGGGGCTCACCTTCCGTGCGAGGGCGCGGGCCAGTGGGACGAGTCCGGAGACGGCGAGTGCGCTCAGCGGCGTCCCGGATCTGCCGGCGAGTGCCGCCTGCAGCGGGATCATGGCCCGGATTCCGGCTCCGACGGCGCGTTGGGTGAGGGGTGGGGAGGGGTTGAGCGCGGCGTGGAGGAGGGGTACGCCCGTGGTGCGGAGATAGCTCCCGGTGAGGGCGGACAGCAGCAGCCGGGACGCCGCGCTCGGGCGGTGTCCGTCCGTCTCCTGCGACGGCCCGCGGCGCAGCACGGCGGCGCTCAGCGCGGTGACACCGGCCAGGGCCGCGAGGGGTGCGGTGGTGGAGCCCCCCTGCGCCTCGTGCCGGGAGACGGCGGTGACGGCGTAGGTGTGCGCGCCGAGGACGAGGGCGGCGGGCAGTGCGGTCGCGCCGGTGGTCACCGGGGCGTCGTGCCCTCGTGCCTCCGCTGGTGCCGGACCGGTGGCCGTGGCACCGAGCAGTACGTCGAGGGCGCGTGCGGAGGCCATGGCCGCCGGACCCAGTCCGGTGTGCTTGAGGCGCAGGTCGTAGGCCCAGACGGTGGCCGCCAGTGCTGAGGCGACGGCGAGGGCGGGGCGGCCGGCCCTCGCGGCGAGGGCCAGTCCGGCGGCGGTCAGCACGCCCGCGGCGGCCAGGGCCGCGCCCGGTGCGACGCGGCCCGAGGGGATGGGGCGGTGGGGGCGGTCGACGGCGTCCTCCTCCCGGTCGGCCCAGTCGTTGAGGGCCATGCCCGCCTCGTAGAGGCACAGGGAGGCGCCGACCGCGAGCAGGGTGCCGCGGCCG
The DNA here is from genome assembly GCF_043199535.1 of Streptomyces sp. NPDC048590. NCBI lineage: Bacteria > Bacillati > Actinomycetota > Actinomycetes > Kitasatosporales > Streptomycetaceae > Streptomyces > Streptomyces sp. NPDC048590. Next base: position 506,894 of record NZ_JBICWC010000005.1, on the reverse strand, counting down.
GGTCCACGCCCCGCGGCCGCGGCACCGGCGAGCGCGTCGCCCGGCACGGTGAAGAGGGCGGAGACCCTGAGCAGTTCCGCCCAGGCGCGGACTCGTCCGAGGGGCCTGTCCGGTGCGGGCGCAGTCCCGCCCGCACCGGACAGACCGGCTGAGGGGGCCGGGGCATGGGCCGTCAGGGCCCCGGCCGGCCGTGGGCCCGCGAACATCCGCCGGACAGACACCAGAGGCCTCACCGGGCGGCCCGCAGGCGTTCGGCGAAGGCGAGCAGTTCCGCGTACTGCTCGGAAAGTGCGGCGGGCCCGCCGTCCGGGTCCTTGAAGTAGAAGCCGAGTTCGGGGCGCGGGCCGGTGAGTCCGGCCTCGTGGGAGCGGGCCAGAAGCCTGGCCAGGTCGAGGACCAGGGGGGCTGCGAGGGCCGAGTCACATCCCTGCCAGATGGTCTGGAGGATCATCCGTGAGCCGAGGAACCCGTCGAAGGCGATGTGGTCCCATGCGGTCTTCCAGTCCCCCATCGCCGGTACGTCGTCGATGTGGACCTCGCCCTCAGGGGCTGCCCCGAGGGTGTCGGCGAGTACCCGCTCCTTGCCCGCGTTCTTCGCGGCCGCGGCGGCCGGGTCGGCGAGGGCCGCTCCGTCGCCTCCGCCCAGCAGGTTGGTGCCGGACCAGGCCCTGACCGGCAGCGCCCGCTGGACGAACATCGGTGCGAGTACGGAGCGGAGCAGTGTCTGGCCCGTCTTGCCGTCGCGTCCGGCGTACGGCAGCGCGCAGGATTCGACGTCTTCCCTGAGGCTGGGGCTGCGTAGGCCTGTGGACGGGGTGAAGTTGGCGTAGGCGCAGCCGGCGCGCAGCGCGGCGGCCGCGTAGAGGGAGCTCGCAGGGAGCCGTGAGTCGCTCTCCCCGGGCGCAGGTTCGGTCGAGGCGACGTTGATGACGACGGTGCGCGCGAGTCGGTGACGGTGGGTGAAGTCCTCGATGTCCGCGGCGAAGGCGGTGATGAGCTCCTCGTCCGTGCGGGTGTCACCGGGAAGCGGTCCGCCCGGTCGTATCTCCTCGTCCACGGCGGCGAGTTCGGCCTGCACGGCCGATGGCAGTCCGTGCGGAAGCACTCCCGCTGCCGCGAGTGCCTCGGCCCGCTTCGGCAGGGGGCAGTCGACGGTGTCGTGGCCGCCGAGGACGAGGGAGGTCAGCGGTGGCAGTCCGGCGCCGCTGAAGGGTGGAGTCTCGGTGACCATGCCGGTCGGTGGGTGGAGCCCGGCCGCGATGGCCGCGCACCCCGCGGTGGCGGTGGTGGCCACGGAGCCGCGTGCTCCGATGAACCAGATTCCGGTACGGACGGCAAGTGCGGTCACGGGCTGCCTCCCTGGGGGGATGAAGAGGAGTGGTGGGCGGTGGGCGGGGAGTGCGCTTCCCCGCCCACCGCCGGCGCAGGAGATGGCCGCCCTACGTCGAGGGCAGTTCCTTCAGCTGGATGTCACGGAAGGACACCTGGTCGTCGGCTCCGTGGTTCTGGAGGCCGATGTATCCGTTCCTGAGGCTGCGGGCCGGGTCCTTGTTGGTGAAGTCGTTGATCTTCACCCCGTTGAGGAAGACCTGGAGCCGCTCCCCCTGGACCTTGATCTCGTAGCTGTTCCACTGGCCGGGCGGCCGCAGGACACGGTCGCGGGCCTTGAGGTCGGCGGACTTGAAGGTGTAGACGGCCCCGGTGGTGCGGTCCGCCGCGTCGGTGGCGTCGATCTGTACCTCGTAGCCGTTGTTCACCGCCGACCACGGGTCGTCCGACTCGGGGAAGCCGACGAAGACACCGGAGTTGTCGTCGCCCGCCAGCTTCCAGTCGAGCTTGAGGGAGTAGGAGTTGAGCTCCTTGGCCTGGTAGGTCAGGAGTCCCATGCCGCCCTCGGAGCGCAGTTCGCCGTCGGTGACGGTGAACTTGCCCGGGCCGGCCTGCTTCCAGCCCTCCAGCGTCTTGCCGTTGAAGATGGACCGGTAGCCAGTGTCCGGCTTGCAGTCGGCGCTGACCTGGCCTGCCGCGTAGCGCAGTCCGCCCAGGAGGTGCTGGCGGAAGGCGGGTTCGGCGTAGGACTCCTTGGTGTGTCCGAGTCCGGTGTAGAAGGAGCGTCCGCCCTGGTAGGCCTGGCACCAGGAGATCGGGTGGTCGCCCTTCATCGTGCCGCCGGTGTAGGTGGTCTCGTCGAGGGTGGCGAGTACCTGGGCCTTGTCCCGGGGGTTGGTGCGGTAGTTGTACCACTCGTCGGTGCGGTCCCAGGCCTCGTCCAGGTGGGCGGTGGCCGGGTGGTCGTGGTTCTCCACGCGGACGGTCGCGGGCTGGATCTGCGGGTGGGAGTCGAAGTAGGCGCCGACCAGGCCGCCGTAGAACTCCCAGTCGTACTCGGTGTCGGCGGCCGCGTGGACGCCCATGTAGCCGCCACCGGTGGCGACGAAGTTCTCGAACGCCTTCTGCTGGTCGGCGTCGAGAATGTCACCGGTCGTCGAGAGGAAGACGACCGCGTCGTACCGCGCCAGGTTGCTGGTGGTGAACTGGGCCGCCTCCTCGGTGGAGTCGACGGTGATGTTGGTGTCCTTGCCCAGCTCCTTCAGCGCGGTGATGCCCTCCGGGATGGAGTCGTGGCGGAAGCCGCCGGTCTTGGAGAAGACCAGCACCCGCTTCGCGGTCCGGTCGACGGGGCTGTTCGAGAGTTCGAAGTCGTCCACGTCGTACAGCGCTCCCGCTCCGCCCTTGAAGACGAGGAAGAGTTGCGTGGCCTTCTTCGGCGCGCCGCGCAGCGGCACGTCCACGTCCTGGAAGGAGTCCCAGCTGCCGGTCACCGGGACGGGCGCCGAGCCGAGGATCTTGCCGGTGGGTGAGCCGGCCCGGACCTCGAGGAAGCCTCCTGCCCCCGCGGACGACGTGCGGGCGGTGAGCTTGGTGGAGCCGTCGAGGATGTACGGGGTGAAGGAGATCCAGTCGCCGTTGTCGATGTCCCCGACGGTCCTGCCGCCGTGGGCGCTCGTCTTGCTCGGTGTGGAGATGCCGGAGGAGTCGTCGAAGTGCTCTGCCTGGCGGTGCCTGGGCTGGAGCTTGGCCGCGTCACGGCCGGTCAGCGCGGCCTGTCCGCCGCCTCCGCCGTCCGTGTAGGACGCCGAGATGCCGCCGTAGATGTTGGCGTTCGGGTCGTGGCCGCCCTCCATGGCCGTCTTGATGGTGCCTTCGCAGCCGTGCTCGGTGGTGATGTCGTGGCCGTGGCTGTCGTGGCCGAGGGTGAACTTGACCTCGACCTTGGAGCAGTCGATGGTGCCGTCCTCGGGATCGGTGACGGTCACCTTGAAGGGCACCTCGTCACCGAACTCGAACGGACGCCCGTCCGAGGGGGCCTGCATCACGACGGTGGGCGCGGTGTTGCCGACGGTGATGTGCACGCTCGCGGATCCGGTGCGGCCCGTCGGGTCCTCGGCGGTGACGGTGGCGGTGTAGGTGCCGTTCTTCTTGTACGTGTACGTCGGGTTCGCGGCCGTGGACGTGCCGCCGTCACCGAAGTCCCAGGCGTACGTCAGGGTGTCGCCGTCCCCGTCGGTGGTGCCGGCGGAGGAGAACTTCACCTTCAGCGGTGTGGTCCCGGACGTCTTGTCGGAGGACGCCTCGACGATGGGTGAGCGTCCGCCGGTGGCGTTCTCGATGCGGTACAGGGCGGAGTGCTCGTCGCCACCGAACCAGGAGAGCCCGTAGTCCAGGACGTACAGTGCGCCGTCCGGTCCGAAGGCCATGTCCATCACCTGGGTCCCGGTCCACGGGATGTCGTTGATGGACTGGACGGCGCCCTCACCGTCCTGCTCGATGCGCTTGATCCACTGCCGGCCGAACTCCCCGGCGAAGAAGTCGCCGTCGTACTCCTCGGGGAACTTGACCGGCGAGTCCAGGTCCGCGTCGTAGTGGTAGACGGGCCCGCCCATGGGGGACTCGGAGCCGGTGCCGAACTCGGGTACGGACGCACCGTCGTACGGGATCCACGCGGCCTGCGCGGGCGGCAGGTCGACGAGGCCGGTGTTGTGGCGCGAGTCGTTCTTCGGTGCGGCGCAGTCGAAGCGCGCCCCGGAGGTGCCGGTCGCGAAGTCGTAGTCGTTGAAGGCGTCGTTGTCGCCCGTGCAGAACGGCCAGCCGAAGTTGCCCGGCTTCGTCACCCGGGCGAACTCGACCTGTCCGGCGGGTCCGCGGTTCGGGTCCGCCGCGCCCGCGTCGGGACCGTAGTCACCGACGTAGAGGATGCCGGTGGCCCGGTCCACGCTGAAGCGGAAGGGGTTGCGGAAGCCCATGGCGTAGATCTCGGGGCGCGTCTTGTCGGTGCCCGGCGCGAAGAGGTTGCCGTCGGGCACGGTGTACGAGCCGTCGTCGGCGACCTTGATGCGCAGGATCTTGCCGCGGAGGTCGTTGGTGTTGCCGGAGGTGCGGCGGGCGTCGAACGCGGGGTTGCGGTCGGCGCGGTCGTCCAGCGGGGAGAAGCCGTCGGAGGCGAAGGGGTTGGAGTCGTCGCCGGTCGACAGGTACAGGTTGCCCTGGGCGTCGAAGTCGATGTCGCCGCCCACGTGGCAGCACATGCCGCGGGTGGTCGGGATGTCGAGGACCTTCTTCTCGCTCGACATGTCGAGGGTGCCGTCCTCGGCGAGGACGAAGCGGGAGAGCCGGTTCACGCCGTCGAACTTCGCGAAGTCGGCCGCGGTGCCGTTCTCGGGGGCGTCGCCGGCCGGGGTGTCGAGTGGGGGCGCGTAGTAGAGGTAGACGGCCCGGTTCTTCTCGAAGTCCGGGTCGACGCCTACGCCTTGGAGGCCTTCCTCGTCGTGCGAGTAGACGGGGATGGTCCCGGCGATCCGGGTGTTGCCCGCGCTGTCGGTGATCCGCAGCTCGCCGCTGCGCGAGGTGTGCAGCACGCTGCGGTCGGGAAGCACCGCCAGCGAGATGGGTTCGCCGGTCTCGGCGGCTCCCTTGGCGAGGGTGACCTGCTGGAAGTCCTCGGCCGCGTCCTGCGCCGCGGAGGCACGTGTGGCGTCGGCGGTGGCGGCGGGTGAGGAACCCAGGGTGAGGGTGGCGGCGGCGAGCAGTCCGCCGGTGAGGAGAGCGAGTGTCTTTTTGGCGCGGAGCCGTCTGCTGTCCTTGTGCACGTGCGTCCTCCGGGGGTGCCGGTTGTTCGGGCGGGTGCGGTCTGCCGTTCCGCGCGGGGACTGCCGCGCTCGTCACCGGGGCTTGCGGGCCCCGGGTGACGCGAGTCATGTCGTGTACACGGAAGGGACCGTAGCCGGGTTCGTCCGGCTCGGAAAGCCCTTGCGCAGGGATCTGATGGAACTTTTCCCTGTGGCAGGACAAAGGCGCTCAAGGGCATGCCGAATCGCCCCGGGGCGGCCTGCGTGCGGGCGCCTGCGAGGCTCGCCCAAGGGCTCCGGAGCCCCCTTGCTGCGGCTCTCCGGGGGCCGGATGTGTGCGCGGCGACGGGGTCGGTCGCGGGTGCCCCGGCCAGGGTCTGTGCCGGGGGGTGCCCCGTCCGGGGACCCGGCAGGGTCAGGGAGTCCTGCCGGGTCCGGACGGGGGTGTGCAGTGAACGGAAGGGGTCAGCGGTCCGCGATCAGTCACCGCCCCCGAAGGCGGCGTCGAAGGACGCGCTCGGCGGGTCGAAGTCGAACCGCTTGAGCGAGGCCAGCGCCTCCGGTGCGCCCGCCAGCCGGTCCATCCCCGCGTCCTCCCACTCGACGGAGACCGGCCCCTCGTAGCCGATGGACCGCAGCATGCGGAAGACGTCCTCCCACGGCACGTCACCGTGGCCGGCCGAGACGAAGTCCCAGCCTCGCCGGGGGTCGCCCCACGGCAGGTGCGAACCGAGGCGGCCGTTGCGGCCGTCGAGACGCTTGCGTGCCTCCTTGCAGTCCACGTGGTAGATCCGGTCCCTGAAGTCGTACAGGAAGCCGACCGGATCGAGGTCCTGCCACACGAAGTGGCTCGGGTCGAAGTTCAGCCCGAAGGCGGGCCTGTGCCCCACCGCCTCCAGGGCGCGGTGCGTCGTCCAGTAGTCGTACGCGATCTCGCTCGGGTGCACCTCGTGGGCGAACCGCACCCCCTCGGCGTCGAAGACGTCCAGGATCGGGTTCCAGCGCTCCGCGAAGTCCTCGTACCCGCGCTCGATCATGTGCGGTGGGACCGGGGGGAACATGGCGACAAGGTGCCAGATGGACGAGCCGGTGAACCCGATGACCGTGTCCACCCCGAAGGCGGCCGCCGCGCGGGCGGTGTTCGCGATCTCCTCGGCGGCCCGTCGGCGCACCCCTTCGGGCTCCCCGTCCCCCCAGATCCGGGCGGGCAGGATTCCCTGGTGGCGTTCGTCGATCGGGCTGTCACAGACGGCCTGGCCGACCAGGTGGTTGGAGACCGCCCAGCACTTGAGACCGTACTTGTCGAGCAGTTGGCGGCGGCCGTCGAGGTATCCGGGGTCGGCCAGCGCCTTGTCGACCTCGAAGTGGTCGCCCCAGCAGGCGAGTTCGAGGCCGTCGTAGCCGAAGTCCCGCGCGAGCCGGCAGACCTCCTCCAACGGAAGGTCGGCCCACTGGCCGGTGAAGAGGGTGAAGGGTCGGGGCATTTGCGCGGACCTCCTAGAAGGCGACCGGGGTGTGGACGGAGTTCTTCGCGGCACTCTCCTCGACGGCGGCGAGCACCCGCTGCACCTGGAGCCCGTCGGCGAACGACGGTACGGGGGCCAGCCCTTCGGCGATCGTGCGCACCACGTCACGCGCCTGATGGACGAAGGTGTGCTCGTACCCCAGGCCGTGCCCGGGCGGCCACCAGGCCTCCAGGTAGGGGTGCTGGGGTTCGGTCACGAGGATCCGGCGGAAACCGGCGCTCGTGGAGGGCTCGGTGTGGTCGTGGAAGGAGAGCTCGTTGAGCCGTTCCAGGTCGAAGGCGACCGATCCCAGCTCGCCGTTGATCTCCAGACGCAGGGCGTTCTTGCGGCCTGCCGCCATCCGGGTCGCCTCGAAGGAGGCGAGCGCTCCCGAGGCGAGCCGCCCGGTGAACACCGCCGCGTCGTCGACGGTGACCGCCCCCCGTGCGGTACCGTCCGCGGCGCCGGACAGACCGGCGCCCGGACCGGCGAGTACCGGCCGCTCCCGTACGAACGTCTCGCTCATCGCCGAGACCCCGACCAGGGGCTCCCCGGCAAGGTACTGGGCGAGGTCGACGATGTGCGCCCCCAGGTCCCCCAGGGCGCCGGAGCCGGCCCGGTCCTTGTCCAGCCGCCAGGTCAGGGGCGACTGCGGGTCGACGAGCCAGTCCTGGAGGTAGGTCGCTCGGACATGGCGCAGGGTGCCCAGCCGACCCTCCTCGATCATCGTGCGGGCGTAGGTGAGGGCGGGCACCTTGCGGTAGTTGAAGCCCACGATCGCCACCTGGCCTCGGGCCGCGGCGCGTTCGGCGGCCTCGGCCATGGCCTCGGCCTCGGCCACCGTGTTGGCGAGCGGCTTCTCGCACAGCACGTGCTTGCCCGCCTCCAAAGCCGCGATGGCGATCTCCGCATGACTGTCGCCTGGCGTGCAGATGTCCACCAGCTGCACGTCGTCCCGGGCGATCAGGGCACGCCAGTCGGTCTCGGCCGCCGCCCACCCGTGCCTGGCTGCGGCGGCCTCGACCGCCGTACGGTCGCGTCCGCAGATCGCCGCGAGGACGGGTCTCACCGGCAGGTCGAAGACGTGTCCCGCGGTGCGCCACCCCTGGGAGTGGGCGGCGCCCATGAACGCGTATCCGACCATGCCGACACCGAGGGTCGGCGGTGGCGCCCCGGTCTCCTGCTCCGACTCTTCCCTACGGACCATGCGGACTTCCTCCTCGTCGGTGGTTCGGTGGCGGCGGTGGTGTGGGATCAGCTGAAGCCGGTCGGCAGGTACTGGTCGATGTTCTCCTTGGTGACCACGGCCGAGTACAGCGTCAGAGAGGTCGGGATCTCCATCTCGGCGAGGCCGGCGACCCCCTTGTTCTGCCCGAGGGCGCGGGCCAGGTCGATGGCGGAGGCGGCCATCGTGGGCGGGTAGAGCACGGTTGCCTTCAGTACCCCGTCGTCCGCCTTGATGGCGTCCATCGCGGACTTGGCTCCGGCGCCGCCGACCATGATGAACTCGTCACGCCCAGCCTGCTGGATGGCGCGCAGCGCGCCCACGCCCTGGTCGTCGTCGTGGTTCCACAGCGCGTCGAACTGCTTCTGCGCCTGGAGCAGCTGGGCCATCTTCGCCTGGCCCGACTCCACGGTGAAGTCGGCTGCCTGACGGGCCACCAGTTTGACGTTGGAGTAGTTCTTGAGGGCGTCGGCGAAGCCCTGGCTGCGCTGCTTGGTCAGTTCCAGGTTGTCGATGCCGGCGAGTTCGACGACCTTGGCGTTCGGCTTGTCCTTGAGCTGCTCGCCGATCCAGTGGCCGGCGTTGAGGCCCATCCCGTAGTTGTCCCCGCCGACCCAGCAGCGGTAGGCCTGGGGCGAGGCGAAGATCCGGTCCAGGTTGACGACCGGGATGCCTGCCTTCATGGCTTCCAGGCCGACCTGGGTGAGTGCCTTGCCGTCGGCGGGCAGGATCACCAGGACGTCGACCTTCTTGTTGATGAGGGTCTTGACCTGGCCGATCTGGGCCGCGGTGTCGTTGGACCCTTCGGTGATCTCCAGGGTGACCTCGGAGTACTTCTCCGCCCTGGACTTCGCGTTGACGTTGATGGCGTTGAGCCAACCGTGGTCGGCCTGGGGTCCGGCGAAGCCGATGGTGACCGGTGAGCCGGGCTGGTCGTCGGCGGCGGGCTGGTCGCTCGATGCGACCGCCTTCTCCTTGGGTTCGTTGCTGGTGCAGGCAGTGAGGAAGGCTCCCGCGGAGACGGCCGCGGTGCCGAAGAGCAGTCCTCTGCGGCTGGTTTCTGGCATGGCTGTCTGACCCTTCATCCGGTGCGTGTGTACGGAACAGCGGGTGGGTGTTCGTGTGGGAGTTGCGGCAGGGGCTCAGGTCTCCCCGCCCCGCAGCGTGCGACGCTGGACGAGGACGGCGGCGACGATGATGGCGCCCTTGGCGATCTGCTGTACGTCGCTCTGCAGATTGTTGAGGGCGAAGATGTTGGTGATCGTGGTGAAGACCAGCACGCCGAGGACCGAGCCGACGATGGTGCCCCGGCCGCCGCTCAGCAGGGTCCCTCCGATGATCGCGGCGGCGATCGCGTCGAGCTCGTACAGGTTGCCGTTGGTGTTCTGGCCCGATCCGGAGAGGATGACGAGCATGAACGCGGCGATTCCGCAGCACAGTCCGGAGAGCAGGTAGAGGTAGAGCCGCTGGCGGCGTACGTCGATGCCGGCGAGCCTGGCCGCCTCCGCGTTGCCTCCGACGGCGACGGTACGGCGTCCGAAGGTCGTCCTGTTGAGGATCAGCCAGCCGGCCACGGTCACCGCGGCGAAGACCAGGACGAGCGGCGGGATGCCCAGGACGTAACTGTCGGGCAGCCCGAGGTCCAGGACGGACTGGACGGTGACGATCTGCGTCTTGCCGTCGGTGATCTGCAGGGCCAGGCCGCGCGCCGAGGCGAGCATCGCCAGGGTCGCGATGAACGGCACCATCTGGCCGTACGCGATCAGCACCCCGTTGACGAGGCCCGCGACGAGCCCGACGACGACCGCTGTGAAGAGGATGCCCGCGAATCCGTACTCCTGGGTGGCGAGCGTCGTCGCCCACACGGAGGCCAGCGCGACCATCGCACCCACGGAGAGATCGATCCCCCCGCTGATGATCACGAAGGTGACGCCGACGGTGACGACCCCGATGACGGAGGACTGGGTCAGGATCAGCTGGAGATTCCCCGTGTCGAGGAAGGCGTCCGGTTCGGTGAGGCCGCCGACCGCCACCAGCACGGCGAGGACGCCGAGCAGCGACAGGTTGCGTACGTCGGCGCGAAGACCGAGCGCTCGCAGGCCGCCGTCGCGCTTCGGGGGCGAGGTGGCAACGGGGCCGGAGGCGGTTCCCTTCTCCGGCCCGTGGTGCTGCGCCGACGGTGCGGGCTGTGTCATGACGTCGGGCTCCCTTCCATGACGAGGTCGAGGACACGGTGCTCGTCGAGCTCACGGGCATCGGCCGTGTGGACGACACGGCCTTCCCGGAGCACCAGCACCCGGTCGGCGAGGCCCAGCACTTCGGGCACTTCGCTGGAGACGAGCAGAACGGCGAGGCCTTCGTCGGCCAGCCTGCGGATCACGGCGTAGAGCTCGGCGCGGGCGCCGACGTCGACACCGCGGGTGGGTTCGTCGAGCAGCAGGACCCGGCACCCCCGCAACAGCCAGCGGGCCAGGACGGCCTTCTGCTGGTTGCCGCCGGAGAGGGTGCGGACGGCGGCGTCCGGGTTGTCGGGCCGCAGGGAGAGCTCACGCGTCGCGGTCCGCGCCGCCGTGCGCTCGGCTCCCCGGTCGAGCCAGCCCGCGCGGGCGAATCGGGACAGCGAGGAGACGGAGACGTTACGGGTGACGGACTCCGTCAGCAGCAGCGCCTGCGCCTTGCGTTCCTCGGGTGCCAGGCCGATGCCGGCCGCGACGGCGGCGCGGACGCTGCCGGGCCGCAGCGGTGCTCCGTCGACGAGGACTCGGCCCGCGGTCGGCTTGCGGGCACCGTAGACGGTCTCCAGGACCTCGGAGCGTCCGGAACCGACGAGCCCGGCGAGTCCGACGATCTCACCCGGCCGCAGTTCCAGGTCGACAGCCTCGAACTCGCCCTCGCGGCACAGCCCTTCGAGCCTCAGAACCGGTTCGGCGGCCGGCCGGGCACCCGGTGCGGGACGCTCCGGGAAGACGTACTCGACGTTACGGCCGGTCATCATGGCAACGATGTCGCGCGTGGGGGTGGACTTGGCGGGGAGCCCGACCGCGACGGCCCTGCCGTCCTTGAGCACGGTCACCCGGTCCCCGATGCGGCGGATCTCCTCGAGCCGGTGCGAGATGTAGACGACCGCCACCCCGTCGGCCGTGAGGCCGTCGACGATACGGAAGAGGTTGTCGACCTCGTCGGGGTCGAGCGCGGCGGACGGCTCGTCCATCACGATGAGCCGTACGTCGTGCGACAGGGCCCGCGCCATGGAGACGATCTGCTGATGTGCGGCGGAGAGGTCGCCCACGAGTCGGGCCGGGTCGATCTCGGGGTGCCCCAGGCGCTTCAGGAGCGCCGCGGCGGACGCGCGGGCCTGACGGGCCCTCACCACGAAACCGGCGGTGGTGGGTTCGTGCCCGAGGAAGACGTTCTCGGCCACCGACAGCCCTTCCACCAGGTCGAGTTCCTGGTAGATGGTGGCGATGCCCAGCCGCATCGCGGCGATCGGTGAGGACAGCCGGACGGGCTCTCCGCCCCAGGTGATGGCGCCGCCGTCAGGCTGGTGGGCCCCGGCGAGCACCTTGATGAGGGTGGACTTTCCGGCGCCGTTCTGGCCGAGGAGGCAGTGGACCTCGCCCGCCTGCACCTCCAGGTCCACGCCGTCCAGTGCGCGTACACCGGGGAAGGACTTGGTGATGCCGGACATCGTGAGCAGGGGTGGTTCTGGTGCCATGACGGATCCCCTCGGCGAACGAGGACTCCCCTCGCCCCGGGCGGAGACCGGAGCGCGAACAGGAGGCCGGTGAGCGGGCAGGGCGCAGTGCCGGCGGTGCCGTACTGCTGACGGAACGGCTGGTGAGGTGCGGCGGTGCTCGTTCTGGTGCTGCTGTGGTGCTCGTTGCGGCGGTGCTCGTGCTGGCGCTGTGATGCTCGTTGCGGCGGTACGGCGTGCGGTCGTGCGAGCGGCTCGGGCGGCTGTCCGCCGGACGGATCGCGGAGCACGACCCGGTCGGCGGATCCGGCCGGACGTCAGGCGGGCGAGAACAGGTGGTCGCTGATGAGCCTGGCCGCGCCGGTGACGCCGGCGACCGGCCCCAGTTCACCCAGGACGATGGGAAGGTTGCCCGTGGCCAGCGGCAGTGACTTGCGGTAGACCTGGGTGCGGACGCTGGCCAGCAGGTTGTGACCGAGCCCGGTCACCCCGCCGCCGATCACGACCAGGCCCGGGTTGAAGAAGCTGACGAGTCCCGCGATGACCTGGCCGACCCGGTTGCCTCCCTCGCGGATGAGGTCCAGCGCGGTGGGGTCACCGGCCGCCGCGGCGGCGGCGACGTCGATGGCGGAGAGCCTGCCCGCCGCGTCCAGCCGGGAGGCCAGCTCGGCGGAGAGACCGGAACGCGCCGCCTCCTCGGCGTCACGGGCCAGGGCCGCGCCGCTGAAGTGTGCTTCGAGGCAACCCTGGTTGCCGCAGGCGCAGGCACGCCCGTCGGGTTCCACCTGGATGTGGCCGATGTCGCCCGCGCTGCCGGTCGTGCCTCGGTACACCTCGCCGCCCACCACGATGCCGCAGCCGATGCCCGTGCCGATCTTGACGCAGAGGAAGTCGCCCACGGAGCGTGCGACCCCGGCGTGCTGCTCCCCCAGCGCCATCAGGTTCACGTCGTTGTCGACCATGACGGGGCAGCCCAGTTCCTGGCTGAGCGCCTCGCGGACCGGGAAGCCGTCCCAGCCGGGCATGATCGGCGGTGCGACCGGCACCCCCTCGGGGAAGCGGACGGGTCCCGGTACACCGATGCCCGCGCCGTCGAACCCTTCGGCCAGCCCGGAGGCCCGCAGTTTCGCCGCCATCTCAAGTACGAGTTCGAAGACGGCGACGGGTCCTTCCCGCACGTCCATCGGCTGGTTGAGATGTCCCAGCACCTCCAACTCGGCGTTGGTGACAGCCACGTCGACGGAGGTGGCGCCGATGTCGACCCCGAGGAACCGGAGTCCGGGTGCGAGCCGGATGTTGTGGGAACGGCGTCCGCCGCGGGACGCGGCGAGTCCGTCCGCCACCACGAGTCCGGTCTCCAGGAGCCGGTCGACCTCGACCGCGAGCTTGGAGCGCGAGAGGTCGATCTGGTCACCCAGCTGGGCACGCGAGTTGGGCCCTCCGTCACGCAACAGCCGCAGCAGTCGCGCCTGGTGCGTGTTCGCGGGTCGTGCCGTCATGCGTCTCACGCGTCCCTCCCCCGCCACATCGGTCGGTCCGTCTGGCTTTCGAGGGGAACGTAGCAGCGGTTTACCCGACTGGGAAGAAGTTGAGCATGAATCCGCTCCAACTTTCTCCACACTCAGGACAAAGGTGGGTCGGAAGCCCGGCCCGGGCTCCCGACGGGCAGACCGGACGCCGCCGGATGCCTGCCCTCATCCGTAGGTGCGCAGTTCGGACCACATCGCGCCCCAAGGGCGCCGGGGCTCCGTGCAGACGTAGACGTGACCTCCCCATTCGACGTTGTGCACGCCCGCGGGGTTGGAGAGGGTGGCCGCCACCCGCACATGCCGGAAGTACCGGTGCAGACGGTCGGCGTAGCCGTGGGCCTGGTCGGGGCCGGGAACGATGGCCACAACGGTTGTGGCCTGCGGGTTTCCGGGCCCCCACCACCAGCCGGAGTTGTGGGCACTCACGGCGGTGGGCAACCCGCTGCCGCGGCCGAGCTCGTTGACGGCGCCGGCCTCCCCGTAGTCGGCCGCGAAGATCACCGCGTCGGCGCGCTGACGAGCCGGGATCTCCGTCCACACCCGCTGTACGGCGCCGACGAGCTGGGGCCAGCCGATCGAGTTCCCCGAGTTCGCGTTGATGCCGTAGGTCCAGCCCACGGCGGAGGCGGGCAGCACCGGCAGCACCACCACGGCGAGCACCGCGCTCGACACGGCGGTCGCGGTCATCAGCCCGCGCATCCGGTCCGGGTGGGCGTGCAGCCATCCGTCGAGCCCCACGGCCCCGGCGGCCAGCAGGCACACGTAGAGCCCGCCCAGGTAGTACACCTGGGCGCCGGTCGTCACGGCGAACAGGACGAACAGGACGGCGTACGCGGTGACCAGGCACTGCCACAGGGGCCGGCCCGACTGCCAGAGGAAACGCAGGCCGGCCGCCCACAGCAGCACCATCGCCACGCAGGTCATGCCGAGTTGCCCGACTGTCCAGGTGACGATGTTCCCGGGGCCGCCGTTCTCGTCGTTGAGGGCCCGCGTCATCTCGAACATGGCCCAGCCGTGCCGGGCCTGCCACCACAGGTCGGGCAGCACGAGCAGCACGGCGATCACGGCACCCACGAACAACCGGCGGTCGGCCACCGTCCGGCGGGCCGGGCCGATCAGCACGGTGGCCAGCAGGACGATCCCGAAGATCGCTGCGAGGTGGTTGAACTCCGAGCCGACGCCGACCAGCGCACCCGCGGCAAGCCACCACCGCGTGTCGCCGGTTCGGCCGATGCGTACGACCACGAGCGCGATGGACGCCCACGCGAGCACTTCGTAGGACGTGGTGTTGGCGATGTGCCCGCCGCCCAGCAGCACGGGCATGGTGCCGGTCGCGATGGCCGCGAGGAACTGGGTCCGCCGGGCTCCGCCGAACTCCCGCGCGGTCAGGCCGCCCACGACGACGGTGCCGGCCGCGGCAAGGGCGGGCCACAGCCGCAGACCCGCCTCCGACACCCCGAACAGCGACAGCGAGACCCTGGCCAGCAGTGGTGCCAGCAGCGGCTGATCGACGTAGCTCGCCTGGAGGTGCCGGGCGGAGTCGAGGAAGTACAGCTCGTCGATGTGGAAACCGTAGCGGGAGGAGAGCGCCATCAGCAGGGCGAGAACCGCTCCCGCGACGCCGAACACCCTCCGGTCCAGCGGTGCGATCCCCCTGCCGGCCTCTCCGGCCTCGCTCGCCGTCCTTTTCGGCTGATCGTCGGCCATTCCGCCACCCCCCGGGTCCCGGCCACGGTCGCGTCACCGGCGACCGGAGCAGGCCCGGTGCGCACGGCTGCCGAGCCGCCCGCACCCTACGCCCGCGACCTGTGGATCCCGGAGGGGGGAGAGGCCGGACTCCCCCGACCGTCAGGACGTGCCTGCCCGGCGCGGCGGGTGGTGGTCAGCCTCGCTCGCGCTGGTGGTACGTCCGGCGTGTGTGCTCGGTGTGTTCCCGCATCACGGCCGTGGCCCGCTCCTCGTCCCCGGCGGCGATGGCCGCGATCAGCTCGCGGTGCTCGATCCAGGACCGGCTGCCGCGCTGACGGGCGACCGGCGTGTAGTACCAGCGCACACGTCGGCCCACCTGCGCGGCGAGTTCGGACAGGACGACATTGCCCGCCAGCTCCATAACCTTGGCGTGGAAGGCGGCGTTGGTGGCGACGGCGAGGTCCACCTGGTCGGCGGCGACGGCCCGTTCCCCCTGGGCGCACAGCTCCTCCAGCGCCTCGATCCCCGCCTGGCCCGCGTTGGCGGCCGCGAGACGTGCGGCCTCCGCCTCCAGCAGCGTGCGGACCGACAACAGCTGGTCCGCCTCCTCCTCGGTGGGCTCGTGGACGAACGCGCCCTGCGCGGGCCGCAGGTCGACCCAGCCCTCGGTGTTCAGCCGCTGGAGCGCCTCACGCACCGGCTGCCGTGACACACCCAGGTGCCCGGCCAGTTCACTCTCGACGAGATGCTGGCCGGGACTGAGCGCGCGGGTGGTGATGAGCTCCAGGAGAGCTTCGTAGACGCGCTCACGCAGCGGCCCGGGCCGCTCCAGCTTCGGCACCGACCCCTGCGGCAGTCCTGCGGACAACATCGCGTTCCCCCTCCGAGCGCCAAAGCGATTGCTTATCGTCTACAGTCTACCGAGCTCGATGCCGGGCAGGTGAGGTCAGGGGCAGCGGATCACCTGACCCGCGTAGGAGAGATTCCCTCCGAAGCCGAAGAGCAGGGCCGGAGCGCCGCTCTCCACCTCGCCGCGTTCCACCAGTTTGGAGAGCGCCATCGGGATCGACGCGGCCGAGGTGTTGCCGGAGTCGACGACGTCCCGGGCGATGACCGCGTTGACGGCGCCGATCCTTCGGGCGACGGGTTCGATGATCCTGAGGTTGGCCTGGTGGAGCACCACCGCGGCGAGTTCCTCGGGCGTGACTCCGGCCCGCTCGCAGACCTTCCGGGCGATCGGCGGCAGTTGCGTCGTCGCCCAGCGGTACACCGACTGTCCCTCCTGCGCGAACCTCGGGGGCGTGCCCTCGATCCGTACGGCGTTGCCCATCTCGGGCACCGAGCCCCACAGGACCGGCCCGATACCGGACCGCTCCCCGCCGTCCGGCTCGGCGCTCACCACCGCGGCGCCCGCCCCGTCGCCCATCAGCACGCAGCTGCTGCGGTCCGTCCAGTCGACGACGTCCCCCATCTTGTCGGCACCGATCACGAGAGCGCGGCCCGCGGCCCCGGCCCGGATCGCGTGGTCGGCGGTGGCCAGCGCGTGGGTGAAGCCGGAGCAGACCACGTTGATGTCCATGACCGCCGGCGAGCGCATCCCCAGACGCGCCGCAACCCGGGCGGACATGCTCGGCGAGCGGTCGACGGCCGTGGAGGTGGCCACGAGGACGAGGTCGATGTCGGCCGGCTGCAGCCCGGCCGACGCCAGAGCCTTGGCCGCGGCGTGCGCGGCCAGCTCGTCCACGGGCTCGTCGGGGCCTCCCACGTGCCGGGTCTTGATCCCGACCCGGCTGGTGATCCACTCGTCACTGGTGTCGACCATCGCCGCCAGATCGTCGTTGGTGAGGACCTTGGCAGGCTGGTAGTGGCCGAGCGCCACGACACGTGAGCCGGTCATGTAAGGGTTCCCCTCGCTACGTTTGGCAGGAACTATCCAGTCTTGGTTGCTACCGACCGGTACAGGGGCACGTAACCCGACAGGAATACGAGCCCAGGGTTGGAGCGTCTCGAACAGCTCCCGGGGAACTCCGACGACACTCCGGCGGCCCCTCCGGAATCACGAAACGGAGGCGGTTCCGGGGGTGCGCGGCCGTCCGTGCGGGTACGACGAGACCTCCGAGGCCACCTCGCCGCACGCCGGGCCGGTGACCCGTGGCAACCTCTGTACGAAGGGCCGTTTCGGCCTCCGGCACGTACAGAATCGGGATTGAACGGCTAATGGGACGGGTCACCGAACGTCGCCGCACCATCCGCGTCCGGGACGGGGCGGTCACCACGCGCCCCGACACCCTCGTCGCCGAGGAGCCTCTGGAGATCCGGCTGAACGGCAGGCCGCTCGCCATCACGATGCGCACCCCGGGCGACGACTTCGCCCTCGCGGCGGGCTTCCTGGTGAGCGAGGGCGTGATCGGCGAGGGCTCCGAGGTGCAGTCCATCGTCTACTGCGCCGGGGCGACGGCGGACGGTGTGAACACCTACAACGTCGTGGACGTGAAGCTCGCGCCGGGCGTCGCCGTCCCCGACATCACCCTGGAGCGCAACGTCTACACCACCTCGTCCTGCGGGCTGTGCGGCAAGGCGAGCCTGGACGCGGTCCGCACGGCGACCAGGCATCCGGTCGCGGACACTCCCCCGGTCCTGGTGACGCCCGCACTGCTCTCGGCCCTCCCCGGCCGTCTGCGCGAGGCGCAGCGGGTGTTCGACCGGACCGGCGGCCTGCACGCGGCCGCGCTGTTCTCACCGGAGGGCGAACTCCTCGACGTACGGGAGGACGTCGGGCGTCACAACGCCGTCGACAAGCTCGTGGGCCGGGCCCTCACCGACGGCCGGCTTCCGCTGTCGCGGTCGGTGCTGCTGGTGTCGGGGCGCGCGTCGTTCGAACTGGCGCAGAAGGCCGTCATGGCCGGGATCCCGGTCCTCGCGGCGGTCTCGGCGCCGTCGTCGCTGGCGGTGGACCTGGCGGCCGAGAGCGGACTGACGCTCGTCGGTTTCCTGCGGGGCTCGTCCATGAACGTGTACGCGGGCGACCACCGCATCGTCTTCGGGGCCGAGGCCGCCCTGGACTGAACCGCTCGCCCGCCGCGCAGTCGGTACCGCACAGGGGGCAGGGCCGCGGCCGACGGGCAGCACCCCGGTGCGGCGGCCGCGCGCCGCTCGGCACAGCGGGCGGCGCCCGTGCCCCCGTGCGGCGCTCCCGCCTCAGCCCACCGTGGCGGACTGCTGCGAGGTCGTCTCGTCCTCGGGGAGCGGATCACGGGAGCGGCGCTTGGCGATCACCGCGCAGACCATCAGCTGCATCTGGTGGAAGAGCATCAGAGGGAGCACGGCGAGACTGGCGTGGGCGCCGAACAGCACGCTGGCCATGGGCAGTCCGGCCGCCAGGCTCTTCTTCGACCCGGCGAACTGGATGGATATCCGGTCCTCGCGCCCGAATCCGAGCCGCTTCGCCCCGTACCAGCTGATGCTGAGCATGAGCGCGAGCAGCACGGCCTCGGCGGCGAGCAGCGCTCCGAGCCGGAGCGGGGTGACCTGGTGCCAGATCCCCGCCACCATGCCTTCGCTGAACGCCGTGTAGACCACGAGCAGGATCGAGCCGCGGTCGACATAGCCCAGTACCTTGCGGTGCCGGCCGATGAAGCCCCCGACCCAGCGGCGCAGCAGCTGTCCGGCGACGAAGGGCACCAGCAGCTGGAGGACGATCTTCACCAGTGAGTCGGCGGAGAACCCTCCCCCGCTGCCGCCGAGCAGCAGGGCGGCAAGAACCGGGGTGACCACGATGCCCGCGATGCTCGAGAAGGAGCCCGCGCAGATGGCCGCGGGTACGTTCCCGCGTGCGATCGAGGTGAAGGCGATCGAGGACTGGATGGTCGAGGGGACCAGGCACAGGAAGAGGAAGCCGTCCTGGAGCTGGGGGCTGAGCACATGGGGGACCAGTCCGTGGCTGGCGAGACCCAGCAGCGGGAACACCACGAAGGTGCAGATCAGGACGGTCAGGTGGAGGCGCCAGTGCTTCAGCCCGTCGAGCGCCTCGGCCGTCGACAGACGTGCCCCGTAGAGGAAGAAGAGCAGGGCCACCGCGCCGGTGGACGCGCCGCCCGCCACATCGGCCCCGGTGCCCGAGACGGGCAGCAGCGCCGCGAGTACCACGGTGCCGATCAGCGCGAGGATGTACGCGTCGACCGGCAGCCAGGAAGGCAGCGTGGGGATACGGCGGCTGATACTCATGTGCTCCGTGCTCTCTGGGTGATGTCGCGCCCCACCATCGTGCCCGCGAACACCTCCATCGGGAATCCCGTATACCGAACTGACTGTCATCACGTTTCGCGATAGCCTGCCCGTATGTACGACCCCGTCCAGCTCCGCACCTTCCTGGCCGTCGCCCAGACACTGAGCTTCACGCAGGCCGCGCGCCGGCTGGGCGTCCGGCAGTCGACGGTCAGCCAGCACGTCCGCAGGCTGGAGTCCGAAGCGGGCCGGCAGCTCTTCAGCCGCGACACGCATCGTGTCGACCTGACCGAGGACGGCGAGGCCATGCTGGGTTTCGCACGGACGATCCTGGAGGCCAACGAGCGGGCCGCGGCCTTCTTCACCGGCACCCGGCTGCGCGGACGGCTCCGTTTCGGTGCTTCCGAGGACTTCGTGCTGACCCGCCTGCCGGAGATCCTGGAGTCCTTCCGTCGCGAGCACCCCGAGGTCGAGCTGGAGCTCACGGTGGAGCTGTCCGGCGCCCTGCACCAGCAGCTCGCGGCGGGGCGGCTCGATCTGGTGCTGGCCAAGCGCCGCGCGGAGGACACCCATGGCGAGCTGGTCTGGCAGGACAGCCTGGTCTGGATCGGCGCCCCGCAGCTGAGGGTCGACCCGGACCGCCCGTTGCCGCTGATCGCCTTCCCCCCGCCGGGCCTGACCCGGGCACGTGCGCTGGAGGTGCTGGAGCAGCACGGCAGGGCGTGGCGCTTCGCGTGTACGAGCGCGAGTCTGAGCGCCCTGGTCGCGGCCGCCCGCGCGGGCCTCGGGGTGATGGCACACACCCGGGGACTGATCCCGCCCGGCCTCGCCCCGGTGCCCGCCCGGGCCGGGCTCCCGGAACTGGGAGATGTGGATTTCGTGCTGCTGCACGGACACCGCCGGGACACCGCCCAGGAGGCGGCGGACGCCCTCGCGGCGGCGATCCTGGCGGGCGGCGACCGCCTCCACCGCGGCCCCGTACTGCCCTCGCACCCGGACTCCGGGTAAGCGCTGCGTACAGATTCGGTGGAGATTCCCTCCCCCGCTGCTTACTCGGTGGTCAGAAGTACGCCCGAGCCTTGCCCATCTGGCCCGATTTCTACGGCGGCCCTGGCCAGATGTCACGTTTTCCGGAGACTTCGGACTCTCCCGCACACCCGCTCGGTGAGGTAGCGTCGCGGCGCCGTGCGGAGCCACAAGGAGCAGGTCGTTGCGTGAGTTCACTGTCCCACCCATGGCCGCCGCCCCTCAAGTCGGCGGCCTTGCCGATACCGTCTTCGACTACGCGGAGGAAGACCCCCGAAGGACGGCTCTCGGCCGCAAGGACGCGGAGGGCCGCTGGCACGACGTGTCGGCCGCCGCGTTCCGTGACGAGGTGCTGGCTCTGGCGAAGGGCCTGATAGCCCAGGGCATCAGGTTCGGCGACCGGGTGGCCCTGATGTCCCGCACCCGGTACGAGTGGACGCTCTTCGACTTCGCCCTCTGGACGGTGGGCGCCCAGTCGGTGCCCGTGTATCCGACGTCGTCGGCCGAGCAGGTCCTGTGGATGCTGCACGACGCCGAGGTCGCCGCGGTCGTGGTCGAACACGAGGACCACGCGATGACCATCGGTTCGGTCATCGACCGGCTGCCCCGTCTGCAGCGGCTCTGGCAGCTGGACGCCGACGCGGTCGGTGAGCTCACCGAGGCCGGGACGCTGATCGACGACGAGGTCGTCCACCGGCATCGCCGCGCGGTGACCCCCGAGTCGGTGGCGACCGTGATCTACACCTCCGGCACTACAGGGCGCCCCAAGGGCTGCGTGATCACCCACGCCAATTTCATGTTCGAGGCCGACACCATGGTCGGCAAATGGCACCCGGTGTTCCTCTCCAAGGCGGGAGAGGAGGCCTCGACCCTGCTCTTCCTCCCGCTGGCCCACGTCTTCGGCCGCATGGTGGAGATCGCCGCGCTGCGTGGAAAGGTGAAGCTCGGCCATCAGCCGGAGCTGTCCGCGAAGGCGCTGATGCCCGACCTGGTCGCCTTCCGCCCCACCTTCATCCTGGCGGTGCCGTACATCTTCGAGAAGGTCTTCAACGGCGCGCGGCGCAAGGCGGAGACGGAGGGGCGCGCCGGGGCGTTCGACAAGGCCGTGGAGATCGCGGTGAAGTACGCGGAGGCGATGGAGGAACGGGCCTTCGGCACCGGCCCCGGCCCGTCCGCCGGACTTCGGATGCAGCACCAGTTCTTCGACAAGGTGGTCTACCGCAAGGTCCGTGACGCGATGGGCGGCCGGGTGCGGCACGCCATGTCGGGAGGCTCCGGCATGGAACGCCGGCTGGGGCTCTTCTTCGCGGGCGCGGGCGTCACGGTCTACGAGGGTTACGGGCTGACCGAGACGACCGCCGCGGCCACCGCCAACCCCCCCGAGCGCACCCGTTACGGCACCGTGGGCCGGCCGATCCCCGGCTCGGCGGTGCACATCGCCCAGGACGGCGAGGTCTGGGTGCACGGCGCCAACGTCTTCTCCGGGTACCTCGGCGACCCCAAGTCGACCGACGCCGTGCTCCACGAGGGATGGCTGGCCACCGGCGACCTGGGCTCGCTGGACGAGGACGGCTACCTGACCATCACCGGGCGCAAGAAGGAGATCCTGGTGACGTCAGGCGGCAAGAGCGTCGCCCCGGCGGGCCTGGAGGAGCGGGTCCGCGCCCATCCGCTCGTGGGGCAGTGCATCGTCGTCGGCAACGACAGACCCTACGTCGCCGCCCTGGTCACGGTGGACCACGAGGCGGTCGAACACTGGCTCGCCATGCAGGGGCGTACGCCGATGAGCCCCGCCGACCTGGTGCGCGACCCCGATCTGGAGATGGAGGTGCGCCGGGCGGTGGTCGCCGCGAACACCGCGGTCTCCCAGGCGGAGTCCATCCGTACGTTCCGCATCCTGGCGCACCAGTTCACCGAGGAGCACGGCATGCTCACACCGTCGCTCAAGCTGAAGCGGAAGGCGATCGAGACGGCGTACGCGGCCGAGGTGGACGCCCTCTACCGGTGAGCGGGTCGCCGGATGGCGGCGGCAGGCGGCAGGCGGCAGGCGGCAGGCGGCAGGCGGCAGGCCCACCTGACCTCGGATCAGGTGCCGAATCCGGTCCTTCCGGATCTCGTCGGCCGGGAATGCCTGAGGTGCGCCGAACGTTGTCCCCTCGAGTAGCAACCGACAACGTTAGGATCGACCGCTCGTGAGCCAGGTCCCCACCATCACGCTCAACAACGGCCTCGAGATGCCGCAGCTCGGCTTCGGTGTCTGGCAGGTGCCGGACGACGAGGCCACCGCTGCCGTGACCACGGCCCTGGAGGCCGGGTACCGGAGCATCGACACCGCAGCGATCTACGGCAACGAGGCCGGCACCGGGAAGGCCATCGCCACCTCCGGTGTGCCCCGTGAGGAGCTCTTCGTCACCACCAAGCTGTGGAACGCGGATCAGGGGCACGACTCCACGCTGCGCGCGTTCGACGCGTCGCTGGACAGGCTGGGTCTCGAGTACGTCGACCTCTACCTGATCCACTGGCCGATCCCCTCCAAGGGGGCCTACGTCGACACGTACAAGGCGTTCGAGCGGATCCTCGCCGACGGGCGCGCCAAGGCCATCGGCGTGTCCAACTTCCACGCCGATCACCTGGAGCGGCTGCTGGGCGAGACCTCCGTGGTCCCGGCGGTCAACCAGATCGAGCTGCACCCGCAGCTCCAGCAGTCCGCCCTGCGCGCCCTGCACGCCGAGCACGGCATCGTCACCGAGGCCTGGTCGCCCCTGGGTTCGGGCCGTGGCCTCCTGGACGTCCCGACGGTGGCCGCCGTCGCGCACAAGCACGGCCGGACGCCCGCGCAGGCGGTGCTCCGCTGGCATCTGCAGACCGGTCACGTGGTGATCCCCAAGTCCGTGACCCCGTCGCGGATCGCGGAGAACATCGACGTCTTCGACTTCGAGCTGGACGCCGACGACCTGGCCGCGTTCGCCGCGCTCGACGAGGGCAAGCGGCTCGGCCCGGACCCGGCCGTGTTCGACGCCGGCGCCTGAGCCGATCCCGGACGCGCGAAAAGGCGCCCCCACCACGTGCGGTGGGGGCGCCTTCGCGCGCGGTACGGGCGGGGCGGAGGGCGGCCGGCTCGACGAGGGCTCCGGCCTGAGCCCCGTGGTCACGGCCGTACGCTGAACGCCATCAGGCGGAACTCCGGGTCGCGGCGGGCCCGGTCGGGCTCGGGAAGCGAGTCGAGCTCCGCCGCCAGCCGCTGTGCCGCCTGCCCGGGGAGCGACAGCCGGGACGCGTAGTCGCCACGCAGCACCGCCCGCGCGGCACGGCGTGGCGTGCGGCCCAGACCGCGGCCGGTGAACACGGCTTCGCCTGCCGGCTCCAGCCCGCAGCCGTCGGCGTACTCGGTGACAAGGGCTACGTCATCGGCCGGCCTGCGGCTGAGGAACGGGGCCTGGGCGGCGTCGATGTCACTTCCCACGTCGTGGCCGGCGTCCTTGTCGACGGTCGTGACGAACACCCCGCCGGGCCTCAGCACCCGGGCGGCCTCCGCCACCACGTCCCGGACCACGCCTTCGGCGCGCAGCAGGTGCAGCAGCCAGACCGCGGTCACCGCGTCGACCGTACTGGAGGCCAACGGCAGGCGCCGCACGTCGGCCAGGGCTACCGCGCCGGTCCGCTCGTGCGCCAGCCGCGCCATTCCGTAGGAGGCGTCCACGCCGGCCACCTGGAGCCCCGGCCGTCGGCGGGCGATCAGCTCGGTGACCGATCCCGTCCCGCATCCGATGTCCAGCAGTCTCCGTGCGGACCCGGGCACGAGCCGGAGCACCGCGTCGGCCGCGGCGCCGGCGCGGGGTGTTCCCCCGCGGGTGGAGTCGTAGCGCGCGGCCTGTTCGTCGTAATCCAGCACAAGGCAACCCTACGGGCTGTCCCGTCGGGGTATTGCTCATGTCAGCCGCCACCCATAACGTGCGCGCATGGAGCTGGAGTTGCGTCATCTGCGCACGGTAAGGGCCATCGCCGACACCGGCAGCCTCACCAAGGCGGCCGCGGCGCTGGGGCTCGCGCAGCCCGCGCTCAGCGCCCAGTTGCGGCGGATCGAGAAGGCGCTGGGCGGTCCCCTCTTCGACCGCGACCACACGGGCGCCAGGCCGACGCCACTCGGAGAACTCGTGCTGGAGCGCGCACGGGTGGTGCTTCCCGCGGTGAGCGGGCTGCAGGAAGAGGCGGTGCGCTTCGCCAACGCCTGGGCCACCGTGGAACGCTTCCGGCTCGGCGGCACCCACGGCCCGCTGCTCGGTGGTCTCGTCGACCGGCTCGCCAGCGCGCATCCGACGGCTCCGGTGACCACGTACACCTCGTGGTCGGTGGCGGAGATCGCCTCGCTGCTGATGGACGGGAGGCTCGACTTCGCCCTGATCGGCACCTGCGGCGAAAGCCCTCCGCCGATGGCCGACCGTCTGGTCTGGGAGGTGATCGGCGTCGACCCGGTGTTCGTCATGCTCCCCGAAGGGCATCCGCTGGCGGACGAGGAGGAGCTGGAACTGTCCGCGCTGGCGGACGAGTGCTGGGCCGACGTTCCCGGCGACGGATGCTTCGCAGACTGCTTCACCGCCGCGTGCGCCCGTGCGGGGTTCACCCCGGCGTCGGTGTACGAGACGGACACCGTCTCCGTCGTCCATCTGGTCCAGGTGGGCCGGGCCGTCGGGCTCTGCCGCGCGACGTTCCCGCCGACGCCCGGCGTGGTGACCCGTCCTCTCGCAGGGTCCCCGCTGAGCTGGCGTCACCTGCTGGGCAGGCATCCGCGCTCCTCCACCGCGGGGGCGGCCGCCGCCGCGGTGACCGGGCACACCCGGTCGGCTTACACGGAGGCGGTGCGGCGGAGCGACAGCTACGCGCGCTGGCTCGCCGCACACCCCCGTTTCGGCCCGGCTCCCTGATCTCCCCGGTGTGCGGCTCTACTTGGCCCCGTGTCCGGCGGCGACCGCCTCGACGCGCCCGGCGAGTTCGATGTCCTTGTGGGTGACGGCTCCGCCCGCGTCGTGCGTGTGCACGGACAGGCCCACGGTGTTGTAGCCCAGAGTCAGGTCCGAGTGGTGGTTCAGCTCGTCCTGGATCCGGGCCACGTGCATCGTCAGCGCGGCAGCCGCGAAGTGGGAGGGCAGCCGGTAGGTGCGGGCGATCCGGTCGCCCTCCAGCTGCCAGCCGGGCAGCTCGCGGAGCCCGGCCTCGACGTCGTGGGCGGACAGCGGTTCGGTGGGCATGCGTGGCTCCTCGGCATATCGGTGCGGTCGGGCGGTCGGTGCACAGGTGCGGTCGGTGCCCCGTGACGTTACGGTCCGCGCGCCCGGGCTGTCGCGTCCGACACGGCGGCGGGCGCGCGCCGCACACCTCGCACACCCGGCGGTCGTACTCCGCCTTCGCAGCTCTGGCGTGCCCGCTCAGCCGCCCGCACTCGGCGCCGTCCACGGCGCGTCACCGCGTGCCAGCAGGAACGCCACCGCGCTCGTCCCGGCCAGGATGACCAGTGCGAGCAGCAACGGCAGGGCCGGGTGCCCGCCGCGCACCGCGAGCGCGCCGCCGAAGGCACCTGCCAGCAACGACAGGGCGGAGAGTCCTCTGCGCCCCGCCCTTCCCCCCGGCCCCTTCACCAGCCGGCTGTCGGCGACCGCGCCCGTGAGAGTGCGGGTGAGGACGGTGGTGGTGAGGTCGGGAACGGCCAGCGCCCGGACGGCGGCGTTCTGCACTCCGAGCGCGAGGCCGAGCAGGGCGATGAGCCTGAAGCGGACGACGCCGGTGTAAGGCGCGTGCGAGACCAGCACCAGGATCACGGCGACGGCGACGAAGACGGTCTCGACGAGCAGGGCACGTCGCAGCAGCCGGCCCCGGTGCTCCGCTGCCCGATGGGCGACGGCTCCGCCCGCGAGCGCTCCCACCACGAAGGAACCGAACGCCAGAAGGGAGGCCAGCAGCGGGAAGCCCTGAGCACCGGCGAGGGCGAAGCCCGTGAAGACGACGTTCCCGGTCATGTTGGCGACGAAGACCCGCCCCAGGACCAGGAAGCTGAACGCGTCGACCAGCCCGGTGAGCACGGTCAGCACGAGCAACAGCGGCGGGAGCGGTCCCTGGGCGCCGGTCATGTCGGGCAGCAGGGTGGCTCTGGCCTCACGCAGCACGGCGTACATGAGCGGCTCACTCCGATCCCTGGATGTGATCAGGGATTCTGCCGCAGTCCTGGCGCCGCACCGTCCGTACGCGCCGGGGTCCGGGTACCGCACCGCCCGTACGCGCCGGGGTCCAGGCCCGGGCACCCGAACCGTCGCGGCAGGGCGGACACCCCACCCGTACGACCGGTGGATCGACGCCCGGAGCCCGGACTCCGTTCGTGGGTGGCGAAAACCGGCACCGCCGGCCCGCACCGCCCCGCGTCCGCAGGTGCCTGAGCCCCGCACGCTGCCGGAGCTCAGGCTCGTGCGCGCCGTCAGGCTTCGGAGGCCGTCACCAGATGTGCCTCCACCAGCTCGGCGAACTCCTCCGGTGTCACTGTCCTGACGCCCAGCTCCTCGGCCTTGGTCCGCTTGGACCCGGCCTTCTCCCCCGCGACGAGCAGACTGGTGCGCTTGGAGACGCTGGACGAGGACTTGCCGCCGGCCCGCTCGATGAGTTCGTTCATCTGATTGCGCGACAGCGGCTCGAGGACCCCGGTCATCGCACCTGTGACCACGACCGTCATACCGGTGAGCGGCAGCGCGTCCTGCGCCACGCCCTCGGTCGCGCCGTCGCCCGTCTCCGTCCCGGGTTCGGCCGGCGGGGTCGCGCCGGGCTCCGTCATGTTGACCCCGGCGGCCACCAGCTTGCCGATCAGAGGCGCGAGCTCGGCCAGTTCGGAGACGACCGCCGCGGCCTTCTCCTTGCCTATGCCGTCGACCCGCTGCAACGCCTCGGCGTCGGCTGCCACGATCAGCTCCATCGAGGCGAAGTGCCGGGCGATCCTGCGCGACATGGACCGACCCGTCCCACGCACGCCGAGGGCACAGAACACCCTGGACAGCGGGCGGGTCCTGGCGACCTCGATGGCCGCGAGGAGATTGTCCGTGGACGTCTCCCCCATCCTGTCCAGGGAGAGGAGCTGCTCACGTTCCAGCGTGAACAGATCCGCGAAGTCCTGGACGAGACCTGCGTCGACGAGCTGGACGACCCGGGTGGCACCGAGCCCTTCGATGTCCAGCTGGTCGCGTCCGGCGGCGTACGAGACGGAGGCGACCAGACGGCAGTCCCGGCCCCGGGTGCAACGCCAGCGCTGCTCGCTCGTGTCGATCTCCGAGCCGCACTGCGGGCAGGCCTCGGGGAATTCGATCGGCCGCTCCTCACCCGTCCGCAGATGGGCGACGGGCGCCTCGATGCGGGGAATGATGTCACCGGCCTTGTAGACCATCACATGGTCGCCCAGGCGCAGATCGCGGCGGGTGATGTCGGCCGGATTGTGCAGGGTGGCGTAGCCGACGGTCGAACCGTCGATCTCGACCGGTTCCAGCACGGCACGGGGTGCGATGATCCCGGTCCTGCCGACGTTCCATTCGACGGCGAGCAGCCGGGTGACCTTCTCCACGGCCGGCAGCTTGTAGGCGATCGCCCATCGGGGCGCCCGTGTCCCTGTCCCCGCGTCCCGCTGGTCGGCGGCCAGGTCCGCCTTGATCACGATGCCGTCGATCCCGAACGGCAGGGTGGCACGCCGCGCGGCGATGTCCTCGACGCCGGCCAGCACCTCCTCGGCCGTGGTGACCGTCCGCGGGGCGACATCGGTGTCCGCCGCCGTGTGCACGCCGAGCCCGGCGACGTAGGTCAGGACCTCGCCGTGCGGGAGCGCGGCCAGCGTCGCGGTCAGGTCACCGGAGTCCTCGAGGGCGAGGGCGCCGTACGCGAAGAAGGTCATCTCGACCCGGTACGGACGGTCCTTGGCCCGCAGGGTGCCCGCGGCGCCGTTGCGCGGATTGGCGAAGGGGGCGGCGCCGTGCTCCGTGCGCACCGCGTTGGCCTGCTCGAACTGCTCGTCGGTCATGAGGATTTCGCCGCGCACCTCGAGAGTGACCGGCTCGCCCAGCCGGTCGGGCAGCCCCAGGACCGTGCCGATGGCGTGGGAGACGTCCTCACCGGCCGCCCCGTCACCGCGGGTGATCAGCCGCTCCAGACGGCCCTGACGGTAGCGTGCGGCGACGGCCAGGCCGTCCAGCTTGGGCTCGACGCTCCAGGCCGCGACAGGCCTGCCTATGCGCCGCTCGACGGATGCCGTCCAGGTGACGAACTGCTCGGCGGAGAAGACGTTGTCCAGCGAGAGCATCGGAGCGGTGTGCGGCACGTCCCCGGACGCGGCCCCGCCCGCGACCTTCCCGGTCGGCGACGCGTCCAGCACCTCCTGGGGGTGCTCCTCCTCGTACGCCGCGATGCCGCGCACGAGCCGGTCGTACGCATCGTCGTCGAGAGGGCTCTCACCCGCGGTGTAGTACGCGGCGGCGGCACGCTTCGCCTCCTCCACCGCGGCGGCGTAGGAGGCGGTATCGGCGAGCACACCCGTTGAGTTCGTCGTCATGACCGTCATCCTGCCTGCCACCACTGACAATCGGTTCCGCCGCCGGATCGACTCCTCGCAGGAGAGAGCGCTCTCCCATGATCGGACAACGAGAACGCGTTCAAACCGCAGGCATACAGCACCCTTGTTCAGAATATTGACATGCTTGCGTCACGCTTCTACGTTCATCGAGAGAGCGCTCTCTACCCTGGCCGGACAACCGGCCGGAGGAACCCCACTTCCTCGGAACAGGAGTGCCGTGCCCTTCCACATCAGACGCACGACCGCACGACGCCGCAGATCACTGCCCCCGTGGCGCTACCGGATCGCGGGGCTGGCCGCAGCCGCGCTCACCCTGGCCTTCCTCCAGCCCGGCACGGGAACCGCCGCCGGGGACCAAGGCACGAAGGCCACCGCCGACGTGGTGCGGGTGGCCGAGTTCCTCGCGGAATGCCCCTACACCCACCGCCTCCCCGACGACCCGATCGTGCTCCCGAAGCTGCCCGGCGCCTCGCACATGCACAGCTTCTTCGGCAACGACTCCACCGACGCCCACTCCGATCTGGCGTCGCTGGAGCGGGCGGGCACCAGCTGCGCCCCCACGACCGACCTCTCCTCGTACTGGGTTCCCACCCTCTACGACGGTGACAAGGAGGTGGAGCCGACCGGCACCACCTTCTACTACCTCGGTGAGGGCGTGCGGGACGACATCATCCGGACGATCAAGCCGTTCCCCCGCGGCCTCCGGATCGTCGCGGGCAACGCCAAGGCCACGGGGCCCGACGACAACACGATCTCCCGCTGGTCCTGCCTGCACCACGGCGAGGTGAACCCGTCCCACGACTTCGTCAACTGCCCCGCGGGCTCCATGCTGGAGAGTTACCTGGACTTCCCGCAGTGCTGGAACGGCACGGATCTCGACTCGGCCGACCACAAGAGCCACATGGCCTATCCGGTCGGCGGGGAATGTCCGTCGACACACCCGGTCCCGGTACCCAAGCTCCGTCAGGTGCTTCGCTATCCGGTCAACGGGGACCCCGCCCGCCTCCGGCTGGCGTCGGGACGGGGTTACACGATGCACGGCGACTTCTTCAACGTGTGGCCCGAGGCCGAGATGGCGCAACGGGTGCGCGACTGCATCAACGCGATCATCAAGTGCGGTGCCGACGGCACTCCCTGACAGTGGCTCAGCACATCTGACGGCCGTACGCACACCCCCTCTCCGACAGCGCCCGTCCGGACTTCCCGGTCCGGACGGGCGCCTGTGCGCAAGGACGACACCCATGACCGTTCGACGCCTCGCCGCCCTGCTCCTGCTCCTCGCCCTCCTGAGCTCGTGTGCCGGGGAGGGCGGGACGAGGACCGTCCCCCTGTCAGGTCCGGCGTCCGGCTCCTCGGCACCGGCACCCTCCACAGGCCCGACGGACTCCGCCTGGGTGCAGTTGATGATTCCCATGGACGACTCCGCGGTGGCGCTCCTGGACCTGGCGGCCGAGAGGGCCACCCGCACCGGGCTGCGTTCCTGGGCTTCCCGCCTCCGCGAGGACATGGCCACCGAACTGGCCGGGCTGCGAGCGCTTCGGGACGGGATGAGGCTGCCCGACACCGACGTGCACCAAGGCCATGACATGCCCGGGATGGTGACGGCGACGGATCTCGAAGCCGCCCGGTCCACCCGGGGCGAGGCGTTCGACCGACTGCTGGTGACACAGATCCGGGACCATCTGCGCCAGTCGGAGCGGGTCTCTCGCTCCGAGACCTCCGAGGGGGAGGCGCCGGAGGCGAGGGCGCGGGCCCGGACGCTCGTGGCCGACCGCGGGGAACAACTGGCGGATCTGGCCGGGCTCTGAACCCGACGGGGCCGCTGACGTGCCGGAACCCTTCGCCTGCCCGTCGGATGACCCGGTATAAAGACTGCATGACTGCCGATGTCTCGCCGCCCGTACGCCCCGCGACCCTGGAGGACGTGGCCGCGGTGGCCGGTGTCTCGCGGGCCACCGTGTCCCGGGTGATCAACGGCGCGACCACGGTCGACCCGGCGCTGCGGCGCGTCGTGGAGGAGGCGGTGTCCACCACGGGCTACGTCCCCAACCGCGCGGCGCGTTCCCTGGTGACACGGCGCACGGACTCGATCGCCCTGGTCGTGTCCGAGCGGGAACGGCGCACCGTGTCGGAGCCGTTCATCGGCCGGATGTTCTCCGACCCGCACTTCGGGCGCGTCGTCGACGGGCTGATGGACGTCCTGCGCCCGGCCGGCATCCAGATGGTGCTGATGCTGGCCGACGACGAGGCGTCCCGCAACCAGTTGCTGTCCTATCTGCGCCAGGGCCATGTCGACGGGGTGGTGCTGATCTCCTCGCACGCCGACGACCCGCTCCCGGAACTGCTGCACGACACCCGGCTGCCCGCCGTCCTGGCCGGACGCCCTCGTAACCCCTCACCCCTCACCTACGTCGAGGCGGACCAGAGGGCCGGGGCGCAGATGGCCGCCGACCACCTCGCCGGTCTGGGCCGACGGCGCGTCGGCTCGGTGACGGGCCCCCAGGACATGCCTGCGGGACAGGTGCGGCTGACCGGTTTCCTGGACGCGCTCGAACGGCACGGGATCGGGGACGTGGTGACCGCCGAGGGCGGCTTCACCCAGGCGGGAGGGGCATCGGCCATGCGCCGACTGCTGGCCGAACGCCCGGACCTGGACGCGGTGTTCATCGCTTCCGACCTGATGGCTCTGGGCGCGCTGCCCGTGCTGCTGCGGGCCGGCCGCGAGGTTCCCGGCGATGTGGCCGTGGTGGGCTTCGACGACAGCAACGCGGCGGTCGCCTGCGACCCGCCGCTGACGACCGTCCGGCAGCCGGTGGAGGAGATGGCCGCCGAGATGGCCCGGCTCCTCCTCAAGCAGATAGGCAAGCCGGGCAACGGCCCCGCGCCCTCGGTGGTGTTCCATCCGACGCTGGTGCGGCGCGAGTCAGCCTGACGGCCGGACTCCCGGCCGCTCTCAGCCGCGTGTTCCCGGGACGGCGTCATCGGCGTCCGCCACCGCGTCACCAGCACGGTCGCCCTCGGGAGCGGGCAGCGGTTCGACCGCACGGACCGGCCGCGCGGCGGGCCCCGGTGCGGCGCCGTGGGCCGGTACGCTCACGCCGGCGGACGGACCGGGGAACGGCGCGTCGGCCGGACCGGCCCCGGTGAGACCCTCCTGGCTCAGGGGCACCTGTGGGCCGGAGAGCTCCCGCAGCCAGTGCGCCAGCACCCTGTGCACCGCCTCCGCACCCACCGGCCCGGCCGGACCTGACGCGTGCGGGGCCTGCGCCGCCAGGACGTCGAGCGGGTCCGTCAGAGTGCGGGGCCACAGCAGGAACGGCCGTGACTGTTCACCGCCGAGCCCGCCGTGCGAACCGATCTGCTCCTCGAAGGCGTGCACCCGGCCCGTCTCGGGGTCGTACATCGAATTGACCATCACATCCGCGACGTGCGGGAACCCGTCGGTACGCCGGACGGCGTCCGCCGCGCCGTCCCCGAAGGGTGCGAGCGGTCCCTCGCCGTCCGTCAGTTCGGCGACCGGGATCTCGGCCCCGCCCCTGCCCAGCACCACCGAACCGTGCTCCTCGCTGCGCACCAGCAGGAAGCCGATCCCAGGATGCGAGGCAAGGGTGCCCAGCAGTGCGGGGTGACGGCGGTCCAGCTCCTCGCGTGAGGCACGGCCGTCCATGTCCGGGAAGGACAGCAGCCCGAGGTTCCCTGAGGCGAGCACGACGGGGTCGGAGGCCTTGGGGTGCTCGGTCTCGTGGTCCCCGGCGACCGGCCGGTGCAGCGCGATGCGCACGGCGTCGCGGGCCTCCGAGGCACTGCGGGTGCGCTGGGCGCTGCGCGGTACGGGAAGCCCGCAGCCGGCCCGTACGAGGTCCTTGAGCGTGAGGCCGTACCGTCCGGCGAAGGTCTCCCCCGGGCTCTGCCCGTGGTCCGAGAGCAGCACGATCCGATAGGCGCGCGGGGTGTGTTCCGCGATCTTCAGGATGAGCCCGAGAGAGCGGTCGAGACGGGTCAGGACCTTCTCCGCGTCCCTGCTGTGGGGTCCGGAGTGGTGGGCGACCTCGTCGTAGGCGACCAGGTCGGCGTAGACGGCGGTACGTCCGGCGAACATGTCACCGATGACCGCGGCGACCACGACGTCGCGTTCCACGACCGTCGCGAACGCCCTGATGAAGGGGTAGAGCCCCCCGCGCTTGATCCGGGGCGACTCCTTG
The DNA here is from genome assembly GCF_043199535.1 of Streptomyces sp. NPDC048590. Classification (NCBI taxonomy): domain Bacteria; kingdom Bacillati; phylum Actinomycetota; class Actinomycetes; order Kitasatosporales; family Streptomycetaceae; genus Streptomyces; species Streptomyces sp. NPDC048590. The sequence goes on along the minus strand of NZ_JBICWC010000005.1, from coordinate 474,084 downwards.
CGGACCCGGGCGCGGACCGACTGGCCGATCTCACGGCCGACCTCGGCGGCGAAGGAGAGCGCGGTGCGGACGGCGTTGGCGGGATCGGAGAAGTACGCGAAGTAGCCCGCGCGCGAGCGGCGTCCCTTGCCCAGCCGGGCGGCCATCGACAGGACCAGGGCGAGCTGGTCCGCGCCCCCGCTGAAGAGGTTGCCCCGGCTGGCGCCGTCGACGGTGAGCAGGCCGCCGTCACGGGTGCGGGCGATCGCCCTGCGCTGCAGTTCGAGGGCGCTCGCGGGCCTGCTGGACACCATGACGGTGCCGGTCTCCTTCTCGTACCAGCGGAAGGCGGGTACGTCGAAGTTGCTGCCGTGCAGGAGGGCGAGCTGACTGGCTCCGGTCTGGCTGGACCAGTCGGTGGTCCACGGGGTCAGCCGGTGCCCTGCCTCGTCGGCGAGCAGACCGGCCACCGTCGGCATGAGTCCGTCGGCCGCGGCCCGTTCGAGTACGTCGTGGCCCACGCCGTCGAGCTGCACGAAAACCATGCCCGGCGGGCCGTCGCGCCCGCCGTCCGGGCTGTGGGGGGTTCCGCTGCGTCTGCGGCGCCGGTCGGCGAGGCGGGAGAGTCTGCGCCGGTAGGCGTCGTCGTCCCGCACGGCGAGGGCTGTGGACACCGCCGAGGCGACCGCGGACATGACGGCGGCCACCACTACGGCGGTCTCCGGGTTGGCGTCGCCTCGTCCGTCCGGGATGAGCCGCAGCGCGAGGAGGAGCAGTGAGCCGTTGAGGAAGAAGACCAGGGCGCCGAGGACCAGGGCCGGCACGATGAGGAGTGCTCTGACGAGGACCGGCCACACCAGGGCGGAGAGCAGGCCGAAGGCTCCCGCGCCCCAGGCCGCGGTGAAGGCGGTCCTGGTGACGGTGTCGCCGTCGTCGGCCTGGAGCTGGAAGTCGGGGAGGATTCCGGCGAGCGCCAGCAGGGTGAGGGAGGAGACGACCCACACCGACACCACGCGAAGGAGGGTGCCTCCCGCTCTACGCCATCGCCGGTCACTCACGCCGTTCCACCTCATGTCCGGGCCCCTTGTCCGTCGTGGGCCCGCTTCAAGCGTGTCACAGGCCCTCCTGGCCCCTTCGGGGCCCCGGGCCCTGCGGGCGGGTCAGCAGCCGTCGTACCCTGCGGTGGGCATGGACAGCCTGCGGTGGACACCGGCCTTGGCGGGTGCGGTGTAGACGGGTTCCTCCAGGCCGGCGTACTCGAGCCGTACGCCTCGGCGCTCGCACTCGGCGGCGAAGTCCGGCACGGAGCGGAGTGCGCGCGCGAGCACGCGGTCGTTGGGGGCGACGAACAGCTCCACCTCCCCGGACTCGACGCCCGACCACAGCGCCTGGTGATCGGGGCGCAGACCGTGGACCCGGAGCTGCCGGGTGACGACATATCCCTGGTCCTCGGCCCAGCGGACGCACATGGCGTGCTGGCTGCGGGTGTCGACGAGGAACGGGTCACCGTCGAGCTCTTCCAGAGGTGTGAGGCTGGCGATGGCCGCCACCCGTACGTCTGCTGCGACGTCGCCCATCGACGGATCCCCCCGTACGCGGATGCTCCCCCGACCCTACCCCGGCTGTCGCGCTCCGTAGCCGCCGGTCACCCCTCGGGTACCGGCGCACAGGAGCGCACCGGCGTGGTGGGGGCGCTGAGCGCCTACCCTCGTACGCGTACGGGAATGTCGGCGACGTGGACGAGGAGGCGGGGCGGCGGTGGAGGTCACTTGGTGGGGGCATGCCACCTGCACCATCGAGGACAGCGGAGTACGGGTGCTGACCGACCCGCTGTTCGCGCGGCGCCTCGCGCATCTGCGCCGGCGCCGCGGCGAGGTCCCGCCGCCCGGTGCGGCGGTCGCCGACGCGGTGCTGATCTCCCATCTGCACTCCGACCACCTGCATCTGCCGTCCCTGGCCCGCCTGGCGCCCGGCACCCTGGTGATCGTTCCCCGGGGCGCGGTCCGCGCGGTCCCCGGCCTCCGCGCGCTGCGAAGGCTGCGCGGGCTGCGGATCAGCGAGGTCACTCCCGGAGATGTCGTGAAGGTCGGTGAGGTGGCGGTCCGCGCGGTTCCGGCCCTGCACGACGGACGCCGCCTGCCGGTCGGCCCGCACCGGGTGCCCGCGCTCGGGTACGTCGTCGAGGGCGAGGCGCGCACGTACTTCGCCGGCGACACCGGGCTGTTCGACGAGATGGCCGAGGCGGTGGGACCGGTGGACGTCGCCCTGTTGCCGGTCGGCGGCTGGGGACCCAACCTGGGCGACCACCACCTGGACGCCGGGCGCGCGGCTCAGGCGCTGGCCATGCTGGGCCCCCGGTCGGCCGTGCCGGTGCACTACGGCACGTACTGGCCGATCGGACTGGACGGGATCAGGCCGCACGAGTTCCACTCCCCGGGCGACGAGTTCGCGCGTCAGGCGGCCCGGGTGGCACCGGACGTCGCGGTGCACCGGCTGGGCCACGGCGAGTGTGTGAGACCGGAGGCCCGCAGGTGATGGAGGAAGTGCTGCGGCAGCTGCCGACGGAGTCGACGCAGCAGGCCGTCGGCTACCCGACGCTGTTCCTGCTCGTGGCGGTGGGAGCGCTGCTGCCGGTGGTGCCCACGGGTGCGCTGGTGAGCACGGCGGCCGTGGTGGCGTTCCATCAGGGCTCACCGGTCGCCCTGCTCGTGGTGTTCGCCGTGTCCTCCGCGGCGGCTTTCCTCGGGGACCTGTGCCTGTACTGGCTCGGCAAACGCGGGGTGGGGTCGCGGAACGGCTCGAAGTGGCTGGAGGCGATCACCCGCAGAGCGGCGCCCGAGCGTCTCGCGCAGGCCCGGAGGAAGCTGGACGAGCACGACACCATGGTGCTCGTGCTGTCCAGGCTGATTCCGGCCGGGCGCATACCGGTGATGCTGGCGTGTCTGCTGGGAGGTATGCCGCTGCGGCAGTTCGCCCGTGGTGACGTGCCCGCCTGCCTGGCCTGGGCTGCGACGTATCAGCTGATCGGCATCCTGGGCGGCTCGCTCTTCGCCGAGCCGTGGGAGGGTGTGCTCGCCGCGGTCGTGCTGACGGTGCTGATCAGCGGGACGCCGGCGCTGTGGCGGCGGCTGCGGGCACGTCTGGCGGCCCGGGACCGCCCTGCGCCGCCTCCGGCCTGACGGCGGGGCCCGGTGCCCCGGGCCTGGCATCAGGCCGCCAGGACCCGGGAGCCGCCGACGGGCAGGTCCCAGAGGTCACCTCGCGGATGCCCGGCGCGCAGCCAGGCGGTACGGAGCCGGGTCAGCGGTTCCAGCACCGGTTCGGCGGAGAGCAGGAACGTCGCCCAGTGCATGGGTGCCATGGCCCGTGCCCCGAGGTCCTGGTAGGCCTGCACGGCCTCCTCGGGATCGGTGTGCACGTCCGAGAGCCACCAGCGCGGCTCGTAGGCGCCGATCGGCAGCATGGCCAGGTCGAGGCCGGGGTAGCGGCGGCCGATCTCCTCGAACCAGTGCCCGTACCCGGTGTCACCGGCGAAGTAGATGCGCCGCCCCCCGGAGTCGCCGAGCACCCAGCCGCCCCACAGCGACCGGCAGGTGTCCAGGAGGGTGCGCTTGGACCAGTGGTGGGAAGGGACGAAGTCGAAGCGCACGTCGCCCAGTTCCACCGACTCCCACCAGTCGAGCTCCGTGACGCGGGTGAAGCGGCGGCGCCGGCACCACCGGCCGAGGCCCGCGGGGACGAGGAGGGGCGTGTCCCTCGGCAGTCTGCGCAGGGTGGGGGCGTCCAGGTGGTCGTAGTGGTTGTGGCTGATGAGGACGGCGTCGATGTGCGGCAGGTCCTCCCAGCGCACCCCCACCGGGGTGATCCTGGCGGGGGTGCCGAGGATACGGCGCGACCAGACCGGGTCGGTGAGGACGGTGAGTCCGCCGATGCGGACGACCCAGCTCGCGTGTCCGGCCCAGGTGACGGCAAGCGTGGAGGCGTCCGCGGCGGGCAGCGGCTGGGGGGCGTACGGCAGCCGGTGGATGCCCCGGAGCCCCTCGGCGTTGGGCCGGAGAGCGCGCTCCCTCGCCAAGCGAGTCATGCCCCTGACACCCGGGAGGGGTGCGGTGAGCCGGTCGGCGAAGGTACGGGGCCAGCTCCGGATCTCGCCGGGACGGCGCGGCGTCGCGGCGGGGCGGCCCGGAGGCGCGTGGCCGGCCCCGGCGAACGGACGCTCGGTCTGTTCCGTCATCGAGAGGCTCCTGTCATCGGAGTTCGTCGAGGGCTGCTGCGAAAATGCTCAGTGCTCGGGCTACGTGGGGCAATTTCAGGGGCTCCACCGCAGTGAGGGACTCCGTCTGCTCCTCCGGGGTTGAGCCGAGGAGGGGTCCGGTGCTCAGCCGGACCCGCAGCGACCCCAGCTCGTCGCCGAACCGGTGTCCCCCCGGGGCCGGGGCACCGAGCCGTCTCGTCAGGTGATCCTCCAGCTCCATGGAGTCCGTGACCCCGCGGGCGGCCAGCCGGGAGCGCAGCGGGCCGAGATCGGCGTAGAGGTGCCGCCCGGCCTGCGGGGGCCTGGCCAGGGCTCCGGCGGTGAGCACCGCGCGGTGCGCGGCGGAGGCCACCTGGCCCTGGAGCCGCGCGGCCCGACGGATCCGGTCCGCGACCGCGTCGGGTTCTCCCAGCGCGTGCGCCGCGGCCCTGGCCACGGGCTCCGCGACGAGGGCTCCGAGCGCGGTGAGGAAGTCGAGGACACGGGCACGGCGTGCGCCGGCCCGGGCGGTCGCCGGGAATCGTGCGACGGCCACCGGCCAGGCGGCGGGGGTGAGCGCCCCGGCGAGGTCGGTCAGGACGGTGACGTCGTCCGGGCACATTTCCGCGGGACTCAGCAGCACGGTCTCGCGCGGCCGGTGCAGGGTGTCGCGCCAGGTCTCGTCGCTGACGATGTGCAGCCCCTCGGAGACGGCCGCCTCGCAGGTCTCGCGGAGCAGTTCCGGCGGCGCGAGGGTGGCCGTCGGGTCGTCGGCCACCGAGATCAGGAGCAGCCGGGGTCTGCCGCCCTCGGCACGGACTCTGCGTACCGTCTCCAGCAACGCGTACGGATCCGGGATGCCGCCGCACTCGGCGGGCGTGGGCACGTGGTAGGCGGGCCGGCCGAGGAGGCGGGCCTGCGGCATCCACGAGGCGGGGCAGGGCCGGGGCATGAGCACATCGCCGCCGTGCGCGGCGATCAGCGCCGCGAGCAGGGGCTGGGCACCCGGGGCGGCCGCGATGTCGTCGGGGGCGCAGTGCAGCCCTCTACGCTGCCAGTAGCCTCCCGCCGCCTCCCGCAGGATCGTTCCTCCTCCAGGAGGCTCCGGCCGGGTCCAGGCCGCCGACGCCGCCAGCACGCGGGCGAGTTCCGGGAGCACCGGAAGACCGGGGTCGGGCGCGGGCGGCCCGTACCTGACCGGGCCGTGGCCTTCGTCGGAACGCTGGGGCCGCGTCCGTTCGCTCCCGTACATCCCGGGGCCTCCCTACGCCGGCGTCGCCCTCAGGCCCCTTTATACGGAGGTTCCCCCGGGTCCGCCCGCGCACCGGCGCGGGAACGAGCCGGAAATACGCATCCCGGCGCACGCCTCGCGCGTACGCCCTCATCGTTTCCGGCCGGCCCGGTCACCTGCCCACCGGCCAGCCGGCCGCCAAGGTCACCCGGTCACCCCGCGAACGGCGTCCCCGCCGTTCCGTGCCCGGCGTCCGGCAGTACGAGCAGGGAACCCGACAGCGGGTGGGGGGCGTCCAGGCCGGTGCGGGCGGTCGATATGTACAGGTCCCGGAGGCCGGACCCGCCGAAGGCGCACGCCGTGGGTCGGCGTACCGGCAGTTCGACGGTCCTGTCCAGACGGCCGTCGGGGGTGTACCGCCGGACCGCCGCACCGTCCCACAGCGCCACCCAGACGCAGCCGTCGGCGTCGACCGTCAGCCCGTCGGGCCATCCGGCGCCCTGCTCGACGGTCGCGAGGGTTCGCCTGTTCAGGACCCGCTCGCCGTCCACGTCGAAGACGTCGACACGACGGGTGGGCGTGTCGATGTAGTACATCAGCCGGCCGTCGGGGCTCCATCCGGTGCCGTTGCTGATCGTCACCCGCTCCGGAACGAGGCTGACCGTGCCGTCCGGCGCCGTACGGGAGAGGCTGCCGCCCCCCTCCGCCTCGTCGTACCGCATGGTGCCGGCCCAGAGCGCGCCGTCCGGCGCCACGGCCGCGTCGTTGCCCCGGCGCCCGGGGACGGGGTCGTGGACGAGCCAGGAGAAGGAGCCGTCGGCGTCGTGGAGTCCGATGCCGTCCCGGAGGACGACCACCAGGCCACCGCCCGCCCGCGGCTTCGCCGCGCCGACGTGCTGGCCCGTGACCATCACGGTGCGGCTCCCGGTCGAGGGGTCGTAGGTGTGGACACGGGAGGAGAGGATGTCGACCCAGATCAGCCGCTGCGCCTCCGCGTCCCAGGTGGGGCCCTCGCCCAGCACGGCCTGCTCGCGCACGGCCACCTCGGCCCGGGCGCTCACAGCTGGCTCCGGTGGTGGCCGAGGCGGCCGGACAGCGCGTCGGCCCCGCCTGCCGCGAGCTGGGCGAGCTCCGCCTCACGCTCCTCGCTCCAGCGGATCATCGGCACCGAGATGGACAGCGCGGCGACCACGCGTCCGGACCTGTCCCGGACGGGGGCGGCCACACAGCTGACGTCCGGATTCGATTCACGGTGCTCCACCGCTATGCCCCGCTTGCGGACCACCGCGAGCGCCGCCCTCAGCTCCTCGCCGTCGGTCAGGCTGTTGTCGGTCATGGCGACCAGCTCGCGTCCCTCGAGGCGGGCCTCGAGCTCCGCCTCGGGAAGCGCGGCGAGCAGGAGCTTCCCGACGGATGTGCAGTGGGCGGGGAGCTTGCGGCCCGCGGCGGAGACCATGCGGACGGCGTGGGTCGAGTCCACCTTGGCGATGTAGATGACCTCGGCGTCCTCGAGGATCGCCACGTGGACCGTCTCACCGCAGGTCTCCGCGACCTCCCGGGCCACCTGCTGCCCCTCGGCCGCGAGGTCGAGCTGTTCGGCGTAGCGGCTGCCCAGCTGGTACGTACGCACGCCCAGCCGGTAGCGGCCCGGCTGTTCGGGCACCGCCACGAGGTAGGAGCGCGCGGCGAGGGTGGTGAGCAGCTCGTGGACCGTGGTCCGGGGCAGTTGGAGCTTGCGGGTCACCTCGGGGGCCGAAAGCGTCCCCTCCCCCTGGAGGAAGAGCTCGAGAACATCCAGTGCCCTGGTCACCGCAGGGACGAGTCGCCCCATGATCGCCCGCCAATCCCGTTCGACACTCCGGCCAATGACCGGAATCACGAACGCAGGCTAACGGCAGGAAACTTGTCCGGGCAACGCATTCGGCCCCACGAAGCAGGCGGTGCGGGGGCGTACCATCAGATATCACCCTAAGACAGGCGGTCTCCGACGGGGCCCGCCGCGCGTGCCTCCTGGTTCACCGGCCCGTCTCAGGGTATTCGCTGTCGCATGTCGACATCGAACAGTCTGCCGTCCCCCGGCCGCTGGCGGGCCTGGTTCCATCAACGCGATCTCGCTGTCTTCCAGCGGGTGGCCGAAAGACACTGGCCCGGCGCCGAGCCGGTCCTGCCGCGACTGAGCCGCAGCGCCAATCACGGCCTGCTCTGGTTCGGGGCCGCCGCGGGCATGGCGGCGCTGGGCTCCAGCGCCCGCTCCCGCAGGGCCGCCCTGCGCGGGGTCGCCTCCCTCGCCGTGGCCTCGGCCGCGATCAACACCGTGGGCAAGGGGGCGGTGCGCAGGGAGCGCCCGATAGTGGATCTGGTCCCGGTCATGAGGCAGTTGAAGCGGCAGCCGTTCACCACCTCCTTCCCCTCCGGGCACGCGGCCTCCGCTGCGGCGTTCGCGACGGGCGTGGCCCTGGAGTCGAAGGGCTGGGGCGCGGTGGTGGCGCCCGTGGCGGCCGCCGTGGCCGCGTCCCGCGTCTACACCGGGGTCCACTATCCGAGCGACGTGGTGGCCGGTGCGGCGCTCGGCGTCGGTGCGGCGTTCGCGCTGCGCGGCGTCGTACCGACCCGCGGCCAGCTGCCCGCACCCGGAAGGCCCCCGGCCTCGGCCCCGGCCCTGCCCCAGGGCAAGGACCTGGTGGTGGTCGTCAACAGGGAGTCGGGCTCCGCGACCGCCGCGGCGGGCCTCATCCGCGACGTACTGCCGCTCGCGGAGACGGTGGAGTGCGCGCCCGACGATCTGCGGGGATGCATGGAGAAGGCGGCCCGGGAGGGGAAGGCCCTGGGGGTGTGCGGAGGCGACGGGACCGTCAACATGGCGGCGGCCGTGGCGGCTACCCACGGCAGGCCTCTCGCCGTTTTCCCGGGCGGCACGCTCAACCACTTCGCGTACGACCTCGGCATCGAGACCGTCCACGACACGGCGGCCGCCCTCACCTCCGGGGATGCCGTGCGGGTCGATGTGGGACGTTTCCGGCCGGGCCCGAACGGGCCGGACGGGGCACCCGGCTACTTCCTCAACGCCTTCAGCCTGGGTGTCTATCCGGAGCTCGTACGGACCCGGGAGCACTGGTCCCCGAGGATCGGCGGATGGCCCGCAGGGGTGCTGGCGGCCTTCGAGGCGCTGCGCGGCAGCCGGCCGCTCACGGCCGAACTCCAGGGGCGGCGACGCCCCTTGTGGCTGCTCTTCGTGGGCAACGGCATGTTCCGGCGGGTGGGCCCGGCACCGGGCCGCCGGCACAACCTGGCGGACGGACTGCTGGACGTGCGTGTCGTCCACGGCGGACGCACCCCGGGGCTCCGGCTTCTCGCCGCGGCGATCGCCGGCCCGCTCACCCGGTCACCCGTCCACGCCGCGGTACGGCGCCGCAAGGTCCGGATCGCGGGACTCGCACCGGGCACGCCGTACGCCTTCGACGGTGAAGTGGCGCACTCCGGGACCGAGTTGCTCATCGACAAGCTGCCGGAGGCGTTGACCGTGTACTGCCCGATGCCCATCTGATTGTCCATATAGCAAGACGTCGATCTCAAGATACGACATCCCGGCGTACCGTGGAGGCATCGCCTGCGACTGAGGTCCACGAGAGGACGTACGGCCATGCCGAAGGAAACAGCGGTCTACACCCACGGCCACCACGAGTCGGTTCTGCGCTCGCACCAGTGGCGGACCGCCGCCAACTCGGCGGCCTACCTGATCGGTGAACTCCGGCCGGGCCAGACGGTTCTGGACGTCGGCTGCGGACCGGGCACCATCACGGCGGATCTCGCCGCCCTGGTGGCGCCGGGACGTGTGACGGGCGTCGACGCCAGTGGCGAGGTCCTGGAGCAGGCCGCCGCGGCTGCCGCCGAACGCGGCCTGGACAACGTGGAGTTCACCACCGCCGATGTCCACTCCCTGGACTTCCCGGACGATTCCTTCGACGTGGTCCACGCTCACCAGGTCCTCCAGCACGTCGGCGATCCGGTCCAGGCGCTTCGGGAGATGCGGCGGGTGTGCCGACCCGGTGGTGTCGTCGCGGCCCGCGACAGCGACTACGCGGCGATGGCCTGGTACCCGGAGGTACCGGGCATGAGGGAGTGGCTGGAGCTGTACCGCAGGGTGGCCCGGGGCAACGGCGGCGAGCCCGACGCGGGCCGCCGGCTGCTGTCCTGGGCCCGTCAGGCCGGATTCACCGACATCACCCCGACGGCCGCGTCCTGGTGCTTCGCGACCCCGGAGAACCGGGCGTGGTGGAGCGGCCTCTGGGCGGACCGGACCACGGCGTCGGTCTACGCGAAACTGGCCGTGGAGGGTGGACACGCCGACGAAGGGCAGCTGACGGCGATCGCGGACGCCTGGCGCACCTGGGGCGAGGACCCGGACGGGTGGTTCATGGTCCCGCACGGCGAGGTGCTCTGCCGGGTCTGACCGGGTCCCGGCGGGCGAACCGATCACATCATCCGGGGGTGGCAACTACCCTCAAGTGCATGGAGATCCTGGGAACCACGCTGCGCATCTGTGTCGACGACCTGGAGGCCTCGGTGGCCTTCTACGAGGGCCTCACCGGCACTCCGGCACTGCGCTTCGAGCGCGGCGGGGTGTCGGTCGCCGCCATCGGCTGCTTCCTCCTGATGAGCGGGCCGGAGTCGGAACTGGAGGTCCTGCGCAAGGTCTCGGCGACGATCGCCGTCAAGGACGTGGACGAGGCCCACGCCGCGCTGACCAGGGTGGGCGCCAGGGTCGTCGCGGGCCCGGTGCCCACGCCGGCGGGTCGTAATCTCATCGCCCTGCATCCGGACGGTTCGGTCTTCGAGTACGTCGACCGCAACGTGCCCGCCTGAGGGAGCGGGCACGTCGACGGGCGTCAACGCCCGTCAGGGAGCCTCCCCTTCGCCTTCGGTGAAGGCGCCGACGACCAGGTCGGTCAGGAGGTCGCCCGCTGTGCCCTCCGGGTCGAGATCGGGGTCGTAGATGGTGACGTTGAGCCCCACGCATCGGGGGGAGCGGACCAGCGGGGCGAGGAGAGCGGCGAGTTCACCGGGCGACAGCCCGCCGTCGTCCGGGCTGTCGACGGCGGGCATCACGCTCGGATCGAGTACGTCCGCGTCGAGGTGGACCCAGAAGCCGTCCAGGACATCGGCCTCGAGCGTCTGAACGACGGCGCGGGCGATCTCGGCCGGCCCCCACTCCCTGATCTCTCCCACCGTGGCGTGGGTGATCTTCAGTGCGGTCAGCTCGGCACGGTCCTCGTCACCGTCACGCATGCCGAAGAGCCGGACGTCCTCGTCCCGCAGATAGGGCCCGATCCCTTCCAGGTCCGTGAGGTCGGTCTGTCCGCGCCCGGTGGACAGGGCGAGTTCCTCCCCGCCGGCCGCGCCGATACGGTCGCTGTTCCCCGGATGGCGGAAGTCCGCCGATCCGTCGATCGCGGCGAGTCCGAACCGCCCGATCCGCCTCAGGGCGAGCGCCGCGCCGAGCTGGATGGAACAGTCCCCACCCAGGACCACGGGGACTTCACCCGCCCGGACGTGGCCCTCGATGCGGTCGGCGAGCGTGCGCGTGTAGCGGGCGATCGCCGCGGCGTTGAAGACTCCGTCACCCTCCCGCCAGTCCCCGCGGTCGTAGCGCGGGGGCACGACCACGCCGCCCTCCAGCGCTCCGAGCCGCTGGACGATGCGACGCTCGCGGAGCGCGCCGGCCAGCTTGTAGCAGCCGGGCACCGTGCCGGGGGCGGGGGGCCGAAGCCCCAGGTTGGACGGGGCGTCGAGGACCACACGGGTACGCATGCGCCCCATCCTCACCGCACCGGCCACCGCGTGTCAGCGTGTTCGGCCGAAAGACCGTGAACACGCGCCACCGCGCGGATCGGCTGCGCGGATCAGCCGCTTGTCCTGGCGACGCACTCCCTCACCACGGCGCGCAGCCCCTCCGAGCCGGAGAGCAGCTCCCGCTGGGTCCGGGCGCCGGTGCCCCGCGTGAGGACGGCGCGCAAGGCCTCGTCCGCCTGCCGGGAGTCGCCGCTGTCCTCCAGCGCGTCGCTCACATGCGTGAACAGGGCGCGTACGACGTCGGCCGCCGGCTCGGGCCGCATGGTGACCGGATGGAGCAGCCGGCCGTCCACGCCCGAACGGGCGGCCTGCCACGTGGCCATCCGCAGGACGCCGACCGGGACGGGGGCGGGCGGTTCACCGGCCTTCCAGGCACGCGCGGCCGTCTCGACCAGTGCGCGGGCGAGGGTGGCGAGCAGCACGGTGTCGGCGGGGTCGAGGCAGACGTCCGCGACCCTGATCTCCACGGTGGGGTAGCGGTGCGACAGACGTGCGTCGAAGTAGATCATCCCCGCGTCCCGCAGCACCTCCGTGTCGATCAGTGCCTGGACCTCCTGGTGATAGCGGTCCGCCGATCCGAACACCTCCACGGGCCCCGCCGAGGGCCAGCGCCCCCAGACCATGCTGCGGTAGCTGTCGTACTCGCTGTCCTGGCCTTGCCAGAAGGGGGAGTTCGCACTGAGTGCGAGCAGTACGGGGAGCCAGGCCCGCACCCGGTCCAGCACGGCCACGCCCTCGTCGTCCGACTCCACCGACACGTGGACATGGCAGCCGCAGGTCAGCTGCTCCTGGGCCGTCAGACCGAATTTCCGCGCGAGCCACCGGTAGCGCTCGCCTTGGCCTATCGCGGGTCCGACCGGCAGCGGCGAGGTCGCCAGGGCCGCGACCGCGGCGCCCGCGTCAGCCGCGCTCCGGGCCGCCTCCGCCCGCCACCGGCGGATCTCCTGCGCCAGGTCGGCCATCGAGTCGCGTGGCTCGGTCGCGAACTCCAGCTGCTGATCGTGCAGTTCGGTCTCGAAGACCGAGGCGCCCTCGGTCCGTCGCTCGGCAAGGGCCAGTACCGCCGTGGACAGGGCCTGGGGTTCGCCGTTCTCCGCGTCGACGAGCAGGAGCTCTTCCTCCACTCCGACAGTCCGCACGTACTCATCCTCTCCGTCGCCCGCGGACGTCCGGTGCGTCTGTACCGTGTGTGGAGCCCGCTGACCCCCGCGTACCCCCGGCGGCACCGTTCAGGCCGGTTCCGTGGCGGAACGGCGGGGCACGGGGTGGAGCGGGGAGCGGGCCCCGGCTATCGCTTGGAGCGACTGCGGAAGAGGTAGGCCCCGCAGAGCCCTCCTGCCACGAAGACTCCCAGCAGCGCGGCCCAGAGCGGCATCGTGACCTTCGGGATGATCACGCGGATGGTGACCTCCGCGGTGTTCACGCAGATGAAGACGATCGCCAGTACGGCCAGCACGATGACGGCGATCCTGGCAGGGGCGAAGGCGCCCTTGGTCTCGCTGGACACATCCTTGGGACTCATGACGGCCAGCCCTTTCGCCGGTTCCTGGTGCCGGGTCCGGGAACAGCGGTCCCCGGACCCCAGGATGACTCGACCAGGGGTCCGGGGTGCTGCGGAGCAGGGCCGTACGGGTGACGGTCAGCCGACCACGGGAAGCTCCAGGACGCCGGTGTCCTGCGGGGCGCTGACCACGGTCACCGGCTTGATGCCCCGGTTGCCGAAGTAGGCCGTGTCACTTCCCGCGATCACGAAGCGCAGCCGGTGTCCGGCCTCGTACCGGTGCACGATGCCGGGCAGCTCGACGGTGAAGGGGCGGGTGACGTCGGGGACGCGCACCGGGGCGACCAGCCGGTTCACCAGCTTCTGAGTGCCGTCGGGTGCCACGTCGTACACCTTCGCGAAGAGTACGAGCTTGTCCGCCGCGTCCCCGCTGTTCTGCACCCGCTCCGTCTTCGGCGAGACGACCTTCAAGGTCGCCTTCGGCGCTCCGACGACGTCCACCGGCGAGGTCAGCGGGGCACTGGTCCAGGCGAGGTGGGTGCCCTTGGTGTCGTACGGGGCCGGGTCCGACAGCCCGATGAGTCCGGCGAGGGAGCTCTCGGAGTGGCTGGTCGGCAGCAGCAGGTTGGTGTACTGGCGACTGCCCCGGGTGACCTTCGAGCGGCTGTCCACGAGCGAGCCGTCGCCCGAGAGGTACATGGCGCGGGACAGGGCCGGCACCGAGGCAGCGGTGCCGTAGCCGCTCGCCCAGTCACGGTAGTAGGCGAACTCCGGTCCGGTGCCCGCGCTCTCGTCGTGCCGGAGGTAGCGGTCGAACCAGGAGAGGATCCGCTGCCCGACGTAGCTCGTCTCCAGATTGCCCTGGCCGAGGTCGAGTTCTCCGGGCACCGAGCCACCGCTGTGGCCCCAGGCCTGCCAGATCATCTTCGTCTCGGTGCCCTGGGCCTCGAGCTTCCGGTAGGTGGCGGTGGCCTCGTTGAGGTTGAACAGGCTGTCCGCCTGGCCCTGGACGAGCAGCGTGGGCGCGGTGACACCGGACAGATAGGAGGCGGGCGAGACGCTCCGCGCGTACGTCAGCATCTCCCGGGCGGCGGCGTCCGGGTAGCGGCCGGAGTTCAGGAGCCGGATGGTGTCGCAGGCCTTCGCCGCGAAGTGGAGGCAGGAGAGGCTGCCGAACCGGGAGGGGTCGAGGCTCGGCACCAGCAGGTGCTGCCCTTCTCCCATCAGGTAGAAGCCGTTGGTCCACTGCCATTTGAAGACCCCGGGCGTGTCGGAGGAGACACCGCCGGTCGCTCCGGTCGCGTTGGGGGCGAGCGAGTAGGAGAGGTCGTTCCAGGTGATGAGCGGTACGAGGGCGTCCACCCGGTGGTCGGTGGAGGCCGTGGCCATCTGGATGGCCCCGCCGTAGGAACCGCCGATCATCCCGACCACCGGGTCGCCCGGTCCGTCGGAGCTGACGTAGTCGGCCCTGGTGCCGTCGTCGGCGGCGCGGGAGCCCGCGAGGAAGTCGACGAGCCCGGATGCTGCCCTGCCGTCGATCGCGGGGTCGTCCAGCGTGATCAGGCAGCCGGACTTGCCGAATCCCAGACCCGAGTAGACGAGGGATACGTAGCCCCGCTCGGCGAAGGAGGCGCCGATGACGTCGGTGGAGCCGTCGTCCTTGCTGCCGCCGAAGCCGTTGGTCGCGAGGACCGCCGGGGCGGGATGCCCGGCGTCGACACCGTCCGGCCGGTAGAGGTCGGCGTCGACGACGCAGGTACGGTCACCGGCGCGAACGGTGAACTCCAGCGGGGTGACCGTGTATCCGTCCGCCGCCGCGGCGGGCTGAGCGGCCGTCAGGGCGAGCGGGACGAGCAGCGCCGCCCCGGCGATCAACGTGAGTGGGCGGCGGAATCTGGGCACAGCGCGCGACACATGGACCTCCACACCGAGGACACCCTACCGACCGGTAAGTACCGGGCCCGGCCATGCTGTGACACACCTCATACCGCTGTCAACGCACAGGACCGCACTTTCCGCGGGGTGTTGCGCCGGCAGCCACAGGACCGCCGGCGGCACCGACCCTCACACCAGCGCGGGCACCTCGAAGGTGAGCGTGCACCGGCCGTCGGCCGGGGCGTCCAGCACCGCGGGCACGCCGAGCGGGACGGTCAGCGCGGTGGGGCCGTGCCCAAAACCCAACTCCTCGACCACCGGGATCCCGAGGCCGCCGAGCCGGTCGGCGAGCACCGCCCGCACCCCCTCGTAGGGCCCGCACCCTTCCCAGGAGCCGCACACCACCGCGGCCACGCCGTCCAGGGCGCCGATGCGCAGCAGCCGGGTGAGGATGCCGTCGAGCCGGTAGGGCTCCTCCCCGATGTCCTCGATCACCAGCAGCCCGCCCTCGGCCGAGGTCCGCGCCCCGGGGGTGCCGGCGTCCGCCGCGAGCAGGCTGACACATCCGCCGTAGGTGACCCCCCGGGCGGTGCCCGGCACCAGCGCCGCCGCGGTGTCCAGGCCGACGGTGCGTACCGCCTCCGGCTCGAACAGGGTGGTGCGGAGCGACTGCTGGGTGGGGGCGTCCTTGAGGAAGACCTCCGTCCCGACCATGGGGCCGTGCAGGGTCGAGAAGCCGGCCCGCAGCGCGAACGCCTCGTGCAGCACGGTGATGTCGCTGTAGCCGACGAAGACCTTCGGCCCGGCGGCGCGGATGGCGGTCCAGTCGAGCAGATCGACCATGCGGTGGGCGCCGTACCCTCCCCTGGCGCACAGCACCGCGTCCACCGACGGATCGCACCACGCCTCCTGGAGGTCTTCGGCGCGGTGTTCGTCCGTCCCTGCCAGGTGCCCCAGCCGTGGGTGGGTGTCCCGTGCGTGCGGTGCCACGACCGGGTCGAGGTCCCATCCACGCAGGAGGTCGAGACCTCGCTCCAGGCGGTCGGCCGGTACGGGTCCGCTCGGCGAGACGACCGCGACCCGGGCACCGGGCCGCAGTCTGGCGGGGCGGGCCAGGGGCTCCAGGGTCACTTCCTCAGCTCCAGCCGGGGGACGTCGGGGCGGTCGAGGCCGAATGTCTGTGCGTACAGGGAGAGTTCGGCCTCCAGGGCGCTCCTGACGGTGTCGGCGCGACGGAAGCCGTGTCCCTCCCCCTCGAAGGCGAGATAGGCGTGCGGGATGCCCCGTCCTTCGACGGCGGCGAGGAAGCGCTCGCACTGGACGGGCGGGCAGATGGGGTCGTCAAGCCCCTGGAGCAGGACGAACGGCGCGGTGAGGCGGTCCGTGTGATGCACGGGTGAGCGTTCGTGGTAGCGCTCGGGCACCTCGGCGTACGGGCCCACGAGTGACTCCAGGTACTGGGACTCGAAGTCGTGCGTCTCACCGGTCGCCCAGCCCGCGAGGTCGAGGATCGGGTAGCTGATGGCGCCGCAGGCGTAGACGTCGGTCTGGACGAGGGACGCGGCGGTGGTCCAGCCCCCGGCGCTCCCGCCCCGGATCGCCAGCCGTGCCGGATCGGCCGATCCCTCCTCCGCGAGCCCGGTGGCCACGGCAGCGCAGTCCTCCACGTCGACGACGCCCCACTGCTCGCGGAGCCGTTCGCGGTAGGCGCGGCCGTAGCCGGTGGACCCGCCGTAGTTCACCTCGGCGACGCCGATCCCGCGGGAGGTGAAGTAGGCGACCTCGAGGTCGAGTACGAGCTGTGACCGGCCGGTGGGGCCGCCGTGCGCCCAGATCACGTAGGGCGGCAGGTCCCCCTCGGGTGCGGTGAATCCGGGATGCCGCGGCGGGTACACATGGGCGTGGATCTCCCGGCCGCCGGGTCCGGTGAAGGTGCGGATCACCGGCTCGGGACAGAGGGCGGGGTCGACGGCGTCCTGGTGGGGCGCCCCGATGGCGCGGGTGTGTCCGGTGGCGGTGTCCAGTTCCACGACCTCGTACGAGGTGTGAGGGCTCGCGGCGATGCCCACGACCCTGGTGTCCTGGACGGCGATCGTCTCGACCCAGGCGGTCCACGGCCCCACGGCGTCGACGAGTTCGCCAGTCTCCGGGTCGAGCACCCCGAGGGTGGTGGTACCCCGGCCGTGGATGACCGCGATCAGGCCGTTGTCCAGGAGGTGGAACCATCGCAGGCCGATCCTCCAGAGCGGCCCGCCGAACTCCTCGTTCCGGCCGCCGCAGATCCTGTCGGCGGGCGCCGCCGCGTCGGGCCTGATCCGGTGGAGCTCCCACCAGCCCGCCACGTCCGACACGAAGAGCACGGACCCGTCACGGTCCCATTCGACCTGCACGACCGACTCGTCGGCGCCCCCGACCAGCGGACGGACGTCCGTGAAACGGCCTTCTCGGACGTCCGCCACCATCGCGACGGTGCCGTCCCACGGCATCCGCGGATGGTCCCACGCGATCCAGGCGACTCGCCGGCCGTCGGGGGAGAGTCGGGGGCCGGTGACGAACCTGTGGCTGTCGTCGGTGAGTTCACGGACGGAGCCCCGGTCGTCCGCGGCCGATCCGTCCAGGGGTACGGCGGCGATCACCCGCCGGACGTCGGTCGGCGACGGTCCGGTGAACTCCTCCAGCACACACCACACCTCGCCACGGCCGAGGTGCAACTGCGGGTCCACCCAGCGCAGTCCGCCGCCGGGACCCGACTCCGGGGTGAGCGGCCACGGCTGGTCGGGGCCGTCCGGCGCGTAGGCGTAGAGCCGCTGGTCGGGGAAGTGGACGAAGACGACGAGCGGTCCGCCTTCCTCCCGCTCCGACCCGGCCCAGGGGGTTCCGCCGTACTCGATGACCCGGCTGCGCGGATTCCACGGTTCGGGGAGCGCAGACCGGATGGTGCCGTCGGCCGTGCGGCGCACGAGGGCGCGGCGGCCGCCCTCGGCGGGGCGCGGCTCCGTCCACCACACCTCGTCGCCGACCGTTCCGACGAACTCGGGCCGCCCGTCGTGCGACGCGGCCAGCGCCGCGTCGATCGGTGACGGCCAAGTGCCGTACGCCGCTGTGGACACCATGGTCGGGTTCCCCCTCTTCGGTCGGGCGGTGCGCCGCTGGTGGGCGCACCGCCGCGGTGCGGTTTCGGCCGGGTCGTGCGGGTCCGGTCCGGGTCAGGCGTGACGCAGGAAGTGGTCCAGGACCCTGACACCGAAGTGCAGGGCGTCGACGGGGACCCGCTCGTCCACGCCGTGGAACAGCGCCTGGTAGTCGAAGCCGACGGGCAGCTTCAGCGGTGAGAAGCCGTAGCCGGTGATACCGAGGCGGGAGAACTGCTTGGCGTCGGTGCCGCCGGACATGCTGTACGGGACGGCGTGCGCGCCGGGGTCGAAGAGCTCCACGGCCGCGCGCATCTTCGCGAACGTGGGTGAGTCCACGGGCGCTGTGAGCGGGATCTCCCGATGCTCGAACTCCCACTCGACCCCGGGGCCGGTCAGCCGGTCGAGCGTCTCGTGGAACTCCTCCTCACCGCCCGGCACCATCCGTCCGTCGATGCGGGCGGTGGCGTGGCCTGGGATGACGTTGACCTTGTAACCCGCTTCCAGCATCGTCGGGTTGGTGCTGTTGCGCACGGTCGGCGCGATCAGCGCGGCCGCGGGCCCCAGCTTCCCGAGGACCTCGTCGACGTCGAAGCCGGGAGCGTCGGGGTCCACCCGGATGTGGTGGAGGGCCGCGATCTCGACGAGGGCGGCGCGGACGGTCGGGGTGAGCCTGACGGGCCACTCGTACTCACCGATCCGGGCGACGGCGGCGGCGAGCCTGCTGACGGCGTTGGCCCTGTTGACCTTGGATCCGTGACCGGCCCTGCCCTCGGCGGTCAGCTTGAGCCATCCCGTTCCCCGCTCCCCCGCCGCGATGGGGTAGAGCGACATGCCGGGTCCGGCGTGGAAGGTGAAGGCCCCGGACTCGCTGATGCCTTCGGTGCACCCGGCGAAGAGGTCACGGTGCCGGTCGGCGAGGAATCCCGCCCCGTCGCGCGCGCTGGCCTCCTCGTCGGCCGTGTAGGCGATGACGATGTCGCGGCGTGGCCGGACACCCGCGCGCGCCCAGGCCCGGACGACGGCGAGGACCATGGCGTCCATGTTCTTCATGTCGATGGCGCCGCGCCCCCAGACGACGCCGTCGCGGACCTCGCCCGAGAAGGGGTGCACCGTCCAGTCGGACGCCTCGGCGGGCACCACGTCCAGGTGACCGTGGACCAGCAGGGCGTCCGCCGACGGGTCGGTGCCCTCGATCCGCGCGACCACGTTGGTCCGGCCGGGGGTGCGCTCCAGGAGAGCGGGCTCCACCCCGGCCGCGGCCAGCCGCTCGGCGACGTACTCGGCGGCGGGGCGCTCCCGGCAGCTGTCGTCGCCGCGGTTGGACGTGTCGATGCGGATGAGCTCGGAGGTGAAGGTGACCGATTCGCCGAGCGCCTGCTCGTCGACGGGTCCGGTGGGGTGGTCCGCCTCAGCCATACTGTTCCTCCACGGCGGCCGACACGATCGTCGTCACCGCCTTGAACGTGCGAATTCCTTCGTACATCGTCCCGCTGGTGTAACCGACCCGGCGCTCGCCGCACACCGCCACGCCCGGGACCACGGTGGCGGCGCCCGCCAGATGCTCGGCGTCGAACTCCAGCTCCACCCGGTAGGAGCCGCTGGTCACGGGCGGGCGGCGGACGGCCAGCGGGGCCGCCTCGGCGGCGGCCGCCCTGATGTCCGCCGCGGTCCGTGCCGGGGTGCGGCACACCGCGGCGTACCGCGAGACGTAGTCCTTGACGGCGACCGTGCGGGCGTCCGGGGCGTAGCCGGCGGCGTCCACGCAGGTCAGGTCGTCGCCGGTGACCAGGACGACCGGGACTCCGTACTCCGCCGCGACATGGGCGTTGAGCAGCCCCTCGCTCGCGCGGACACCGTTCAGCCAGACGCCGGTGATGGAGTTGGCCAGGTAGGTGTGGGCGAGCACGCCCTCCGTCCCGGCGCCCGTGTGGTAGCCGACGAAGGCGAGGCCGTCGACGTCACCGTGCTGGATGCCCTCGACCATGGAGAGCGTCTTGTGTCTGCCGGTGATCATCTGGACCCGCTCGTCGAGCTGCTCCAGGAGGAGGTTGCGCATGCTCCAGTGCGCCTCGTTGACGAGCACCTCGTCCGCGCCGGCGTCGAGGAAGCCGAGGGCGGCGGCGTTGACGTCGGAGGTGAAGAGGGAACGGCACCGCTCCCATTGCGGTGTACCGGGCAGCACGTCGGCCGGCCAGGTGACTCCGGTGGCGCCCTCCATGTCGGCGCTGACGAGGATCTTCACGGTGGGCGGTCCTGTCGCTGGTCGGTCGGTCCCCCGTCCGTCGCCGGCCGGAGGATCTTCGTGCCGGATCACCGTACGCGCCGGGACAGCGCCGGGCCAGGGCCTCGATGATCTGTCACTGGTCCAGTCCGGTGAAGCCTTCCGCCGCACGGTAGGCGCGCGGCGGAAGGCCCGGGACCGCGCGGCCCGTCAGGGGCGGGCGGTGCCCTTGACGAGCTCCGCGATGCGGGCGAGCTCGTCCTCGCCGAACTCCAGCCCGCGCACCGCCTGGACGCTGTTCTCCAGCTGGGCGACGCTGCTCGCGCCGACGACCGCGGAGGTGACCCTGCCTCCGCGCAGCACCCAGGCCAGCGCCATCTGGGCGAGGGACTGACCGCGTTCACGGGCCAGGTCGTTCAGCGCGCCCAGCCGGCCGACCAGGTCGGGGGTGACGGCCTCGGCGGAGAGGAACGGGCTGGTCCCCGCCGCGCGCGAGCCGTCCGGGATGCCGTTCAGGTAACGGTCCGACAGGATGCCCTGTTCCAGCGGGGAATACGCGATGGAGCCGGTGCCGAGCTCGTCGAGGGTGTCCAGCAGTCCGTCCTCCACCCAGCGGTCGAGCATGGAGTAGCGCGGCTGGTGGATGAGGAGGGGGGTTCCCAGCTCGTTCAGGATGCGGGCGGCCTCGCGGGTCTGCTCGGCGGAGTAGTTGGAGATTCCCGCGTAGAGCGCCTTGCCCTGCCGCACCGCCGTGTCGAGGGCGCCCATGGTCTCCTCGAGCGGGGTGTCGGGGTCGAAGCGGTGCGAGTAGAAGATGTCGACGTAGTCGAGACCGAGCCGGGTCAGGCTCTGGTCCAGCGAGGACCGCATGTACTTGCGGGAGCCCCATTCCCCGTACGGGCCCTCCCACATGTGGTAGCCCGCCTTGGTGGAGACGACGATCTCGTCACGGAGCCCGGCGAAGTCGGTCCTCAGGGCGCGCCCCATGGCGATCTCTGCGGAGCCGGGGGGCGGGCCGTAGTTGTTGGCGAGGTCGAAGTGGGTGATGCCGAGGTCGAAGGCCCTGCGGAGGATCTCGCCCTGGCTCTCCGGGGTCCGGTCGCCTCCGAAGTTGTGCCAGAGGCCGAGCGACAGCGCGGGCAGCAGCAGGCCGCTGCGTCCGGTGCGCCGGTAGGGCATGGCGTCGTAGCGGTCGGCGGACGGAAGGTACATGCGGGCACTCCACGGGACACGGTCCAGCGCTCCAGGTCAGGAGCTCGTGTCCAAGACTGTCGGAGAAGGATCCAGCGGTCCAACAGGAGATTCCGCTGGGATTGATCGGATAGATTGCTGAATCATGGAACTGCGTCAGCTGGAGCACTTCGTCGCCGTCGCCGAGGAGCAGCACTTCACCCGGGCGGCCGAGCGGCTGGCGGTGTCCCAGTCCGGCCTTTCGGCGTCGGTGCGCGCACTGGAGCAGGAGCTGAGGACGCCGCTGTTCAGCCGCACCACGCGTTCGGTCCGGCTCACCGAGGCCGGGGCCGCGCTGCTGGTCGAGGCGGAGCGCACCCTGGCGGGCGCACGCGCGGCGCGGGACGCCGTGGACGCCGTGCGCGGGCTGCTCCGCGGCACCCTGACTCTGGGGGTGGAGCAGTGTGTGGCCGGGGTCAGCACGGCCCGGCTGCTCGCGGCCTTCCACCGGGAGCACCCGCACATGGAGATCCGGCTCAGGCAGGAGGGGACCTCCAGCCTGCTGGAGGGCGTCGCGGGCGGGCGGCTGGACCTCGCCTTCGCGGCGACCGTCAGCCCGCCGGAGTGGCGGGGCGGACTCGTCCCGCTGGCACGGGAACCCATGGTCGTCCTGTGCGCCCCCGGCCACCGCTTCGCCCAGGAGGGCACCCCGGCGGGATGGGAGGACCTGCGCGGCGAGTCGTTCATCGACTTCCACCCGGACTGGGGTCCCCGCCGGGCGGCGGACGAGGCCTTCGCCGCGGCGGGGGTGCGCCGCACCGTGGCGCTGGAGGTCAGCGACGTGCACAGCCTGCTGGAACTGGTGCACGAGGGCCTGGGGATCGCCGTGGTGCCGCACCACTTCTGGCGGAAGCCGGAGGCGGACGGTCTGGTCGCGGTCGAGCTGGAGGGATCCCACCGACCGTTCTACGAGAGCGTGGTGGTGCTCCCGCCCGCAGGTGCTCTGAGCCCGGGGGCGCGGGCGCTGATGACGCTGGTCCGGGAGTCCGGGCCGCACTGAGCGGCGCCTGCCGTCGCCGCTCCGTTCCCCACCGGGCGGCGGGTGCGCCGTCCCGAGTGTGCGAAGAACACCGACTGTCAGCCGCCGAGCGCCTCGGCGAACGCGCCGGCTTCCTGCCGGACTCCGCTGCAGGTGTCCGAGGCCTTCGCGGCGTTCACACCCGGCGCGCACTGCTGGTCGCGGAAGGACGCCCACATGGAGAGCGCGCCGACGCCCCGACGGGTGGCGTAGGAGCGCAGGGAGGCCGCGTCCGCGAGGGTGAAGGTCTCCCCCGCCACGTCGTTGACCCCGATCATCACCGTGATGTGCAGCGCCTTCCACGCGTCGTCCCGCGACAGCCCGAGGACCTCCACGAGCTGGTCGTGGGCGGCCTGCGCGGCGCTCTCCGCGTAGTCGCCCATGTCGCCGTCGTGGGAGGTGCTGTAGTTCATCGCCATGATGTTCACCGCCGCGATCTCCACCCCCTGGTCCACCGCGTCCCGGAGGAGGGCGGTCCCGGTGTCCTCCAGGCCGTCGGGCATCACGGGCAGGGTGTAGGTGACATCGAGGTCGCGCTGTTCCTGGAGCAGGGCGACGGCCTCGTTGCGACGGGTGACGGAGGCGGTGTCGGTGAGCGCGTCACCCTCGATGTCGAAGTCCGCAGCGGTGGCTCCGACGGCGTCGAGCGCCTTCGCGTAGGCGTCCGCCAGCTCCTGGGCGCTGTCGCAGGCCAGCGCCGCCTCGGTGCCCGCGGCGCCGCCGAAGGAGACCCTGACGTCAGCCCCGGCGGCGGTCAGCTCGCCGACGCGTGCCGCGACCGCCTCGGAGGTGAGCGCCGTGGAGCCGCCCCAGAGGGGCGAGCAACTGGAGGCGTCGGAGGTGACGAAGGCCAGGTTGTAGGTGTCGGGCGCACCGGCACGGTCCGTCGTGGCGGCGGTCGTCGCACTGACGTACGGCGCGTAGCGGGTCTGTGCCGCCGGTGGCGAGGGGGCCCCGCCGGCCTGGTCGGCGACACCGCCCGCAGAGCAGGCCGAGCAGGCAAGGCCGAGCGCGAGCAGCCCGGCCAGGGCGGATCCTCGTGGGCCCGCGAAGATCCGCCGGACAGACCCCTGGGCCGTGTGGGCCCGAGCGCGCCTTTGCATGAGTGTGTGCACCTGTCCTGGAGGGGAGTCCCGGGGCAGCGGTGGATGCCACCCCGTCCGCTCGAACCTCTCACATCACGGGGTCACGCAACGACACAGAGAACTCATGGGACGGCATCCCCGGACTCTTTTCGAATCCCTCAACTCCCTTTCGAATAAGGGTTCGTGGAGCTACCGGTGGATCCGCCGCACCGCGCCTCACTCTCAGTGACCCGACAGGTTCGCGCTCCCCTCACAGCCGGCGGCCAGAAAGGCTCAAGCCTTCTCACATCAGGCCTGGCGACCATGCGCACATGCAATCCGACCCCGTCATCGAGAACATCCCCGCTCCACGCGGCCGACGCAGGGCCCACGCCGCCCCGTCCCGCTCCGCAGGCCACCCCCAGGGAGGCCCCGTCTTCGTGGACAGCTCCGGACGGCGGGCGAAGCTGCTCCGGCGCGCCGGCCTGCTGCTCGGCACCCTGTGCCTCGGGTACGCCGGGGTGCTGGGCCTCGCCTTCATGGGCGGCATATCCCTGACCCCCTCACAACTGATGCCCTTCGACGGGGACGCGGAGGCCGGACCGGGCGCCGGCTACCGGCCGGGTCAGGGCACCACGCCCCCGAGCGGCGCGCCCGCACCGCCCGGATCCGGCGGGGCCCTCCCGTCCGGTGAAGCCTCGGCGCCCGCGACGGGCGGCACGGACTGATGGCCACGTCACGACGCCGCCACGCCACCCCCCGCGGAATCGGCCGGATGGGCCGCCAGGCCGTCCCCCGGCCCCGGGTGATCATGGCCCTGGTGCTGCTCCTCGGGCTCGTCGTCACGATGCTCCTGGACGGCTATCTGCGCGCCGAGGTCGGGAACGACCAGCGGGTGCGCTCGGACGCCTCCGCGAAGACGGTGCCCGACGAGGTCCTGGAGGGCGGGCCCATCCTGAGTTTCCCCGGGGGCACCGCCCGTACGCAGTCCGTGCCGGACAAGACCATCGTGCTCACCTTCGACGACGGCCCGGACCCCGAGTGGAGCGGGAAGGTGCTGGACATCCTGGACGAGAACGACGTGCCGGGCACCTTCTTCCTCGTCGGCTCGATGATCTCCCGCTACCCCGGCACCGTCCGCAGGATGGTCGACGAGGGCAACGAGGTCGGCATCCACACCTTCACCCATGTGGACCTCTCGTACCAGAGCGAGGCCCGGGTGAAGCGGGAGATCGCCCAGTCGCAGCTCGCCCTCGCCGGTGCGGCCGGCATCACCACGACCCTGTTCCGCGCTCCGTACTCCTCGAAGACCGAGGCCATCGACGACTACAGCTGGCCCGTCTACGAGCGCCTCGGCGCGATGGGCTACACCAGCGTGTTCATCGACACCGACAGCGAGGACTGGCAGCAGCCGGGCGTGTCCAAGATCGTCGAATGGGCGACGCCGAAGAACGGTGAGGGCGCGTCCGTCCTCTTCCACGACGCGGGCGGCGACCGGTCCGAGACCCTGGCCGCCCTGCCGCGCTACATCAAGAAGATGAAGGCGAAGGGGTACACCTTCACCACGGTCAGCGGCGCGCAGCGCCAGGGCGCCTCGACCGCGGTGCGCGAAGAGGCCGGCCCCGCCCCCGCGGGAGCCGCGGAGGGTGACCCGGAGCAGGCCGCCCATCGCGCGGCGGACACCGCGAGCCTCTGGGAGGGACGGGCCCTGCTGGCCGCGGTCGCCGTGGCCGAGTGGAGCGTGCCGGGCCTGGCGGCGGTCCTCGCCGTCGTCGGGGTCGCCGTCCTGGCCCGCTTCGGCATGATGCTCGTGCTCGCCCGGCGCCATCACCGGCAGCGCAACCGGCGCGGCTTCAGCTGGGGGCCCGAGGTGACGGAGCCGGTCAGCGTGATCGTCCCCGCCTTCAACGAGAAGGAGTGCATCGCCGGCACTCTCAACTCCCTTGCCGTGAGCACCCATCCGATCGAGATCCTGGTCGTCGACGACGGTTCGACCGACGGCACGGCGGAGATCGCCGAATCGCTCGGGCTGCCGAACGTCAGAGTGATCAGGCAGGAGAACGCCGGCAAGTCGGCTGCGCTCAACAACGGCGTGCGCCAGGCCCGGTACGACATCGTCGTGATGATGGACGGAGACACCGTCTTCGAACCGGACACCGTGCACCGCCTCGTCCAGCCCTTCGCCGATCCCGAGGTGGGAGCGGTCGCGGGCAACGCCAAGGTCGGCAACCGGTCCACGCTGATCGGCGCCTGGCAGCACATCGAGTACGTGATGGGCTTCAACCTGGACCGCCGGATGTACGACCTGCTGCGCTGCATGCCCACCATCCCCGGCGCCGTCGGCGCGTTCAGCCGCCGGGCCGTGATCGAGGTGGGCGGAATGAGCGAGGACACCCTGGCCGAGGACACCGACATCACCATCGCACTGCACCGCGCGGGCCGTCGGGTCGTCTACGCCGAGCACGCCCGGGCCTGGACCGAAGCCCCCTCCTCGCTCGGGCAGTTGTGGCGTCAGCGCTACCGCTGGAGCTACGGCACCATGCAGGCGCTGTGGAAACACCGCCGGTCCGTCACCGACCGGGGACCGTCCGGGCGCTTCGGCCGGGTCGGCATGCCGCTCGTGGTGCTCTTCCAGATCGTCACACCACTCTTCGCTCCGCTCATCGACGTGTTCACCGTCTACGCGATGATCTTCGTGGATCTCCGGGCCTCGCTGCTCGCCTGGCTGGCGGTGCTGGCGGTGCAGCTGTTCTGCGCGGCGTACGCCTTCCGGCTCGACCGGGAGAAGTACCGCTATCTGCTGATGCTCCCTCTGCAGCAACTGGCCTACCGGCAGTTGATGTACCTGGTGCTGATCCACTCCTGTGTGACGGCTGCGACCGGCGGCAGGCTGCGCTGGCAGAAGCTGAAGCGCACCGGTGAGGTGGGCTCCTCCCGCGTGGGGGCGCCGTAGTGGCGGGCGCACACCGCAGGACGGCCGCCCCGCCGTCCCCCGCGGCGCCCGCCACGGCTGCGGGAAGGGACCGGTACTTCGACGTACTGCGGGCCGTGGCTCTGGTCAGGGTGGTGACCTACCACACCTTCGAGTGGCCCTGGCTGGGGTACGTCTTCCCCTCCATGGGCGTGATGTTCGCACTCGCCGGATCCCTGATGGCCCGCTCGCTGCGGCGGCCACCTGTCGCCGTGGTCCGCGGCAGGCTGCGGAGACTGCTGATCCCGCTGTGGCTGTTCGGCCTCGTCCTCGGGGCGGCGATGCTGTCGCACGGCTGGTCCCCTGGATGGGACGCAGCGCTCTGGGTGCTGCCGGTCGGTGATCCGCCCGGCGACGCGTGGGGGGAGCAGGCGTGGGCGGTTCTGTGGTATCTGCGCGCCTATCTCTGGTTCGTCCTGCTCTCGCCCGCGCTGCTGCCTCTCTTCCGGCGGGCACCGCTGCCCCTTCTCGCCCTGTCGCTGGTACCCGCGCTGCTGCTGGGGACCGTCCACGACGCGCCGGAGGGCAGGGTCGGGAGCGCGGTGAGCGACGCTTCGGTCTTCCTGTTCTGCTGGCTGCTGGGCTTCGCCCACCGTGAGGGTGTGCTCGACCGGCTCCCGCGTGCGTACGTGGCAGCGGTGGCGGCGCCGCTGATGGCCGCGGGGGCCTGGTGGGCGGCCGGGCACCCGGTGGACGGTTCCTTCGACCTGGACGACATCCCTCTCGCACAGACGCTGTGGTCGGCGGGGTTCGTCCTGCTCCTGCTGCGCCTTCGGCAGTCCCCCGGCCGGCGAGGAAAGGCGGCCGGAGCGGCATGCTCCGCACCGGGCCCCGCCGGGCCGCCGGAACACGCGCCGGTACTCCGCCGGGCCGCCGCCCGAACCGTCACGGTGTTCAACGCCCGGGCGGTGACGGTCTACCTCTGGCACGAGGTGGCGCTGATGGCTTCGGTACCGCTGATCGACCTGATGTGGCAGGTGCCCGCGCTGGAGCGGCACCTGCCGCTGGAGAGCGTGTGGCTCCAGTTCGGTGTCGCCTGGGTGCTGATCACGGTCGCGGTGGTGTCGCTCGGCTGGGTGGAGGACGTCGCGGCTCGACGCAGGCCCCGCCTCCTGCCGTGACGCCGGGGGTGTGCGGGCGCCCGCACACCCCCGCAGGCTCCGCTCAGTCCTCGTGACCCAGTTGCAGATCGCGCTCGGTCCGTCCGCCCCCGGGAAGCTGGAGCACGGTGGCCACGGGCGGATAGCCGGCGGCGATGACGGTGTACTCGCCGGTCGACAGGTCCACGAACCGGAAGGCCCCGTCGGCTCCGGTGGTGAGGGTGTCCACCACGTTGCCGGCCGCGTCCAGGAGCGTGACCCTGGCGTCCTCGACGGCACGCCCACCGGGGGCACGGACGACGCCGCGCAGTACGGCTCCGCCCGCCAGCTCGATGTCCTGCCGGGTCTCCCGGGCCGCCTGCACGCTCACCGGGAGCGCCGCGGGACGGAAGGCCGGGGCACTGGCGGCGAGGGTGTACTCCCCCGCGATCAACTCGGAGATGACATAGGCGCCCTCACGCCCCGTGCGGGTGGTCGCCACGACTTCGCCCCGTACGTCGGTGAGGGTGACCGCGGCGTCCCTGACGGGGGCGCCATCGGGGGTCAGGACCGCCCCGGCGAGCCGGCCGGCTCCGCCCAGGACGACGTCGAGATCCACCGGGCGCTCGCCGACCGTGACGCTGACGGCCTGCGGCTGATGGCCCCCGGCCGCGGCGATCAGCACATAGGCGCCTGCGGCCGGGGCGTTGAGCGCGTACTGTCCGTCGTCGCCGCTCGCGCCGCGCCCGACCTGCCGGCCCTGACCGTCGATGAGGGTCAGGGCGGCCCTGCCCACCGTCGTGCCGTCGGAGTGCTGGACGCGTCCGCACACCGGGACACCGTGGAGCGGAACGGGCTGCGCCGGGCCGGAATCGGTGCGGGCGGCGGGGATGGCCTGGGTCACGGACGGATCGGCGTCCGTGTGGGAGGTGGGGTGGGACACCAGAGGTTTCTCCTTGAGGAAGAAAGCGAGGAAGAGGCCGAGCAGCAGCACCGGCACGAGGTAGAGGAAGATCCGCGGCATCGCGTCGGCGTAGGCCTGGATGTACGCGTCGCGCAGCGCCGGTTCCATGGTGTGGACCAGCTGCGGGGTGATCGACTCCGCGTCCGGCAGGTCGGCACCGGAGGGGAGACGCACTCCCAGCGCGTCTGCGAGACGCCCCGCGAACAGGGTGCCGAAGATCGCGGCTCCGACGCTTCCGCCGATCTGGCGGAAGTAGTTGTGGGCGCTGGTGGCGGTGCCGAGGTCGGACGGTCGTACGGAGTTCTGCACGGCCAGCACCAGGATGGACATCACGAGCCCGATCCCGATGCCCAGGACGGCCTGCCAGACGCCGTACTCCAGCGAGGAGGTGTCGGTGTCCAGCCGGGAGAGCAACCACATGCCGACGGCCGAGACGGCCGCGCCGACGAGCGGGTAGACGCGGTAGCGGCCGGTACGCGAGACGAGTTGGCCCGAGACGACCGAGGAGACGACGATGCCGCCCATCATGGGCAGCATCAGCAGCCCCGACTCGGTCGCCGAGACACCCTCGACCATCTGGAGGTAGCTCGGCAGGTAGCTGGCCGCCCCGAAGAGCGCGACCCCGATCACCGCGCCCACGAGCGAGGTGACGTTGAAGACCGAGTCGCGGAACAGCCGCAGGGGGATGACCGGTTCGGCGGCACGGCGTTCAACCGCAAGGAAGAGCAGGGTCGTCACGACGGCTCCCGCGGTGAGACCCACGATGGTCCTGGAGCCCCAGGCGTACTCGGTTCCGCCCCAACTGGTCAGCAGGACGAGGCAGGTGGACGCGACCGCGAGCAACAGCGCGCCCATCACGTCGAGACGGGGCCTGTCCGTCGGCTTGGGGAGTTTCAGTACGAGCGCGATGACGGCGAGGGTGACGATGCCGAAGGGCACGTTGATGTAGAAGCACCACCGCCACGAGGCGTGGTCGGTGAAGAACCCGCCGAGGAGCGGCCCGGCAACCGAGGCCAGCCCGAAGACCGCCCCGATGAGGCCCATGTAGCGGCCGCGCTCCCTGGAGGGGACGATGTCGGCGATGATCGCCTGGACCCCGATCATGAGTCCGCCGCCACCGATGCCCTGGACGGCCCGGAAGGCGATGAGTTCGTCCATGGTGCGCGACCAGCCCGCGAGGGCGGAGCCGATGACGAAGACGATGATCGCGAACTGGAAGACGCCCTTGCGGCCGAAGAGGTCGCCGAGCTTTCCGTAGATCGGCAGGCCGATCGTCGAGGCCAGGAGATAGGCGGTGACGGCCCAGGACATCTTGTCGAGGCCGTGGAGTTCACCGACGATCTTCGGCAGAGCGGTGGCGACGATCATCTGGTCGAGCGCGGCCAGCAGGAGGGTGAGCATCAGCCCGAGGAAGACCAGCCTCACCCTGCGGGGGCTGATGTCGGGGGACGGCGCGGCCGGTCCGGCTTCGGCCGGCGGTGCGGGTGGTCCGGACTCCGGTCCGCCCGGTTCCTCGCGCACCTCACCGGGCGTCCCGTATTCGGTACCGCCCTCGTCCTTCACCAGAGTGATCCCACCCACCACGTGACGCTCCCCTCGTCGCAGCTGCGCCGCTCATTTCTCGCATCGGTGAGCAAGAAGGGGCAAACGCGACCGGGCGCACGCTGGGCGCACTCAGAGGGCTTATGCGCCGGTGGGAGGCGCTAAGGCGCACAACCGGCCACTCCGGAAAACCACCCGTTCCGGTGAGGCCGGCGTGACGCCAACAGGGTTACGAGCGGGGCTACTTCTCGACCTCGCGGGCCAGGTTCTCCAGCAGTTCGTCGTAGATCCGGCCGAGGCCCTTGGGCGCGAAGGTCTTCTCGAAGAAGCCGCCGATGCCACCCGCGCCCTTCCACACGGTCGTGACGACCGCCTTGGACCTGCCCTCGCCGGCCGGGGTGACCGTCCAGGTCGTGACCATCGTGGAGTTGCGGTCCTTCTCGACCAGCTGCCCGTCCGTGGGCTCCGTGACGTCGAGCAGGCAGTCACGGACCCGCTTGCTGGTGGCCTGCAGCTTCCAGTGGACGAGGGTGCCTTCGCCGTCCCCGCCCTCGCGCACCTCGTACTCGCTGAAGTGCCCGGGGAGCACCTTGCCACGGACCTCCTTGTAGTCGGCGAGCGCGTCGAACACCGTCTCGGCGTCCGCCGCGATGATCCGCTCCGTAGTGGCCTCGACCTGCGCCATGCCTGCTCCTCCAGCACTCGGTTCTTCGGGTGCTGCTGAGCCAACCACCTCGGGCACGGACCCTCAAAATCGTGCGCCGGCCCACCCGCGCACGATCAAGGGAACACATGTTCTATTCTCTGCGGAGTGCTACGGAGGAGGCGTTCATGCGCTGGGACAATCTCGCCGAGAACACCACAAATGAAGGCAACGGTGCGCTCTTCGCCGCGGACGCGGTGACGACGCGTACGTTCGACACCCCCGAGTTCAGGGGGATCACCTTCCATGAGATCCGGGCCCGCTCGATCGTGAACCGGGTGCCCGGGGCCTCCCGCATGCCGTTCGAATGGACCGTGAACCCGTACCGGGGCTGCACCCACGCCTGCGTGTACTGCTTCGCCCGACGGACCCACAGCTATCTGGACCTGGACACCGGCCTCGGCTTCGACTCCCAGATCGTCGTCAAGGTCAACGCCGCCGAACTGCTGGGCCGCCACCTGGCCTCGCGGCGGTGGCACGGCCAGCACATCGCGATGGGCACGAACGTCGACTGCTACCAGCGGGCAGAAGGCCGCTACCGGCTGATGCCCGGCATCATCACGGCCCTGCGCGACCACGCGAACCCCTTCTCCATCCTCACGAAGGGCACCCTGATCCTCCGGGACCTCGACCTGCTCCGGCAGGCCGCCGCGGTCACCGAGGTCGGCGTCTCCGTGTCCGTCGGCTTCACCGACACGGAGCTGTGGCGCTCGGTCGAGCCCGGCACGCCCTCCCCCGACCGCCGGCTGGACGTCGTACGCGCCTTGGCGGACAGCGGGATCGGCTGCGGCGTACTGATGGCCCCGGTCATCCCGTTCCTCGGCGACAGCCCGGAGCAGCTGCGCGACACGGTCCGGGCCATCGCCGAGGCGGGGGCGACCTCGGTGACCCCGCTCGTGCTCCATCTGCGCCCCGGCGCGCGTGAGTGGTACATGCAGTGGCTCGGGCGGCACCACCCGCACCTGATCGAACGGTACGAACGGATGTACGCGGACGGGGCGTACGCGCCGACCTGGTACCAGCGGAGCATCACCCGCCGGGTGCACGAGCTGGCGGCCGAGTTCGGCATCGGCCCGGCGGACCGCAGCGATGCCCGCAGCGTCGCCCGCGGGACGCCGACGGCTTCCGCGGACGGCCCCGCACCCGGCCCCACCCAGCTGTCGCTGCTCTGACCGCACGGGTCTCCCTCACCGAACGGGTCAACTCTCGCGGACATGTGTCCTCAGGCGCCCGGACCCGGGAAGCATGCGGCGGGGGCTGTGCCACCCACAGCCGCGTTGCCCCATCACGGGAGGCCCTATGACGAAACGTGCAGGAATTCTGGTCGCGGTCGGCGCCACGGTCGCGGGTCTGGTGACCGCCGCGCCCTCCGCCCCCGCGGCCGCGGCGGGTCCCGCGGCCACTCCGCTCAAATGGACCGCCTGCGGGACGAAGGCGTACCCCAGGCTGCAGTGCTCGACGGTCACCGCCCCGCTCGACCATGACAACCCGTCAG
The DNA here is from genome assembly GCF_043199535.1 of Streptomyces sp. NPDC048590. Classification (NCBI taxonomy): domain Bacteria; kingdom Bacillati; phylum Actinomycetota; class Actinomycetes; order Kitasatosporales; family Streptomycetaceae; genus Streptomyces; species Streptomyces sp. NPDC048590. The sequence goes on along the minus strand of NZ_JBICWC010000005.1, from coordinate 441,993 downwards.
GCAGACCGGTAACCCTCGCCCTCTCCCGCATCCCCCACACGGCGAAGAAGTCACAGGGACCCCTGCTGGTCAACCCCGGTGGGCCGGGAGGCAGCGGGCTCTCCATGGCGGGCTTCGTCGCGTCCTCGCTGCCGAAGAAGCTGGCCGCCCAGTACGACGTGATCGGCTTCGACCCCCGCGGGGTCGGCAAGAGCCGGCCGGCCCTGGACTGCCTGCCGAAGTACTTCGCGCCGGTGCGCCCCGACTCGGTGCCCGACTCCCTCGAATCGGAGCGGACGGCTCGCAACCGTGCCGCCTCGTTCGCCGCCGCGTGCGGCGAGAAGCACGGCGACCTGCTGCCGTACATGGACACCGTCAGCGCCGCGAAGGACCTCGACGTCATCCGCAAGGCACTGGGGGCGAAGCGGATCAACTACTTCGGGTACTCCTACGGAACCTACCTGGGCGCGGTCTACGCCAAGCTGTTCCCCGAGCACGTCCGTCGCCTGGTCCTCGACTCGGTCGTCGACCCGGACGGGGTCTGGTACGAGGACAACCTGGCGCAGGACCACGCGTTCGACGCCCGCCACAAGGCCTTCGCCGCGTGGGTCGCGAAGAACGACGCGACGTACCGCCTCGGCAAGGACCCCGCCGGCGTGGAAGCCGCGTGGTACCGCATGCGCGACGCGGTGAAGCGGAACCCCGCGGCCGGCAAGGTCGGACCGGGCGAGCTCGAGGACACCTTCATGCCGGGCGGGTACTACAACGGCTACTGGCCGCGCCTGGCTGAGGCGTTCGCGGCGTACGTCAACGACAAGGACGAGGACGCGCTCGCGACGGCGTACAAGGACTTCGCCGAGGTCGACCGGAGCGGGGACAACGGTTACTCCGTCTACACGGCGGTGCAGTGCCGGGACGCCGGATGGCCTCAGGACTGGAGCGCCTGGCGTGGCGACACCTGGAAGGCGCACGCCAAGGCGCCCTTCATGTCGTGGAACAACACCTGGTACAACGCACCGTGCGCCACCTGGCCGGTGGAACCGCTGGAGCCCCTGCGGGTCACCAACGACGAGATCGGCCCCGCCCTCGTCCTCCAGGCCACGGACGACGCGGCGACTCCGTACGAGGGCGGCGTCACCATGAGCCGGCAGCTCAAGGGCTCCGGCCTCGTCGTCGAGCAGGGCGGCGGGAACCACGGCATCACCCTGAGCGGCAACGACTGCCTGGACAAGCACCTGGTGCGCTACCTCACCGACGGCACGCTCCCGGCAGCACCCGGGAGCGGCCCGGACGCGGTCTGCGCCGCCCTGCCGGAGCCGAAGGCGGCCGCGGCCACGAAGGCGGGCGCGAACACGAAGGGCAAGACGCTGCACGGACTGCTGGGGTTCCGGGGCTGACGAGCGCCGGACCCCGCACCGGGGGCGTACGGCGGGACGGACCGTGTGAACCACGGCCGGCTCCCCGTACGCCCCCGGGCGTGCGTGCCTGCCGCCGGTGACCTGGTCCCGGGCTCCGGGGCTCCGGCGGTTCAGATGGTGGCGGTGTCGATCACGAAGCGGTAGCGCACGTCGCTGGCGAGCACCCGCTCGTACGCCTCGTTGATCTGGTCCGCCCGGATCAGTTCGATCTCCGCGCCGAGGGCGTGCCGCGCGCAGAAGTCGAGCATCTCCTGCGTCTCGCGGATCCCGCCGATCCCGGAGCCCGCCAGGGTCTTGCGGCCGCCGATGACGGAGAACAGGTTCAGCGAGACCGGCTCCTCCGGCGCTCCGACGTTCACCATGGCGCCGTCGGTCTTGAGCAGCGCGAGGTACGCGTCCAGCGGCAGGGGTGCCGAGACGGTGGAGATGATCAGGTCGAACGAGCCCTTGAGCTGCTCGAACGTCTTGGGGTCGCTGGTCGCGTAGTAGTGGTCGGCGCCCAGCTTCAGCCCGTCGGCCTCCTTGCGCAGCGTCTGGCTGAGCACGCTCACCTCGGCGCCCAGTGCGTGCGCGATCTTGACACCCATGTGTCCGAGGCCACCGAGGCCGACGATCGCGACCTTCTTGCCGGGGCCGGCCTTCCAGTGGGCGAGCGGCGAGTACGTGGTGATGCCCGCGCAGAGCAGCGGTGCCGCCTCGTCCAGGGCGATGCCCTCGGGGATGCGCAGGGTGTAGTTCTCGTCGACCACGATGTGGGTGGAGTACCCGCCGTAGGTGGGTTCGCCGTCCTTGCCGACGGCGTTGTACGTGCCGATGTTGCCCTCGGAGCAGTACTGCTCCAGACCGGCCAGGCAGTTCTCGCACGTGCGGCACGAGTCGACCATGCAGCCGACGCCGACGCGGTCGCCGACCTGGAACTTCGTCACGCCCGATCCGACCTCTGCGACGACGCCCGCGATCTCGTGGCCGGGCACCATCGGGAAGATGCCCTCGCCCCAGCCGTTGCGTGCCTGGTGGATGTCCGAGTGGCAGATCCCGGCGTACTTGATGTCGATCAGTACGTCGTACTCGCCGACCGGGCGGCGCGGCACGGTCGTGCGCTCCAGCGGGGCCTTGGGTGCGGGGGCGGCGTATGCGGCGACGGTGGTGACAGTCATCCGGAAAGGATCTCCTCAAAGGTGGGGTGGTTCTCATCCACTGTGCCTCGTACCCCGGCATTCGCCCAGGTCCCAGCTGGGCCTACGCCTGTCGTGCGTACCACTGGCAGGGTCACGCTGGCCGTCGTGGCGTACCCGGATACTGGAAGGCATGGACCAGCGCGCCGAACTCAGCGAATTCCTCCGCAGCCGCAGGGCCCGGCTCAAGCCCGGGGACGTCGGCCTGCCGGACGTGGGGCGAGCCCGCCGGGTCCCGGGGCTGCGCCGCGAGGAGCTGGCGCAGCTCGCCGGGGTGTCCGTGGCGTACTACACGCGTCTGGAGCAGGGAAACAGCGGGAACGTCTCGGGGGAAGTACTGGACGCGGTCGCCCGGGCTCTGCGCCTGTCGAACACGGAGCACGCCCACCTCACGCATCTGGCGAACCCGAAGACGAAGAAGAAGCGGGCCGCTGCCGCCCGTCCACAGCGGCTGCGAGCTGAGCTCCAGCACCTGATCGACGCCATGGAGAGTGTGCCGGCGTACGTCCTGGGGATGCGGATGGAGATCCTGGCGTCGAACCGGATGGCACGCGCGCTGCTCGGGGACGAGACGGCGCTGCCGCCGGAGGAGCGCAACATGGCGCGGATCGTGTTCCTCGACCCGAACGCGCGGGATCTGTACGTGGACTGGGAGTGCAAGGCCGTCGAGGTGGTGAGCGCCCTGCGGCTCTGCGCGGGCTGCTGGCCGGACGATCAGCAGCTCTCCGCGCTGGTGGGAGAGCTCTCCGTGAAGAGCGAGGAGTTCCGGACCCTGTGGGCCGCACACACGGTGCAGGAAAAGGGATACGGCACGAAGCGGCTGCACCATCCGCTGGTGGGTGAGCTGACCCTGTCGTACGAGACACTGAAGTTGCCCGCCGATCAGGACATGTCCCTGATCACCTTCCATGCGGCGCCCGGCTCGGCGTCCGAGGAGTCGATGCGGCTGCTGGGCAGCTGGGGCCTGGACACCGGCCCCCGGGCCGTGAGCCGCTGAGCGGGCGGCGGCAGCCGTTCGGCACCGCGGCCAGGTGTGGCGTACAACCGTGCCGGTCCGCATGCGGAGCGGAGGAGCGCCTGCGGCAGGGGCGTGAGGTGGCCCTGGTTCCCGACGGCTCCGTGAGTCCGAGAAGTCCGGCCGCCTGACCGGCCCTGCCATTCCGGCCCACCCGTCTCCGCCGATCGATTACCGTAATCATCCGGACGCACGGACAATCCGCTGATCAGACCACCATGGCATCCCCCCCTATTCGGAGTCGCATGCCCCCGAGATAATGTCCAAGGCAGTCGCGCACCCTGATTTCACCCAACGCCCCAGGGCCGAAACCGTTCATACACGGACTTCGTGGACGAAATGGCAACCTGGAACGGTCCGCAGCGAACGTCGGCACCGACACCATCTACCGGGCGACGTCGGAAAAGGGACACGAGCTGACAACCTCAGGGCATGAGCAGCTGGAACATGTACGAGGGAACGTCGAAGAGGGAATCCCGAGCCCGTTCCCGTTCAGGCCGAACTGAGAAGGAGCTGCACGGAGCTCAATCGGGCCTGCGGTTGACCGTCCTCTCGCTTGCGCGCATCTGTCCCTGGTCGGTTCTGAGGTCGACCGCTCACTGCCCGGGGCGGTCTTACGTTCGCGGCTCCACAGGTTGACTGTGGTCAGGGGGAGTTGGCGTGACAACGGGGCGGGAACGCGATCAGTGATCATAAGAGCTACCACGCCCGCTGATCACATGAGGGTTCATGCCGTTTCTGTCGGGCGCCAGCCGTCGGCGTCTGTGGGCGAACGAGGGGGAGACAATGATTGACTACCGCAAGGCACCAGCCGTTCCGGTGTGGACGCTCGCGACGGGTGACGTCCGAGTGCCCGCAGTGGCCGGTGACGGGCCGATGACGGCTGAGCGCCTGGGCGAACTGCGTAGTGTGCTGGCCGCCCTGGCCGACGAGCCGATCGCCACGCTTGAGGTGCATCCGCTGCCCGCCGACCTCGACCGCAGCCGAGGCATCCCGCTCGATGCCGTGAGTCCCCTGGCACAGCACCTGTCGCAACTCGTCACGCAGACAGCCCGGAACTCCTCCGCTGCGGCCACAGTCACCGCCGCCGGCGAGAACCTGTACACCATGGTGGTTCCGGCGAAGGTCGCCGCCCAGCTCGGTCAGGGCACCCTTCGCCCGATGGTGTCGAAGGCGGTGGCCGGTGGCATCCGCGGCCCGCTCGTGGACCCCATGGGCCGCATCGCCTCCGGCGTGACGTTCGTGCCGGTCGGGAAGGCGGCAGCGGCGGGCGCGGCCGGTGGGGCCGGCGCGACGGCCGGTGTCGCGGCAGCCGGCAGCGCGGCGCTCACTGTGGCCGCGCCGCTCGTACTCATGGCCGTGGCGGTGGGGGTGAGCGCGCATGCAGAGCGCCAGCGCCAGCAGGCCATCGAGCACATCACCGAGCTGCTGGAGCAACTGCACGAAGAGAAGCTCGACGACGAGCACAGCGAACTCGACGGCTGCCGCGATGCCATCGACAAAGCCACCGCCATCCTGCTCGACCAGGGCAAGCTCGGCGTCTCGCTGGGACTGGACTCGGCGGTGCATGCCATCAACACGGCGCTGGGCAGGGCTGATCGCCGCCTTGCCCGGTGGCGGAGCGCGCTCGACAAGCTGCCCGACGGCGAGGCCGTCGAGATCGCCGCGCTGACCAAGTCGTTCCCCGGCGTCGACGACCAGGGAGGCACCTTCCGGGCCCATCTCGAACTCGCCGCTCTCGCCCTCGCACTGAAGCGACGAGTCATCGTCCTGCAAGCCGTCGAGCATGCCCAGAACGACCCCGGCAACCTGTTCAAGAGCTTCACCCGCGCCCTCAGGCGCGACCAGCAGCGCCTCGACGAGCTTGAGTCCGGCATCGCCGGTGTCCTGGTGCGTCTGTCGGCGCTGGAGCTGGCCCGCCCGAATGGTTTGCGGCCCGTCTTCACGCCTGGTGAAGTCGATCGACTGATGCGCGCGACACACAGGATTCACCAGCTCGGCGATGGCATCACGGTCAACAGCCGCGCGACAGACGTGGCGATCGAGATCGCCCGCGACAAGGACGGTTCCGTGGTCGTGTTCCCCGCGCTGCCCGTGGGGGCCTAGCGTGGCTTCGGCATCAGGGCCCCGGGGGGCCGGGGCGTCAAGGTCGTGCTGATCGCGTCTGTCAGGTACCCGGCACAGTGTTCGGGCTGCGGCTCGGAGCTGGAGTGCGTCGGCGTACGGGCGTTGGTCGCTGACGTCCGACGTATGGTCGCCCGCATGTGGGCGGAAGTGGATCTGATCGACTGGGCAGCGCTGAGGCACAACTACGGGTCCGCAGAGGACGTGCCCGGACTGTTGCGCCGGTGCGCGGGGCCGAATCCGGAAGATGCGGAGCGCGCTGCGGACGACCTCCTCAATCACCTCCTCCACCAGGGTGGCTGGATATGCTCCGCAGCCCCGGCCGCGCTGCCGTTTCTGCTGCGCCTGGCCGCGACGCCGGACGTGCCGAGCCGTCGCGCATTGCTTGAGCTTGTGTCAAGGCTGGCGTTCGAGGCCGCGCGGGTCGCCGAGAAGTGGGTGGATCCCGGCTGGCCATCGGCATGGGAGCGCGCCTTGCCGGAGGTTCTCGTCCTGCTCGACGCCCCCGATCCGGAGATACGGCGAGCCGCAGCCGATGTGATCGGCTCCGGCCGGAGTCCCGGTGAGCTCACTCTGCCTGCGTTGCTACGGTGCTGGCGGGCGGAGGACGATCCGGCGACGCGCCTTGACCTGGTCCTCGCACTCGGCCATGCGGTGCTCCAGGAGCCGACCGGCGAGCATGGCCCCGGGGTCCGTACCTTGCTCCGCGGGCTGCTCGATGCCCCGGAGGCGCAGATACGCCTGGCAGCGGTGCACGCCATCGCCCCGGCCGACCCGGCCCTTCCGGTGCAACAACTGGGCCTGTTGCTCGAAGCGGTACGGGATCCGAGCGTCGAATTGTGGCAGCACACCAGCGCGGTGGAGGCCGGTGTGCAGGGTGTCCACCACTGGACGGCTGCGCTGCTCACCGGTCCGTCTCCCTCGTTCGTACTCGGCCTGCTGGATGACCACCCCGATGTCGAGCAGCGGATCGGCGCCCTGGCGCGTGCGGGCGGGCTGCTGGCCCAGTGGCGCTCACCTGCCACCGCGGTCCTTCCACGCCTCGTGGCACGGCTGGACGACCCCGCAGCGGAGGTCCGTTTCCGGGCGGTCGAACTGCTGGCCTGTCTGGGTCCGGCGGCCGCGGCTCACTCGGATGAGGTCGCTGCGCTGGTCGGCGACACCGAAGCCCGGACCACACGGAGACGGGAGACCGTCACCGAGGCGGCCCTATGGGCCCTGGCCCGGATGAACGACCCCCGTTGCGTGCCGGGCCTGATCGATGCGGCGGCTCGTCCACGATCCGGTTTCGCTTCGAATTCTGCTCACTACCCCTCCGCCGACTGGCATCACGCAGTCCTCCCCGCGCTCCATGAGGTCATCAGTCACCTTCCCGACCATGCCGGCCTGCTGCTTCCCATGATCTGCGGCCGCCTCGATTCCGCTAGGGACGACCACGTACTCAGCGCGTACTGTCAGGTGCTCGCTGACTGGGGCCCCGCTTCCGCGGCAGCGGTTCCGCAGCTGCTCGGCCTGCTGGAGGACGACCGGACCTGGACCGCTGCAGCGGGAGCGCTCGCAGGAATCGGAAGAGCCGGAAACGGGGCGGCGGAACTGCTCCTGGCCCGGTCAGCCGTCGGCGCGGAGCATACGGAGCTCGCGGCCTGGGCTTACTGGAAGGTCGGCGGCGAACCCGGCCCCGCTTTGGAAGCACTTGGACGTACTGTCGTGGGGAAGGGCTTCACGCGCCCTGCTCTGCAGATGCTCGCCGACCTGGGCTCGCACGCCGGCCACCACGCGGACCGGCTCCGGACCATGACCTCAGACACCGAACCCTGGACCCGTGTCGAAGCAGCACACGCCCTGTGGGCGGTGACCGGCGACACCGAAAGCACCGTACCGGCGCTGATCACGGCCGTACGAGGGCTGGCCGAGGGTACATGGCTGCCGGTCATGCTCCCCGCAGTGCGCTACCTGGCCCGAATCGGCCGCGCCGCCCGGCCCGCCGCCGAGCTCCTGCGTGGTGTGCCGACCCTTGATCAGCGGCTGCGCAGCAGCGGCGGGTGGCGCGGATTCGTCCAGGACGAATCCGTGAGAACCGCCGTCCGCGAGCTGCTTGCCGCGTGCGACTGACGCCCAGGCCATCTCGATCAGGACGAGGTGGCCGTCACCATGGAGCGTGATCTTCTCGGACGGCTCTTACTATGAGGGTGGGTAGGGAACGTGCCGGGGGGCCTCAGTGTTCAATGCAAAGATCGTCAAGACTTTCCCGCCGAAGGGCGGATTGCAGCTCTGCCGGCTGGATTCAGCGACCTCCTTCCTCTGCTCGCGCTGTCACGAGCGCAAAGTCGCGAAGCTCGTCGCGCAACAGGGCGAGCATCGCGTGCGTGAAGTCGTGCTGCTTGAGCATGCGCCCGCAGGAAACGTACGACGACCTCGACGGCAACCAGGAGACCCTTGCCGGATACCGGTCGGTTCTCAGCGGTGGAGTGCCCGACCTGCACGGGTGCACGGACTGGGAGGGCGAGCGGGAGGCCATCGCCGTGCTGATCGACGGCTGGGATGACACCCCGCACGAGCAGATCGCGATCTGCGTGCCGACGAACCGGATGGCGAGCGAAACCGCGACCACTCTGGCGGAACACGGAATCCGGGCCGTGGAGATCGGCCCGGACGGTCCCCGCGGTGACGGCGGTGTACACATCGGCACGATGTTCCGTTTCAAGGGTCTCGAGTACCAGCGCATGATCGTCGCCGGGGTCAGTGACGGGCTGATCCCCAGGGACGACGTGAACCGGAGGCGTAACGCCGATCCGGTGCGCTACCGGCGCGAGGTCCAGCAGGCACGCTCGCTGCTGTTCGTCGCCACCACGCGGGCCCGCGACAGCCTGGACATCTTCTGGCAAGGCACGCCGAGCCCGTTCCTGGCGCCGCTGGTGGCCGCTCGGCGGTGATGGGTCCCGGACCGCCACGGCCCCCTTTCCGTACGACAGGTGGTGCCGTGAGCTGCTCGGCCGAGGAGACCGTGCACGCCCCTCACCCCGCCCCCAGCCGCCCCAGCGCCTCCTCCGCCGCCGCGCCGAGGCGCGGGTGCGGCAGGGCGGCCTCCAGGACGGGGCGGGCCCTGCTGTCGCCCAGGGCGCCGAGCCCTTCGACGCAGGCGAGCGCGACGCGCCAGTGCGGTTCGTCGGGGTTCAGGAGCCGGTGCAGGGTGCTGACCAGCGTGGGTACGGACTCCGGCGCGCGCAGGGCGGTGAGTAGGCGCACCGGGTGCAGGGCGTAGGCCGTGCGCATGGTGTTGGCGGCGAGGGCGGCGGCGGCTCGGGGGGTGCGAGGGTCGTTCAGCAGACGGAGTGCGTGGGCCGCCGAGACGCACCGCTCGGGCTCGCGGTGGTTGAGAAGGAGGACGAGCGCCTCGAAGGCGCGGCGATCCCCCAGGCACCCGAGCCGGAACGCCGCGATCTCCCGGGCCCAGAGCGGGCGTTCGCGTTCGACCAGCACCCCGGCCAGCTCTTCGTGGTCCTCGGTGGCGACCAGCCTCCCGAAGGCCTCCGACTCCCGCGCCTCGCGCCGCAGCCGGTCGGTCAGTGAGCGGAACTCCTCATCCATGACGATGAGTTTACCGGCGCACACGCTGCGTGTTCACGGAACTGTGTGCCGACGCACAGGCCGTCAGGGCTGGCGCGCTCGTTACTTGCCGGTTAATCTCAAGTGAGCGGGACACACACCCGCCGGCTCCAGTGGCCTGGTGACGCAGCCACCCGGAGTGCTTGTCGGTTCGGCATTTCGTGAGACGTGGCTCGGGGCAGAGCCCGTCACCCCTCCCCCGGTGCGCCGTGCGCGCCCGGGACCGTGCACCACGACACGCAATCACCCCGCACCGGGCGCCGGTTGATCTTTCCCTACGCGCGCCGTGCTCCGCCTCAGTCGTCACTCACCCTGGAGTCCCGTGATGGACATCCCGCTCAGCACCATTGCCGTCGTCGGCCTCGGCACGATGGGAACCGGCATCGCCGAGGTCCTGACCCGAGCCGGCCGCGAGGTAATCGGCATCGACATCAGTGAAGCCGCCGCACGTCAGGCCGTCGCCTCCCTGGAGGCCTCCACCGCGCGCGCCGTGCTCCGTGAGCGCATCACGGAGCAGGAGCGGCACGACATCCTGGCGCGGTTCCGCACCTTCTCCGATCTTCGGGCAGCCGCGGACGCGGAGCTGGTCATCGAGGTCGTGCCGGAGAACTACGAGATCAAGCAGCAGGTCTTCCGGGAGCTCGACGCGGTGGTCTCACCCACCACGATCCTCGCGACGGGCACCAACGCACTCTCGGTGACCAGACTGGCCGCCGAGTCGCAGCGTCCCGAGCGGGTCCTCGGCCTGCACTTCTTCAATCCGGCACCGGCGATGAAGCTGGTCGAGGTGGTCTCCTCCGTGCTGACCGCCCCGCCCGCCGTGGAGAGCGTGACCCGGCTCGCCCGCGAGCTGGGCAAGGAACCGGTCGCCGTCGGTGACCGGCCGGGTTTCGTCGCGGACGGTCTGCTGTTCGGCTATCTCAACCAGGCCGCGGCGATGTACGAGGCGAACTACGCCTCCCGTGAGGACATCGACGCCGCGATGAAACTGGGCTGCGGACTGCCCATGGGCCCGCTGGAGCTGCTCGACCTCATCGGGATCGACACGGCCCGCACCGTCCTGGAGGCCATGTACGCGGCGTCCCACGACCGGCTGCACGCACCCGCCCCGGTGCTCGGGCAGCTCAGCGAGGCCGGGCTCACCGGCCGCAAGGCCGGACGCGGCTTCTACACGTACGACGCGCCCGGCGGCCAGACCGTGGTGCCGGACGCCATGACGCCGACGGCGGGCGCGGACGCGGGCGCTGGACGTCCGGTCTCCTCCGTCGGTGTGGCCGGTTCGGGGACGATGGCCTCGGGCATCGCCGAGGTCTTCGCGAAGTCCGGATACGGCGTGGTGCTCGCGGCCCGGAGCCAGGAGAAGGCGGACAGGGCCAAGGCGCGCATCGCGAAATCCCTGGAGCGCTCCGTCACCAAGGGACGGATGACCGCGGAGGCCCGGGACGAGGCGCTCGCCCGGATCACCCCGGCGGGCACCCTGGACTCCTTCGCCGATGTGGATCTCGCGGTGGAGGCTGTCGCGGAGGACCTGGACGTCAAGCGGGAGCTGTTCGCGACCCTCGACAAGGTCTGCAGGCCGGGCGCCGTTCTGGCCACCACCACCTCGTCCCTGCCGGTCGTGGCGATCGCCCGGGTGACCGCCCGCCCCGAGGACGTCGTCGGGATGCACTTCTTCAACCCCGCTCCCGCGATGAAGCTGGTCGAGGTGGTCCGCACGGTGCTGACCGCCGACGACGTGCACGCCACCGTCCGCGAGGTGTGCCGGAAGGTCCGCAAGCACCCGGTGGACTGCGGTGACCGGGCGGGCTTCATCGTCAACGCCCTGCTGTTCCCCTACCTCAACAACGCGATCAAGATGGTCGAGGAGCACTACGCGACGCTCGACGACATCGACGCGGCGATGAAGCTGGGCGGCGGCTACCCGATGGGGCCGTTCGAGCTCCTGGACGTGGTCGGCCTGGACGTCTCGCTCGCCATCGAGAAGGTTCTGCACAGCGAGTTCCGCGACCCGGGCCTCGCCCCGGCACCGTTGCTCGAGCATCTGGTGGCCGCCGGCTGCCTCGGCCGCAAGACGGGGCGCGGCTTCCGCGAGTATGCCCGCCGCTGACACCGGTGCGGGGTGGGGCGGGTTGCTGCGGCCCTCGGGCGACCCGCCCCCACGGGCGCACTGCCCTGCACCGATGGGTTACGTTCACCTCATGTCCCGACCCGCCAAGTCCCCTCGTTCCTCCGCCGCGACGGACGCCCCGGAGAGTGCCGCGAGCACCCGGGCAGCCGCCCAACGGCTCAAGATGCGCCGCGAACTGGCCGCCGCGGCGATGGAACTCTTCGCCACGAAGGGGTACGAGGCGACGACGGTCGACGAGATCGCCGGGGCCGCCGGGGTGGCCCGGCGTACCTTCTTCCGCCACTTCCGCTCCAAGGAGGAGGCGATCTTCCCGGACCACGACGACACGCTCGTCAGGGCCGAGGCCGTCCTCAATGCCGCCCCCGCGCACGAGCACCCGCTCGACACGGTGTGCCGCGGCATCAAGGAGGTCATGAAGATGTACGCGGCGAAGCCGGCGGTCTCCGTGGCACGGTACAAGCTGACCCGTGAGGTGCCCACGCTCCGGGAGGCCGAGATCGCCTCGGTGGCCCGCTACGAGCGGCTGTTCACGCGCTATCTGCTGGGCCATTTCGACGAGCGCGACCACCATGTGGGGAACGACGACCCGCTGCTCGCCGAGGTCGCCGCGTCCGCCGTGGTGACGGCGCACAACCACGTGCTGCGGCGCTGGCTGCGCGCTGACGGCCAGGGGGAGGTGGAGAGCCAGCTCGACCACGCCTTCGCGATCGTGCGCGACACCTTCGGCACCGGCATCGGCGCAGGACGCACGGTGAGCGGCGATTCGGGCCGTACCCCGGCCGCGTCGGTGTCGAAGGAGGGCGAAGTCCTGGTGGCCGTGGCCCGTACGGACGCCCCGCTCGACGAGGTCATGCGCACGATCCAGCAGGCGCTGAAGGAGCACTGAGGCGCCCGAGGGGGTCACACCCCTCCGGCGGGCTCCACGGGAACGGTCGCGTGCCAGGGCGGCGGCGCGGCGCCCTCGCTCCAGGCGGTGAGTTCGTCGAGTCCGACGCACAGGATCCCGCACCGGTCGGCGTACTCCAGGGCGGGCGCGGTGAAGTCGTTGGTGGTGACGACCACGGCCAGGTCCGCCTCGTGCACCGCGTAGCAGGTACCTCCGAAACGCTGGAGGTCCTGCGAGCCGACCTTGTTGTCCGCCGTGTACCTCTTGCACTGCACGACCAGGCGCCGGCCGTCCGGCGTCGTGGCGACCACGTCCGCGCCCAGGTCGCCCGCGCCACCCACGACCTCGGCGTCGGGGCAGCCGTCCCGTCGGCAGAGCGCGGCAACGGCCTCCTCGAACTCGTACGGATCCATGGTGGCGCAGTCCTCCGGCAGTGGGCGCCACAAGGGTTCTGTGGGCTCCACGGTCCCGGCCGCCACCTGTTCCTCCAGGGCGGCGTCCACGACCTCGTACGCGGTCTCGACCACCGCCGCCGCGGCCCTCGCGGCCCGTCTGCGGCTCCGGCGTCTGCGCAGGAGCGCGGCGGCCCCCGCGATCAGCAGGACGGCCGAGATCACGGCCATGGCCGGGTGCCGTTCGGCGCTCCGCAGAGCGGTGCGCAGCGCCAGCCCGCCTCCGCAGAGCAGGATGCCCGCGAAGGCGAATCCGAAGGCCGTCCTCCGGATGTCGAACTCGCGTCCGCGCCCGTTCCGCAGCCCTCCACGCGCCCGTATACCCATCGCGCACCCACCCCTGTCCTCCACGCTCCGTCAAGATCACTTTCATGTGCCCCGTGGGTGACGGTTGACGCGACTGCCGGGGTGCCGGTCGGCCGGAGCCCCGCGCGCCACGACGCCGTACGTGTACCGCACCGCGCCGTGGCGCCTGCAAAAGACGGAGCAACGGGACATTCCGCCCATGATGTTGCTCATGCGTGCCTACGAGATGACAACTGAGAGAAATTGTTGGCACTGGGTGCCTTGCCACCTGTCACGCAGTGCCATACGTTGATGGTGTCCGGGCGGCCGGCGTGCAGAGATCTCTCGTACGCCGGCTGTCCCCGCGGACCACGTGTCCACGCGCCCGGGCGCCTGCGTCACAGGCAACCCTTCTGCTCCACCGAGCAGGCCCACAGCACCACCCGCCGAACCGACGGCACACCTCCACACCGCACCACTCCCCTGACCACAGGGGTCCTTCCGGCGTTCCCTCGACGCCGGAGACCCGATCTGCCGGAGGCATCACCGTGAAGGAAATCCTGGACGCGATCCAATCGCAGGACAGCACGGCCGCGGACTTCGCCGCACTGCCCGTCCCCGAGTCGTACCGCGCGGTGACCGTGCACAAGGACGAGGCCGAGATGTTCGCCGGCCTCGCCACCCGCGACAAGGACCCCCGCAAGTCGCTGCACGTGGACGAGGTCCCCGTGCCCGAACTCGGCCCCGGTGAGGCGCTCGTCGCCGTCATGGCGAGTTCGGTGAACTACAACTCCGTCTGGACCTCCATCTTCGAACCGGTGTCGACCTTCGGCTTCCTGGAGCGCTACGGCCGGCTCAGCGAGCTGACCAAGCGCCACGACCTGCCGTACCACGTCATCGGTTCCGACCTGGCGGGCGTCGTCCTGCGCACCGGCCCTGGCGTCAACGCCTGGAACCCGGGCGACGAGGTCGTCGCGCACTGCCTCTCGGTGGAGCTGGAGTCCTCGGACGGCCACAACGACACGATGCTCGACCCTGAGCAGCGCATCTGGGGCTTCGAGACCAACTTCGGCGGTCTCGCCGAGATCGCACTCGTCAAGTCCAACCAGCTGATGCCCAAGCCGAAGCACCTCAGCTGGGAGGAGGCCGCCTCCCCCGGCCTGGTCAACTCGACGGCGTACCGCCAGCTCGTCTCGCGCAACGGCGCCGGGATGAAGCAGGGCGACAACGTGCTGATCTGGGGCGCGAGCGGCGGACTCGGCTCCTACGCCACCCAGTTCGCCCTGGCCGGCGGCGCCAACCCGATCTGTGTCGTCTCCAGCCCGGAGAAGGCCGACATCTGCCGGGCGATGGGCGCGGAGGCGGTCATCGACCGCAACGCGGAGGGCTACAAGTTCTGGAAGGACGAGCGCACCCAGGACCCGAAGGAGTGGAAGCGCTTCGGCAAGCGCATCCGCGAGTTCACCGGCGGCGAGGACATCGACATCGTCTTCGAGCACCCGGGCCGCGAGACCTTCGGCGCCTCGGTCTACGTCACCCGCAAGGGCGGCACCATCACGACCTGCGCCTCCACCTCGGGCTACATGCACGAGTACGACAACCGCTACCTGTGGATGTCGCTCAAGCGCATCATCGGTTCCCACTTCGCCAACTACCGCGAGGCGTGGGAGGCCAACCGCCTGATCGCCAAGGGGAAGATCCACCCGACGCTCTCCAAGGTCTACTCCCTGGAGGACACCGGCCAGGCCGCGTACGACGTCCACCGCAACCTCCACCAGGGCAAGGTCGGCATCCTCGCCCTGGCACCCCGCGAAGGCCTGGGCGTGCGCGACACCGAGCTCCGCGAGCAGCACGTCGACGCCATCAACCGCTTCCGCAACGTCTGAGGTCCACCATGACCGAACGTCAGAAGGACCGCCCGTGGCTCATGCGGACGTACGCCGGCCACTCGACGGCCGAGGCGTCCAACGAGCTCTACCGGCGCAACCTCGCCAAGGGCCAGACGGGTCTGTCGGTCGCCTTCGATCTGCCCACGCAGACCGGCTACGACCCCGACCACGTGCTCGCCCGCGGCGAGGTGGGCCGCGTCGGCGTGCCCGTCTCGCACCTCGGTGACATGCGCCGGCTGTTCCAGGAGATCCCCCTGGAGCAGATGAACACCTCGATGACGATCAACGCCACCGCGATGTGGCTGCTGGCGCTCTACCAGGTGGTCGCCGAGGAACAGGGTGCGGATCCGGGACGGCTCCAGGGCACGACACAGAACGACATCGTCAAGGAGTACCTGTCCCGGGGGACGCACGTCTTCCCGCCCGGGCCCTCGCTGCGGCTGACCACCGACATGATCACCTACACGGTCAACCACATCCCGAAGTGGAACCCGATCAACATCTGCAGCTACCACCTGCAGGAGGCGGGAGCCACCCCGGTCCAGGAGATCGCGTACGCGATGTCGACGGCGATCGCGGTGCTCGACGCGGTGCGTGACTCGGGTCAGGTGCCGGAGGAACGGTTCGGCGATGTCGTGGCCCGCATCTCCTTCTTCGTGAACGCGGGTGTCCGCTTCATCGAGGAGATGTGCAAGATGCGCGCCTTCGGCCGCATCTGGGACCGGGTCACTCGCGAGCGGTACGGCATCGCGAATCCCAAGCAGCGGCGGTTCCGCTACGGCGTACAGGTCAACTCCCTGGGTCTGACCGAGGCGCAGCCCGAGAACAACGTCCAGAGGATCGTGCTGGAGATGCTGGCGGTCACCCTCTCCAAGGACGCCCGCGCACGCGCCGTGCAGCTGCCGGCCTGGAACGAGGCCCTGGGGCTGCCGCGCCCCTGGGACCAGCAGTGGTCGCTGCGCATCCAGCAGGTCCTGGCGCACGAGAGCGACCTGCTGGAGTACGAGGACATCTTCGCCGGCTCCCATGTCGTGGAGGCCAAGGTCGAGGAGCTGGTGACCGAGTCGCTGGCGGAGATCGACCGCATCCAGCAGATGGGCGGCGCGATGGCCGCCGTCGAGTCCGGCTATCTCAAGTCGGAGCTGGTCTCCTCGCACGCAGCTCGGCGCGCCCGCATCGAGTCCGGTGACGAGAAGATCGTCGGCGTCAACATCTACGAGACGACCGAGCCCAACCCGCTGACAGCGGATCTGGACGCCGCCATCATGACGGTTGATCCGGAGAACGAGGCACGGGTCGTCGAGGCCCTGCACGAGTGGCGCGACAACCGTGACGAGCCCCGCGCCACGGAGGCGCTGGCGGCCCTGAAGAAGACCGCGGCGGGCACCGGCAACATGATGGAGGCGACCGTCGAGTGCGCCCGGGCGGGCGTCACCACCGGGGAGTGGGCGTGGGCCCTTCGCGACGTCTTCGGGGAGTTCCGGGCCCCGACGGGCGTCTCGTCGGCGCCGGTGGCGGTGACCGCCGAGCCGGGCACCCCTCTCGCCGTCGTACGCGAGAAGGTGAACCGGACCGCGGCGGACCTGGGGGTCGGCCGGCTGCGGCTGCTGGTCGGCAAGCCCGGACTGGACGGGCACTCCAACGGGGCGGAGCAGATCGCCGTGCGCGCCCGGGACGCCGGCTTCGAGGTGGTCTACCAGGGCATCAGGCTGACGCCCGAGCAGATCACCGACGCGGCACTGGCCGAGGACGTGCACTGCGTGGGCCTGTCCATCCTCTCCGGCTCGCACGCCGAGCTGGTGCCCGACGTGCTGGAGAGGCTGCGCGAGGCCGGCGCCCCGGACATCCCTGTCATCGCCGGCGGCATCATCCCGCAGGCCGACGCGCGCGCCCTGATCGAGGCCGGTGTGGCCGCCGTCTTCACCCCGAAGGACTTCGGCATCACGGAGATCATCGGCCGTATCGTCGACGAGATCCGTAAAGCGAACAAGCTCGACCCTCTGGAGGTCCCCGCATGACCACGCCCGTGAACCGTCTGCGCCCGCGCCGCTCCTGTCTGGCAGTGCCGGGTTCCAACCCGCGGTTCCTGGAGAAGGCCCAGGGCCTCCCCGCCGACCAGGTGTTCCTGGACCTGGAGGACGCCTGCGCGCCGCTCGCCAAGGAGGGCGCGAGGCACCACATCGTCGACGCGCTCAACAACGGCGACTGGACCGGCAAGACCCGGGTCGTGCGGGTGAACGACTGGACGACGCACTGGACGTACCGCGACGTCATCACCGTCGTCGAGGGCGCCGGCCCCAACCTCGACTGCATCATGCTGCCGAAGGTCCAGGACGCGCAGCAGGTCGTCGCGCTGGACCTGCTGCTCACCCAGATCGAGAAGACGATGGGCTTCGAGGTCGGCCGGATCGGCATCGAGGCGCAGATCGAGAACGCCAAGGGCCTGGTCAACATCGACGACATCGCCTCGGCCTCTCCGCGTCTGGAGACCCTGATCTTCGGCCCGGCCGACTTCATGGCCTCGATCAACATGAAGACCCTGGTCGTCGGCCAGCAGCCGCCCGGCTACCCGGCCGACGCCTACCACTACATCCTGATGCGCATCCTGATGGCGGCCCGCACGCACGACCTGCAGGCGATCGACGGCCCGTTCCTGCAGATCCGCGACGTGGACGCCTACCGCGAGGTCGCCGGGCGCGCGGCGGCGCTGGGCTTCGACGGCAAGTGGGTGCTGCACCCCGGTCAGGTCGATGCGGCGAACGAGGTGTTCTCGCCCTCCCAGGAGGACTACGACCACGCCGAGCTGATCCTCGACGCGTACGACTGGTGCACCTCCGAGGAGGGCGGCAAGAAGGGTTCGGCGATGCTCGGGGACGAGATGATCGACGAGGCGAGCCGCAAGATGGCCCTGGTCATCGCGGGCAAGGGCCGCGCCGCCGGTATGCAGCGCACGTCCAAGTTCGAAGCGCCGGAGGCCTGACATGCAGTTCGGACGGACGTACGAGGAGTTCGAGGTCGGCGCGGTCTACAAGCACTGGCCCGGGAAGACGGTCACGGAGTACGACGACCACCTCTTCTGCCTGCTGACCATGAACCATCACCCGCTGCACATGGACAGCAACTACGCCGAGCGGACGACGGACTTCAAGAAGAACGTCGTCGTCGGCAACTACATCTACTCCCTGCTGCTCGGCATGTCGGTGCCGGACGTCTCCGGGAAGGCCATCGCCAACCTGGAGGTGGAGTCGCTGAAGCACGTGGCCCCGACCTTCCACGGCGACACCATCTACGGCGAGACGACCGTGCTCGACAAGACGCCGTCGAGGTCCAAGAACGACCGGGGCATCGTGTACGTCGAGACGAAGGGCTACAAGCAGGACGGCACGCTCGTCTGCGTGTTCCGCCGCAAGGTGATGGTGCCCACAGAGACGTACATCAAGGAGCGCGGCGGAGAGCAGCCCGGCCGCCCGGAGTTCGATCAGCCGTCGAGCAAGAACGTGGAGAAGCAGCCATGAGCCGACTCGCACAGACCGCCGGTCTGACGGATGTCCAGCAGGAGATCCTCTCCACCGTCCGGGATTTCGTGGACAAGGAGATCATCCCTGTCGCGACGCAGCTGGAGCACCGCGACGAGTACCCGACGGAGATCGTCGAAGGCCTCAAGGAGCTCGGCCTGTTCGGGCTGATGATCCCGGAGGAGTACGGCGGCCTGGGCGAGTCGCTCCTGACCTACGCGCTCTGCGTCGAGGAGATCGCCCGTGGCTGGATGAGTGTGTCGGGCATCATCAACACGCACTTCATCGTGGCGTACATGCTCAAGCAGCACGGCACCCAGGAGCAGAAGGACACCTTCCTTCCGCGCATGGCCCTGGGTGAGGTGCGCGGCGCCTTCTCGATGTCCGAGCCGGCCCTGGGGTCCGACGTCTCCGCGATCTCGTCCAAGGGTGTCAAGGAGGGCGACGAGTACGTCCTCGACGGTCAGAAGATGTGGCTGACGAACGGTGGCACGTCCACCCTGGTCGCCGTCCTGTGCCGGAGTGACGAAGGCCACCCGGAGGGAACGGCGCCGCACAAGTCCATGACGACCTTCCTCGTCGAGAAGGAGGCGGGATTCGGCGAGGTCCGCCCCGGCCTCACGATCCCGGGGAAGATCGACAAGATGGGTTACAAGGGCGTCGACACGACCGAGCTCATCATGGACGGACTACGCATTCCGGCCAATCGTGTCCTGGGCGGCACGACCGGCCGGGGTTTTTACCAAATGATGGACGGCGTCGAGGTGGGGCGGGTGAATGTAGCCGCACGTGGCTGCGGTGTCGCACAACGTGCGTTCGAACTCGGCGTGTCGTACGCCCAGCAGCGTCAGACCTTCGGAAAAGCGATCGCCCAGCACCAGGCGATCCAGTTCAAACTGGCTGAAATGGCCACCAAGGTCGAAGCCGCCCATGCGATGATGGTGAACGCGGCACGCAAAAAGGACTCCGGGGAGCGGAACGACCTGGAGGCAGGGATGGCGAAGTACCTCGCCTCCGAGTACTGCAAGGAAGTCGTCGAGGACGCCTTCCGTATCCATGGCGGCTACGGCTTCTCCAAGGAGTACGAGATCGAGCGCCTCTACCGCGAGGCCCCGATGCTGCTGATCGGTGAAGGTACCGCCGAGATCCAGAAAATGATCATCGGTCGCCGGCTGCTCGAGGAGTACCGGCTCCAGGGCTGAAATGTCCCTTACGAGGTGATTTGGTGGCGAAGAAGATCACACCCGGTCACCCCCGTGCGGAGCCTTTCAGCTGTCCGACTCGGCTGCTGGCTTGCCCAGTTGCCGCTCGCACCCGATAGCATCGCGGGAAAAGCCGCCGTCCCCCCGTTGCCAGCGCGGCATCATCCGCTACGAAGGTCATCCATGCCCGACAGCCAAAACTCTGCACCCCGCGGCGGAGTCCGCCTTGCGCGCGGAGCTTCGCCGTGGCTCCTCCCGACCGTCGCCACCGCGGCGCTCAGCCTCGCCCGGGCCCGCAGGTCCGGACGCTGGGCCGCCGTGGCCGTGCCCACCACCGCGCTCGCGGCGGGCATGCTGTGGTTCTTCCGCGACCCCGAGCGCGAGATCACCCAGGGCCGCGTCATCTCGCCGGCCGACGGCGTGGTGCAGAGCATCATGCCGTGGAAGGACGGACGCACCCGCGTCGCGATCTTCATGAGCCCGCTGAACGTCCACGTCAACCGGGCCCCCCTGGCCGGCACCGTGACCTCGGTCGAGCACATCCCCGGTGGGTTCGTCCCGGCGTTCAACAAGGAGAGCGAGAACAACGAGCGCGTTGTCTGGCACTTCGACACCGAGCTCGGCGACATCGAGATGGTGCAGATCGCCGGCGCCGTCGCCCGTCGCATCGTGCCCTACATCCCGCAGGGCACCAAGGTCGAGCAGGGCGAACGCATCGGCCTGATCCGCTTCGGCTCGCGCGTGGACATCTACCTTCCGGAAGGTGTCGACGTCGCGGTCGAGGTCGGCCAGGCCACCACCGCGGGGGTGACTCGAATTGACCGTGATTGATCCCGAGACCCAGGCGAGCTGGGTTCCCGAGGCCGACGAGCAGGACGACGCGGAGGACATGCCGCTCTCCATGCGGCTGTCGATAGCGGACACGCTCACACTCGGCAACGCCACGTGCGGATTCATGGCGGTGTACTTCACCACCACGGGCATCCTCATCCCGCACCTCACGGGCAGCGACGAGTCCGGCATGGCCAGGCATTCCGCGGCGACCGCTGTGATCCTGATGCTCATGGCAGCCGTGTTCGACCTCTTCGACGGCCTCGTGGCGCGCAAGCTGCGCTCCTCGCCGATGGGGGCGGAGCTGGACAACCTCTCCGACCTGATCAGCTTCGGCCTGGCACCGGCGTACTTCGTGCTGGTGTACGGCATGGTCGCGGACGACGCGCACCAGCGGGTGTCGGCGCTCGCGGCGATCGTGGTGCTGCTGGCGGTGGTGCTCAGGCTTGCGCGCTTCTCGTGCGTGACCTTGAAGGACGGCATGTTCCAGGGCATGCCGAGCCCCTTCGGAGCGCTGACGGTCGTCTCGATCGTGCTCCTGGAGCTGCCCTTCGTGCCGACGCTGCTCGCGATCATCGGAGTGGCCTGGCTCATGGTCAGCCGGGTCGAGTACCCGAAGCCGCGCGGGGTCCTCGCGGTGGCGATGCTCAGCTGGATCGTCGCGGCGATGGGGCTTCTGGCGGCCTGGGCGTTCGACGCCCCCGGCGGTCAGCTGCTGCTGCAGACCGGGTGCGCCCTCCAGGTCGTCCTGGGCGCGGTGATCCCGCTCTTCGCCACGGCGCGCCGGGTGAACACGTTCCGCGACAACCGGCGTGAGGCACGGGCGGCGCAGCTCCCGTAACCACGTGTGACAGGCAGGACAAGAAGAAGGGCCCGGATGCTCCCCAGCATCCGGGCCCTTCTCGCGTGGGCGGGCGGTTCAGCGCACCTTGCGTACGGGCAGGATGGCCAGCGCCCCGCCGAGGCACACCAGGGACGCGGCTATCAGCAGGATCGAGTAGTTGTGACCGCCGCCCACCGAGATGAGCAGGGCCCCGAGGGCGGGGGCGAAGATCTGTGGGGCGGACATCGCGATGTTGAAGATGCCGAGGTCCTTGGAGGGGTTCTCCGGGTCCGGCAGCACATCGATGACCAGGGCGAGGTCCACACCGAGGTACGTGCCGAAGCCGAGTCCCAGGACTATCTCGGCGCAGTAGAAGAGGGCGATGGTGTCGGAGCCGCTGAGGACCAGCATGCCGGCGCCGAAGAGTACGGCGGCCACCGCGATGAAGGGCTTCCGGCGCCCGAGGCGGTCCGAGAGCCAGCCCGCGGCCTGGGCTGAGCCCATCACGCACAGTCCGTAGATCAGCACCCCGGTGGCGAGGGTCTCGGTCGCCTCCGCGGCGGTGAGCCGCATCTCGTGCTGGAGGTAGATCAGGCGGAACGTGGTGAACATCCAGTTGGCGAGGGTGAGCAGGAAGCGGGAGAGGAAGGCCCACGCGAAGTCGGGGTGCTCCTTGGGGCTGACCCAGTAGGTGTGCAGGACCGCCTTGAACCCCTCACGCGCGGGCTTCTCGGTCAGCGGCTGGTCCGGCAGTACCAGTACGTAGCCGAGGACCAGGACGATGCCCACGACGCTGGGGACCAGGAAGAGCAGCAGGATCTGGTCGGAGAAGTACCGGGCGATCCAGGTACCCGCGGTGGGTGCCAGGTTCTGCATGATGCCCAGCAGCCCGCTGATCCTGCCCCGCCTCGCTTCGGGGACGTTGTCGGCGACCGTCGCGACGAAGGCCGCCAGGGCGGCGTTGGCCGACGCGGAGGCGAGGACGAAGCCCAGGGTCATGACGGCGACGCCGTCCGCCGTGGCGATGATCATCAGCCCGGCGAGGAGCCCGACCATGCCGAGCACCAGCCACGGCCTGCGGCGGCCGAACCGGCTGGTGGTGCGGTCGCTGAGCCGGCCGAAGAACGGGTTCGCCAGCATCGCGGCGACCGAGCCGGTCGTGGTGATGATGCCGAGCGCGGTCACCTGGTCGCTCTCGGGCACCACCGACTGCACCTTGAGCTGGAGACTGACCAGGATGGGGGTCAGAAGGGCGAGGAAGAGGCCCAGCTGCCCCGCGGCCATGCCGACGACGAGCCGGGGACGCGGGTTCTTCACCGCCGGGCCGCCGGTGTCCGGCCCATCGGGTGGCGGAGTGCCGTTCGTGCGACCGAGGGTGTCCGTGGTCATGGGGAGCTGCTTCCTGTCGAGGGGACGGGCGAGGGAAACGCTTGGGGGAGGAAGTGAGCGGAGGTGCGAGCGGTCAGGAGTGGCGGAGGTGCCGGGTGGCCCCGACCCGGCGTTCGGGGCCGGTGAGCTCGACCCCGGCGCTCAGCCGGATGTCGCCGCTGGAGGAGCCGAGCATGAAGGTGAGGGCGCCCGGGTCGACCACGCGCTGTCCGTCGCCGGAGGCGTCCTTGGTGTACGAGGTCTGATCGGCGTGCACACGGAAGGCCACGCGGGCGGCCTCGCCGGGCTCCAGTTCGACGGAACCGAAGGCGACGAGCTGCTGGGTGGGGCGTGCGACCTGCGCCACCGGATCGTCGTAGTACAGCTGGACGGTCTCGCGCCCCGGCCGGTCCCCGGTGTTGCGCACGAGGCAGGACACATCGACGAAGCCGTCGGTGGGGACGCGCCCGGCGTCGGCGACGCGCAGGTCCTCGTAGCCGAACGTGGTGTAGGAGATGCCGTGTCCGAAGGGGTACAGCGGAGTGTTGTCGAGGACGCTGATGCCCTGGCTGTGGCGGCCGAGCGGCGGGTTGAGGTAGGTCCCCGGGCCGGCTCCGGGCGCGGCCGGGATCTGTACGGGCAGCTTGCCGCTCGGGTTGGTCCTGCCGGACAGGATCCCCGCGAGCGCCGGACCACCCTCCTCCCCGGGCATGAACGACTGGACGACCGCGGCGCAGCGGTCGGCGAACGCACCGAGGGCGTAGGGGCGGCCGGAGACGACGAGCAGGACGACCGGGACACCCGTGGCGAGCACCTCCTCGACGAGCCGCTCCTGCACACCGGGAAGCGCGAGGTCGGGTGCGTCGCAGCCCTCACCCGAGGTGCCGTTGCCGAACATCCCGGAGCGGTCGCCGACCACCACCAGGGCGAGGTCCGCGCCGCGGGCGGCCCGCACCGCGGCCGGCAGGCCGGACGCGTCCTCCCCGCTGACGGCGCAGCCCTGCTCATAGGTGAAGGTGACGTCCGGCAGTTCGGCGGTCAGGGCCTCACGGAGGCTGGGCAGGGCGAGTCCGGCGGGGTGGCCGGGGTGCTTCGGCAGGACGTGGTTGGGGAAGGAGTAGCAGCCCAGGAAGGTGCCGGAATCGTCGGCGCCGGGGCCGATCAGGGCGATCTCCGGTGTCCGGGCGGGGTCGAAGGGCAGCGCGCCGCCCTCGTTGGCCAGCAGGACGACGGAGCGCTCGGCGACGGTCCTGGCGAGTGCGCGGTTGTACGGGGAGTCGAGGTCGACGGGTGTGCCCGTGCCCGCGTCATCCTCCGGGCTGTATCCGGCGTCGAGCAGGCCGAGGGCGAGCTTCTGGCGCAGCACCCTCTCGACGGCGCGGTCCACCAGTTCGGGAGGGACCCGGCCGGCGCCGATCTCCTGGGCGATGGGGGCGCCGTAGCAACGGGTGTTGGGCAGTTCGACGTCCATGCCCGCGCGCAGTGCCACCCGGGCGGCGTCCCCCTCACCGGCGGCGACCCGGTGCATGGTGTGGAGGAAGGCGATCGAGCCGTAGTCGGAGACCACCGTCCCTTCGAAGCCCCACTGCTCGCGCAGCACCGTCGTCAGGAGGTGTTCGTCGGCGCATGCGGGAACACCGTCCTGGTCGGTGTAGGTGTTCATCACCGAGCCGACGGCCCCTTCCCGTACGGCCATCTCGAAGGGCGGCAGGATCACGTCGGCCATCTCACGGGGGCCGATGGAGACGGGTGCGTGGTTCCGAGCGCCGCGCGAAGCGGCGTGTCCCGCGAAGTGCTTCAGGGTCGCGACGACGCCTTCGGACTGGATGCCGCGCACATAGGCGGTGCCGATGAGGCCGGTCAGGTACGGGTCCTCCCCCAGGGTTTCCTCGACACGGCCCCAGCGGTAGTCGCGTACGACGTCGAGGACCGGGGCGAGTCCCTGGTGGACGCCGACGGAGGCCATGTCGCGGCCGATGGCCGCGCCCATCCGCTCGACCAGGGCGGTGTCGAAGGTCGCCGCCCAGGCGAGTGGCGTCGGGTAGACGGTGGCACCGAAGGCGGCGAACCCGGTGAGGCACTCGTCGTGCGCGATGGCGGGGATGCCCAGTCGGGTCCGCTCGGTCAGCAGCCTCTGTACGCGGACGAGTTCGGCCCTGCCCTCGTCGGGGGTGAGCGGCCGGGTGCCGTAGGGGCGCGTGAGGTGGCCGATGCCGTGGGCGAGCGCCTCGGACTCACCCGACCGGGCTGCGAGCGCCTCCTCGATGGGCGCGACCCTGGCGTCACCACTGCCCACGTTGGACTTGGACCAGTAGCTGCCGAGTTGGGCGAGCTTCTCGGCCGGGGTCATCTCGGCCATGAGGGCCGCTACGCGTGCGTCGGCTCCGAGTGAGGGGTCGTTCCAGTGCTTCATGGATCTCCTGCTCCCGGGGGGCGCGGCTGAGTCCCGCGAGAGGAATCAGGGGCGGCCCGACGGATAAGTTCACACCATTGACAAAAAGGCGTGAGCAGCATGCACGGCAGAAAAGATCCAGGTCAAGGGGTTGTGAGTGGAGATCTCAATCAATCGGAATCAATGATTCCGGGCATGCCGGTGAGCGGCTGCGGTGTCTGCTCGGGGCAGACCGCAGCCGCTCATGGGCGGGCCCGGCAGCGGTACGGCAGCCCGCGCCGCAGGTGTCGGAGGCGGTCCCGCGCACGCCGGGCGCCGTCCGGCGTGCGTGACTCCTGGGACGGCCCGACGACGCCCTCGGGGCGTCGGGGTGGGACGCGGCGGCGCGGGTGTCAGTGACCGAACGCCCGGTGCGCCACTCCTTCGAGGTGTGCGCGCATCGCGGCTTCGCAGCCTTCCGCGTCCTCCGCCTCGAACGCCCGGAGAACGGCGGCGTGTTCGGCGAGCGCCTCCTCCGTGTCGCTGACGCGGCCGCCGGTGAAACGACGGAAGCGCTGGATGTGCGCGCCGAGCGGGTCGATCGCCGCACTGAGGAAGCGGTTGCCCGCGGCCCGCGCGATCGTGGCGTGGAAGGCCGAGTCTGCCTGGAGGTAGGCGCGGAAGTCGTCCGCCACCTGCTGCACCGCCGCCGACTCCATGAGCCGGTGGCTCTCGGCGAGCTCACGAGCCGTGCCGACGGCGTCCCGCTCACAGGCCTGCCGGGCGCTGTACGGCTCGATGAGCAGCCTGGCTCCCATGAGTTCGCGGAAACCGCCGTCGTCGAGGAGCGGAGCGACCGTGTAGCCGCGGTGCGGGACCCTGACGACCAGACCGGTGTTCTCCAGTTTGGCGAGGGCCTCGCGCAGCGGCGTCGGCGAGACGCCCCAGTCCTTCGCGATGGTGTCGATGCGCAGGGGCGTCCCCGGCTCGAGTCCCTCGTCCAGGATCAGGGCGAGCAGCGCGTCGTACGCCTCGTCCATGAGGACGGTCCGGCCGAGCCCCGCAGGGCGTACCTGGTTGCCGGCTGGTCCCATCGTTCGACTCTCCCTGTGACACGCCGGACGCTACCGGCTGACCTGCTTCAGCCTAGTCGGAACGGCTCTCCCGCTCCGGACGGGGCCCTTCAGCGTGGCGACAGCAGGGTGACCAGCGCCGAGTCGTCCTCGGCGGCCAGGCCCTGGCTGACGGCGAGCTGGTAGAGCTGATCGGCGGCCGCGGCCACGGAGGTGGCGACCCCCGCCTTCTTGGCCAGCGACACCACGATGTTCATGTCCTTGCGGATGATGTCCAGCCGGGATCGCAGCTCCGGGCCCCCGGTGCCGTCTTCCTGCACCTCGTACTGCTGGGCCATCCGCGGACCTCGGTCGGCCAGCATGAACGAGGCGGCGGCGCCCTGCCCCAGGACGTCCACGGCCCGGTCCAGGTCGATACCGAGGGCGCGCGCAAGAGCGAGGGACTCGGCGGCGGCCGCGGTGTGGATGCCGCAGAGGAGCTGGTTGACGGTCTTCATGATCTGGCCGTCCCCGATGCGCGGTCCCACCACGTGCAGGGTTGAGCCGAGCCGTTCCAGGACCGGACGGGCGGCCTCCATGGCCGCGTCCTCCGCACCGACCATGATCAGCAGCTCCCCGGTGCCGGCCCGCACCGCTCCCCCGCTGACGGGGGCGTCGACCAGACGCACGCCCTGCTCGGCGAGGCGTGCGGCGACGGCCTGGACCGCGTCGACGCCCACGGTCGAGGTCACGACCACCACGGCACCCTCACGCAGCGACCGCGCCGCTCCGGCCTCGACGACGCCACCGCCGAACAGGCACGACTCCAGCTGCTCCTGGTCCCGTACGGCGATGACCACGACGTCGGCGCCCTGCGCGGCGTCGGCCGGTGTGGCCGCGGGGGCGGCACCGGCCCGAGCGGCCAGGTCCCTGCGCTCGCCGAAGACGTCGAAGGCCTGGACAGGGAAGGCGCCGGCGAGACGGGCCGCCATGGGCAGGCCCATGGCGCCGAGGCCGAGGACGGCGGTGGTGGGGGCGGAGGTCTGTGCGGACATCAGGTGCTTCTTCCGTGCGGGTCACGGCCCCGAGGGGGCCGCGTGCGGATCACGGCCCGCCAGGGCCGTAGGGACAAGGTTCTCCTACCGGGCCGGGGACGGCCCGGCGTCAGACGAGGACGGCGTACATGAGGAGGGACATGGCCAGGCCCATCACGGCGACGATCGTCGACAGGGCGGACCAGGTCTTGATGTTCTGGGAGACGCTCATCCCGAAGTACTCCTTCGCCAGCCAGAATCCGGCGTCGTTGACATGGGAGAAGAAGAGCGATCCCGCCCCCACCGCGAGGGCGATCAGGGAGGCCTCGACCGGCGGGGTGCCCGCCACCATCGGTGCCATGATGCCCGCTGCCGCGGTCGTGGCGACGGTGGCCGAGCCGGTGGCCAGCCGGATGAGGACGGCGAGCAGCCAGCCGAGGACGAGCAGCGGCATGTTCGCCTGGGCGGCGAACTTGCCGATGGCGTCGGCCACTCCGGTGTCCACGATGATCTGCTTGAAGCCTCCGCCCGCGCCGACGATGAGGAGGATGCCGGCGACCGCGGGGAGGCCCGCCGTCACCACCGAGCGGACCTCGGCGCGGGTGCGGCCGAGCCGGTAGCCGAAGACCGTCATCGCGAAGAGCACCGCGACGAACATCGCGATCAGCGGGGTGCCGAGGAAGTCCAGGAGGTGGTTCCACCAGGCGTCGCCGGGGAACGCGATGTCGGCGACCGACTTGGCGAGCATCAGCACGACCGGAAGAGCGACCGCCCCGACGGACGTGGCGAAGCCGGGGACGCGGCGTACCGGGCCGGTGTCCCGCGCCCGGTCGGCCTCCTCGACGAGGGAGGCGACGAGCTCGGCGGGTGCCTCGCTGCGTACGTGGCGCGCGATGAACCTGCCGTAGAGCGGACCGGCGATGATCACGGTGGGTATCGCCGCGAGCAGCCCCAGGCCGAGGGTGGTGCCGACGTCGGCGCTGAGCGCGCTGACGGCGACCAGCGGGCCGGGGTGGGGCGGGACGAAGGCGTGCATGGTGCCCAGACCCGCGAGCGCGGGCACCGCGAGGAGGACCAGCGGGGTACTGGTGCGCTTCGCCATCACGACGATGATGGGGACGAGCAGGACGAGCCCCACCTCGAAGAACATCGGCAGGCCGATGACCGCCGCGATCAGCGCCATCGACCAGGGGAGCAGCCGGGGCCCCGAACGCGAACCGATGGTGTCGACGATGCTGTCGACGCCTCCTGAATCGGCCAGCAGTTTCCCGAGGATCGCCCCGAGGGCGATGAGGCCGCCGGTGGACCCCAGGGTCGAGCCCATTCCGGCGCCGAACGATTCGACGACCGCGGCCAGTTCCGTCCCGGTGCCCGTACCGAGGACGAGGGAGCCCGCTATGAGGGCGATGAACGGGTGGAAGTCGAACATCGCGATCAGCGAGATGATCACGGCGATGGCGACGGCGACCATGACGATGAGCCGGGTGTCGTGCCCGGTCCAGGACGAGGTGGCGGCGGCCAGGGCACTTGTCCCTGGCAGGACGGATGGAGACATGCGGGGGCGCGTCCTTACGTCGTTGTAAGTGGTGGCAGGGGTGCCGACGCCACGGGCGTGCGGGTGCCGGGTGGGGCCTCAGCAGCCGGTGGCGGAATCGTCGGCCGGTGCCTCGGCACTGTCGTAGGCGTCGAGGACCGCGACCTTGGCGTGTGACGGGGAGGCGGGGTCGAACCGGTAGCCGAGCCACTCCCGGACGAGCCTGCGGGCGAGCTCCAGACCGATGACACGCTGGCCCATGGTCAGGACCTGCGCGTCGTTGCTCAGCACCGCGCGTTCGACGGAGAAGCTGTCGTGGGCCGTGACGGCCCGGATCCCACGGACCTTGTTGGCGCTGATGGCGACGCCGAGTCCGGTGCCGCACAGCAGAAGGGCACGGTCGGCCTCGTCGTCCGCGACCGCACGCGCGGCGGCCACACCGATGTGGGGGTAGGCGGTGTGCTCGTCCGCGGAGACCCCGATGTCGGTGACCGACGCGACCCGGGGGTCGGCCTCGAGGTCGGCCTTGAGCGCCTCCTTGTACGCGTATCCGGCGTCGTCGCAACCGATGACGATGCGGAGCGGGGCGGGCTGCTGGGGGTGTGTCATGTCGTCTGTCCTGACAGTGGGATGGAACGGGCCGTGGTCAGCTGTCGGCGCCCAGTACGGTCGCGGCGGTACGGGCGCACAGGGCGAGGGAGAGCGCTCCGGCGTCCGGGGTGCCGACACTCCGCTCGGCGAGCGGACGGGCGCGCCCCAGACGGGGCGTGAGCCGGGCGGTGTCCTCGGCCGCCTGGGTGGCGGCGGCCGCGGCGTCGGCGAAGGCGCTCCGGGGGTCGGTCCCGCGTGCGACACCCTTGGTGAAGACGTCGACCAGGGGCGCGAGGGCGTCGACGAGCGTCTTGTCCCCGGGCTTCGCGCCGCCCAGCGAGGTCACCGCGTCGAGGGCGGCCCGTGCCCCCTCCGCGGCGCGCACGCCGTCGGCGCGCCCCTCGTCGCCGAGCTTCTCGGCAAGGGCGCGCAGCGCCACGCCCCACAGGACGCCTGAGGTGCCGCCGGCCTCGTCGGCCCAGGCGTCGGCAGCGGCGCTGAGCAGCGAACGGGCGCCCGCCTGCCGCGACGCGGCGGCCTCCGCCGCCCGCACGGCCGCGTCGATGCCCTTGGTCATGCCACGCCCGTGGTCGCCGTCGCCGGCCACCGCGTCGACGCGGCCGAGTTCGGTGGCGGCGGAGTGGAGCGCCGTGCGGAGCGCGCGCAGGACCTTCAGCGTCTCCTCCGCCGCCTCACGCGACTCCGGGTCCCCCTCGGTGACCGGCCTCTCGGAGGGCACGGCGGTCGGTGCGGCATCTCGCTCCGAGGGAGCGGGGAGTGGCAGCCTGCTGAAGCCAGGGGCATCCGCGTCGGCACACCACCAGCGCTCCAGGTCCTCGTCGAGCCACATCAGGGTGAGGGAACAGGCGGCCATGTCCAGGCTGGTGACGAGTTCGCCGACCTCGGGCCGCACCACGGTGAGCCCGGCCTCGCCGAGCCCGTCGGCGACGTGCCCCCACAGGAGGAACAGTTCCTCGTACTTGGTGGCGCCCAGGCCGTTGAGGACGGCTGCCACCCGTGGCCCCGTCCCCTCCGGGCGTTCGGCGAGCAGCCGGTCCACCAGGGTGCGGGCCATGTCGGCGGCACCGGCCATGTCGGCGTCGCGTACGCCTGGTTCGCCATGGATACCGAGGCCGACGGCCATCTGGCCTTCGGGAACGGTGAAGAGGGGAGCCTCGGCTCCGGGCATGGTGCAGCCGTCGAAGGCGATGCCGAACGAGTACGTACGGTCGTTGGCGTGCCGGGCCGCCGCCTCCACGCCGTCCAGGTCGAGGCCCTCCTCGGCTGCGGCTCCGGCGACCTTGAACACGGTGAAGTCCCCTGCGATGCCGCGCCGTTCGTCTCGCCGGTCGGCAGGGGCGCTGGCCACGTCGTCGGTGACCCTGACCGTGCGGGTGTCGATGCCGGCGTCCCTCAGACGGGCCTGGGCCATACCGAAGTTCATGCGGTCGCCGGCGTAGTTGCCGAACGTGAGGAGGACACCGGCGCCCGTGTCCGCCGCCCGCGCGACGGACTCGGCCTGCCGCGCCGAGGGCGAGGTGAATATGTTGCCGACCACCGCGCCGGCCGCCAGCCCTTCGCCCACCAGCCCGCTGAACGCCGGGTAGTGCCCGGAGCCGCCCCCGACGACGACCGCGACCCTGCCCGCCTCCGGGCGCCGGGCGCGGACGACACCCCCGGGCACCACCGCGACATGGCGCGGGTAGGCCGCGGCGAAGCCCCGCAACTGGTCCTCACTGAAGCGTTCTGGGTCGTCGAAAAGCCGGGTCATGGCGGAGGGCTCCTTGCCGGAGTGGTTCGGGCGGTGTGCGGGGGCGCGGGGTTCCGCCGGGGCACGCCGCGAAGGGACGGCCCCGGCTCACGGCGCAGGGCGGCGCCGTGCCGGGTGTCAGGCTGCCGCGCGGCGGGGCAGGATGCGCCTGAGGTAGTCCCGGTTCGAGGCGGCCACACTGAGACCGTCGCCGCCGTAGTGCTCGACGCAGAACGCGCCGGTGTAGCCGTGCGCGAGGGCGATACGGATGGCCTGGCGGTAGCTGACGAACCCGGATTCCATGGGTGCCGGTGAGGTCAGGACCGTCCCCGTGGCGGGGTCCTCGACGCGGTAGTAGCTCTTCACGTGCCAGTAGTTGGCGTGCGGAAGCGTCTTGGTGACCATCGACTCCCATGCCTCGATCGGCCGCTGCATCCGGATGAGGTTGCCGAGGTCTGGGTTGAGACCGACGTTGTCACGGCCGATGTCGGTGAGCAGGGCGACGGCCGAGTCCGCGGTGCCGAGGTAGGTGTCCTCGTACATCTCGAGGGAGAGCTCGACGCCCACCGACGCGGCGTGGTCGGCGAGTTCGCGGAGCCGGCCGGCCGCCTTGTCCCACGTCTCACGGTCGCCGACCGGGTCCTGGGGGCCCGGCACCGTCCAGAACCAGAGCACCGCCTGCTGCTCGGGCGTGAGCGGCCGGTGCAGGCCCACCGAGACGAGGGGGACACCGAGGGCGGCGGCCGCGTCGATCGTGCGGTGCGAGTAGGCGAGATTGGCGTCGCCGTCCACCGGATCGATGACACTGCGGCGGATGGCGGAGATGGCCGGGGCCGTCAGGCCGAGCTCGACCAGCGTCCTGCGCAGTTCCTCGAGGCGTGCGGGTGCGAGATCCCCGGGCCGCAGCCAGCCGTCGGTGAGGTCCACCTCGGTGAACCCGGCGTCCACGACTTCCTGCAGGGTCTGAGCCCACTGGCGGGCGGTCTGCTCCTGGATGGAGACCCCGTCGGCCCCCACGTTCGGGAACTGCAGGAGGGCTGCGGCGATCGGCCAGGTTGCTGCGGTGTGAGTCATCTCGGGGCTCCCTTTCTCTATTTCCTATAGGATCTAGAATCCTGGAGGCTGTCAATGTGACCCACACCACGTCCGCACCGGGCTTCCCGGTCGCTTCTCAGCCCCTTGGGCGGACTCGGTGACCTGCCCCTTCCGTGCCCGGATGCGCCGCCGCACGGCACGGGGGACGCTGGAGAGCGTGCAGGACCAAGCGGCCGCGTTCGCTGCCACAGGACCGGGTACGGAGCTGCTGGACAGCGCCGTGGCCCACGTCGTGCGTGAGACCGGGGCGTCGACGGCGATGCTCTACCTGAAGCCGAAGGACGAGGACGACGCGCTGCACCTGGCCGTACTCGCGGGCGTCCCGGGACAGCTGGCCGCCCCGTGGACACGGGT
Source organism: Streptomyces sp. NPDC048590 (assembly GCF_043199535.1). Classification (NCBI taxonomy): domain Bacteria; kingdom Bacillati; phylum Actinomycetota; class Actinomycetes; order Kitasatosporales; family Streptomycetaceae; genus Streptomyces; species Streptomyces sp. NPDC048590. The sequence continues at coordinate 409,516 of NZ_JBICWC010000005.1, read as the reverse complement.
ACCGCTCTCCGCCCCCATACCGGTGGCCGACGCGGTACGCCTGAAGTGCCTGATCTGGATGGGCAGCCAGGAGGAGCTGGCCCGCCGCTATCCCCGCCCGGCTCTCATCCTCCCGTACCAGTTCGCGCTGGCGGCCGCGCCCATCCGGGCCGGCGGCACCGACCTGGGCGGGCTGGTGCTGCTGTGGCCGGGCTCCCACTCCACCGAGCTGTCCCCCGGGGAGCGCGCCTCGATGGTGGGTGCGTGCCACGGCATCGGCATGCTCCTTCAGCAGGCCGAGAGCAGCGGCTACGGCGTCCGGCCGGGCCATCAGCCGCGGGTGCTGCTTCCTCCGGAGCCGCCCGGCCCCGATCCCGCCGAAGCCGCGGCGGCGGCGCGCTTCGTCCAGCGGCTGCCGGGCGGGAGCTGCTCACTCGCCCTGGACGGTTCCATCACCTACCTCAACACCACCGCCGCGGAGCTGCTGGGGACCACGGCCGAAGAGGTACTTGGCACCCTGCCCTGGGTGTCACTGCCCTGGCTGAACGACCCGGCCGTGGAGGACCACTACCGGGCGGCCGTCATCGGCCGCCAGCAGACCTCGTTCACCGTGGCGCGGCCTCCGGGCCGATGGCTGGCCTTCCATCTGTTCCCCGACTCCACCGGCATCAGCGTCCGCATCCTGCCGACCGAGCGTCCACCCTCCGAGGACACCCCACCACCCCGGCTGCTGCCGATCTCGGACGTGCCCAGCCGGACCACGGCGCTCTACCACCTGATGCACCTCGCGGCGACACTCACCGAGGCCGTCGGCATCCAGGACGTCGTCGGCATGGCCGCGGACCAGCTGATGCCGGCCTTCCGTATCCACACCCTGATCGTCATGATGTCGGTGGAGGGCCGCCTCAGGATCGACGGCCGCCGGGGCAGCCACCCGGCGCTCATGGACCGGTTCGACGGTGCGCCCCTGACGTCCGCCACACCCGCCGCGCACGTGCTCATGACGGGAGTGCCCGATTTCTATCCCACCTTCACCGACCTGGAACGCGACTATCCGTCGGTGGGCCTGCGCGAGGCCGTCTCAGCCTGCGCGTTCCTGCCCCTGATCGTCTCCGGGCACGCGGTCGGATCGCTGGTCCTCGCCTACGACAAACCGCACGACTTCGCGGCCGAGGAACGTGCCCTGCTCACCTCGATCGCCGGCCTCCTGGCCCAGGCCCTGGACCGCGCACGGCTGTACGACGCCAAGGACCGGCTGGCCCGCAGCCTGCAGGCCCACCTGCTGCCGCAGACCCTGCCCTCGATCGCCGGCCTGGACGTGGCGGCCCGATACCTCCCGTCGACACGCGGGATGGGCATCGGCGGTGACTTCTACGACCTGATCCGCATCGACGACAACACAGCGGTCGCGGCCATCGGCGACGTACAGGGACACAACGAGAACGCCGCGGCGCTCATGGGGCAGGTCCGCACCGCGGTGCACGCCTCCGCGGGCGCGCCTCCCGACGAGGTGCTGGCCCGCACGAACCGCCTGCTCACCGACCTCGATCCGGGACTGTTCACCAGCTGCCTCTACATCCACCTCGACCTCGCCAGGCATTCCGCGCTCATGGCCACCGCGGGCCATCCGCCACCTCTGCTGCGCCAGCCCGACGGGCAGACCGAGGTCGTGGATCTGCCCCCGGGCCTGCTGCTCGGCATCGACCCCGCGTCCCGCTATCCGACGAAGAGCGTCCCGCTGCCTCCCGGCTCGGCGCTCGCCCTGTTCACGGACGGCCTGGTCGAGGCGCCGGGGGTGGCCTTCGACGACGCGACCGCGGAGCTGGCCGCGCATTTCGCCCTCGCCCTGGAGCAGGACATGGAGTCGGTGGCCGACACCCTCGTGCGGTACGCGAAACAGGCCACCCCCGGCACCGACGACATCGCCCTGCTGCTCGTCAGCGCCCTGCTGACGGGCCGCTGACACCACGCCGTACGGGCGCGCGCGGGGAAGACGGCGCGCGCCCGTACGCGGGCGGGACGAGGAGCCCTGAGGTGCCGAGACGGTGGGGTTTCATCGGCACCCCAGGGCGGTCGCGGGGGCTACCGCCGGGCTCAGTTCCCGTAAAGATCGCCCAGGCTGATGCCGGTGGTGCCGGCGGCGCCTCCGAGCCTCACCTCGTGGTCGAGGCCGACGAACTTCCCGCCCGACTGCCAGAGCGCCGGCTTGAGCACCGCGTACTTCGCCTCGTCCCACGTCGCCCAGTCGTAGCCCAGCAGCCCGCCGGTGTCACCGGAGTTGGGGTTGAGGCACCAGAAGGTGTGGTGGATGCCGTTCTCCACCATCAGATCGCGCAGCGCCTTCATCCACTTCTCGTTCGGCCCCCCGTCCAGGTGACCTCCCCATTCACCGACGAACAGCGGGGCGGTGCCGTCCTTGTGGAGGTAGAGCCAGTTGGGGTCCCAGACGTCGCGTTCCAGCGTGGTGCGGTCCCACTGCCCCTCGAACCAGGGCTGCTGGTACACCAGCGGCCCGTAGTCGTGCGGGGAGTACACCAGTTGGTCCTGCTGGGCGCCGAGGTCGACCGGGTGGTCCTTCGCCCCCCGCAGGTTCCCGCCCCACCACATGCCGTGGTAGTCGGACGCGGAGGTGGAGGACCAGTTCGCGCCGTCCTTCGGATAGATCTCGATGCCCTCGCACATGACGAGGACGTCCGGGTTGATCGCGAGGATGCGCCTGCCGGCCGTCTGGCAGGTGTACTTGAAGTTGTCCTGGTCGGTGGTGCCGTCCCACTTGGCGCGGGGGCTGTCGGACTGCTTGCCGTGGGGCTCGTTCTTGACGTCCATCGCCACGAGGGTGTCGTTCGCCTTGTAGCGGGCGGTCACCCACTCCCAGGCGGAGTAGAACTGCTCGGTGGTGATCGCCCCCTTCCACCACACCGGGTACACATGGCCGGAGTTGTCGGCCTCCGCGCTGTGGACGTCGAGCATCACCTTGATGCCGTACTTCTCGGCCACTCCGAGGAAGGCGTCGAAGACCCCCAGTGTCGTCTTCCCCTGGAGCTCGGGGTTCGCCCAGGTGTTGACCGCGCTGGACGGGGCCGCCTGACCGTTCTTCCACTCCAGCAGGAGCTGGGTGGAGATCGGGACGCGGATGATGTTGATGCCGCGCTCCGCCATCTGCCGGGTGATCGTGTCCAGGTTGGCGGACCAGAGACCGTGGAAGACCCGCTCGGTCGCGTTGAAGCCGAACCAGTTGACACCGGTGAGCCAGACCCGGTTGCCCTGCTTGTCGACGATCCGGTTGCCCTCGGTGTGCAGCCAGTCCGTACCTGTACCGGCGGTAGCCGCCACGGACGTCGCACCCTGGTCCGTCGGCTGCGCGGAGACCGGTTCGGAGAGGGATGTCAGCAGGGCTGTCGCGATGGTGGCGGCCAGGAGCGGACCCAGCCACTTTCTCGTCGGTGACTTCATCCGTCGTCGCCCTTCACGGGGGTTGAGTGGACAGAGACGCTTGGGAGCGCTCCCATGCATTGCCCACATGAAGCCAGCACCACGGTCGGCATGTCAATGAACATGTCAAACTTCACTTCTTGAAGGCGCCACGGCCGACAGCCCCACTCATGACCGTGGAGGCGGGACAGCCCACCCGCCTCCACCCGCCCCCGGACGCCTCCCCCGCAGCACTCAGGGAAGCGCCTCGACCCGGGGAATGAGCGTGGAGAGCAACTCCTGGACGCGGACCCCCAGGTCCGCACGACCCCGCTGGATCCAGGAGATGTGCTGAGCACCGAAGAAAGCCGCCGCGAGCACCCGGCTGAGCACTTCGGGATTGGCTCCGGGGGCGAGAAGACCCGCGGCCCGCGCCCGGCGGAAGCTCACACACAGAGCTTCCGTGTACCCCGTGAACGGTGCGGGCAGGTCGGCGCCGATGAGCGCGTACTCGATCTGCAGCCGCGCCCCGGCCTGGACCACCACGTCCTCACGGAACGCCTGGGCGGTACGCGTGAGCAGCTCGGAGACCTCGTCCAGAGGCGAAAGCCCGTCCTGCCGCACCGATTCGACGACCGCGCCGAGCCTCTCGTAGAACCTTGCCGCCACCTCCTGCGCAAGCGCCTCCTTGTTGGCGAAGTGGAAGTAGACGGCGCCCTTCGTCATCCCGGCCAGTTCGGCGACGTCCATGATCGTCACACTCGGGTAGCCACGGGCGGCGAAGGCCTCCGCGGCAGCATCGAGCACCTGCAGGCGGGTGCGGACCGCGCGTTGCTGCTTGGGCCCTGACGCCTGCCCGGCCCGGTCACCCTCGCGCGCGGCAGGGGAAGACGCCGCGGTCTTCTTCTCGGTGGCCATCAGCGACCTTCCTGGTGGGTCGGGACCAGTTCGGAGATCGCTACCTCTCGGCATGCGGACCACCGGATCCTGTGAATGCTTGAAATATACCTTCGCAACGGTATCATCTTACTCGCTCGCCGAGGCACTCCGCCTCAGCTGGCCCACCTGGGGGGACTAGAGATGCTTCGGAGCACTGATCAGCGCACGGACGGCCACGAGTTCCAGAAGACAGGCACCAGACCCGGACCGGGCGGCGGTGAACCGGCGAACGGCTTCGCCCCGCGCGCACTCGACCACCTCCAGCCCGTCCCACGGCACATGGTGCACCGTGCCGCTGTCGCAGAGGTGTTCGTCACCGACTCGGTCCGCACCGGGGAGGACCGGTTCCTGGTGGCGGCACAGTGGCCCCGGGATCACGCCCTGTACTCGCCGAGTTCCTCCGGCATCAGCGATCCGCTGCTGCTGGCAGAGACGGTCCGTCAGACACTCGTGTACCTGGCCCACCGTTTCTACGGGGTGCCACTCACCCACCGGTTCGTCGGCAGCGGCACGGCATTCCGCATCACCCGGCCGAAGTTGCTGCGTATCGGGGACGCGCCGCTCCCGGTGGTGCTCGACGCCCGGTGGGAGCGGGTGGGCGACCGTCCGCCACGCCGCTTCGGGATGCGCCTGTCGGTGGTGCTGACCATAGGCGGCCAGGTGTGCGGCGAGGGCGAGATCAGCGCGGTCGCCGTCGACGGCCGTACGTACGCGGGCTTGCGCGGGCGCGGCACGGCGTCGGCGGGCACCGGCTCCACCACGATGGGGATGACGCGGATCCCGCCGTCGTCCGTCGGACGGCTGCGCACCAAGGACAGCGTTCTGGGGCTGGCCGCCGACGGAACCTGGCAACTGCTGGTCGACCTCCGACACGCCATCTACTTCGACCACCCCAGCGATCACGTCCCGCTCATGGTCATGCTGGAGGGATTCCGGCAGCTCGGCCACCTCCTGCTCAACGGGAACGCCGGGCACGCCGGGCACGCGGCGGCACACGCGCCGGCCACGGACGGCGAGAGCGTGCTGACCGGGATGTCGGTCGACTGCCGGGCCTTCGGCGAACTCGACGCGCCGATCGCCCTGGTGGTGTCCGGGCGGCAGCCGTGCGAAGGCCCGGGCACGTCCGGCACGCTGACCCTCGAGGCGGTCCAGAACGGCACCGTTCTGGCCACCTGCCTCTCCACCTGGACCTACCCGCCCACCGCCCAGGGGGAGCTCGCCGCCGGGGTGGCGGTCTCCGGTCACGGCCCGGCCTGACCCGCGCCTCCCGATGCGGCCGAAACGGCGTCCCAGAGGGCGGCCACACGTTCGGCCAGGCCTTTCCGGTCCGTGGCGGAGGCAGTGACGTAAGCGCCCACCAGGATGACGAGGGCCAGGTCCGCCGCTCCGTCGGCGGTCCCGGGGTGCGTCTCGCCGGCTGCCGCGGCAGCCGGCGAGACGGGCCTCACGGAACCCGGTGGCCACCGCAGACGGCCGGGCACCCCCGGCTGCGTCTGCGCGGCGTCGAGCATGAGGCGCAGCCCCGCGTTGACCCGCGGTTCGGCCTCCACCTCGCGCGCGAACTCCACCGTCAGCGAGCGCAGCTCGGCCGGACCCCACCCTGTGCCGCGCTCACCCAGCTCTTCCAGGAACGCCGACAGATGACCGCTCAGCGCTTCAGCCAGGTCTTCCTTCCGCGCGAAGTGCCCGTAGAGGGCACCCTTCGTCAGGGACGTCCGGTCGACCACACGTTGCAGGTTGGCGTCCGAGTAGCCGTACCGGGCGAACTCCTCCGCGGCAGCGTCCAGGAACTGCTCGTAGGTACGCCGAGAACGCTCCTGCTTCGCCATTCCATTACCTCCGCAGACCTGGAGAACGACCATCTTACATAAAATACCTTCTCTCACGAATGTTCATTGCACATCGGCAGCAGAATCCGGGGGACACGCAGCATGACGGAACAGGCGATCACACCCCCGTACACCCCGGACCCCCTGCTCACCCCGTCGGCCGTTCCGGGGACCTGGCTGCCGGCACCCCGCCCCGAGGTCGTGCGTGCGGCCGCTGTCGCAGGCGCGGACGCCCGTCGGGCCGACAGGGAGGGACGGCTGTCCCCCGCGACCGTCGAGGCGGTGACGGACGCCGGCCTGCCGGCCCACTTCGTGGGGCGCGGCGGGGAGGGAGCCGGGAGCTTCTCCGCACTGTTCGCGGACATCACCGCCTTGGCACAGGAGTGTCCCTCGGCCGCCTGGTGCGGCGCGCTCTGGGCCGCGCACGGGCGCTTCGCGTCCTGCCTTCCGGAGTTCGGCCGGCGCGAGCTGTGGGCCGACGGCCCCGATGCGCGGATCGCGTCGGCGGTCGCGCCGCCGGCCGGCTCCGCGGTGGTGACGGCAGAGGGCCTGCGACTCAACGGCGTGTGGGAGTGCGTCAGCGGCGCCCGGTACTCGGACTGGATCCTGCTGGCGACGCCGGTGACGCGGGCCCACCCGGAGCACGGCCGGCCGGAGCCCTGGGTCCTCGCCGTACCGACGGGCGAGCTGACGGTCCACGACACCTGGGACGCGACGGGACTACGGGGAACGGCGAGCGACGCCGTGGAGGTGTGCGATCTCCTCGTGCCCGCCCATCGCTCCTTCCCCCTCGCCGGCATGCTGGACGGTACCGGCAACCACGGGGCGGGCCGTCAGCACCGCGCCCCGGCGCAGCTGGCGGGCGGCCTGATCTTCTGCGCGACGGCGCTGGGCGCCACGCACGCCCTCCGGAGGGCGTGGTCCGCGTGGGCCACGGAAGGCGTCGCGGGCACCGGCGGGCGGGGGCCTTGTGACAGTCCGGCCGCGCGCGACGCGCTGGCGGTGTCCTCGGCCCGCATCGACGCCGCGCACCTCCTGCTCGCCCGCGCCGCGTTCCGCGCGGACACCGAACCGGCGACGGAGACCCTCACGGCCGTCAACCAACGCGACGCGGCGTTCGCCGCAAGCCTCCTCCTGGAGGCCGCGAACCACCTCTTCGGTGCGGGCGGCGTGCACGTGCGCGACGCCGGCGGCGACATCCAGCGCCTGTGGCGTGACGTGCAGACCGCGGCCCGCCACGGCGTGCTCCGCATGGAACCGGCCGCAGCCTCCTACGCGCGCGCGGAGCAGTCCTGGCCGCATCTCGCCTGAGTGGCGGACGACCAGGAAGCGCACGCCGCCCGCCCCCGCTCGCACGCATGCGAGCGGGGGCGGGCGCTTTGTAAATAAACGTTCAAGAACGAATGTAGCCCTGAACCCGGATCTGCACATCAAACGGCCAGACCACGCAACATCTGCGCCATCCCAAGAGAGTGCAATGCCGTGACGACACTCCAACAAACAAACCTTCGCGAACGAATTTTTATGTAGGCTCGTGTCCAGCGACCGGCTGAGTCTGCCGGTCAGGTTCTTACGCGTTGTCCACAACAGGGGGTCAGACGATGCCTGAGCGGAAACGTCAGCCGGACGAACACCGCTACACGATCACCGAGGTCGCGCGGCTCACCGGACTGCGGGCGCACACGCTGCGCTGGTACGAGGAGATGGGGCTGGTCACGGATGTGTGCCGGGGCCCGGGCGGGCGCCGGTCGTACGAGGCCTCTCATCTGCGCTGGCTCGACTTCCTCGCCAAGGTGCGGGAGACGGGGATGACCGTGGCCGACCTGACGCGCTATGTGGAACTGGTGCGCGCGGGCGAGGAGAGTGTCGCCGAGCGTCTCGCCCTGCTGGAGGCCCACAGGTGCCGGCTGGACGACCAGGCGGCCCGCCTGGAGCGATGCCTGCGCCACGTCGACGACAGGCTCGCTTCCTACAGGCGGGAGGAGCCGCGGCTCGCCCTCTCCCTCAAGCGGACGAGCGGCCGGAGCAGTCATCGGGTCCCGCCGGCCCCCTCGACGGGGCGTCCTGCCGCGGCGCCCGTCCCGGCCTGTGCCTGAGGAGATGCCGCCGACCGGCCGACGGCAGCGCGAGTGACGCTCGCCACTCACAACTGTACTTGCTTCAGCCTCACTTGAACTTCGTAGCGTCTTCATCACAAGCACGAAGCCGGGTCCGGGCACTACGCCGGAGCGCTCCGCGGCTCCGCCCCGGCCGGACAACCGCTTCCGCGGGGGACGACGAAGTCCCCCGGACCGTGCTGTCCGGTGGCTCCGGCACACCTTTCCCACGATCCCGCCGCACTCGTCATGGTCGCCGCGTCACCGGGCGATCCGAACATCCGGCGCACAGCTGCGGCACAAAAGAGGGTGAACGAAATGATCACATCCTTCCTGGCGCGTCTGCACCGATTCGGTGACGCGGACGCGATCGTCTACGACTCGGTGCGGTACTCGTACACCGGTCTGGTCTCCGGAATCGCGCGATGGCGGGCGTTCCTGGACGACCACGGGGTCGGCGCGGGCCAGGTCGTGGCCCTGGAGGGGGCCGGGTCCTTCGAGACCTGCGCCGCCCTGCTCGCCCTCGTCGAGCGCGGCGTCGTCCTCGTGCCGCTGACTCCGCTCCCCGAGGCCAAGCGGGCCGAGTTCCACGAGATCGCCCAGGTGGAGGCAGTCGTCACCATCGGAGCCGACGGCAACGGCACGTCCTTCGCACGGACCGGACGGGCCGCGGACCACGAACTGTACGGACGGCTGCGTTCGGCCGGGAGGGCAGGGCTGGTGCTGTTCAGCTCGGGCACGACCGGCCGCAGCAAGGCGACGGTGCTGGATTTCACGAAGGTACTCGCCCGGTACGGCGAACCCACCAGGCCGCAGTCCACGCTGGCCTTCCTCAATCTGGACCACATCGGCGGCATCAACACGCTGCTGCACACGCTCAGCCAGGGCGGCACCGTGGTCACCCTGCCGGAACGCACACCGGACAGCGTCTGCGCGGCGATCGCGCGCTTCGGGATCCGGGTACTGCCGACCACCCCCACCTTCCTCAACATGCTGCTGATCTCAGGTGCCTGTCAGAGGCACGACCTCAGCTCCCTCACCCTCGTCACCTACGGCACCGAGCCGATGCCGCTCGGCACCCTCCAGCGGCTGAAGGCGGCACTGCCCGCCGTCCGCCTCAAGCAGACGTACGGTCTGTCCGAACTCGGCATCCTGCCGACCAGGTCGAAGGCGGACGACACCCTGTGGGTGCGCCTGGGAGGGCCGGGGTTCGAGTACCAGGTACGTGAGGGCGTGCTCTGGATCCGCTCGGACATGGCGATGCTCGGCTATCTCAACGCCCCGGCTCCCTTCGATGACGAAGGATTCTTCAACACCCAGGACGCGGTGGAGGTGGACGGCCCGTACGTCCGCATCCTGGGGCGGCGTTCGGAGATCATCAACGTGGCCGGCGAGAAGGTCTACCCCGGCGAGGTCGAGAACGTCCTCCTGGAGTTGGACGAGGTGGTGGACGTCACCGTCTCGGGGCGTCCGAGCCACGTCACCGGCATGGTGGTCAAGGCCGTCGTCCGCCTCACCGCCGACGCCGACCACGAGGGGTTCGGCCGCCGGGCCCGGGCCCACTGCCGGGGTCGGCTGGAAGCGTACAAGGTCCCCGCGGTCGTCGAGATCTCCGATGCGGAGCACCACAACGACCGCTTCAAGAAGACCCGGAGCCTGGTGTGACGGCGTCGGCCGGGACGGGACCCGGCACCATGACGGGGTCCGCCACGCCCGACGGAGGACCCGAGGACAGCCGTGTCGCGGTGGTCAGCGGCGGGAGCCGTGGACTGGGGCGCGTCGTGGTGGAGCGCCTGCTCGCCGACGGCTGGCGGGTGGCGACCTTCAGCCGCACCGCCAACGACTTCACGGCCGACACTGAGCGGCTCCACCCGACCCGCTTCCACTGGGAAGCCGCCGATCTCACCGAACCGGCGTCCATGCGGGCCTTCGTACGGGGCGTGAACCGGCGCTTCGCTCGGGCCGACCTACTGGTCAACAACGCGGGCGTCCTCCACCAGGAGCTCTTCCTGACGACCGCGCCCAAGCGGATCGACGCCCTCCTCACCACCAATCTGCTCGCCCCGATGATGCTCACCCAGGCCTGTGCGCGCCTGATGACCCGTCAGGGCGGCAACATCGTCAACGTCTCGTCGATCAACGCCATCCGGGGCTACCGCGGAGTCTCCGTCTACGCGGCGGCGAAGGCGGGACTGGACGGGTTCAGCCGCAGTCTGGCCCGCGAACTCGGAGCGTTCGGCATCCGCGTCAACTCGATCGTCCCGGGCTTCTTCGACAGCGAGATGACCGCTGAGGTCACCGCCGGCAACCGGGAGAAGATCCAGCACCGCACTCCGCTCGGGAGGCTCGGAACCGTGGAGGAGATCGCCGACGCCATCCTCTTCCTCACCTCTTCCCGCGCCCATTTCGTCACTGGTCAGTCCCTTGTCATAGATGGAGGAATCACATGTTGAGCAAGGCCGAGATAACCGAACTCGTCGTCGTCCGGGTGCGCGATCTGGTGCTCGATCCGGAGCTGGCAGAGGCCGTCGCCCCGCCGGTCGCCCTCATGGAACTGGGCCTGAACTCACTCATGCTCGCCCAGCTGCTCATCGAGCTCGAGGCGGAGCTCGACGTCGACCCCTTCGAGGAGCAGTTCTCCATCACCGACATGCGTACGGTGCAGGACCTCGTGGATGCCTACGACCAGGCTCTCGCAGCCGGTGCGGCAGTCTGACATGGCTGCGACCGAACTTCTGCTGCGCTCCATCGACGACTACCTGGGCCCGGCCGAGGGCCGCTTCTTCTCACGGGGCTACCAGCGCGCGGTCTACGACGTCCATACGGTGGCCGTCACAGGTGCCCGGGCGTGCGACGCCGGCGTCACCGCGACCGCCGACATCACGTATCCCGCCGACTGGTCGAAGAAGAAGGCCGGCGTCGACCTGCGGCCGCACCTGAGTACCGTGGACGCGCTGGTGCTGGGTGTCCAGCTGGCCGAGGCCCACACGACACACGCCTGGGGCCTGGGCGCCGCGGAGCGCAGGACCGTACGGCTGGCCAAGGTGGTGCTGCGGGCGGGGACGGCTCCCCAGGAGGTACTCAAGGACATCCCGCTCTCCGCCTCCCTGACACGTACGGGCCCCGAGCCGGAGCAGCCAGGCCTGCACCGGTCCGTCTACGACTGCTCGGTGGGCGGGCTCAGGGTGCGGTGCGAGCTGGTGCACCCGGTCTTGGCGGAAGCGACGACCGGCGTCGTACACGACTCCCTGGCCGATCTGCTGGGCCCCGGGGAACCCCGCTTCTACGGCGAGGGTTTCAAGCTCCGCAGGCACACGGTGAGCGACGTACGCGTCTCCGTCCCCGAACTGACGGCGCACGGCTCGGTCGCCTTCACCCCGGTCGCCGGAAGTCCGACGCCCACCGAGGGCATCGAGGGAGCGCGGCAGCCCTCCGTCTCCCTGATCGACTGCTTCGTCGTCACCCTCCAGCTCGCCCAGGTCCTCATGTACGAGCTCGACTCGGTCTCCCGCGAGGACAGCAACACGCTCTGGATGATGCAGACCTCGCTGGAGGCGGCCGGAGCCCCCGAGCCGCTGACGGCGGCGGATGGCCCGCCCCTCACCGCCACGGCCGCGGTGACGGCCAAGCGCACGCTCCCTCTGCGCGGCGCGCTCTGGCGAAGCGTCGAGCTGAGCGGCGAGCTGGAGGGCATCCGGATGCGCGCCACCTTCGCCCACGAACTGCCCGCCGACGCCAAGGCCACCACGGCCTGAACGGCCCCCACCGACAGGAAGTACACCCATGCGACTGTCCATTTCCGGTACGTACTCTGCCGGCAAGACCTTCACCACCATGGCCCTCGCCTACTACACCGGGCTCCCCCGTTCGCCGGCACGGACGATCCGGGAGATCATGCCGGACGCCGTTCCTGGCAAGGCGCTCACCGAGGTCACCCCCGCCGAGTACATCCAGCTCGCGGTCCGCCGCCATGTCGGCCGTGCCGTCAGCGAGGCTCTGCTGGGCGATGACTTCGTGGCCGACGGTTCGTCGCTGCAGGAGTGGACCTACGCCGCGGCCCGTGTCGAGTTCGGTATGGACCCCGGGGCGGACACAGGTGCGCAGTCCCCTCCCTCGGCGGAGATGCTCTTCTTCGGCGAGGTGGCCGACCAGCTGGGCCACGCCTTTCGCCAGCACGTCAAGGAGGGCTTCGACGGCTTCGTCCACCTGCGCAACGAGTTCGCCCTCGGCGCCGACGGCCACCGGCCGATGAACGAGGGCTTCCGGGCGCGGTGCGACGAACTGCTGCTGCGTGCCCTGGACGACCTGGCCATCCCGTACCTGCCCGTGGGCGGTTCCGTTCCCGAGCGCCTCACGACGATCGTCGAACACTTCGGTCTGCCCGTCGTACGCGGACTCGACGAGGCGATCGCCCTGGCCGAGGCCGACTACGCGAAGGTCGACTGGCGCCTGGAGAAGGCCCGCCGCCCCGCCGTGTCCGCCGCCTGACCACACGTCACCCATCAGCCGGCCGGTGCGGCCCCCGCCGCACCGGCCCGTCCGGGGCACCGCCCAGGATCCCGAGAAAGCGAACACCACCATGTCCCATCCCACCGACACGGCCCCCCGGTCGCGTCCGGAGCCACTCGCGGCCCAGCCTCCGGCGCCCTACACAAGGCGCTGGCTGATGCTGCCCGTCCTCCTCGCCGCCATGTTCATGGCCCAATTCGACCTCTACGTCGTCAACGTCGCCGCACCTTCGCTGGAACACGACCTCGGCGCCGGTCAGGCGGCACTCGAACTCATCGTGGCCGGTTACGGCTTCACCTATGCCAGCGGGCTGATCACAGGTGGACGTCTCGGGGACCTGCTCGGCTCCCGGGCGATGTTCCTCTACGGCACGCTGGCCTTCACTCTCGCCTCACTGCTGTGCGGGCTCGCGCAGAATTCGGGCGAACTCGTCGGCGCCCGTCTGCTGCAGGGCCTCACCGGCGCGGCGATGGTGCCGCAGGTGCTGGCGACGATCACCGGCGTCTTCCCCCCGGCGGAGCGGGCCAGGGCACTGGCCTGGTTCGGCGTCACCATCGGTGTCGGAGCCGTGGCGGGACAGGTACTGGGCGGTGTGCTGCTCCAGGTGGACGTGCTCGGCCTCGGCTGGCGCGTGATCTTCCTGGTCAACGTGCCGATCGGACTGGCCGCCGTCGGGTTCGCCCTCCGGCTGCTGCCTCGCCGGGTACCGGGCGCCGGCGTCAAGCTCGACCCGCTGGGCGCCCTCGGGATCTCGGTCTCGCTGGCCCTCTTCCTGCTCCCCCTCGTCATCGGGCGCAGTGAGGGCTGGCCGGTCTGGGCCTGGATCTGCCTCGCGGTGTCGGTTCCCCTGATGGCGCTGACCCTGAAATGGGAGAACGCCCTGCTGCGCCGCGGTGGCCAGCCGATGCTGGACACCCTCCTGCTGCGCAACAAGGTGTTCGTGCAGGGGCTCGTCGTGTGTTTCGGAGCCTTCTGCGCCTTCTTCAGCTTCATGTTCGCCCTCACTCTGGTCTTCCAGACCGGTCTCGGACTCAGCCCGCTGAAGGCCGGCATCATGTTCACGCCACTGGGGCTGGCGTTCGCCATCGCCTCGATCCTCTCCCCCCGCATCGCCGCCCGGCAGGGCGCCAGGCTGATCACCATCGGCACGGCGGTGGCAGCGGTCGGCATGCTGGCGCTCGTCGTCGACGTCCAGTTCTCCGGCGACGACGCGACCGCGCTGCGCCTGGTGGCCCCGATGATCCTCATCGGTCTCGGCAACGGACTGGCGGTACCCGCGGTGACCGGGGCCGTGCTGGCGGGTGCCCGTCCGGCACAGGCGGGAGCCGCCGCCGGAGTGCTGACCACGTCTCAACAGTTCGCCAGCGCCGCGGGGGTAGCCGTGCTGGGCACCGTGTTCTTCGCCGCTGTAGGCACCCGGCACGGTGTCTCCGCCTACGGCGACGCCCTCACCTGGGTCGCCGCCATCGACCTGGCGCTGGTCCTGCTCGCCTGTCTGATGAGCACCCGGCTGCCGCGTCCTCCCAAGCCCGTGCCACCCCTGGCCACCGCACCGGCAGCCACCCGCTGAGCCGTCCTGACCCGCCCTCGTCCCGAAGGAGCCCCACCATGACCGAAACAGCCCCGTCCGTCCTCGCGGACCGGAAGCGACGCGTCGCGCTGCTGTTCGAGGAGATCATCACCAACAACCGTCTGGAACTGGCCGACGAGATCTTCGCCGAGGACTTCTACTGGCCACAGTTCGACCTGCGTGGGCCGGAGGGTGTCCGTACGTGGGTACGCGCCTTCCGTACCGCCTTCCCGGACATCAGCGACCTCGTCCAGGAACAGACCGCTGAAGGCGACCTGGTCGTCACCCGCGTGGAGTGCGTCGGAACACAGCTGGGCCCGTTCCGGGGCCTGCCGCCGAGCGGCAAGCGCGCCACCTTCACGGCGATCGGCATCGACCGGTTCGACGGCGAGAAGGTGGTCGAGCGCTCGGCCCACTTCGACATCGTCGACCTCATGAGGCAGTTGGGGCACGAGTCCTTGCGGGTGCCGCCCGTCGCACAGCCCTGATCCGGCCGGCGGCCCCCGTACTCCGGCGGGCCGCCGCGCTCCGTCCTTCCCCTCCGTACCCGTCGCACCCCGCCCAGCCAGGAGAGTCCATGAAGCCGGTCCGGTTCGCCTACCACCAACCCACGTCCGTCGGCGAGGCGATCGCGCTGCTCGGCTCCTACGGCGGCGGGGCGCGGGCGCTCGCGGGCGGGCAGAGCCTCATCCCCCAGCTGAACCGCCGCACCGTGCGGCCGGAGGCCGTCGTGGACATCGGCCGGCTGCCCGGGCTGCGGCACTTCGGCATGGAAGGCGAGGGCATGCGGATCGGCGCCCTCACCACTCACCATGACCTGGAGACGGCCGACCGGCTGCCGCCCGGATTCGCTGTGGTGCCTGAAACCGCGCGGCTCGTCGGGCATCCGCCGGTGCGGTCCCGGGGCACCCTGGTCGGCAGTCTGGCGCATGCGGACCCGCGGGCGGAGTGGTGTCTGCTCGCCGTCCTCCTGGACGCGGTGGTCTCCGTGCGCGGGGCCGACGGAACGCGATCGCTCCCGGTGCGGGAGCTGTTCGCGGGCGGGGGATGCACCGTCCTCGCCCATGACGAACTGTTGACCGATGTGTTCCTGCCCCGGGCGGAGCCGAGTGCCGCACTCGTGGAGACGGCCTTCCAGGAGGGCGCACTGCCCCTGGTTGCCGCCGGTGCCGCGGTCCGCCTCGGTCCCGACGGGCTCGCCGTGTCGGTCAGGGCCGCCTTGGCCGGCACCGCCGACCGCCCGGTGCGGCTGCCGGCGCTGGAACGTGCCCTGTGCGGCACGCGCCCGGACGGGACCTGGCAGGACATGGTCGGGGATGCGGTCGCGGAGCTGTCCGATCCTCCCTCCGACGAACTCGCGTCGTCCTCCTACCGGCGCCGCACGGCCGGGGCGGCCCTCCTGAGCGCCTTCGAGCGGTCGGTCTCCCGCGCCGTGGCCGCCGCAGCGGTCTCCTGAAGGCCCGTCACTCCCTACCCTCCACCAGAGTTCCAGAGAAAGCAGGCAGGCGATGGACGCCCCCACAGGCACACCGGAACGCACCGTGCGTCTCACGGTCAACGGAGAGCAGCGGACCATCTCGGTCGAACCCTGGCGCGGGCTCGCCGACGCCCTGCGCCGGAAGCTGGGACTGACCGGGACCACCGTCGGCTGCGACCAGGGGGAGTGCGGAAGTTGCACCGTCCTGGTGGACGACGCCCCTGTGCGGTCCTGCCTCATGCTCGCCGCCCAGGCGGACGGCGCCGTCGTCGAGACCGTCGAGTCGATGGCCCCTGACGGAAAACTGGGCGAGCTGCAGACCTCCTTCAGCGAGCACGGGGCCCTCCAGTGCGGCTTCTGCACCCCCGGTTTCCTGATGCTCGCCACCGGGCTGCTGCGCGCGGAGCCCGCCGCAGACCGTGCCCGGATAAGGGAGTGCGTCAGCGCCAATCTGTGCCGATGCACCGGATACGGCGGCATCATCGATGCCGTGGCCGCCCTGGCCGACTCCCCCGAGGATGCCTCATGAGCGCCATAGGTCTGTCCGTGACCCGGCTGGAGGACCAGCGTCTGCTGACCGGCCGGGGGCGATTCCACGACGACGTCACGCGTCCCGGTCAGCTGTGGATGCGTGTGGTCCGCTCGCCCTCCGCTCACGCCCGGCTCGTCGGCGTGGACACCCGGGAGGCCGTCGGACTGCCCGGTGTCACCGGGGTGTACACCGTCGCGGACCTGCCGGGTGACCCGCGCATCCCGGTGCGCCAGCCGCACCCCGGGCTCGACTTCACGCCTTACCTGCAGTCCCCGCTGGCCACCGGCTTCGTGCGTTACGTGGGCGAACCGGTCGCGGTCGTCCTCGCCGACGACCCCTATGTGGCGGAGGACGCCGCGGACCTTGTGCGCCTGGAACTGGAGGAACTGCCTGTCGCGCTGGACGCCAGGGGCGCCGCCGGGAAGCGGCCGGAGAGTCTGGGCGGTGTGGACGCAGAGGTGGGCGTGGTGCGTTTCGCGTACGGGGACGTGGAGGAGGTCTTCCGCACCGCCCCGCACGTGGTGACCGCCGAGCTCGGCACCGGCCGTCACAGCGGCACCCCGTTGGAGCCTCGCGGGCTGGTCGCTGAGTGGGACGAGCGCGCGGGACGCATGACGATCTGGGGCGCGACGAAGGTCCCCTACTTCAACCGCAGGGTGCTCACCACACTGCTCGGCCTGCCCGAACACAGCATCCACATGCTGGAGTCCGACGCCGGCGGCAGCTTCGGGATTCGCGGGGAGTTCTACCCGGAAGACCTCCTTGTCCCCTTCCTCTGCAAGCTGACCGGCCGCCCGGTCAAGTGGTCCGAGGACCGCGAGGAACACTTCCTCGCGGCGAACCACGCCCGCGAGCAGGACCACCGCGTCGAGCTGGCCTTCGACGACGCGGGGACGCTGCTGGGGCTGCGCGACGAGGCGTGGCTGGACAGCGGTGCCTACATCCGCACGCACGGCGCGGTCGTCGCCGCCCTCACCTCGGCGATGATCTGCGGCCCCTACCGGCTCGCCGCGTGCAGCAGTGACGTCCACATCGTCATGACGAACAAGACGCCGATCGGCACGTACCGTGCCCCCGGCCGCTTCCAGAACAACTTCGTCCGCGAGCATGCCATGGACCTGGCCGCCACCCGCCTGGGCATCGACCCGGTCGAGCTGCGGCGCCGCAATCTGCTCGACGCCACGGAGCTTCCGCACCGCCGGCCGATGCAGGTCTTCGGAGCCCCGATGCTGCTGGACGGCAAGGACCATCTGGATCACTTCGACAAGTCCCTGGCGGCCGTCGGATACGAAGCCTGGCGCGCCGAGGCCCGTGAGGCGCGGGCGGCGGGCCGGCTGGTGGGCACGGGATGCGCCGTCCTGCTGGAGAAGGCAGGGCTCGGCCATGACAGCGCGGTGGTGGACATCGGTGTGGGCGGCGCGGTGCGCGTGTCGATGGGCGGGGCCGGATCGGGCCAGGGCATCGAGACGGTGATGGCCCAGATCACGGCGGAGGAGCTGGATGTCCCCGCCGGGACCGTCAAGGTCGTCCTCTCCGACACGGACATCCTGCCGGACGGTGCGGGCAGCTTCGCCAGCCGATCCACCGTGGTCGGCGGAACCGCGGTGAAGCTGGCAGCCGAGGCGGTGGTCGCCAAGGCGAAGCGGGTGGCGGCCGTGCTCCTGGAGACCGACCCGTGCCGACTGGTCATGTCCGGGGGCGAGGTGGTCGTGGCAGGGGCCCCCGGGCGGCGGGTGCCGCTGGCCGCGGTCGCGGCCGCCTGCTTCACCCCGCGGTTCATCCGCACCGGGGAGGAGCCCGGCCTCATCGGCCGTGGCACGTATGTCGCCGACGGGATGACCTATCCGTACGGCGCCCACTACACCCAGGCCGAGATCGATCCCGGTACGGGCAGGGTCACCCTGCTGCGCTACGCCGTCAGTTACGAGATCGGCCGTGCCGTCCACCCGCGTTCCGTCCGTGGCCAGCTCGTCGGTGGCGTCGCGCAGGGGATCGGCGGCGCGCTCTTCGAGGAATTCCGCTACGACGAACGCGGCAGGCCGCTTTCCCTCTCCTTCCGGGACTACCTGTGGCCCCGCGCAGCGGATGTCCCCGACATCCAGGTCGAGTTGTACGAGGACTCACCGGCGCCGGGCAATCCGCTGGGCGTGCGCGGTGCCGGCGAGGGCGGCACCGCCGGCGTGGGCGCCGCCGTCGCCAACGCCGTGCGTGATGCCCTCCAGCTCACGGGCGACGTGGGGAGGCTGCCGCTGCACCCTCCCAGGGTGCTGGATCTCCTGCTCGCGCGCGGCTGACCTCGCTCCGGCCCGTCCTGCCCCGTTCCCGCCCCTCACCCTCCACCCGGCACAGAAGGAGAACTTCATGCCCCGGCTCGACTCCTCCCGCCCCCGATCCCCCGCCCCTCCCTTCTCTCCAGCACCTCATGTTCGCCAGGACCTCGCCGGTCATGTACGCCGTGCCCTGGGACGTACGCTCGGTGTACCGCCCGAAGGACTGGCAGACGGCCGGGCGGGCCTGCGACAACTGGGCGTCGGGTCGATGGCCGCCCTGGAGCTCCAACGTCGTCTGGAAGCGGAGCTCGGCATCCCGGTCAGCCTCCACGTCGTGCTCGCCGCCGCCGTTGTCGACGACTTGGTCGACCACGTGACTGCCCGGTACGAACGGGCAGCGGCGTGAGCGCGCCCGACCGGGCCGCGGGCGGGACGGAGCTCTGGCTGGTCCGCCAGCCCTCCACCGGTACGGCCGCCGACGACTTCGACCGCACCGTGCTCGACGACGCCGAGCGCGACCGGGCGGGGACCTGCCGTCGCTCCGAGGGCGGACGGCTCTACGCGCTGGCGCACATCGCCCTGCGCCGGTTGCTCGGCCACCGTCTCGGCCTGCCTGCCGCGGAGATCCTCTTCGTACGGGAGCCGTGCCCGGGCTGCGGTGAACCGCACGGCAGGCCGGCCGTGCATCCGGACCAGGCCGGACGCGCCGGCGGGGTGCCGACCCACTTCTCCCTGTCCCACGGCAGCGGTCTGGTGCTGCTGGGGCTCTCGTCCGCGCCCGTCGGCGTGGACGTCGAGCAACTTCCCGGCGCGGAGACCGTGCAGATCTGCGCTCCGGCACTCCACCCCGACGAGTACACGGAGCTGACGGCCCTCGACGACACGGAACGAAGACACGCCTTCGGACGCCTCTGGACCCGCAAGGAGGCCTATCTGAAGGGCATCGGCACAGGGCTGAGCCGCGGGCTGAGCGCCGACTACCTGGGCACCGACGCCGCACGGCATCCCGAGGGCTGGGCTGTGCGGGACCTGCACTGCGACCCCGGCCACGTTGCCGCCGTGGCCTGGCGGGGCACCGCCGGGGGCCCGGTAACGGCGAGGTCGCTCGCCCTGCGATGGTTGAGCGAGCAGGAACTCGGCGCGCCGCACGGAGCACTGCTGCCGCCGCCGGCCTCCAGCAGGAGGGAGGCCACTCATGCGTGACATAGCCGAGCGGTTGCGGACCTGGCACGCGGCCGGCGACCGGTACGCCGTCGCCACCGTCACACGGGTGTCGGGCAGCGCCCCTCGCGACCCTGGCGCCGCGCTGGCGGTCCACCAGGACGGCAGCGCCGTCGGCAGCGTCTCGGGAGGCTGCGTGGAGGCGTCGGTGTACGAACTGTGCCTGCGGGCCCTCGTGGAACGGCGACCTCTGCGTGAACGGTTCGAGTACAGCGACAGTGACGCGTTCGCCGTGGGGCTGACGTGTGGTGGGGATCTGGAGATCCTGGTCCAACCGGTCGGACACGCCGGACCGGCTGAAGACACCGGGGACATCGCCCCGCTCCTCGGCACCGTGCTGGCCCGGATCGCGGCCGGGCTACCGGTCGCGCTGGCAAGGGTGGCGGACGGTCCTGACCGGCTGCTCGGACACGCGCTCGTCGTCACCCCGGAGGGTTGTCACGGCACATTCCCTTCGCGGAGCGCGGCCCTCGGACACGCCGTCGAGACCGAGGCGCGCACCCTGCTCGAGGCGGGCCGCACCGGCGTGCGCACTCTCGCTCCGGACGGCCGGCCGTGCCCCGGGGACGTGCCGGGGACGGTCACGGTACTGGTGGAGACATGGGCGCCGCCGCCACGCATGCTGGTCTTCGGCGCCGTCGACTTCGCTGCGGCGGTGGTGAGCGCCGGCCGCTTTCTCGGCTATCACGTGACGGTCTGTGACGCCCGCCCGGTGTTCGCCACCACCGCCCGTTTCCCTGACGCTCACGAGGTCGTGGTGGACTGGCCCCACCGCTATCTGGACGCGCAGGCGTCCGCGCTGGACGGCCGCACCGCTCTGTGCGTACTCACCCACGACGCGAAGTTCGACATCCCTCTGCTGCTCAGGGCCCTGCGGCTACCGCTCGGATTCGTGGGGGCCATGGGGTCGCGCCGTACCCACGCGGACCGGCTGTCCCGGCTGCGCGATGCCGGGCTCGGTCAAGCCGAACTGGCGCGTCTGCGCTCGCCGATCGGCCTCGACCTCGGCGCCCGCACTCCGGAGGAGACCGCGGTCTCCGTCGCTGCCGAGATCATCGCGCTCCGGGGCGGTGGCAGTGGCCTGCCGCTCTCCGACGTGTCAGGGGCCATCCACCATGCCCCGGGCAGAACCGGTGCCTCCCAGGCGAGGGGCCACGCTCTCTCGGCCGCCGCCCTACCCGCCCATCACCTGGTACAGGCGGGACCGTGACACCCCGTACACCGGGCCTGCGGGACCGGATCCGCGTCTACTGTCTGCCGCACGCCGGAGGCAGCGCCGAGGCCTACCGTGAGTGGCGGCCGTCGGCGACGGGCGCGGGCCCGCGATTCGTCCCCCTGGAACTGCCGGGCCGTGGAGCCCGTCGTGACGAGCCCCTGGCGGAGACGATGACGGAGCTGGCCGACGCGGTCCTGGACCATCTCGGCCGGCGGCCATCCGGCGAACCCTTCGCTCTTTTCGGCCACAGCATGGGAGCCGGTCTGGCGTACGAGACCGCCAGGCGGCTGCGTGCGGCAGGACGTGCGCAGCCCCGGCTCCTGGTGGTGTCGGGCAGCGGGCCGGTGGGAACGGGCCGCCCCTCGGCTGCGTCCTCCTCGGACGAGGAGCTGACGGACCTTCTCGAACTGCTCGGCGGCACGCAGCCCGAACTGCTGCGCAACCGGGCGCTGAGGCCTCTGTGGCTGCCCGTGCTGCGCGCCGACCTGAGGCTGGCATCCGCCTTCACCGACCGGGCTCGCCCGACCGTGCTCGAATGTCCGATCCTGGCCCTGGGAGGCAGCGAGGACCCTCTGGCCGGCCCGGCCGAAGTCGGCGGCTGGAGGGGGCTGACATCAGCGGGCTTCCATCAACGTCTCTACCCCGGGGGCCACTTCTTCCTGCACAGGCACCGGCGCGCGATCGCCGACCACATCGCGGACCTCCTGGCCGCCCGTCCGGTGCACGGGATCTGACGGGTCCGGTGTGGACCCCGCCCCGGGCGATCGCGGATAGGCAGCGAGTGCCGGATCGTCACCGACCGCGTACGGCCGGCCCACGCATTCGAACATCGGGATGTCGGAAACGTGGTCCCCATAGGCATAACAGTCGCGGGCGTCGACTCCCGGGTGGAGCCGTAGGGTCTGTCGCACCGCGGACCGCTTTCCTTCACCGATGACCGGTTCCCGGATCTCACCCGTGTACGTCCCGTTGTCGACCAGGAGTTCGGTGCACAGGACGTGCGCCGCGCCGACCTCGGCGGCGATCGGTGTGACGCACGGTGGGAACGATCCGGAGACGAGGACGACGCCGGCCCCGGCCGCACGGTGTCGCGCGAGTTCGGCCCGGGTGCCTGGCAGGAAGAAGTCCGCCCGGGCGGACCGCAGCGCATACCACCGGGCTCCCAGCCTTTCGGTCTCCTCCACGCTCCGGCCGGCCCACAGCCGGTAGTACGCGCGATTCACCTCCGCCCTCGGCATCCCGGCCGCGCTCAGGGCGCGTATCCCGTCGGCCACCCGCTCGTACCACGGCACCGAGACGAAGCGGAGGAAGTCGAACATCGTCGCCAGCCCCACCAGGGTCTCGTCCACGTCGGAGAAGACGAGGTATCGCCCGCCGCACTCCCCCGACCCGCAGGTGCCCACACCCATGATCTCCCCCGTATGCCGATCGCAAAAGAAACCTACCAGAAGGAATTATTAACGATCGGCGATCACACCACCAGGTGGCCGCACGAGGAGGGGAAGCCGATTCTCGCGATATTGAGTCATGAATTTGAGCTCAGTAGACAAATTTTTGCGCAGCAGCGTGGACTTCCCTACATCCGTGCTCCTAGCCTGTGGGCGTCCGCAGAGCCCATCGAGCCGCAAGGACGACCCACACGTGACCCCACCACCGCCTGGACCACGCCTTCTCAGACGCTCTCTCTCCGCCTCCCTCGCCCTCGCGCTGACCGCCGCCGGGACCGCCGCGGCCTTCGTACTGGCCGGCGCTCCCCCCGCGCAGGCCGCGGCGGTCCCCGCACCGTCACCGGTCGGGATATCCGGCCGGGGCGCCACCGTCCCGTTCAAGGAACAGGAGGCCGAGTACGCCGCGACCAACGGTTCCCTGATCGGGCCGAACCGCCTCTACGGCACCCTTCCGTCCGAGGCTTCGGGCCGTCAGGCCGTGACCCTGGACGCCGTCGGCGAGTACGTCGAGTTCACGCTCACGGCTCCGGCCAACGCCATGACCTTCCGCTATTCACTGCCGGACAACGCGGCCGGGACGGGCCGGGACGCCTCTCTCGACGTGCGGGTCAACGGCTCCTCGCTCAAGAGCGTGCCGGTGACCTCGAAGTACGGCTGGTACTACGGGGGTTACCCCTTCAACAACAACCCCGGCGACACCAACCCCCACCACTTCTACGACGAGACCCGGACCATGTTCGGGTCCACCCTGGCCGCCGGGACGAAGGTCCGGCTCCAGGTGACCTCCACCGCCGCCTCCCCCTCGTTCACCATCGACCTCGCGGACTTCGAGCAGGTCGGCGCCCCGGTCGGAAAGCCCTCCGGGGCGCTGGACGTGGTGAGCGACTTCGGTGCCGACCCGACCGGCGCCGCGGACTCGACGGCCAAGATCCAGGCCGCGGTCGACGCGGGCCGCACCCAGGGCAAGGAGGTGTACATCCCGCAGGGCACCTTCAAGGTCCAGGACCACATCGTCGTCGACAAGGTCACCCTGCGTGGCGCCGGCCCCTGGTACAGCGTCCTGACCGGACGTCACCCCACGGACCGCAGCAAGGCCGTCGGCGTCTACGGGAAGTACGCGGCGCAAGGTGGCAGCAGCAACGTCACGCTGAAGGACTTCGCCATCATCGGGGACATCCGCGAGCGGGTGGACAACGACCAGGTCAACGCCATCGGCGGGGCCATGTCCAACTCGGTCGTCGACAACGTCTGGATGCTGCACACCAAGTGCGGCGCCTGGATGGACGGCCCGATGGACAACTTCACCAT
Organism: Streptomyces sp. NPDC048590; assembly: GCF_043199535.1. Classification (NCBI taxonomy): domain Bacteria; kingdom Bacillati; phylum Actinomycetota; class Actinomycetes; order Kitasatosporales; family Streptomycetaceae; genus Streptomyces; species Streptomyces sp. NPDC048590. Next base: position 385,711 of record NZ_JBICWC010000005.1, on the reverse strand, counting down.
CAGGAACAGCCGCATCCTGGACCAGACCGCCGACGGCGTGAACTTCCACTACGGCGTGACCAACTCGACGGTCACCAACACCTTCGTCCGCAACACCGGCGACGACGGTCTGGCCATGTGGGCGGAGAACGTCCCGAACGTGAAGAACAAGTTCACCTTCAACACGGTGATCCTGCCGATCCTCGCCAACAACATCGTCACGTACGGCGGCAAGGACATCACGATCTCCGACAACGTCATGTCGGACACCATCACCAACGGCGGCGGCCTGCACATCGCCAACCGCTATCCCGGGGTCAACTCCGGCCAGGGAACGGCCGTCTCGGGTACCCACACCGCCGCGCGCAACACCCTGATCAGGACCGGGAACAACGACTTCAACTGGCGCTTCGGCGTCGGCGCGATCTGGTTCAGCGGGCTCAACGAGCCCATCAACAACGCCACCATCAACATCACCGACAGCGAGATCCTGGACAGCTCCTACGCCGCCATCCACCTGATCGAGGGCGCGAGCAACGGGCTCCACTTCGACAACATCAAGATCGACGGCGCGGGCACCTACGCCCTCCAGATCCAGGCACCGGGGACGGCGTCCTTCAACAAGGTCGTCGCCACGCACATCGCCCAGTCCAACCCCATCCACAACTGCGTCGGCAGCGGCTTCCAGATCACCCAGGGCGCCGGGAACTCCGGCTGGTACGCGAACCCGCCCGCCTGCACGGGGGTCTGGCCCGATCCGGTGTGGACGAACGGCGGGGTGCCCGGGGGCGGTGGCGGTCCCACGGACCCGCCGGACCCGACCGACCCGCCGGACCCGACCGACCCGCCCGAGGAGACCGGCAACCTCGCCCAGGGCCGCCCGATCACCGAGACGAGTCACGCCGACGTGTACGGAGCGGGCAACGCGGTGGACGGCAACGCCAACAGCTACTGGGAGAGCCGTAACAACGCCTTCCCGCAGTCCGTCACCGTGGACCTCGGGGCCGCGAAGGCAGTCAAGCGGCTGGTCCTGAAGCTGCCCCCGGCCGCGGCATGGGCCACCCGGAGCCAGACCATCGGCGTCACGGGGAGCACCGACAACAACACCTTCTCCACCCTGAAGGCTCCGGCGGGTTACACCTTCAACCCGTCGAGCGGGAACACCGCCACGGTGACGCTCACCGGCACGCCGGTCCGGTATCTGCGGCTCACGTTCACCGCCAACTCCGGGTGGCCTGCCGGGCAGTTGTCCGAACTGGAGGCCTACACCAGCTGACCGCACCCACGACGACGGGCCCGGCCTCCACGGCCGGGCCCGTCTCTGTGCCGGGTGCGATCAGGGCTTGAGCGAGAAGGACTCGGCGGCCGGGGCCACCTCGGCCGGGCGGACCACCTTGAGTCCACCGGGGCTCTTGGCGTCCGGCTTCATCACGACGGTCTGCCGGGTGGAAGGCGCCGCCGGGTCGGTGAAGTCGTGCGAGATGCCGAAGTCGGCCCCGAAGTCCTTCACCGTCAGCAGGGCCTTGTCCACGCCCTCGCGGGTGAGGTCCTTCGACTCGCAGGCCTTCTTCAGCGCCTCGCCGAAGACCGCCGTCGCGTTGTATCCGGCGATGACCCCGTTGTCGAGGGCGTCCTTCGGGTACTCGGCCTTGTAGGCCTTGGCGAGCTTCGAGGGTCCTTCCGCCGCGTCGCCGATGGGGAGGGTGGAGGCTCCGATGTAGTAGTCCTTCTGAAGGGCCGCGCCCGCCTGCGTGGCGAGCAACTGCGGGGCGTACGCCGAGTTGTTGCCGACGACCGGGACGTCGAAGCCGGTGGCCGCGGCCACCCCGACCAGGGAGGCCGCCTGGCGCGGTCCGGCGCTGATGACGACGGCCTTCACCCCGGCCTGCTTGAGGGCGGACACCTGGGCGGTCATGTCGTTGTCGGTCGGCTTGATCTTCTGCTCGACGACGGTGAGCCCGGCCTCCTGAGCCGCGTGCTTCGAGCCGGCCAGGGCGTTCTCGCCGTAGTCGCCCTCGAAGTAGACGTGACCGATCTTGTCGCCCTTGGCGATGCGCTTCTCGTCGAGCAGGAAGTCGATCAGGTTGATCGTCTCGACGTCGTAGGTGGCTCCGATGACGCGGACGTACTTGGAGCCGAGCAGATTCGCGGACCAGGCCTGGGGCAGGACGATTCCCTTGTCCTGCCCGTCGACGCGGGACTCGACGGCGGCGACGAAGGGGGAGCCGATGAACTGGGTGAAGCCGAGGACCTCCGGCTCCAGCTCGGTGTAGGCGCCGATGGCCTTCTGCGGGTCGTACGCGTGGTCGCGGACGGTGAGTTCGATCTGCCGGTCGCAGATGCCGCCGGCCTTGTTCGTCTCCTTCACCCAGAGCTGCTGGGCCTGGGTGACGCTCTTGCCCAGCGAGGCGTAGACACCGGTCATGTCGGTGAGGGCGCCGAGGGTGATCTTCGACTCGGTGACCCCCTGCCCGCTCTTCACGCCGTTCTCGTCGGCAGCGCCGTCGTCCGACGACTTGGCCTTCTCGCTGCATCCCGCGAGGGTGAGGGTGAGAGCCGCCACGACGGCTCCGACAACACGTAGCTTCATTTCTTCTTCTCCCCTGGATTCTTCAGACGCGCAATGCCGCCGGGCAGGAACAGGACGACCGCGACGACCGCGGCGCCGTACAGATAGCGGGACGCCTCCCCGGGTGCGATGCCGCCCGTACCGGGGGCGGACACCAGGGGGAGGGAGTCGCTGTAGTGGGTGAGCACCTGAGGGAGCAGCGACACGAACGCGGCGCCGATGACGGCTCCCGCGACGCTGCCCAGCCCGCCGATGACGATCATGGCGAGGTATTCGAGGGACAGGATCATGCCGAAGTACTCGGGCACGGTCCGCTGGAAGACCAGCGCGAGCAGGACGCCCGCGAGGCCCGCGTACATGGAGGACAGGACGAAGACGCCCGCCCGGTACCTGGCCACCGGCACGCCCATCACGCCGGCCGCGATCCGGTGGTCCCGGATGGCGTTGAGGGCACGGCCCGGCCTGCCCCGCAGCACCCCCCGGGCGAAGAGGGCGCTGAGCAGCAGGGCCGCCAGCGCGAGGTACCAGAGCTTCTCGGAGGACTGGAAGGGCACCGCGGCGACGACCACCTCGGCGTCGTCGAAGGTGAAGCCGAACAGCGAGAGCGGAGGAACCGGGCGTCCGTTGAAACCGCCGGTGAGAGATTCCGCGTTGAACAGCACGTGCTGACCGATGAAGATCAGTGCGAGGGTGGCGATTCCGAGGTAGGCGCCGCTCAGCCGGCCCGCGATGGGGCTGAAGAGCCCTCCCGCGGCGCCCGCGAGGAGCACTGCCAGGAGCGCGGCGAGCCAGCTGGGCAGTCCGAGCCCGCTGAGGGCGTGGCCGTTCTCGGTACTGCTCTCCCCCGCGAGGACGCAGTAGCCGTACGCGCCCACGGCGAGGAAGAAGGCATGGCCCATGGAGAGCTGGCCGGTCGAGCCGGTGAGCAGGTTGAGCCCGATCGCCCCGATCGCGGCGGCCATCGCGAAGAGTCCGGCCTGGAGCCAGAAGCGGTCCAGGTAGAACGGCAGGAGGAGCAGCAGTACGGAGCCGGCGAGCCAGAGGTAGGGGGCGGGGCGACGCAGCCGTCCGGCGAACGGTGTCCCGGTGGCGGGCACGGCCCCCGCGGCGGGCGCGGTGGCGTCCTTGGTGGCTTCAGACACGGGACAGCTCCTTCGTACCGAAGAGTCCCGCCGGCCGGACGAGCAGGACGACCACCATCACCAGGTACGGGGCGAGGTCGCCGATGCCGCGTCCGAGGAAGGAGAGATCGCTCTGGTAGCCCGTGGCGAGTGACTCGGTGACGCCGACGACGAGCCCTCCGACGAGGGCCCCGGTGGTCGAGTCGAGACCGCCGAGGATCGCGGCGGGGAAGGCCTTGAGCGCGGCGAGTGAGGTGGCCCGTTCGAGGCCCGGGGTCGGGAAGACGGTCAGGAACAGTGCGGCGACGGCGGCGAGTGCCCCGGCGACGGCCCACGCGGAGAGGGAGACCCTGCCCAGGCGGATGCCCATGAGCGCGGCGGTCTGCGGGTTCTCGGCCGCCGCCCGCATGGAGACGCCCCACGAGGTGAATCGGAAGGCCAGCAGGAACGCCGTGATGAGCAGCGCCGCGACGAGGAAGGCCGCGATGCGCGTCTCGGCGAGGGTGATGCCCCCGACGGTGACGACGTCGTCGCCCCACGGGTCGCCGAGCGACATGACGTCGGTGCCCATGCGCCGGACGAGTTCGGTGGTGAGGAGGATGTCGACGCCGATGGTGACGATGGCCAGGACGCTCTGGTCGCTGCCCCGGTAGCGGCGCATCACGAAGAACTCGACCGCCGAGCCGACGACCGCCGCCCCCGCGATGCCGACGCCCAGGGCGGGCCAGAAGCCGATGTCGTCGTGGAGTACCGCGGTGACGTATCCGCCGGCCAGCAGGAGTGAGGCGTGCGCGAAGTTGACGACCTCGGTCGCCTTGAAGATGACGACGAAGCCCAGGGCGATCAGTGCGTAGACCGAGCCTATGGACAGGCCGCCGAGGAGGAGTTCGATGAAGGTGGTCATTCCTGTGCTCCCAGGTAGGCCTGCACGACGGCCGGGTCGTTCTGCACCTCGGCGGGCGTGCCACCGGCGATCCTGCGTCCGAAGTCGAGTACGGTCACCGCGTCCGCGAGCCGCATCACCACCCCCATGTCGTGTTCGACCATGACGATCGAGATGCCGAGGCTGTCGCGCACCCCGGCGACGACGGCGGCGGTGCGGCGGCGCTCGTCGGCGGTCATCCCGGCGATGGGTTCGTCCAGGAGCAGGACCTCGGGCTCCATGCACAGGGCGCGGCCGAGTTCGACCAGCTTCTGCTTTCCGTACGGGAGCGCGGCGGCGGGGAAGTCGAGTTCCTTGTCCAGGCCGATGAACTCGGCTATCTCACGCACTCGTTCGAGGTGCCGGCTAGCCTCACGCGTTGCTGAGGGGAGTCTCAGACCGGAGGCCACGAATCCGGCCCGGGTGAGCCGGTGACGGCCGAGCATCAGGCTTTCGGCGACGGTCGCGTGCGGGGGGAGGGCCAGGTTCTGGAAGGTACGGGCCACCCCCAGGTCGGCGATCCTGTGCGGGGCGAGACCGGTGAGCTCGGTGGAGCCGAGGCGCACACTGCCCGACGTGGCGCGGTAGACCCCGGAGAGCACGTTGAAGGTGGTCGACTTGCCCGCGCCGTTGGGGCCGATGACGGCGTGGACGCTGCCCGGTTCGACGGTGAAGGAGACGGCGTCGAGGGCGGTGAGTCCGGCGAACCGTACGGTCACCTCATTCACGGTGAGGGGTGCCGGGGTGACGGTCGTCATGCGGACCACCTGCTCAGGGTGCGGACGGCGCCTTCCGCCTCGGCGGCGTCGGCCGCTGCGGTCTCGTCGACCACGCCGAGGTAGCGGCGGCGTACCTCGTCGGAGGCGGCGAGTTCGTCGGCCGGGCCGTCGAGGGCGACCTCACCGACGTCGAGTACGTACGCCGTGGAGGCCAGGCGCAGCGCGATGGCCGCGTTCTGCTCGACGAGCATGACGGACGTGCCGCCCGCGTTGATCTCCTGGATGGTCTCGGCGATCTTCGCCGCCATCAGCGGGGCGAGTCCGAGGGACGGCTCGTCCAGCAGCAGCAGACGCGGCCCGGCCATCAGCGCGCGGCCCATGGCCAGCATCTGCTGTTCGCCACCGGAGAGCAGTCCCGCGCGCTGGTGTGCCCGCTGGGCGAGCACCGGGAACAGTTCGTGCACGCGCCTGAGGGCGTCGGCGGCCGCCTTGCGCCCACCGCGGGCCCCGAGCGCGCCCGCCCGCAGATTGTCCGCCACCGTCATCCGGGCGAACACCTGCCGCCCTTCCGGCACCTGGATCACTCCGGCGGCCACCACCTGGGCGGGGCGCAGCCCGTCCAGGGGACGGCCGTCGAAGCGAATGGTGCCCGTGCCCGTCCCTCGGTGGAAGCCGAGGGTCCGCGATACGGCCCGCAGCAGCGTGGTCTTACCGGCGCCGTTGCCACCGAGAACGGCGGTGATCGCGCCGGCCGGCACGTCGACGGAGACGTCGCGCAGTGCCCGTACCGGGCCGTAGCCCACGGACAGTTCGCGAATCTCGAGCGTTGCCATGCGTCCTCCTCCTTCCGACTGGTCGTTGTGGTGCCACAGACCAGCAGCGGGGCGCGGGACGCGTCCACGGCACGGGGCTCACTCGCTGCGGGTGACCAGTCTTCGAGGGGCCCCGTTGTGCGCGCGCACAGAGGGGGAGCCGGCGCCGTCGTACCCGGGGCGGCCGGTGGCATTGTCACCGGCCATGAGCGGCTCGGCTCCGGGACGGAGCGAACACACGCGGCGGCGCGGTGACGAGCGGGGCCCGGCCCTGCTCGACGCCCTGCTGGAAGACCGGCCGGAGCCGGATCTCGTGGCGCGCGCGTCCGGTTGTCTGGACGTGCCGGAGCAGGGGCGTTACGCGGTCGCGGTCCTGCGCGGGGGCGGGGGTGACCGGGTCGGCTCCGTCATGGAGGCGGAGGGCCTGCGGTGCTTCCGGCGGGCGGGGGCGGACCGGGAGATCGTGGTCGCCACCCTGGACGACCGGGACCCGGCGGTGTTCTCGGCGCTGCTCGCGCGGTGCTGCCCGGGACCGGGAGGGGTGGGACCGGTCGCCGAGGGGCTGGCGCGTCTGGGGGCCTCACGGCGGCTGGCCGAGGTCGCCCTGCTGACCTGCCTGCCGGGCGCGACGGAGATCGTGCGGCTGGAGGACCGGCTACCCGCGGCTCTCGTGGTGAGCCAGCCGGAGCTGTCGGCCCGGCTGGTCGCGGACGTCTTCGGTCCGCTGCTGGCCCTGGACCCGGCCGACCGCGGTCTGCTGGTGGGCACGCTCGAGACGTGGCTGGAGTGCGGAGGGTCGGCGGGACGGGCGGCCACCAGCCTGTACTGCCACCGCAACACGGTGCTCAACCGACTGCGCCGGCTGGAGCGGCTGACGTCCCGGTCGCTCACGCGGCCGCGCGAACTGGTCGAGATGATGCTGGCCCTGGACGCGCTCAGGCTGACGGCACAGCGGATGTGAGCGGGCCGGAGGACGGCCGCCTGCCGGCCGACCGGCGCCGTGAGGGGCCGGAGACGTACGGGCGCCCGGGGCTACAAGCGCCGCGAGGGGCCGGAAACCTCCGGGCGCCCGGGGCTACAAGCGCCGCGAGGGGCCGGAACAGCGCCCCTCACGGCACGCTGCGTCAGGACAGGAAATCGCGGGCGATCGCCTCGGCCGTGCGTTCCAGCAGGGGCCCGGCCTGCGCCATGCAGACGGCGGGGTCGGACTCCAGGTCGGTCAGGGCGTAGGCCCGGCGGATACCCGCCTTGCTCAGGGCCTCGGCCGGCAGGGCGAGCCGCCCGCACACGGCGACGACCTCCACGCCCGCGGCGCGTGCCGCCGCGGCGACCCCCGCGGGGGCCTTGCCGTGCAGGGTCTGCTCGTCGAGCGAGCCCTCCCCGGTGATGACGAGGGTGGCCCGGGCGAGCGCCGGGGCGAAGCCCAGTACGTCGAGCATGACTTCGATGCCGGGGCGGAACCGCGCGCCCAGGGCGACCAGGGCGCCGTAGCCGATGCCGCCCGCGGCACCCGCTCCGGGCAGTCCGGCGGTCTCGGGGCCGAGCACGGACGCGTAGTGGACGAGCGCCGCGTCCAGGACGGCGATGTCGTCCTCGGTGGCGCCCTTCTGCCGCCCGTACACCTCGGGCGCGCCCTTCGGGCCGGTCAGCGGGTTGTCCACGTCGCTGGCCAGGATCAGGTCGATGTCCTTGAGCCGGGGGTCGAGGCCCGAGAGATCGGCCTCGGCGAGCCCGGCGAGTGCCGCGCCGCCGGGACCGACGGGCTTGCCATCACCGTCGAGGAAAGTGGCACCCAGAGCGGCGAGCATGCCCGCGCCGCCGTCCGTCGTGGCGCTGCCGCCCACACCGAACACGATCGTCCTGGCACCGGCGTCGAGCGCCGCGGCCAGGAGCTCCCCGGAGCCGTAGGTGGTCGCCGTCAGCGGGGCGAACTCCCCCTCGGGCAGATGCTGGAGGCCCGAGGCCTCGGCCATCTCCACCACGGCCGTGGTGTCACGCACCGCGTACGCCGCCGTGACCGGTGTCCCGAGAGGCCCCGTAACCCGCGCCTCGCGGCGCTCGAACCCTGCGGCCACCGCCGCCGCGACCGTACCGTCGCCGCCGTCCGCGACGGGCAGGGTCTCGACCCGCAGCCCGGGGACGACCTGCCGGAGCCCGGCAGTCACCCGCTCAGCGACCTGTACGGCCGTCAGTGAGCCCTTGAACTTGTCCGCCGCCACGAGCACGTGGGGGGTCTCCATCACTGCTCCGTCCGTCACCTTGTATCCCTTTGCTTTCGAACAGGCAGTCGCGCCGCCCCGACCCTATCCGGAGCACCCCTGATCTGCCCATGGCTGTCCGAAACCAGCTGCGCCGCGCCTACGCTGCCTCCGTGACCACCTCTGACTACGCCACGTACATCGCAGGGCTCCCCCGTGTGCTCGTGGGGGCGGCGACCCTCTTCAGGGACGACCGGGGACGGGTTCTGCTCGTCGAACCGAACTACCGGGAGGGCTGGGCGCTGCCCGGCGGAACGGTCGAGTCGGACGACGGGGAGAGCCCTCGGCAGGGCGCCCGCAGGGAGACCCTGGAAGAGATCGGGCTCGACCTCCCGCCGGGCCGGCTGCTCGTGGTCGACTGGGTCCGGGGCACCGGACGTCCGCCGATCGTCGCGTATCTGTACGACGGCGGGGTGCTGGCCCCGGAGACGTTCGACGCGATCCGGCTCCAGGAGGAGGAACTCCTCTCCTGGCGGCTGGTGGAGCGCCAGGATCTGCCCGCTCATCTGCTGGGCAGCCTCGGGTTCCGTGTCGCGGCGGCGCTCGAGGCGCTGGACTCCGGGACCGGCCCTGCCGAGCTGGAGGACGGGCGGCTGGTCACCGGGTGAGGTTCCCGGGCGCGACGCCGGAGTCCTCGCCGCCCGCGCCTACGAAAATGCCCTCGCGGCGGCCCGGGGGCCGTCCGTAGGCTCGGGCCATGACTCTCGTCGCGATCCTCAGCGGCGCCGGGATCTCCACGGACTCCGGCATCCCCGACTACCGTGGCCCACAGGGCCTCTGGCGCAAGGATCCGGAGGCGGAGAAGCTCGTCACCTACGACTTCTACATGGCCGATCCGGAGATCCGGCGGCGTTCCTGGCAGATGCGCCGTACCAGCGCGGCCTGGAACGCCGAGCCGAACGAGGCGCACCGTGCCGTCGCCGCTCTCGAGCGATCCGGTACTCCGGTCCGGGTGATCACGCAGAACGTCGACGGGCTGCACCAGTCGGCCGGTCTGCCGGCCCGGAAGGTCCTGGAACTCCACGGCACCGCCCGGAAGGTGGTCTGCACCAGGTGCCACGCACGGTCGTCGATGGCCGACGCCCTGGCGCGGGTCGAGGCCGGTGATCCGGACCCGCCGTGCACCGTCTGCGGCGGGATCCTGAAGTCGGCGACCGTGATGTTCGGCGAGCGGCTCGACCCGGAGGTGCTCGCCCAGGCGATGGCGATCGCCAAGGCGAGCCAGGTCTTCATCGCGGTGGGCACGACGCTCCAGGTGCAGCCCGCGGCCTCGCTGGCGGGGATCGCGGTGGAGCACGGGGCCCGTCTGATCGTGGTGAACGCCGAGCCGACGCCGTACGACGAGTCGGCGCAGGAGGTCGTCCGCGAGCCCATCGGGACGGCGCTTCCCGCGCTGCTGGAGCGGCTGGCGGCGGAGCCGGGCGACGGGTAGGGACGCCGCGGGCCTGCCGCGGAGGCGCCTCAGTGCTGGATCAGGCCGCCGGTCGGGACGGGATCGACGTGACCGGTCGGCGGCCGTGTCCGCGCCAGGGCGAGGCCGATGTCCACGAGGGACGAACGGCGGAGGGCCGCGACGTCGTCCATCGGCGTCCAGACCGCGGCGTCGGTCTCGCCGTTCGGTTCCGGCCGGAGCTTCCCGCCGGTGATCCGGGCCGTGTAGAAGATGCCGACGTTCTGGTGCTCGGGGCCGCCGGGGACGGTGCGCTCGGCCGAGGGGACGATCCGGGAGTCCACCCCGAGGAGTTCCTCGACCACCGCGTCGTAGCCGGTCTCCTCGGTGATCTCCCTGGTCACCGCATCGAAGGGGTCCTCGGCGTGCTCCACCTTCCCGCCGGGCAGCGACCACAGCGGCTCCCCCGCGGCGGGTACGGCCCGGACCAGCAGGACCCGCCCGTCCCGGACGCACACGGCGTAGGCCGCCAGCCGGAAACTCATCCCGTACCTCCCCTGTCGCCCGCCGGATCGCGTGGCGCTCAGCCCTCCAGGCCTGCCCTGACACGGCGGGAAGGGCTGAAAGCGTACAGGTCCAGGATCTCCGGCGGGTCCGAGACACCGAGCCGCCCTCCGCCGCCCAGGCGCTGACCGTGGGGTGGGAGGGTTCCGTCCCGAACGCCTCAGTGGATCGGCGGCTCATGAAGGTGCGCTCGCCCCGGGCGGCGTGGCTGATCTTCCGGACATCACCGGGACGGGCCGTCGAAGATCCCGTGAGGTAGTGTTGAGGGCTGCGAAGGGGAGTAGCCCCGCAAACCGGTCGTCGACATACTGGAGCTTTCGGGCTCCCGGTGGCCGGGCCCGAGGACCATCACGGGCGGGCGAGACCTTCGGTCAGGTATGACACGCCCGCACCCGCGGGCGCTGCGGTCATGCCGGGCCGAGTGGTCCTCCGAATCAGCCTGTACGGCTCTTCGCGGAACGCCTGGGCCCGGCCCTTACAGAAAGCCACCCGGAATGCATCTCGACCCCCTGGCGATTCTCACCGCCTTCGGGCTGATCTTCCTCGCGGAGCTCCCCGACAAGACGATGTTCGCCTCGCTGGCCATGGGCACGCGTATGCGGCCCCTCTACGTCTGGTTCGGCACGTCCTCCGCGTTCATCGTGCACGTCGCCATCGCGGTCGGGGCGGGCGGGCTGATCGGCCTGCTGCCCGACTGGATCGTCAAGCTGGTCTCGGCCGCCCTCTTCGCCTTCGGCGCGTTCATGCTGCTGCGCAGCGGCGGCGGGGACGACGACGAGGACCAGGAGGTCAAGACGGTCACCGGCTTCTGGCCGGTCTACTCGACCGCCTTCATGGCGGTCTTCATCAGCGAGTGGGGCGACCTCACCCAGATCACCACCGCGAACCTCGCTGCGAGCAACGGCGCCTGGTCGACGGCGATCGGTTCCGCCGCCGCCCTGATGTCGGTGTCCGCGCTGGCGCTCCTGGCCGGACGTTTCATCGCCAAGCGTGTGCCGCTCAAGACGGTGCAGCGCATCGGCGGTCTCTGCATGCTGGCCCTGGCGATCTGGTCCGTCATCGAGATCTTCACGGGCTGAGCCGGGCGCCGGGGAAGGCCGGGCGGCCCGGGGCGGCCGCCCGGGCCGCCCGGCAGGTCTGCCCGGGGCGGAACCGCCGGAGGCTGGACGGCCCACCCCGCCCGGGGGTGTTCGCCGGTTCGGCTCTCCGATCCGGCGAGGCCGCTGAGCGAGGGCCGCTCGGCCAGACCCGCTCAGAACAGAGCCGGCGTCTCGTGTTCCGCCCCCCGCTCGAAGTCCAGCAGCCGCTGCTTGCGGTCGAGCCCGCCGCCGTACCCCGTCAGGCTCCCCGAGGCTCCGACGACCCGGTGGCAGGGGACGATGATCCCCACCGGGTTCCGGCCGTTGGCGAGGCCCACCGCTCGGGAGGCTCCCGGCTTCCCCATACGGTCCGCCAGTTCGCCGTACGAGCGGGTCTCCCCGTACGGAATCCGTACGAGCTCCGCCCAGACGGCGCGCTGGAAGTCGGTGCCCTCCAACCGCAGCGGCAGGTCGAACTCCGTCAGTTCCCCCGCGAAGTACGCGTCGAGCTGGCGGGCGGTCTCGACGAAGGGCCGCGGGTCAGGGACGCCGAACGTCTCCTCGGGCGGGCGGTGCCGCTGTCCGGTCATGTAGAGGCCGGACAGCACACCGTCGGTCGCGACGAGGGTGAGTTCCCCGTACGGGCTGTCGACGGCGGTGTGCTGCCTGGCCGTCGTGAAGGTACTGGTCATGGGGCGTTCCTCAGGCGGGCAGGTGGTTGATGGGGTGGTCGTCGACGGTCCAGAGATACTGCACGGCGTACGCCCTCCACGGGCGCCAGCGGGTGGCGCGTGCGGTGAACGCCGCAGGGGTCGCCGGGAGGCCGAGCCGTTCGGCGGCTCTGCGGATGCCCAGGTCGGTGGGGAGGAAGGCATCCGGGTCGCCGAGGGCGCGCATGGCGATGACCTCGACCGTCCAGGGCCCGAAGCCGGGCAGCGCGGTGAGCCGAGCGCGGGCCTCGTCCCAGTCGGCGCCCTCCTCCAGACGCAGTGAGCCGTCCGCGAGGGCGGTCACGAGGGTGGTGAGCGTGACGCGTCGGCTGCGCGGCAGGGCGAGGGCCTCCGGGTCGAGGTCCGCCAGTGCGCCGGGCTGCGGAAAGAGATGGGTCAGTCCGCCCTCGGGGTCCTCCACCGGAACCCCGTGGGCCCGCACCAGCCGCGCCGCGTGGGTCCGGGCGGCCGCCGTGGAGACCTGCTGTCCCAGTACGGCGCGCACGGCGAACTCGGCCGCGTCGACGGTGCGCGGCACACGCCGGCCGGGTGCGGCGTCGACCAGCGGTGCGAGCTGGGGGTCGGAGCGGAGGACCTCGTCCACGGCGACGGGGTCGGCGTCCAGGTCGAGGAGTCTGCGGCAGCGGCTGATCGCCTGGGTGAGGTCGCGGGGGTCGGTGAGGGAGAGCCGGCAGTCGATGTGGCCGGCCCGTGGGGACAGCGCCACGATGCCGTGGCCGTGCGGGAGGGTGAGGGTCCGGCGGTAGGCGCCTTCACGCCATTCCTCGACGCCGGGAACCGCGGTCGCGGCGAGGTGTCCGAAGAGGTTGCCGGGGGTGAGCGGCGCCCGGTACGGCAGCCGCAGCGAGATGACCCCGGGAGTGGCGGGGGCCCGGCCTCCCCGCGCGGCACGTGTGCGCAGCTCGCCGGGGGCGAGGGCGAAGACTTCCCGCACGGTGTCGTTGAAGGTACGGACGGATGAGAATCCGGCCGCGAAGGCGACCTCCGCCATGGGCAGTCCGGTCGTCTCGATGAGCACACGGGCGGTCTGGGCCCGCTGGGACCTGGCCAGTGCCAGTGGTCCGGCGCCGAGCTCGGCGAGCAGCTGGCGCTCGACCTGCCGGGCGGAGTAGCCGAGTCGGGCGGCCAGTCCCGTCACACCTTCCCGGTCGACCACACCGTCCTGGATGAGGCGCATGGCCCGGGCGACGGAGTCGGCCCGCGCGTTCCACTCCGGGGAACCGGGGCTGGTGTCGGGGCGGCACCGCTTGCACGCCCTGAAGCCGGCCTGCTGGCAGGCGGCGGCACTGGGGTAGAAGGTCATGTTGGCGGCCTTCGGCGCCACCACGGGGCAGCTGGGCCTGCAGTAGATCCCGGTGGTCAGGACCGCCGTGAAGAACCAGCCGTCGAAGCGGGCGTCCTTCGACCGGACGGCCCGGACGCAGCGGGCGGTGTCGGTGTGCATGCTCCAAGCATCCGCCACGGGGAGTCCCCGGAGCTGGCGGAAATCCGACATCCACCTTTCGGGCAGCGGTTCCGGAACGGATGCTCCCGAGCCCCCCTGCCGTGTTCGGCCGACCCCGGAAAGATAAGTGCCCCCACCCTTACATCGTTCAGATTGATGAACTGCAATCACGTACACATGTATTGACGCGACCACGACACAGGTTTACGGTCCAAGAAAGCGCTTGCCCCCCACGTGATCCGCTACCACCCGCACCTCTTGTTCACACACCAGAACAAAAGTCGGGTCATGGAACGCGGTGACTCGCCCCCCACGACGGGACACCCCCGTCCCGCTCGGCCCGCCGGTCAGGTCTCCTTCCCCCCACCCGACCGCCCCGGCGACGCCGAGAGATTCCCCCGGATCCGCCGCTCCGGCCCCCCACTGGTCACACGAACCACCACCCTGGAGACGAACGATGCAGAAGAAGAAGCCCGTCATCGCCTGTGTCGGCCTGCTGGCCGGTTCACTCGTCGCGCTGTCCGGCACCACCATGGCGCAGGCCACCAACGCGCCCGGGGCGTCGGCCACGGGCACCCGGGCGGTCAGCGCCACCGCCGCGATCGCCGCGGACGCCCTCTACGTGGCTCCGGACGGCAGCGCCGACGCGGCAGGGACGGAGTCCGACCCCACGACCCTCGCCTCGGCGATCGGCAAGGTCACCTCCGGCGGGACGATCTACCTGCGAGGTGGCACGTACACCTACTCCGAGACCGTCACCATCCCTCCGGGCAACGACGGTTCGGCGAGCGCCCGTACGACGCTGGCCGCATACCCGGGTGAGACCCCGGTCCTCGACTTCTCGGCCATGAGCGAGGACCCGGCCAACCGGGGACTCGCCGTGAACGGCGCGTACTGGCACGTCGACGGCATCGTCGTGGAGCACGCCGGGGACAACGGGATCTTCGTCGGCGGCAGCAACAACGTTATCGAACATGTCGTGACGCGCTTCAACCACGACTCCGGCCTCCAGATCTCACGGATCGCCTCCGACACCCCCGACGACGAGTGGCCGGCGAACAACCTGATCCTCAGCTCCGAGTCGCACGACAACGCCGACTCGGACGGCGAGGACGCCGACGGCTTCGCCTCGAAGCTCACCTCGGGCCCGGGGAACGTCTTCCGGTACACGGTGTCCCACAACAACATCGACGACGGCTGGGACCTCTACACCAAGTCGGAGACCGGCCCCATCGGCCCGGTGACCATCGAGGACTCCCTCTCGTACAGCAACGGCACCCTCTCCGACGGGACCGTGAACGCGGACGGCGACCGCAACGGCTTCAAGCTCGGCGGCGACGACATCGAGGTGGACCACATCGTCCGGCGCAACATCGCGTACGACAACGGCCATCACGGGTTCACCTACAACAGCAACCCCGGCTCGATGACGGTCTCGGACAACGTGGGCATCGACAACGCCGAGCGCAACTTCTCGTTCGACAAGGGCACCTCGGTGTTCCGGAACAACGTCTCCTGCCGCAAGGACGACGGTTCGAACGACAAGACCGTAGGTGACGCCGACGGTTCGAACCAGTTCTGGACCGGTTCGAACGGCTCGGACTGCTCCGCCTACTCCGGCGCGATGGACTGGTCCTTCGCCGAGGACGGCCACCTCGTGGTGACCTTCGGCGGCAAGGAAGTGACCCCGTAGTAGTGCCGCTCCCCCACCGCCCGGCGGCATGCGCCACCACGCGCCGCTGACGGGACATCGCATGACGTGGTACGCAGTCGGCTGAGCCGGCGGGCCCCCTACGGCCCGCCGGCTCAGCCGTCGGAGCGCCGGCCGGGGCGGCGTGCGGGGCCCTCGTTTCACGGCATCCGGTAGTGCCTGCGCAGGTCCCGGGTCACCGTGCTCCAGAAGTGCGGACCGTCCACATCGTCGGGCAGGGCCTCGACGAAGGAATCGACCTCCCCGAGAGCGACCCTCAGAGCCGTCTCACGCGGGCCGGAGTCCAGACCGTCCAGGACCTCCAGCTCCGCGACGATGGCGGCGAGGAGGGAGACCGCGGCCCCCGCGTGCCCTTCGGAGACGAAGTCACAGGAGGACGCCATGCCCGAAGCGCTGTCCCAGCCGCCTGGGTTGTACACGGCGATCTCACCGGTGGGCATCTCCATCATCTGCTGGTCGAGCCCGTAGGAAGCGATGCAGACGCACTCGTCCGGGATCTCTTCGTCCTCGTCGTAGCAGCCGGTGAAGATCTCGGCCGGCTCGGCCACCCAGCCGACGCCCTTGCTGCTGAACCGGGCCTGCGGGATGTCGATGGAGGGAAACAGCTCCCCGCCCTCACCGGTGCAGGCCTCCACCCAGCTCTCGGACGGCGTGCGCAGCCGGGAGACGACGGCAGAGGGATCGCTCAGGATCGAGAGGGGCACAAGGACTCCACTTCAGCTTCGAGGGAGGGTGACTCCGTACGGCCGGAGATCGTACCCGTGGGTCAACTGCGCGCTCCCGCAGGCCTGTAGCCCTTACCACCCGGGCCGACGTCCCCCTGCGGCCGCAGGCGCCGGTACGGGCCGGGCCACCCCGCTCCCCGCGTCCACCGGACGCCCCGGTTTCCACCTCGTGTGAGGTTTCGGTCACCTTCACGCAATGAAACACGCCGGAAACATCGCGGCGTCCTCCGCGAAACGCACGCCCGCAACCCTCGTCGGGCCGGACCCCACGCCGCCCCGAGGAGGAACTCTCCCTTGACCCCCGCGACCCTGGCCTCGACCGGCCTCGACACGGGCGACACCGCCTGGCTCCTGGCCGCGACCGCCCTCGTGCTGCTGATGACTCCGGGACTGGCGCTGTTCTACGGCGGAATGGTCCGCACCAAGAGCGTGCTCAACATGCTGATGATGAGCTTCGTCTCGATCGCCCTGGTCACCGTGGTCTGGCTGGTCGCGGGCTACTCGCTCGCCTTCGGCGAGGACACCTTCGCCGGACTGGTCGGGGGCCTGGAGCACGTGGGCATGGTGGGGATCGGCCCCGCCGATCTCACCGGAAGCGTCCCGACCCTGCTGTTCAGCACCTTCCAGCTGACCTTCGCGATCCTCACGGCCGCACTGGTCAGCGGGGCGATCGCGGACCGTATGAAGTTCGCGGCCTGGCTCGCCTTCGTACCGGTGTGGACCCTGCTCGTATACGTTCCGGTCGCCCACTGGGTGTGGGGGCCCGGCGGATGGATCGTGGACTCGCTCGGCGCGCTGGACTTCGCCGGCGGTCTGGTCGTGGAGATCACCTGCGGCGCGTCCGGGCTGGCACTGGCTCTGGTCGTCGGGCCGCGCATCGGCTTCAAGAAGGACGCCATGCGTCCGCACAACCTGCCGATGGTGGTGCTCGGCGCGGGCCTGCTCTGGTTCGGCTGGCTGGGATTCAACGGTGGTTCGGCGCTCGGGGCCAACGGTCTGGCCGCCGCCTCGGTGCTCAACACCCTGGTCGCCGGGTGCACCGGCCTGCTCGGCTGGCTCTTCGTCGAACAGAAGCGGGACGGCCACCCGACCACCTTCGGCGCGGCCTCCGGAGCGGTCGCGGGGCTGGTGGCGATCACCCCGGCCTGCGGGACCGTCGGCGTTGCGGGTGCCGCGGCCGTCGGACTCGTCGCCGGAGTGGTCTGCTCGTACGCGGTGGCCTGGAAGTTCCGGTTCGACTACGACGACTCGCTCGACGTCGTCGGCGTGCACTTCGTCGGAGGGGTCGTCGGCACCCTGCTGGTCGGGCTGTTCGCGACGACGGCCATGACCGGCGACGCGGAGGGGCTCCTGTACGGCGGCGGGGCCGGCCAGCTCGCACGGCAGGCCGTGGCGGTGGTCACGGTGGCCGCGTACACCTTCCTCATGACCTACGCGATCGGGAAGGGGCTCGACCGGCTCATGGGCCTGCGGGCGTCCGAGGACGAGGAACTCACGGGCCTGGACCAGACGGTCCACGCCGAGAGCGCCTACGATCACGGCGGCCTGGGTCATGCCGCCTCGCAGACGCCCGGCCGCCCCGAACGCCGCACCCAGGACAGGAGTTCCACCCGATGAAGCTGATCACCGCAGTCGTGAAGCCGCACCGTCTCGACGAGGTGAAGAC
This sequence comes from Streptomyces sp. NPDC048590, assembly GCF_043199535.1. NCBI lineage: Bacteria > Bacillati > Actinomycetota > Actinomycetes > Kitasatosporales > Streptomycetaceae > Streptomyces > Streptomyces sp. NPDC048590. The sequence goes on along the minus strand of NZ_JBICWC010000005.1, from coordinate 368,021 downwards.
GGCCCTCCAGGAACTCGGGGTGAACGGACTGACGGTCACCGAGGCCAGCGGTTACGGACGTCAGCACGGGCACACCGAGGTCTACCGGGGTGCCGAGTACCGGGTGGACCTGGTGCCGAAGGTCCGGATAGAGGTCCTCGTCGAGGACGCGGACGCGGAGCCGGTGCTCGACGCGGTGGTCCGGGCCGCCCGAACCGGCAAGATCGGCGACGGCAAGGTGTGGGCGCTGCCGGTGGAGACCGTCGTCCGGGTACGCACGGGCGAGCGAGGACCCGAGGCACTCTGACGGTGCGTCATTTCCCCGCGCGCGTGCACCGGTCGTGAGGGGCGTTCGGGCCGGGTCGAGGGAACCGGCGGGCGCTCTCCGGTGTCCTCCGGGGCGGTTTCGGAACATCTTCACCGGCCGCAGTGGGGTGAGACCGCCGTGAGGCCTGCCATTCTGTGCTCCGACAGATCATCGATCACCGAAAGGCTCCACCACTCATGCGTATGACACGTCCCGCCACCGCCGTCCTGGTCGCCGCACTCGGCTTCGCCGGTGCGCTGGTCACCGCCCCCGGCGCCGGGGCCGCTGCCCAGGCCGGCTGCCAGTACAAGGTCGTGTGGCCGACCGCCGGGGTGTACGAGAACCCGAACCCGGCCAGCGTGGTCGTGAAGACCAAGCAGGCCGGTGACATAGTCGGCGCCTCGACCTGCGAGGGCGCGGGTTACAACGAGTACGGCTACGTACTGGTCACCACGGACGCCGCGGCGGACGGCCGGGGCTGGATGCGGGAGGACGCGGTGGTCCCGGTCTGACGGGTTCTCGGCCGCGCGGGACCGGCGAAGGGCCGGCGGGAGCCTCACACGCTCCCGCCGGCCCTTCGGCACCGGGGGCGCCCCCGGACCGGCGCCGATGTCCGCCAGGGATCAGGACGCTGTGGCCATGGCGAAGATGTGGATGTTGGAGTTGGCCGGCAGGACGACGAAGTCGGGTGTCCTGGACGGGTCGAGCGGAACGGAGTGGGCGAAGATCCGGTACTGCACCGTGGCGTTGCCGTAGCCGTCCGGGCGGTTGCGGCCGTCCGTCGACTTCACCAGGGTCGCCCCGTGGGCGTCGGCGGGGTCGAAGGACCAGTTGGGGAAGCCGAACGCTGCGGTGCGGGACGTACCGTCGGTGTAGTGGACGGTGGCGTTCCCGGTGGCGTTGCTGGTGACGCCCGAGCCGAGGAGGACGAGGCTGTCGCCCTTCCCGGGCACCTTCACCGCCTGCCCCGCCGCGGCCACATTGTCCTCGGTGCCGGCGGGGACGTCGGGCCAGGTGAGCTCGGCGCCCAGGGCCTCGACCTTCGCGCCGGGTGTCAGGCCGACCGTCGCGAGCTTCTGCGCGGAGAAGCTGTTGCCCTCACCGTCGAAGTCGCCGGGCCCGGTCGCGGACTCGTCGGTGACCGCGACGTTGTTGTACGCCGCCGCCAGGTTCTCCTCGGGGGACCCGGTGGTCTCGGTACGGGTGCCGGTGGCCGTGCCCAGACCGTCCCCGCCCCGGTACGTCGCGGTCGCGGTGAACGTCCGCATGAAGAAGCCCTGTCGCTTCTCCGGTACCTGGATGCGGAACGCCGCCCCGGCCTCGTCCCCCGTCGCGAGGGAACCGCCCAGCTCCTGCACGGCCGGCTGCACGGCCCAGCCCTTCGGCCCCGCGAAGGCGATCTTGAGCGAACGAAGGTGCTGTGGGGCGGTGTTGGTGACGGTGACCTCCACCGTCGAGACGGCCGGTCCGTCGAGGTCGACGGAGGAGACCCGCACCTCGGTGGCTGCCTCCGCCCGCCGGTGCCTCGGAGGCGGCCGACGCCTGGGAGGGCAGGACCGCCGCCGCCCCGGTCATCGCGACCACCGCCATGAACGTTCTGAAACGTCCGGTCCGCCGAACTGATCTCATCGCGTACTCCCTTTCGTGTGCCGCCGTGTCCGTACGTCCGCACCCACGTCCGACCCGTGTGCGCGTGTGCGTGGCCCTGGTCAGGAGACCGGAGGCATGTCCGTACTGCGGGAGTCCAGTCCGGAACGCAGGTTCACCCATCCGCCCCGCGTGAAGTCGGGGACAGCCACCGGACGCCCCTTGTTTGCCAGGGACATGACACTCAGGGGTACGGGGGCGCACCAGGACGCCGAGTCGTACACATCGATGTCGGGGACCAGCCCGGCCCGCATGAGCTGGACGGTGCGCCACTGCAGCACGTAGTCCATGCCGCCGTGGCCGCCGTTCTCGGCCTCGTCGCCGAGCTTCTTCCACAGCCAGTGGTCGAACTCCTTGCGGTAGGAGTCGAAGTCCCGCCAGGAGTGGCCGCTGTGGTCGGGCTCGACGTAGACACGCCCGCCGGTCGCCGAGGTCCCGGCGTAGTCCTCGAAGATGCCACGGCTGCCGGCCAGTGAGTTGATGCGGCTGTAGGGTCGCGGTGAACTCACGTCGTGCTCGGCCCTGATCGTCCTGCCCTGGGCGGTCTCGATCGAGCAGGTGACCAGGTCACCATTGATGTAGGTCTCACGCCAGGAGGGGTGCGACCTCGGCACGAAACGCTCGCGGTAGTCCGCGAGCCCCTTGGGCGCGGTCGCGGTGGCCTTGAGCGTGGTCATCCGGTCACCGCGGTTGATGTCCATGGCGGCGGCGATCGGCGCCAGCCCGTGCATGGCGTAGAACGACGCGGTGCTGCGGGTGTGCCAGCGCCTGCGCCAGGCGTCGGTGTAGTACGTGTCGGAGAAGAGCAGCTCGCGCAGATCGTGCAGGTAGCCGCCGTGGCCGTTGGTGACGTCACCGAACAGGCCCTCGTGCGCCATCTTCAGCATGGCCAGCTCGTTCCGGCCGTAACTGCAGTTCTCCGACAGCATCAGGTTCCTGCGGGTGCGTTCCGAGGTGTCCACGAGGTCCCACAACTCGTCCAGCTCGGTCGCGACGGGCAGTTCGACGACGGCGTGCTTCCCGGCGAGGAGCGCCGCCTTGCCCTGCTCGTAGTGGAACTCCCAGGGTGTCGCTATGTAGACGAGGTCGATGTCGTCGCGCTTGAGCATCGCGGCGTAGGAGTCCTCGGATCCGCCGTACTCCGCGGGGCGGGGCTTCCCTTCGGCCTCCAGGGCGTCGGCGGTGCGCCCGGCACGGTCGGCGCGGATGTCGCAGACGGCCGTCACGGTGCAGCCGGGGATGACGGACCATCCGGTGGCCATGCCCGATCCGCGGTTGCCCAGCCCGATGACACCGACGCGCACCGTTTCGTACGGCTCGAACGGCACGTTGATCATCGACTTCTGACCCGGCCGGCGCCGGGGCGTGGCGGTGTCGTCGGCGTGCGCGGCGTGTGTGGCCGCGGCCGCTCCGGTGGCGGGGCCGAGACCGGCGGCCGCCCCGGCGGCCAGTGTCCCTCCGAGGAGCAGGCGGCGTGAGACTGCGGGGACTTCGGGCATGGCGAGACACTCCTCGATGCGTGACCGGCAGCGTTGGCGGTCACGACTCTGGCCGTGAGACCAGTTACGTGTCAATGGATACTCGAAAGAAGCGTGTTACGAACAAAAGCAAGCATCAGATTGCATGAGTACGCGCAATCGCAGGGGTGTTGCCCATACCTCGGGTCCCCGGAGGGCGCAGCCCCCCGGGGTTGACGCTCACGAACCCTGGCGTGCACGCCAGGAGTTCACGATGCCCACCGGCGGTCACGCCGACCGCAGGCGCCGCCACACCGCCTTCGCCGCGTGGTGGCCGGACATACCGTGGACGCCGGGTCCGGGCGGGGTCGCCGAGGAGCAGAGGAAGACGGCCGGATGGGCGGTGGCGTACGGCACGCGGGCGAGCTTGGGCCGGAGCACGGTCTGCAGTCCGGCGAACGCGCCGGTGGAGATGTCGCCGCCGACGTAGTTGGCGTTGCGGACCGCGAGTTGTGGTGGTCCCGCCACCGCGCGAGCCAGGACGAGGTCCCTGAACCCTGGTGCGAAGCGCTCAAGTTGACGCTCGATCACCTCGGTTGCGTCCCCCTCCCAGCCCGCAGGGACATGCCCGTAGGCCCAGAACACGTGACGGCCGTCGGGCGCGCGGGTCGGATCGACGAGGCTGGGCTGTGCGGTGATGAGGAACGGGACCTGCGGGTCCCTGCCCGATACCGCGGCGCGCAGCGAGGCGTCGATCTCACCGGCCGTGGGACCCACGTGGACCGTTCCCGCCCTCCGCGCCTCCTCCGCGGTCCAGGGGACGGGGCCCGACAGCGCGTAGTCGATCTTGAAGCAGGACGCGCCGTAGCGGTAGCCGTCGTAAGCGCCACCGAGTCCGGCGATTCGGGCCACCGCGGTCGGCGAGGTGTCGAACACGTACGCGCGGGCGGGCGGGAGCTCGTCGAGGCGCTTGACCTCGATTCCGGTGCGGATCAGACCGCCCTGTTCGCGCACGTACGAGGCGAGGGCGTCCGAGATGGCCTGTGAGCCGCCGTACGGAACCGGCCATCCTTCCTCGTGTGCCGCGAGGGCGAAGATCAGGGCGATGCCGGCGGTCGCGAAACCGGTGCCCGGCGCGATGGCGTGGCCGGCGAGTCCGGCGATCAGAGCGCGGGCCTTCTCGCCCCGGAAGCGCCTGGCGAGCAGGGCCGCCGGCTGGATCGCGTCGAGGCCGAAGCGCGCCCAGCGGTACGGGTCCCGGGGCAGGCCGTCCCAGGGGGTGCGCAGGAAGTCCGCGGCGAGCGAGTCCCAGTGGCCGGTGTAGGGGGCGAGCATCCTGCGGTAGGCGCCCGCGTCCGCCGGGCCGAGCGACATGGCGCTCTCCCCGACGGACCGGGTCAGCACGGCGGCGGTGCCGTCCGGGAAGGGGTGGGCGAGCGACAGCGGCGCCTGCAGCCAGCGGAGGCCGTGCCGGGCGAGCGGCATGTCCTTGAAGGCCGGGGAGCCGATGCCCAGGGGGTGGACCGCGGAGCACGGGTCGTGGCGGAAGCCGGGGAGGGTCAGCTCCTCGGTGCGGGCCCCGCCCCCGACGGTGTCGCGTGCCTCGAACACCTCCACGGCGAGACCTCGGCGGGCCAGTTCGGCGGCGGCCGTCAGCCCGTTGGGGCCCGCCCCCACGACAACGGCATCCAGCATCGGTGGCACCTTCGGACTCCTCTGTCGGCCGGGGACACCAGGATATTCGGGCGCGTGGGCGGCCGCGGGCCGGGTAGTGTCCCGCTCGATGACCGACGCGCACACGACACCGACCGGCATCGCCGCGATGGCCGCAGGGATCGCCGGGATCCCCGGCGTCGAGGCGGTCGTCCTGGGCGGGAGCCGGGCCCGCGGCACCCACAGGCCCGATTCCGACTGGGACCTGGGCCTCTACTACCGGGGAGCCCTGGATCTGCCGGCCCTCACCGCTCTCGCGTCCGAGGCGCAGGGGTCACCGGTAGAGGTCGCGGGACCCGGCGGCTGGGGCCCCTGGGTGAACGGCGGAGCCTGGCTGGAAGTGGACGGTGTCGCGGTCGACTGGATCCTGCGCGACCTCGACCGGGTGGAGTCGGTGTGGTCGGACTGCCGCGCGGGCCGCTTCGAGGTGGGGATCCAGCCGGGTCACCCGCTGGGTTTCTGGTCGCCCTGCTACGCGGGCGAGGTAGCCCTCTGCCGGGTGCTCGCGGATCCGCGCTCCACCCTGACCTCACTCCGGGAGGCGGCGAGCACCTATCCCGAGCCGCTGCGCCGCGCGCTGACGGCTGCGGTGTGGGAGGCGGACTTCTCGGTGGCCTCCGCCCGGAAGTCGGCCCCGTCCGGCGACACGATGCACGTCGCCCTGTGCCTGTCGAGGGCCTTCGGAGTCCTGGCCCAGGTTCTGCATGCCCACCACCGCAGGTGGTGCCTCAACGAGAAGGGCGCCCTCGCCGCCGCTGCCGCCCTGCCGGACGCGCCGCCCGGTTTCGCGGACCGGGTGTCCGCGGCGTTGCGGGGCCTGGACCCGGCCGCGGTGGAGACGGCGGCCGGTGTGGTCCGCGACGTACGGGCGGTCCTGGAGACCGGCTGATCAGCCGGCTTCGGCGCCGGTGCCCTGCGGGCCGGCGCGCAGCGCTTCGAGGATCCGCCGGGCCGTCGCCTCGTCCCTGGCGGCGGTGAAGGGGAGGTCGTTCCCGCCGGTGATGCGGTAGGGGGCGCCGGAGAGGGTGGCCTCGGTGCCTCCCGCCTCGGTCACGAGGAGCAGGCCCGCCGCGTGGTCCCAGGCGAACTCCCAGTTGAAGGCCACGGCGTCCTGCGCACCGCAGGCGACGGCGAGGTACTCCAGACCCGCCGAACCGCACGAGCGGGCGTCGATGCCTTCGGTGCGCAGGCCGAGCAGTGCCCGCTTCTGGGCGTCGGAGGTGTAGTCGGGGTGGGACATGGCCACCTTGAGCACGGCGCCGGGTGCCGGTGAACCACTGTGCAGGGCGGTGCCGTTGAGCGTGGCGCCCTTGCCCCTGACCGCGACCGCCATCTCGTCGAGGACGGGGGCGTACGTCCACGAGGCGTACACCCGGCCGTGCCGGGCGAGGGCCACGAGCGTGCAGAAGCCCGGTTCACCGTGCACGAACTGACGGGTGCCGTCGACCGGGTCCACGATCCATACGGGGGCGTCGCCACCGAGCGCGTCGTACACCGTCGGGTCGGCGTGGACGGCCTCCTCGCCGACGACCACCGAGCCGGGCAGCAGGCGGGTCAGGGAGGCGGTCAGATGCGCCTCGGCCAGCCGGTCCGCCGCCGTGACCAGGTCGTGCGGACCGCTCTTCTCGACGATCTCGTGCGCGGCGAGCTGCCGGTAGCGCGGCAGGATCTCGGCCGCGACGGCTTCCCGGACCACCGCCTCCACCTCGGCGGTCGCCCCGGCCGCCCCGTACAGAAAGTCATCGATCATGACTCCAGCTAAGCACGGTCCGCGCCGGGCAACCCGGGCAGGTCGCCACCGGCCGCTCCCCGGTGGCGGTCGGTGGCGGTGGCGCGCGCCGGTCAGGTCCTGGCGGGCCGGCCCGTGGTCCGCGATGCCGCGGCCTCGGCGCCGGCTCCACCGTGGGTCACTTGACCGCCCCGGCCGTCAGTCCGGCCACCAGGTAGCGCTGGAGCAGCAGGAACCCGGCCACCACGGGGATGCTCACGACCAGCGAGGCGGCCATGATCTGGTTCCAGTAGACGTCGTTCTGGGTGGAGTAGCCCTGGAGGCCGACGGCGAGGGTCCGGGTCGTCTCGTTGGTCATGACCGAGGCGAACAGCACCTCGCCCCAGGCGGTCATGAACGCGTAGACGGCCACCGCGACGATGCCGGGCACCGCGGCGGGCACCACCACCCGGAACAGGGCCTTGACCGGCCCGCATCCGTCCACCATGGCCGCCTCGTCCAGTTCCCTCGGGACGGACTCGAAGTAGCCGATGAGCATCCAGATCGAGAACGGCAGCGAGAAGGTGAGGTAGGTGAGGATCAGACCGCCGCGCGAACCGAAGAGGGCGATACCGGTGGCCTCTCCGATGTTCACGTAGATCAGGAAGAGCGGCAGCAGGAACAGGATGCCGGGGAACATCTGGGTGGACAGCACCGTCACGGTGAAGACGCGCTTGCCTCGGAAGGTGTAGCGGCTCACGGCGTACGCCGCGAAGACCGCGATGACGACCGAGAGGACGGTCGCCGCACCGGCCACGATCAGCGAGTTCACGAAGTACCGGCCCAGCGGCACGGTCTCCCAGATGTCGAAGTAGGGGCGGATCGTCAGGCCGCTGGGGATCCACTGGAACTTGCCCGAGACGTCCTCGAGTGGCTTCAGCGAGCTGGAGATCATGACGTACACCGGCAGCAGGACGAACACCGCCAGCGCGGTCAGGAAGGCCCGCCGCGCCCAGATGAAGGAACGCGGGGACGCCATCGGAGAGCGTGGGGCCCGGCCGCGGGGTGCGGTGGTGCTAGACATCTGAGGCCTTCCTCCCCCGAGAGGTGAGCAGCAGGTAGACCGCCGTCACCAGGAGCAGGAACAGCAGCAGGAGGACCGACATGGCCGCTCCGGTGCCGAAGTTCCAGGTGGCGAAGGAGGATTGGTAGATGTGCACGGACACGAGGTCCGCGGACTCCGGAGCCGACTTGCCGAACAGCACGAACGGGGTGTTGAAGTCGTTGAACGTCCACAGGAAGAGGACGAGGACCAGCACCTGGTTGACCGGCCTGAGGGACGGCAGGGTGATGCGGCGGATCTGCTGCCACATGCCTGCGCCGTCCAGGGCGGCCGCCTCGTAGAGCTCCTTGGGGATGTTCTGCAGTCCGGCGGTCACGATCAGGAAGGCGAAGGGCCAGCCCTTCCACACGGAGACGATCAGCAGGGTGTAGAAGGCGTTGTCGCCGATCAGCCAGAAGGGCAGGCCGTCGGTGAGGCCGAGCTGGTCGTGCAGTACGTGGTTGACCAGGCCGTTGTCCCTCTGGAACATGAACGCCCAGGTGATGACCGCCGCGTACACGGGCAGCGCGTACGGCACGAGGAACAGGGCCCGCAGCACGCCGCGGCCGGCGAAGGTCTCCTGCATGAAGATGCTCGCCGCGACTCCGAGCAGCCAGCACAGGCCCACCGCCAGCACGGTGAAGAGGCAGGTGACCCAGAAGGAGCGCAGCAACGCCTGCCCCACGGGTGCGTCGAAGTCGACGGCTATGGAGAAGTTCTCCAGGCCGCGCCAGGGAGCCGCGGTCCAGTCGCGGAGGTAGAACTGGGTGAGCTCCTTGAAGGCCATGACGAAGCCGAAGCCGATCGGCACGAGATGGACGAGGAGTTCCAGCAGGACCGCGGGGAGCAGCAGCAGGTAGGGGAGACCGATGCGGCGGATGCGCCCGGGGCGGCGCCGCTTGGACGGCGCCTCCCCGGGGGTGTCCTGATGCACCGTCGGCCGCCCTGCTTCGGGGTTCGCGATGGTGGTCATGGACACATCGCTCACTGACTGGCCATCTGCTGCTCGGCCTTGGTGAGTTCGGCCTTCACGTCGGCGGTGGAGATCGCCGCGCCTCCTGCCGCCTTGGCGAAGAGCGCCTTGACCGCGTTGCCCACGTTGGTCTCGAACTGCGACTCGTCGGGCACCTGGGGCAGGGCGGCAGCGCTGGTGGCCAGGGTCTCGCGCAGCACCTTCAGCTCCGGCCGGTCGAACGCGGGGTCGTCCTGCGCCGCCTTGACCGGCGGGACGGATCCGTATGTCTGGCAGAGGATCTTCTGCTCCGCGTCGCTCGTCATGAACTTCACGAACTTGGTGGCACCGTCGATGTTCTTGCTGTTCTTGAAGACGGCGATGTTGATCCCGGCCACCATCGAGTTGACCTGCTCACCCTGACCCGGGGTCCCGGACTGGACGGGTACCGGGGCGACGCCCCACTCCTCGTCGTCCATCCCCTGGGACTTGAAGGTGGTGGCGGCGGCCTGCCAGAGCACCATCGCGGTCTTGTCCTTGGAGAAGTCGCTGAGCGACTGGTTCTGCGCGTACTCCGCGTTGCCGGGAGCGACGATCTTCTCCTTGGCCATCATGTCGACGTACTGCTTGACCGCGGCCACGGTGCCGTCGCTCGTGAACGTCGGCTTCCCGGAGGCGTCGAAGAAGTCCGCGCCGTGCTGCTTGGCCAGTACGAAGACCTGGTGGATGTTGTTGGAGAGGTTCGAACCTTCGGCGCCCAGCCCCCACTTGCCGTTCTGCGAGAGCTTCTTGCCGGCTTCGGTCAGCTCGGCCCAGGTGGCCGGCGGCTTGTCGATGCCGGCGTCCTTGAACATGACCTTGTTGTAGTAGAGCGCGTAGGCCATGGAGTACAGCGGGAGCGCCGCCGGGTCCTTGCCCTCGGCGCCGGTCGAGCCGAGGGCCGACTCGACGAAGCGGTCCCGGCCACCGACCTTCTCGAAGTTCTTGTCGTCCCACGGCAGCAGTGCGCCGGTGGCCTGGAGCGAGGACGACCAGGTGTTGCCGATGTTCAGGACGTCGGGGCCCTGGCCGGAGGTGGTGGCGGTCAGGATACGGGTGAGCAGGTCCGACCAGGGGACCACTTCCAGCTTGACCTTGATGCCGGTCTGCTTCTCGAACTTCTTGAGCTCGGGAGTGAGGATCTTCTTGTCGGCCTCGATGCTGGGGCCCTGGTTGGACGCCCAGTAGGTGAGGGTCTTGGGCGACTCGGACCCGCCGTCCGTGGACGTACCGCCACCACAGGCGGTCGCGGCTGCGAGCAGGGTGATGACGGCCGCGCCGCCGGCGACTGTCCGGATTCTTCGCATGGCTCCAGGTGTCCCTTTCCTGAGGAGCGTTCAAGCCGGAATTGCTGAGCCCACTGCCGGACGTGCGGCGTGCGGATCCTGCGGCCCCACGGCTTAATTTATGATGTGAGTTAAGCCTCACGGAAAGGTCGCGTCAAGCCTCCGAGCCGGGGTAGCGTGCCGCACAGGCGAGTCAGGGAGGAGCCCAGATGCCCCAGCGGAGCAGGCGTACGGTGCATGACCTGCGCAGGGACAGCCGATCAGCCGTATTGCAACGGTTGTATTTCGAAGGCCGGATGAGCCGCCAGGAGCTGGGCCCCGTCACCGGACTCAGTTCGGGTTCGATCAGCAACGTCGTCGCCGAGCTGGTCGCCGAGGGGCTCGTCGAGGAGGCCGGCAGCGTGGAGTCGCACGGCGGCCGTCCGCGCACCCTGCTGCAGGTCCGTCCCGGGCGTGGCCACCTGATCGGGATCGACGTCGGGGAGACCCGGGTGCGCATAGAGGCCTTCGACTTCACCCTCCGCGAACTCGCGCGCGCGGAGAGGCCGTTGGTCGCCAACCAGTACGACGCGGATGTGATCGTCGATCACATCCGCAGCGGCGTCGAGGAGGTGCTGGCGGGCACCGGGCTTCCTCCCGACCACCTGCTCGGCGTCGGGATAGGCGTGCCCGGAGTCATCGAGCGCGACCCCCGTCGGGGGGCCGTCGTGCACGGCCAGACCATCGGCTGGGACGCGGTGCCGCTGGAAGCCCTGCTGCGCGGCTCGGGCGGAGTGCCCGACTCCACGCCCTGGTTCATCGACAACGGGGCGAAGACCCTCGGCCAGGCGGAGATGTGGTTCGGTGCGGGGCGTGGGGCGCGCAGCGCCGTGGCCATCCTCTTCGGTTCGGGCGTCGGCGCCTGCCTCTTCGCGGAGGACTCCCCCCAGGGCCAGGCGCTCGAATGGGGCCATCTGACGGTTCAGGTCGGTGGCCGGAGGTGCCGGTGCGGGTCACCCGGATGCCTGGAGGCGTATGCCGGGGCGGAGGCCGTGCTCCAGCGGTGGCAGGAGGCGGGCGGGTGCCCGCCCGAGGGCGTCGACGAGGAGACCCGGCTCACCGCGCTGCTGACGTCCGCCGACCCCCCGGACGGGAGGGAACCCGACCCGACCGCCCTCAGGGTCGTCAAGGAGACCGCCGAGTACCTCGGCGCGGGCCTGGCCGGTCTCATCAACCTGCTGCAGCCGGAGCGCATCCTCGTCGGGGGCTGGGCCGGGCTGCAGTTCGGGCCCCGCTTCCTCGACGACGTCCGGCGGCACGCCGTCGCCTACTCCTTGTCCCACCCGGCGGCCGGGGTCACCGTGGAACTCGGCAGGCTGGGCCCCGAGGCCGTCACCGTGGGCGCGGCGACCCTCCCCCTGGCCGACTTCCTTGGCCGGGGCGGCAGGGTCACCGCCCCGGTCCAGGAGGCCACTCCCCCGGCCTGGCGGACCGCACTCGAGGACCGCGTGCTCGGCTGACCCGCCCCGAGGGTGTCCCGCCAGGCCGGCGGGCACCCCCGGTCCACCTCACCGCGGGCGCGGAACGGGCCGGGCCCGGCCCGTCGCTGTCGGCGCGCCGGGCCCGGCCCTCGTGGTCAGCGGCCGACGGCGTATCCCTGCATCCCGCGCGGATTGGCCGCGGCGGAGAGCACACCCGTCTCCGGGTCCCTGGCCACCGCACACATCCGGCCCTCGGACCAGGGCTCACCGACCGTCACGTCGTGCCCACGACGGCGCAGTTCCTCGATCACCTCGGGGTCCATGCGCTCCTCGACCGTGACACTGCCCGGCCGCATCCCACGCGGGAAGAACGAGCCCGGGAAGGAGTCGTTGTGCCAGTTCGGGGCGTCGATCGCGCCCTGGAGGTCGAGACCGCCGCGGACCTTGCCGCGGAGCGCCACGGCCAGGAAGAAGTGCAGCTGCCACTGGTCCTGCTGGTCGCCACCGGGGGTACCGAAGGCCATGACCGGCACCCCGTCGCGCAGGGCGAGGGAGGGGGTGAGCGTGGTGCGGGGGCGGCGGCCCGGGGTCAGGGTGTTGGGGAGGCCCTCGTCGAGCCAGGCCATCTGGAGCCGGGTGCCCAGCGGGAAGCCCAGCTCGGGGACGACCGGGTTGGACTGGAGCCAGCCGCCGCTGGGCGTGGCGGCGACCATGTTGCCCCAGCGGTCGACGATGTCCAGGTGGCAGGTGTCGCCGCGGGTGCCGCCGTCCTTGGCCACGGTCGGCTCGCCCGCACCCGCAGACGGGATGCCCATGGCGTCGAAGCCGGACTCGCCGGAGGCGACGGCGTGCGCGTGCGCGCTGAGGACCGGCGTGCGGCCGTCGGGGCTGCCGGGGCGCAGCTCCAGTGAGGCGGTGTCCTCGATCAGGGCGCGCCGCTCGTCGTTGTACGCGGCGGAGAGCAGGGTGTCGACGGGCACCTCGTCGGCGTCGCCGTACCAGGCCTCGCGGTCAGCCATCGCGAGCTTGCAGCCCTCGATGAGCAGGTGGACGTACTCGGCCGAGCCGTACTCCGGGAGCTCCGCGGGCAGGACGGCGAGCTGCTGGAGGAAGGCGGGGCCCTGGCTCCAGCCTCCTGCCTTGGCGAGGGTCCAGCCGTTCCACTCGTAGGTGGCGGGCGCCTCGTACGACGCGGAGAAGTCCGCCAGGTCAGCGGCGGTCAGGGTTCCGGTGTGGTGGCTGCCGCTGGTGTCCTTCGTCGGCACGGCGGCCTGGCGCACCAGCGCCTCGGCGATGAATCCGGTACGCCAGACGTCGCGGGCGGCGTCGATCTGCGCGACTCGGTCCTCGCCGCCCTTCTCCTCCGCCTCGGCGATGACGCGGCGCCAGGTCGCCGCGAGCGCGGGGTTGCGGAACAGGGTGCCGGGCTCGGGCGACCTGCCGCCGGGGAGGTAGACCTCGGCGGAGGACGGCCACTCGGTCTCGAAGAGTTCCCGGACGGTCTCCACGGTCTGGCCGACGCGCTCGACCGGGGCGTGGCCGTCCTCGGCGTACCCGATGGCGTAGCGCAGGACCTGGGCGAGGGACTTGGTCCCGTGGTCGCGCAGCAGCAGCATCCAGGCGTCGAAGGCGCCGGGGACGGCCGCGGCGAGCGGGCCGGTGCCGGGGACCAGGTCAAGGCCGAGGGAGCGGTAGTGCGCGGCGGTCGCACCCGCCGGGGCCGGGCCCTGGCCGCACAGCACCCGCACGTCGCCGCCGTTCGGCGCGAGGATCATGGGTACCTCGCCGGCCGGACCGTTGAGGTGCGGTTCGACGACGTGCAGGACGAACCCGGCGGCGACGGCCGCGTCGTAGGCGTTGCCGCCGTCCTCCAGGACGGCCATCGCGGACTGCGAGGCGAGCCAGTGGGTGGAGGACACCATTCCGAAGGTGCCCTGGAGGGTGGGGCGGGTGGTGAACACGAGGTTCGGCTCCTTGCTGCGGAGTGCTGGTTCAGTGGTCGGGTGCCGCGTTCGCGGATGGTACGTACGGGCGGCCGGGCCCGTGGAGGCGGGTCAGGCCGCCGCGTCCGGGGCGCTGCCGTCGTCGGACACGAGGTGGCAGGAGACCTCCCGCCCTCCGGGGATCTCCCGCAGTGCGGGCACCTCGGTGCGGCACCGGTCGACGGCGAGCGGGCAGCGGGTGTGGAAGCGGCAGCCGGGCGGGGGGTCGAGCGGGCTGGGGAGCTCGCCCTGGAGCACGATGCGCTCGCGGGAGCGCTGGGCGACCGGGTCGGGGACCGGTGCCGCCGAGAGTAGCGCCTGGGTGTAGGGGTGCTTGGGCGAGGCGAACAGCTCGGCGGTCGGCGCCTGTTCGACGATCTGCCCGAGGTACATCACGGCGATCCGGTCGGCGAGGAACTCGACGGCGGCCAGGTCGTGGGTGATGAACAGGCAGCCGAAGCCCCGGTCCCGCTGGAGGTCGGCCAGCAGGTTCAGGACGGACGCCTGCACCGAGACGTCAAGTGCCGAGGTGGGTTCGTCGGCCACGACGAGGTCGGGGTCGCAGGACAGGGCGCGGGCGATCGAGATGCGCTGGCGCTGCCCGCCGGACAGCTCGTGCGGGTGCCGGTCCGCGTGCTCGGGACGCAGCCCGACCAGGCCGAGCAGCTGCTCGACGCGTTCCCGTACGGCCGCTCCGCGAGCTCGCCCGTGCAGCCGGATGGGTTCGGCGATGATCTGGCCGACGGTCATCCGGGGGTCGAGCGAGGACGAGGGGTCCTGGAAGACGAGGTGGAAGTCCTTGCGCAGCGGGCGCAGCGCGCGGCGCGACAGGTGGCTGACGTCGGTGCCGTTGATGTGGACGGTGCCGCCGGTGGGTTCGTCGAGCCGCACCGCGCACCTGCCGACGGTGGACTTGCCGCTCCCCGACTCTCCGACGAGGCCGACGACCTCACCGCGGCCGATGGTGATCGAGACACCGTCGACGGCCCGGACCGTGCCTCCGCCGGAGGCGCCGAAGTGCCTCTCCATGGCGTTGATCTCCAGCACCGGGGGGTGCGCGCTGTCGCCTTCGCGGGGTGCGGGGACGGCTTGTGCGGTGGTCACTTTCCGGCCTCCTGGTCGGGGCGCTCCGCCTGGTCGTCGGCGCGCGCGGGGGTTTCTGGGGTGGCTGCGGCCGGTTCCCGTACGTCGATGTCCTCGGCGAAGGGGTGCCAGCAGGCGGCGCGGTGCGGCGCGTCCGTGCCGGCCTCGGGATCGATGGCGCGCAGCCCGGGGCGGCTGCTGGTGCAGGTGTCGTCGGCGCGGGAGCAGCGGGGGGCGAAGGTGCAGGCGTCGGGCTGGCTGTCCAGGCTGGGGACCAGGCCGGGGATCTCCGGGAGACGGCGCTTGCCCTCGCCTCCGGGCCGCAGCACCGCGCCGAGCAGCCCTCGGGTGTAGGGGTGGCGGCCCGAGGCGAACAGTTCGTGCACCGGAGCCTGTTCGACGGCGCGGCCCGCGTACATCACGAGTACCCGGTCGGCGGCGTCGGCGACGACTCCGAGGTCATGGGTGACCAGGACGATCGCCGTACCGAGACGGTCGCGCAGGGACTGGAGCACCTCGAGGATGCCCGCCTGCACGGTGACGTCCAGCGCCGTCGTCGGTTCGTCGGCGATGAGGACGGCCGGGTCGCAGGCCACCGCGATGGCGATCATGACGCGCTGGCGCATACCGCCGGACAGCTGGTGCGGGTACTCGTCCACCCGGCGTGCCGGGGCGGGGATGCCGACGAGGTCGAGGAGTTCCACGGCACGTGCCCTGGCCTCCTTGCGGTTCAGCCCCTGGTGCCTGCGGACCACCTCGCCGATCTGCCGGCCGATGGTGAGGACCGGGTTCAGCGAGGTCATCGGCTCCTGGAAGATCATCGCGATGTCCTTGCCGCGGACCTTCTGGAGCTCCTTCTCGGAGGCCCCGACGAGTTCCTTCCCGCCGAGCCTGATGGAGCCGCCGATCCGGGCGGTCGGCGGGAGCAGGCCCATCGTCGCCATCGAGGTGACGGACTTCCCGCAGCCCGACTCCCCCACCACGGCCAGTACTTCGCCCGGCGCCAGGTCGTAGGAGACCCCGTCCACGGCGTGCACGGTGCGGGTGTCGGAGCGGAAGGAGACCGAGAGGTCGCGCACGCTCAGGGCGGGCGCGGTCTCCGTCTTGACCACCGGTTCGGTCATGGTCTCGGTCATCGGGTCCCTCCTCGGGGGTCCAGGACGTCGCGCAGCCCGTCGCCGAGCAGGTTGAAGGCCAGCGTCGCCGCGACGATCGCGAGCCCGGGGAACACGGCCAGCCAGGGCGCGGGCGCCAGGAACGACTGGGCTCCGGAGAGCATCACGCCGAGCGAGGGGTCGGGCGGCTGGACACCGAGGCCGAGGAAGCTCAGCAGCGCCTCGCCGATGATCGCGGCCGGGATGCCGACGGTCGCCTGGACGATCAGCGCGGAGGTGGCGTTGGGCAGGATGTGCCGGAAGAGGACCGTGCCGTCCCCGCCGCCGTTGGCGACGGCCGCCGCGACGTAGTCGACGTGCTTGAGCCGCAGGGTCTCGGCCCGGGTGATCCGGATGACTGCGGGGATCTGCGAGATGCCGATGGCGATCGTCGCGTTGGTCAGCGACGGGCCGAGGATCGCGGCCAGTCCGACGGCGAGCACCAGGAAGGGGAACGCCAGCATGGTGTCGGTGAGACGGGACACCGCGGTGTCCGCGAACCTGCCGTAGTACCCGGCGAGCAGCCCCAGCGGTACGCCGACGAGGAAGGCCAGCACCACGGCCAGGAGGCCGACCTGCATGGACGCCCGGGCGCCGTAGAAGATGCGCGAGAGCTGGTCACGGCCGAGGTCGTCCGTACCCAGCCAGTGCGCCGCGCTCGGCTCGGCGAGCACGTTCTGGAAGTCCGGCTGCGCGGGGTCGTACGGGGAGATGAGCGGGGCAAGGAGGGCGGCCAGGACGAAGACGGCGACGATGATCCCGCCGGTCAGCGCGAGCCGGTTCCGGGTCAGCGCACGGATCTTTCCGCCGCCGGGCTTCCGGCGGCCCGCTTCGGCCGCTTTGGGGAGCGCTGTGGTCGCGGTGGTCACCGGGCACCTCCGAGCCGGATGCGCGGGTCGATGACCGAATAGACCACGTCGACCAGCAGGTTGATGAGGATGTACGCGGCGGAGGTGCAGAGCACCACGGCCTGGAGTGTCGCGTAGTCGCGGGTGAAGACGGCGTCGATGGTGAGCTTCCCGAAGCCGGGCAGGACGAAGATCTGCTCGGTGACGACCGCCCCGGAGATGAGGTGTCCGAGCTGGAGCCCGAGCACGGTCACCACGGTGACCAGCGAGTTGCGCAGGGCGTGTCCGCCGACGACGGATCCCCGGGACAGCCCCTTGGCGCGGGCGGTCCGTACGTAGTCCGCCGAGAGGGAGTCGAGCATCGCGGCCCTGGTCTGCCGCATCACGACGGCGGCGAGGCCGGAGCCGAGCACGATCGCGGGCAGCACCATGCGGCGCAGGTTGTCGACGGGATCGGTACCGAAGGGCACGTATCCGGATGCGGCGAACACCGGGATGGCGATGGCGAACCCGAGGACGAGCACGATGCCGAGCCAGAAGGTCGGGATGGAGAGTCCGACGAGGGCGATGGCGTTGGCCAGCCACTCCTCGGGCTTTCCGCGTCGCACGGCGGCGATCACTCCGGCGCCGATGCCGACGACGATCGCCAGGAGCAGGGAGAGCGCCGCCAGTTCCAGCGTGACGGGCAGCGCCTGCGCGATGGCGTCGGCGACGGGCAGGCCGGTGCGGGACGAGGTGCCCAGGTCGCCGGTGAGGGCGTGGCCGATGAACCGTCCGTACTGGACGACCACGTTGTCGTTCAGGCCGTAGCTCTCCCGGATCGCGGCGAGCGCCTCCGGGCTGCGTTCCTCGCCGGCCAGCGCGAGCGCCGGGTCACCGGGCAGCGCGCGGATGCCGGCGAAGACGACGACGCTGACGAGGAAGAGCGTGATGAGGGACTGACGCAGGCGCGTCAGCAGGTACTTCGTCATCGGGTGTACCCCGCATTCTTGACCCGGACGAGGCCGTCGCCGTAGACGTGGATACCGGTCACGTCCTTGCCGGCGACGACGTAGTTCTTCTGCCGGTAGAGGTAGATCAGGGCGTGGGCGTCCTGGACGCGCCTGGTGAGCTCGTCGTAGATCCCGGTGCGCTGCTCGGGGTCCGCGACGCTGCGGCCCTGCGCGATCAGCTTGTCGATCTCCGGGTCGCCGAGGCCGTAGGCGTTCATGGCGCCGGCGGTCTTGAGGAAGTTGGAGACGTTGCCGTCCGGGTCGAGCCGGCCGGACCAGCCGCTGGTGAAGACGTCGTAGTCACCGGCGTCGGTCTCCGCGAGCATGGTGGCGTACTCGGTGGGGCGCAGCGACAGTTCGAAGCCGGCCTCCTTGACCATGGCCTGGAGCACCTGGCCGACGCGGTTCTGCTCGGGGGTGGTCGAGGTCTTCAGCTCGATCTTGACCGGGGTCTTCACCCCGGCCTCCTTCAGGAGCTTCCGTGCCCGTTCGACGTCGCGCTCGGGGCAGTCCTCGGGGGCGGACCCGGGGGCGATGGCCGACTGCGGGGATATGGGGCCGCAGGCGGGCTCGTACATGCCCTGGAAGACGACCTTGTTGATCAGGTCGCGGTCGATGGCCAGCTCGAAGGCCTCACGGACCCGGACGTCCCGGGCCATCGGGGAGTCGATCTTCCCGGGCGGCTGGCCGAGGCCCTTCACGTTGCCGACGTTGATCCCGATGCCCTGGTATCCGAGCGAGGGGGAGTTGAAGAGCTGGAGCTTCGGCTCGGTCAGGGCGCTCTGCACGTCGACCGGGGCCATCTGGTCGCCGACCTGGAGGTCACCGGAGCGCAGGTTGGCCAGCCGGACGTTGCCGTCGGGAATCGGCTTGTAGACCACGCCGTCCAGGTGAACCTTGTCGGCGTCGTAGTAGTTCGGGTCCTTCTTCAGCACGATCCGGTCCCCGCCGACGCGCTCGACGAAGCGGAAGGGGCCGACGCAGGAGGGGTGGTTGGTGAAGTTCTTCCCGTACTTCTTCAGCGCGGTCGGCGACATCACCATCCCGGCCCGGTCGGCGAGCACGCCGGTGAGCGGTACGTAGGCGTGGTCGAGCGTCAGGCGGACCGTGAGCGGTCCGGTGGCCTCGGCCTTGCTGACGGGGGCCAGTTCGGTGCCTCGCGCCGAACCCGGCAGGTCGCGGTGGCGCAGCAGCGAGGTGACGACGGCCTTCGCGTCCAGCCGTGTGCCGTCGCTGAACTTCAGC
Organism: Streptomyces sp. NPDC048590; assembly: GCF_043199535.1. Lineage (NCBI taxonomy): Bacteria > Bacillati > Actinomycetota > Actinomycetes > Kitasatosporales > Streptomycetaceae > Streptomyces > Streptomyces sp. NPDC048590. The sequence goes on along the minus strand of NZ_JBICWC010000005.1, from coordinate 349,067 downwards.
CCCGGGCGCACCTGGATGGTGACCGTGCGGCCGTCGGACGAGGTGGTGGGGAGCGACGCGGCGAGCTGGGGCACCAGGGCGCCGCCCTCGTCGATGTCGTAGAGCTTCTCGCACATCCCCGCGAAGACCGTACGGCCGACGAGGGTCTGAGCGAGGCTGGGATCCAGTTTGTCCGGGTCCGAGGCCAGGGCCACGGTGAGCGTCCCACCGTCGCGCACGGACCGGTCGTCGGTCATGCGCACACCACCGACTTCGGTCGCGGAGGACTGCAACGACGCGCAGCCCGAGGTGAGGGACACCAACAGAACCGCCACCAGGGCAACCGCTTTTCGGCGCACGGGGGCCTACCTCCCGCCAGGGGTGATCAAGGAATATCGCAGACCGTATTTCGCATACAGTCCGCAAGGCAAGGCTTCCGCCCACATCGCGGACAGGATTTACCTGATGGCCCGACAGCGGGAGTCCGCCCACCGGTGCACCATGAACGCAACAGCCCCCGCCCTGCCCGATATCCGGACACTCTCGGGTCTCAGGGCCGGCCCGGACGGCGGTGCCGGAGTTGCATACCGAAATGGACTCGGTCACTCCGCGCATGCGTCCGCTCACGGGAAGCTCCGGCGACAGGCGGCCGGGCGGGTCGCTTCAGGGAACCGCCGCCGTCCCTCACCCGGCGAACAACCGCGACTAAGTACGCTTCCCACCTGATACGGGAGCGAAATCGGATGCTCCGCCCCGCACGCCGAAAGGAAGCACACCCGTGCATGGCGAGTACAAGGTGCCCGGCGGCAAGCTCGTCGTCGTGGATCTGGAGGTCGAGGGCGGCCTCCTCCATGACGTGACGGTCGCAGGGGACTTCTTCCTGGAGCCCGACGAGGCGATCCTCGCGATCAACGGGGCCCTGGAGGGCGCCGCCGCCTCGACGGACACAGCGGGCCTGGCGGCCCGGATCACCGCGGCGCTGCCGGAGTCGACCGTCATGCTGGGGCTCACCCCGGAGGGCGTGGGCATCGCCGTGCGCCGGGCGCTGGCCCGTGCGACCGGCTGGCGCGACTACGACTGGCAGCTGGTGCACGCGGAGCCGCAGGCTCCCGCGCTGCACATGGCGCTGGACGAGGTCCTCACCGCGGAGGTGGCGGCCGGGCGGCGGCCACCCACCCTGCGGGTCTGGGAGTGGGCCTCGCCGGCCGTGGTGATCGGCAGCTTCCAGTCCCTGAGGAACGAGGTGGACCCCGAAGGCGTGTCCAGGCACGGCATGACGGTGGTGCGGCGCGTCTCCGGCGGCGGGGCCATGTTCGTCGAGCCGATGAGCACGATCACCTACTCCCTCTCCGTCCCGGAGTCGCTGGTGTCGGGTCTCTCCTTCGCCGACAGTTACGCGTTCCTCGACGAATGGGTCCTGGGCGCGCTCGGCGACATGGGCATCAAGGCCTGGTACCAGCCCCTCAACGACATCGCCACCGACGCCGGCAAGATCGCCGGGGCCGCGCAGAAGCGGATGATCGGCCCCGACGGCGGACCTGGGGCCGTCCTCCACCACGTGACCATGTCGTACGACATCGATGCCGACAAGATGCTCGAGGTCCTGCGTATCGGCAAGGAGAAGATGTCCGACAAGGGCACCAGGAGCGCGAAGAAGCGCGTGGACCCGCTCCGGCGTCAGACCGGCCTGGCCCGGGAGCAGGTGATCGAGAACATGATCGCCTCCTTCCGTGCCCGCTACGGGCTGACCACCGGGGAGGTCACGACGGAGGAAATGGCACGGGCACAGGATCTGGTGCGGACGAAGTTCGCCACCGAGGAGTGGACCGCGCGGGTGCCGTAGGGCGTTCCGCGACGGAGGGCCGGGCACGCGGTCGGCTCCGAGGGCGCGTCGGAACGGGGCGCCGGTCCCGGCGCCGGTCCCGTGCGGCGGACGCCCACCGCCGACCGGCGACAGATGTCGAGTCCCCGGCAGCGACCGGGGTCCACGCCCGGTCCGCACTGCGCGTCGGCAACTCCGTGGCCACGGAGCCTGGATGAGGCCGCCCCCAGGCCGGAACGGGCGGTCGCGGAAGCCTCCCCTCCGCGGTACGGCCATGCCTAAGGTGGCGGTGTGACGATAGGGGACGACCTGCTCCTGCTCGCCGTCGGTACCGGCCGACGGCATCCGAGGATCCGGTCCGAGCACCGGCTCCTGATCGCCCTGCGTACCTCGGAGCTGGCCGAACTGTGCCTGGCCGGCCGCATCGCGTTCGGCCCTCGCCGGATCGAGGTCCTCGACCCCGCGCCCGTCGAGGACCGGCGTCTCACCGGCGTGCTCCTCGGCCTCGGCCGGACCGTCCCGCCGCCGTCCTTCCACGACTGGCTTCGCCGGAGTCCGTCGTCCCTCACCACCGAGTACTTCTCACGGCTGGAGGACCAGAAGGCGCTCAGGTGCCGCCGTCGGCGTGGCGCGGACGGACGTACCCGCCACGAGGTCCTCTCGGTCGACGTCGCCCGCCGCCGCGCCGTCCTGGGCAGGCTCGACGTGCTGGCCCGCTCAGCCCCTCAGGCGCCGCCCGACCCACGCGACCTCGTGCTGGCGATCCTGGTCGGGGTGGCGGACATCGCCCCTGCCGCGTACCCCGGCGTACGGGGCGCCGCGACACGTCGCCGCCTGGCCGCCCTCACGTCGGGGGAAACCGCGCTCCTCGCCGCCACGCAGGCCGGCGACCGTCTCGGCGGGGGCCGCGCCGGGGCTCCGCCGACACCGGGTTTCCTGCCCGCCGGCCAGCTCGCGAACGAGCTGGTCAGTCTCTACTCCGACGTCACCACCGGCGGCCACGGACTTGCCCACTCCCTGGATTCGGGCGGATGGTCGGACAGCGGCGGAGGCGGCCACTCGGACTGAATCACGGGTGCCGTCCCCGGACCTCCGACGAGGGCCGGGAGTTCCGGGGGTACCAGGTGACACGCCCGCCGGGGTGGACACCTTCCCTCCCTGCGTGACCGGACGCCGCCACCGCAGGTCCCGCCGGAACGGGGCCCGACTCGTTGTCGAGCCGTCACCGGCTTCGAAACGCGGGAGCCCAGGCGTCCGGACTCGGATCCCCGCGGTCAGCTCCCTTCCGGACCACCCAGTCCGGCCAAGGCATCGGCGTGGGCCAGCCCGCTCTCGGCCGCGATCTCGTCGAGCGTCTGCGCCGTGCGGACCGTGGCCAGCCGCACACCGCAGGAGGCATCGGTCGTGAAACCGTGGACGGCCGGTCGTGGGAGGCTGTTGTAGGCCCAGTGCGTCGAGAAGTAGTAGGCGCCGGTGTCGTACAGGACGACGAAGTCGCCCTCCTCCAGCGCGGGGAGCTCCCGCCCGTGGGCGACGACGTCACCGGCGAAACAGCACGGGCCCGCGACGTCCTGACGGACCGGCACGCCGGTCCTCGGGTTGCCGTGGGAGTCGAACGCACCGATCCTCAGGGGCCAGGCTTCGGGCATGAGGACGGTGCGCGTGGCGATCTGGGCGCCCGCGTGGGTGACCGCGATGCGCCGGCCGCCGGCCTCCTTGGCGTACTCCACCCGGGCGCCGATGAATCCGTTCTTCGCGAGCAGGGAGCGGCCGAACTCCGTGACCAGGGCGTACCGGCCGTCGAAGAGACCCGGAACGGCCGAGGCGAGCGCGCGGGTGTGGTCGGCGAAGGCGGGGCGGGTCTCCTCGTCCTCGAAGTTGACCGGCAGTCCGCCCCCGATGTCGAGGCTGGTGACCCGGCGGGTCCCGAGCGTCCGGTTGATCTCCTCGGCGAGCTCGTACGTCCGGGCGACTCCCTCGGCGATGAGCTCCAGGGGACAGCCCTGGGAGCCTACGTGCGCGTGGAGCCTGGTCAGCCAGGGGCGTTCGGCGAAGGCACGCACGACCTGTTCGCGCGCGCCCGGGTCACTCAGTGCCACACCGAACTTCGATGTCGCCGTCGCGGTGCTCATGGCTCCGATCGATCCACCGCCGACCTGCGGGTTGACGCGGAGTCCGATGACGGAGCCGCTGTCGGCCGGGCGGAGGGCGTCGATGCGGCGCAGTTCGTCGAGGTTGTCGGCGTTGACCGCGACGCCCAGGGCAAGGGCCTCGCTGATCTCCTGGGGGGTCTTGGCCGGAGAGTCGAGGACGATCCGGGCGGGTGGGACCCCGGCGTCGAGCGCCAGCCGCAGTTCACCGGGGCTGGCCACCTCGCAGCCCATGCCGAGACCCGCGAGCAGCCGGAGCACGGGCACCAGGGAGGCCGCCTTGACGGCGAAGGTGTGCAGGACGTCGGGGGCGTGGGCGAAGGCCGCGTCGAGACTGCGGACCGACGCACGGATCCCGTCGGTGTCGAGGAAGCCGGCCACCGGCTGTTCCTCGCCGAGGAGTCCGGCGGAGACCGCCCGGCGGATCACGGCGCGGACGCGCTGCCGCGGGTCGAGCGGGGTGGCCGGTGGGCGGGCGTCGGAGTCGGGCGTCGCCGAGGTGCGCAGGGGGGCGGTCGCATGCGCGGAGTGATTGCTGAGAGAGGGCACGGCAGTCTTCCGGACGGGTTCCCCACCTCACTCGGGCGGGCGATGTGGGGAACAGGACAGGGCAGCGGGACCAGGTAGGGGGATGGGACCAGCCTCGCCCCCGTGCCCCTACCCCGTCTTCGTCGCAGGGGACGAACCGCTGCCGTCCCTTTGGTCCGCGGGGACGAACACCGTCCCGAATGCCCTCAGACCACTCCGGCCAGGCGCACCGCCACGGCCAGGACCAGCCGGGTGTCCGGATCGTCGAGGTCGAGTCCGAAGCGTTCGCGTGCGCGGCGGATCCGGTAGCGGAGGGTGTTGGGGTGCAGGAGCAGGCGGCGCGCCGCCGCCGGGATGTCCCCTCCCGTACCGAGGTACGCCGCGAGGGACCGCACCAGGTCACCGCCTGCGGCGAGGTCCGCGCGGATCAGTTCGTGCACGGGTCCGTCGCCCGACTCCCACACGGGCCGTGCGGCGTCGAGCATGCGGAGGGCGTCGATGGTGGGTCTCACCTCGTCCGGTCCCGCGTACCGGACCGGCTGCTCGTCGCACCCCCTCGCCTCCCGGTCGCGGAGGGCCCGCACGACTTCGAGGGCCGAAGCGTACGAGAGCGAGGCGTCGAGGCCCGAGGCCACGGTCCGCCCCGCACCGATCCGGACGGTCACGGCGTCCGGAACTCCGGCCGCGGGCCCGTCGAGTTCCCGGGCCAGTGCGAGCACCTCGCGCGGGTCCCCCTCGTCGCGCACGGGCAGCAGGACCGCGATCCGGTGCTGTTCGCGCAGGATCCGGGCCGTGGGCCTGGTCGCGGCGGCCTGTGCCGCGAGGGCGTCCAGCGTCCGGTCCGCTCCCGGCCCGCCGGTGGAGTCCCGTACGGCGACGACGACCGCGCAGGGAGTTCCGGGCGCGATACCGAGCGACCACAGGTGCGTCCGCCGGTCCCCGGTCCCGTGGAGGAGTCCGCGCAGGGCCTGGGCCTCACGCCGTGCGGTGCCGCTCTCGTCGAGCCGGTGGCGCAGCAGGTGGGGTACGGCGAGTACGGCGGCCCGGCGCAGCGCCCGCGTCGCGTCGGGCGAGAGGCCCTGCCCGTCGGCGGCCGCCCACAGGGAGCCGAGCATCTCCCCGTGGTTCCGGACGGCGACGACGAGGCGTTCGGGGCTGCCTCCGTCGGCGGGACGGTGGATGACGTCCTGGGAGGTCCACAGCGCCCGCAGCAGTCCGCTGCGCCGCAGTTCGGCGACGCGCTGTTCCGGGACCCTGCCGCCGAGGATCGTCGACCGGCGGACACCGTCCGCCCCCGGGCCGGTGGCGGAGTGGGCGAGCACGCGGAACTGCGTGTCCTCCACCGTGATCGAGCCCCGGCAGCTGCGGGCGGTCGCCGCGGCGAGAGCGGCCAGTCCGCCGCCGGGGTCGGGGGCGCCGATGTCGTCGCGGCCGGCGGCGGCGTACGAGGTCGCGGAACGCAGCAGCGCGACGGTGTCGCCCCAGTCCGCCCATTCCGCGCGGGCCACCAGCGCGATCCCGCATTCCCCGGCCGCCGCCATCGCGTCGTCGGGCAGGGGTGTCGCCGGGGACTCCCGCAGCACCACGGCCGCCGCGCCGCGCCGGGCCGCCTCGCGTACGACGGCAGAGGCGTCCCGGAGGTCCGGGGCGAGGCCCGTGGCCAGCACGATCCTGCCCTCGTGCGGGCGTGCGGGTCCCTCGTCCCCGACGATCAGGCCGTGGACCGCGAGGTCCTGCCCCGCGGGGGCGAGCAGCAGGCGCAGCATGCCCTCGTCGTCGTAGGCGAGGATCTGTCTGAGCGTGACGTGTCCGGGGCCGTCGCCGCTGGTGCCTGGCGTCATGCGCCGAGGATACGAGCAGGCCGGGACCGGCGTTCGCGCGGACCGTACGAGGAAGGTACGGGCTCTCAGGGGCGGTCGGTTCCCCGGGCGCGGAGCTCGTGGTGCATCGCCCGCAGCCGGTCGGTGAAGGCGGGCACGGGCCCCTGGACCTCCACGCCCGGTGCGACAGCCCGGATGTCCAGCGGGCGCACCGGCCCGGGCTCGGCACCCAGCTCGCCCGTCCACCGCACGAGTTCGGCCGAGGAGTGCGCGTAGACGATCCTGCCGAGCCCTGCCCAGCCGTGGGCCGCCGAGCACATCGGGCAGTGCTCGCCCGAGGTGAAGACCACGCAGGCCGCGCGTTCCTCGCCGCTCAGGTGTGCCGCCGCCCAGCGGGCCAGCTCGAACTCCGGGTGCCGGGTCGGGTCGCCGGTGGTGTGCACGAGGTTGCGGGCCTCGTGCAGCACCTGCCCGCCGGAGTCGACCAGTACGGAGCCGAAGGGCTCGTCCCCGGCTGCCAGGGCCTCCGCCGCCAGGTCCACTGCTCGTGCGACATGCCGGAGTTCGGCGTCGGTCAGCTGCGCGTTCATCGGCGTCCCTTCCTCACGGCCGGTTCCTCCCCGCCGGGGCGGGGACTTCGGTGCGTCGATCCGGAGCCTGCCAGTCCGCCCGGCTCCTGTCCACGAGACGTCCCGGGGCGTCCGGGCCCGGCGTCGTACTCCCCTTCGGCTCGGCGCGCGGCGGGGTACGCGGGCGGCCGCGCACCGGACGCGTCCCGGCGACGCGGTGCGGCGCCGAAGTCCGGCGACGCGCGCCCGGTGAACGGCGGCACCGCCGCTACAGGATCGCGATGCCCAGCGGGCGCCGACCGACGCCGACACGCTTCACCTCCCCCGTGGTGAGGTCGACGACGCTGATCCCGTTCCAGTAGCCGTTCCGGGTGAAGCCGCCCGAGACGTAGGCGGTGCGGCCGTCGGGGGCGACGGCGACCTCCTCGTGCGGTCCGTCCAGGGGGATGACGCGTTCCTCACCGTCCGGCGCGCGGACGGTGAGCGACGGTCCGTGGTCCTCGGCCGGGTCGATCGGCCCCGTGCCGACGACGAACAGGGTTCCGTCACGCGTGACGGCCGCTCCGTGCTGGTGCGTGTCGGCGGTCATCCGTTCGATGCGCACCCGGCCGGTCCGGGGGTCGGCCACCGCGAGGCGTTCACCTTCGAAGGGCAGGAGGAGGGCGCCGTCCGAGGGGCGTACCGCCGTGTGGTGGGGCTTGAGCCAGGAGCCGAGCCCGCCCTCCGTCCCGTAGGGAGCGACTTCGATGCGCCGGGACTTCCAGGTTCCGGTGTCCACGACCGTGACGTCGAAGGAGTCGTGGCCGGTCGCGTAGACCTTGCGGCCGTCGGGCGAGACGTCGACGTCGAAGGGCCTGCGCCCGACCGGCACCGATGTGACCACCCTGCGCAGCCGCGTGTCGACGACTTCCAGAACGCCCTTGTCACCGGGTACGTTGACGCCGACGTAGACCCGGCGTCCGTCCGGCGAGAGCGCGATCCCCATTCCGCCGCCCCGGTACTCCCCCGTCGTCACGGGCCCGGTGCCGCTCTGGTACGGGATGAGGGCGGTCCGCTCACGGGTCGAGGTGTCCACCGCGGCCACGCCCTCCGCTGTCGCCACCCATGCGGTGCCGTCGTCTCCGAGCGCGATGCCCCAGGGGGCGGTGCCGACCTCCACCGAGCTCCTGTCCGGTCCGCCGTCGGGCTCCGAGGGGTCGGCGAAGGTGACGGTGTCCGACCCGAAGTCCGTCATCACGAGCGTGCCTTCGGGGGCGGGCGCCGGTTTCCGGGCGGCCTGCGACCGGCTCGGCGACGGATCGGAGTCCGCCTGCGGGTGCCCGTTTCCGCCGGCCGCGCATCCGGTGAGCGCCGCGGCGAGGACCGCGGCCGCCACGGCGGCCCGGGTGCGCACGCGCGCGGAGGTGCGGGCCCGCCGGCCCCCGGCACGGAATCCGACCTGGACCCGCTCTCCGTGTGGCCTGGACGTCGTCACGGGCTGGCTCCTTCTCGGTCGGCCTGGGGCAGCGGACCGGGGCGCGGCGGCCGCTCGCTCCAAGCCTCCTCGAACTCCCGCCGGGACCCATCGGCCGCCCGTAGGGCTCCGGTTCGCCTGAGCGGCCGGTTCCGGGGTCGGCCGATCGGCTGATGACGCCGGTGCGGGTCCTAGGCTCGCGGGCCCGGACGCACGACCGCCCCGGCGGGCCGGAGCCCGCCGGGGCGGTCGTGGTGCGACGCCGGGGATCAGCCCAGCGACGCGATGGCCTTGTTGAAGGTGGCCGAGGGACGCATGACGGCCTCCGCCTTCGCCGGGTCGGGCTGGTAGTAGCCGCCGATGTCGACCGGCTTGCCCTGGACGGCGATGAGCTCGGCGACGATGGTCTGCTCCTGCTCGGACAGCGTCTTGGCGAGCGGCCCGAACGCCTCGGCGAGCGCGGCGTCGTCGGACTGCGCGGCAAGCTCCTGGGCCCAGTAGAGCGCCAGGTAGAAGTGGCTGCCGCGGTTGTCGATGCCACCGAGCTTGCGGCTCGGGGACTTGTCCTCGTTGAGGAAGGTGCCGGTGGCACGGTCCAGGGTCTCGCCGAGCACCTTGGCGCGCGCGTTGTCCGTGGTCGTGGCCAGGTGCTCGAAGCTGACCGCGAGGGCGAGGAACTCACCCAGGCTGTCCCAGCGCAGGTAGTCCTCCTTGACCAGCTGCTGGACGTGCTTCGGCGCGGAGCCGCCGGCGCCGGTCTCGAACAGTCCGCCGCCGTTCATCAGCGGGACGACCGAGAGCATCTTCGCGCTGGTGCCGAGCTCGAGGATGGGGAAGAGGTCGGTGAGGTAGTCACGCAGCACGTTGCCGGTCACCGAGATGGTGTCCTCGCCGCGGCGGATGCGCTCCAGCGAGAACGCGGTGGCCTCCTCCGGGGTCCGGATCGAGATGTCCAGGCCCTCGGTGTCGTGGTCGGCCAGGTAGGTCTTGACCTTGGCGATCAGGTTGGCGTCGTGCGCGCGGCCCTCGTCGAGCCAGAACACGGCCGGGCTGCCGGTCGCGCGGGCGCGGGTGACGGCCAGCTTGACCCAGTCCTGGATCGGCAGGTCCTTGGTCTGGCACATCCGGAAGATGTCACCGGCGCCGACGGCCTGCTCGAGGACGACGGAACCGTTGCCGTCGAGGACCCGGACCGTGCCGGTGGCGGGGATCTCGAAGGTCTTGTCGTGGCTGCCGTACTCCTCGGCCTTCTGCGCCATCAGACCGACGTTGGGCACCGAGCCCATGGTCGACGGGTCGAAGGCGCCGTTGGCGCGGCAGTCGTCGAGGACGACCTGGTAGACACCGGCGTAGCTGCTGTCCGGGAGGACGGCGATGGTGTCGGCCTCGTTGCCGTCCGGGCCCCACATGTGACCGGAGGTACGGATCATGGCCGGCATCGAGGCGTCGACGATGACGTCGCTGGGGACGTGCAGGTTGGTGATGCCACGGTCGGAGTCGACCATCGCGAGGGCCGGGCCCTCGGCGAGCTCGGCCTCGAAGGACGCCTTGATCTCGGCACCGGAGTCCACGGAGTCGAGGCCCTTGAGGATGCCGCCGAGACCGTCGTTCGGGGTCAGGCCGGCGGCGGCGAGCGCCTCGCCGTACTTGGCGAAGGTGTTCGGGAAGAAGGCGCGTACGGCGTGGCCGAAGATGATCGGGTCGGAGACCTTCATCATCGTGGCCTTGAGGTGCAGGGAGAACAGCACGTCCTCGGCCTTGGCCCGGGCGACCTGCGCGGTGAAGAACTCGCGCAGCGCGGCGACGCGCATGACGGCCGCGTCCACGACCTCACCGGCGAGGACCGGGACGGACTCGCGCAGCACGGTGGTCGTGCCGTCGTCGCCCGCGAGCTCGATGCGCAGCGTGCCGGCCTCCGTGATGACGGCGGACTTCTCCGTCGAACGGAAGTCGTCCACACCCATGGTGGCGACGTTCGTCTTGGAATCTGCGGTCCAGGCGCCCATGCGGTGCGGGTGGGCCTTGGCGTAGTTCTTGACCGACGCGGGGGCGCGGCGGTCGGAGTTGCCCTCACGCAGGACGGGGTTGACCGCGCTGCCCTTGACCTTGTCGTACCGCGCGCGGACGTCCTTGTCCTCGTCGGTCTTCGGGTCGTCCGGGTAGTCCGGGAGGTCGTAGCCCTGCTCCTGGAGCTCTGCGATCGCGGCCTTGAGCTGCGGGATCGAGGCCGAGATGTTGGGCAGCTTGATGATGTTCGCGCCGGGAGTCGTGGCCAGCTCGCCGAGCTCGGCGAGCGCGTCATCGATACGCTGATCGGCCTTGAGACGCTCCGGGAACCCCGCGATGATGCGCCCCGCCAGGGAGATGTCACGGCGCTCCACCGTGACACCCGCCGTCGAGGCGTACGCCTCGATGACCGGCAGGAACGAGTACGTCGCCAGGGCGGGGGCCTCGTCGGTGTGCGTATAGATGATGGTCGAGTCAGTCACCGGGTGCTCCGCTCCACGTCTGCAACATTGCTTGACATCAAGATATCTCGTGACCGGTCCCCTCTCCACAGTGGCCCGCGCCATTCCCGATGGAACCGGTCAGTCCGCTGCCGCGGGGAAGGGCGGGCGGTGCTCGTACCAGCGAAGGTCGGCCTCCAGCTGGGCGGCGAGGGAGATGAGCCGGGCTTCGCTGCGGGACGGGCCGAGGAGTTGCGCACCGAGCGGCAGGCCGTCGTGGGTGAAGCCGGCGGGAACGTTCACCCCGGGCCATCCGAGGACGTTCCACGGCCAGGCGTAAGGGCAGGCGGCGGTCATCGCGAGGTCGGTGCGCCAGGCGCTGAGGTGGTCGAAGGCCCCGACACGCGGGGGCGGGGCCGCCGTGGTCGGGGTGAGCAGCACGTCGTACCCGGGCCCGCCGGGGGCGGTGCGGAAGAAGGTTCCGATCCTGGCGTGCTGGCGGACCTCACGCGCACGGGCTGCCCGGACGACCCGGCCGCCGAGGCGGGTGCCGGTGCGCAGGGCACTGCGGGTGCGTGGATCCAGCAGCCCGGGCTCGGGGTGCAGCGCGGCCAGTTCGGCGATGCCGGCGGTGGCCCGGGGGACGAAGGAGAGGCCGATCAGACCGTAGCGGGGCCGGGCCTCCTCGACGTCGTGGCCGAGCCGGGCGAGCGCTTCGGCGAGGGTGGTGACGGCGCGCACGACCTCCGGGTGGGGTGCGTTGCGGGTGAGGGTGAGCGGAGGCCGCACGGAGAGGGCGATGCGCAGTCTGCCCGGGTCGCGACGGGCCGCGGCGGAGGCGTCGACGGCGGGCGGGCGGTGCGGGTCGCCGGGGTGGGGTCCGGCCGCGGAGTCCAGGAGCAGGGCCGCGTCGGCGACCGTGCGGGCGAGCGGGCCGTTGACGGTGAGCCCCTGGAAGGCGTCGGTGCGGGGGTGGACGGAGATCCGGCCCCGCTGCGGTTTGATGCCGACGAGATGGGTCCAGGCGGCCGGGATGCGGATGGAGCCCGCGCCGTCCGAGCCCAGCGCGGCGGGGACGAGTCCGGCCGCGACGGCCGCCGCGGAGCCGCCGGACGAGCCGCCCGGCGTGTGCGCGGTGCTCCAGGGGTTGCGGGTCGCTCCGAACGCCGGCCCTTCGGTGAAGGCCCACTGTCCGAGCTCGCACGAGTTGGTCTTGCCGACGACGACGGCCCCGGCGGCCCGCAGCCTGCGGACCGCCTCGCTGTCCGCCGCGGCGGGCGGGAGCACTCCGTCGCAGCCGAAGTAGGTGGGCATCCCGGCGACGTCGGTGTCGTCCTTGACGGCAACTGGGACCCCGAGCAGCGGAAGGCGCTCCCCCGCCTCGAGCCTGCGGTCGGCCTCGGCGGCCTCCGCCAGCGCGGCCTCGGAGCGCAGTTGCCGGAAGGCGTTGAGGACGTGCCTGCTCGCCTCGATCCGCGCGAGAGCCGCCGCGACCAGCCCGGTCGAGGTGGCCCGCCCCTCGGCCAGCTGCCGTGCGCAGTCCACCAGCCCCGGCTGCGGGGACGGCCCCGGCGGGCCGGGCGGCGGCCCGGGCGGCCCGGTCCGCTCCGTGGGGTCTGCTGAGGACATCGCCACCGCCTCCTCGCGTCAGCGGGGGCGCCAGCCCCCGGCGGTCCGCCCGGGGCCCGCCCGGCCGGGTCTACTGGAGAGTAACGAGGCGGGGGGACACGCTCAAGGACCCCGCACCGCGGAGGCCGCGCGGCGCGGGGCCACGCGCCGCGCGGATCCTACGGACGGACGTGGATCTCGCCGATCCCGGAGCCGAGACCGGCGCAGTGGGCGGTCGACTGCCCGGACTCCCCCGGTCGCAGCGTGACGTGGTTCCCGTCCACGTCGGGCGACCAGCCGCACACCAGGTGGACCCAGAAGGTCTGGGTCGCCGTGCCGTTGTTCCTGCAGAGCGCGTACCCGGTGTAGTCGTCGACGGCGTGCTTGCCGGTGTCGCAGGACAGTCCCGGCGGGGTCGCGGCGGGGGCCGCGGAGGCCGGCGAGGCCAGGGCTGCGGAAAGCCCCAGGACGGCGATGGCGCGGGCCGACGCGCGGACGGCACCCTGCCGGTGTGGCTTCTTCATGCTCTCCCCTTCGATCCGGTCTGTTCCGGTGATCCCGGTCGGTGCCGGTGATCTTCGGGGCGCTCATCCCCCACGTTCCGTGACGCAAAACACCGCCCCACCTCACCCTCCGTACACCCCGCCCGCCGGGCAGGCAACCGCGCGCGGGCGTACGCTCGCTGGGAAGGGTGAGACAACGTAAGGGCCTTGACCAGGGACGTTCTCCGAGGAGGCACCGTGACAGGTCAGCGCATCGCCGCCCGTGCAGCCGCCTGCGCGGCGGTCGTCGCACTCACCGTCACCACGGGTGCGACGGCCCACGCCGACGACGACTTCGAATCCCTCCCCGCCCAGCAGATCGCCGACCGCGCCCGCGAGGCACTGCTCGCCGCCGACTCGCTCCGCCTCCACGCGCAGGGCGACCTGGGCGAGGGAAGGGAACCGATGACCATCGACCTCAGCCTCGACCGGTCGGGCAACTGCGCGGGCGACATCGATCTGGGCAGCGGCAAGGGCGACATCAAGATCGTCAAACGGGGCGACGACGTCTGGGTCAAGCCGGACTCCGACTTCTGGGAGAACCAGGTTCCGATCGGCGGCGAGGCCTTCGAGGCCGTGGTCGCGGGCCGGTACCTCAAGGGTGACGCCTCGGACTCACGGCTGCGCCCCGCCGTACAGGCGTGCGACCTGGACACCTTCCGCGAGCTCGTCGCAGACAACCCCGGCACGGGGTTCACCAAGGGCGAGGTGACGACCGTGGACGGGGTACGGACGGTTCCCGTCACCAGGACCGACGGCGACCGGCTGACCACGACCACGTACGTGGACTCCGGGGGCGACCACCATCCCGTGCGGATCACCCTGCGGGGTGACGGAGCGGACGCGGCCGTGGACCTCAGCGACTATGGCACGCCGGTTCCCACGGCCACGCCTTCCGCGGACGAGACGGTGGACATCAGCTCCCTGCTCAGCCGGACGTCCGCCCCTTCCTGACCCCCAGGCTCAGGAGCGTGTACAGCACGAGCGAGGAGGCCAGGCCGACGGCCCAGCCGTAGTCGGCGAGCGGCCTCAGGAACGGGATCAGCCCGTCGTCAGGGAACGGACCCGCGCCCGGGGCGGAGTGGGAACCTCCGACGGCGAGCACGCCTCCGACGGCGAAGGCCAGCACGGCACGCCAGTTCCAGCCCGCCGTGTACCAGTAGCGGCCGCCCGGCAGATAGAGGTCGGGCAGGTCCAGGACGGTCCGGCGGATGATCCAGTAGTCGGCGATCAGGATTCCGGCCACCGTGCCGAGCAGACCGCCCACCAGCCCGAGCCAGGTGAAGATGTACAGCTCGGGCGTCTCGGTGAGCTTCCACGGCATGATCAGGACGCCCACCACCCCGGTGATCAGCGCGCCGGTGCGGAAGCTGATGAGCTTCGGGGCGAGATTGGCGAGGTCGTACGCCGGTGAGACGACGTTGGCCGCGATGTTCACGGAGATCGTCGCGACCAGCACGGTGATCAGGCCGAAGAGCAGCCCGAAGACGTTGTCGGTCCTCGCGACGAGCTGGACCGGGTCCCAGACGGCCTCCCCGTACACAGCCTGCGAACCGGAGGTGACGAAGACCGAGAGCAGCGCGAAGAAGGTCATCGTGGTCGGGAGCCCGAGTGACTGCCCCCGGATCTGGGCCCGTTGACCGGCACCGAAGCGGGTGAAGTCCGGGATGTTCAGGGAGAGCGTCGACCAGAAGGCGATCATCCCCATCAGGGAGGGGAAGAAGACCGGCCAGAAGTCCGATCCCCAGCCGAGCGCCGACGGCTGGTCGAGGAGCGGACCGAAGCCGCCGGCCTTGACCGCCACCCAGACCAGCAGCACGACGGCGCCGACGAGGACGAAGGGAGCCGCCCAGTTCTCGAAGCGGCGCAGGGTGTCCATACCCCGGTGGATGATGGCGAGTTCGAGGGCCCAGAAGAGGACGAAGCAGAGCCAGAGCGTCCAGGGCTGGCCGCCGATCTCACCGGCCCGCGCCCAGCCGCCGAACATCTTGCCCAGCAGCGTGAAGATCCCCACCCCGCCGATCCAGGTCTGGATCCCGAACCAGGCGCACGCGACCGCCGCCCGGATCAGAGCCGGCAGGTTGGCACCGCGCAGCCCGAAGGAGGCACGCGCCAGCACGGGGAAGGGAATGCCGTACTTGGGACCGGCGTGCCCGGTCAGCAGCATCGGTGCCAGCACGATGACGTTGGCCAGCGCGATCGTGAGGACGGCCTGCTTCCAGTCCATGCCGAGTGCCACGAGCCCGGAGGCGAGCAGCCAGGACGGGATGTTGTGCGCCATCCCGATCCACAGCGCGGCGAAGTTGTACGTGGTCCAGGTGCGCCGCTCCAGTGGGACCGGCAGCAGATCGTCGTTGACGAAGCGGGAGTCCCCGGGGAGAGCCCCGGGGGCGAGTTCCGTCCTGCCGGAGGGATCGGATATCGGCTCGCCGGAAGCGGACGGTGGAAGGGGTGGGACGGTGGCGGTCATGGTGATGTGACCCTTCGCTCGGGAGACTCGGGGAGAGGTGCCGTGCGGGGCGCGGGTGGGCGGGGCCGGAGGCCGTCGCTGTGCGGAGGGGTCAGGCGGAGAGTGCGGGGATGATCGTGGAGCCGTAGGCGTCGATGGTGGCCTCGCGGGCGTCGTGCATGTCGTAGACGGCGAACTGGTCGACGCCCAGGTCCCGCAGGACCATGAGCTTCTCGATGTGCGCCTCGGCCGGGCCCAGCAGGCAGAACCGGTCCACGATCTCGTCCGGGACGAAGGCCGTGTCCGGGTTCCCGGCCCGGCCGTGGTGGCTGTAGTCGTAGCCGGAACGCCCCTCGATGTACTGGGTGAGGGCTTCCGGCACGAGTCCGGAGTGCTCCCCGTACCGGGAGACGAGATCGGCGACGTGGTTGCCGACCATGCCGCCGAACCAGCGGCACTGCTCACGCGCGTGCGCCAGGTCGTCGCCGACGTAGGCCGGTGCGGCGACGCAGATGGTGAGGGAGTCCGGGTCACGGCCGGCCGTGGCCGCGGCCTCGCGCACGGCCTTGACCATCCATTCGGTGAGGTAGGGGTCGGCCAGCTGGAGGATGAAGCCGTCGGCCTTCTCCCCGGCCAGCGCGAGGGCCTTGGGCCCGTACGCGGCCATCCAGACGGGAAGCTTGCCGTCCTTCACCCAGGGGAGCTGGACCGGCTGTCCGTCGACGGTGGCTTCGCGGCCCTCGGCGAGGTCCCGGATGACGTCGATGGCCTCGCCCAGCCGGGCCAGTGTGTTCGGCTTGCGGCCCGCCACCCTCATCGCGGAGTCCCCGCGCCCGATGCCGCAGACGGTGCGGTTGCCGTACATCTCGTTGAGGGTGGCGAAGGTGGAGGCGGTGACTTCCCAGGTGCGGGTCCCCGGGTTCGTCACCATCGGCCCGACGACGAGCCGCTCGGTGTGTTCCAGGATCCGGCTGTAGATGACGAACGGCTCCTGCCAGAGCACCGTCGAGTCGAAGGTCCAGCCGTAGCGGAAGCCGTTGCGTTCCGCGCGGCGCATGAGTCCGACGACCGCCGACGCGGGCGGGTCGGTCTGGAGGACGAGACCGAATTCCATGACAGATGCTCCTTGTCGAAGAACTGACACGTGGCGCGCGGTTGCGGGCACCGTGACCGGATCGGCGGGGTGAGCCGCCTGCCCGCGCGCATCGCGGCGGACAGGCGGACGGGGAGAACGCGGCGGACCGCGTCGGCGGGGTGAGCTGTGAGCAGCCTTCCACGCCGGGCCACGTCGGACGCGGCACCGCGGCTCCCGGTATCGCGCGTCGCAGAGGGTGGGCGGTACCGCTCCTCTCCCGACCCAGCGGAGGGAGGTTCCCGGCGCGGGGCCCCGGGCCGGGAGGCCCGGGGAGGGAGCCCGGCGGCGCCCTGGGACGGGTCACCGGCCACACCCGGACGCCTGTCCGAAATGAAACGTAAATCCATCGAAGGTATGGTTCGGAGGGTTGCGCCTCGGCCTTGCCGACGACGGGTGCCACGCCTGTTCGCCGGGCCGCCGGACACGCGCACGCCACGTTCCCCGCCCGCCCTCACCTTCCTCGTGGCGCGGGCGATTCCATCGTCTCCAGCCGAAGGATCGACATGGGCACGGTCACCACCGCAGACGGCACGAGCATCTTCTACAAGGACTGGGGGCCGCGCGACGCCCAGCCGGTCGTGTTCCACCACGGCTGGCCGCTCAGCGCGGACGACTGGGACAGCCAGATGCTGTTCTTCCTGTCCCACGGCTACCGGGTCGTCGCCCACGACAGGCGCGGCCACGGACGATCCGGCCAGCCTTCCGGCGGGCACGAGATGGACACCTACGCCGCCGATGTGGCGGCGGTGGCCGAGGCCCTCGACCTGCGGGGGGCCGTGCACATCGGTCACTCCACGGGCGGCGGCGAGGTGGCACGGTACGTCGCCCGTGCGGAGCCGGGGCGGGTCGCCAAGGCCGTGCTCGTCAGCGCGGTGCCACCGGTCATGGTGAAGTCCGAGTCGAACCCCGGCGGGCTCCCGATCGCGGTCTTCGACGGTTTCCGCTCCGCGCTCGCGGCCAATCGCGCTCAGTTCTACATCGAGGTGGCGTCGGGTCCGTTCTACGGGTTCAACCGCCCCGGGGCCGAGGTGTCGCAGGGGTTGATCGACAACTGGTGGCGGCAGGGCATGCGGGGCGCGGCCAACGCGCACTACGAGTGCATCAAGGCCTTCTCGGAGACCGACTTCACCGAGGACCTCAAAAGGATCGAGGTCCCCGTCCTGGTCGCGCACGGCACCGACGACCAGGTGGTCCCCTACGAGGACGCCGGGCCGCTGTCCGCGAAGCTCCTGCCCGACGGCCGGCTCAAGAGCTACGAGGGCTACCCCCACGGCATGCTCTCGACGCATCCGGAGGTCATCAACCCCGACCTCCTGGCGTTCGTCAGGGAGTAGAGGCCCGCCCCGGCAGGGGCGGGCGGCGCGTCCAGCGACGGGCGGCCTCAAAGGTACTGGCACGTCCCCCGGGGCAGATACGTACCGTGCCCGGCGTGCCCCACGTACTCACCTCCCGCGATCACCGGTACGCCGCGGGAGAGCACCGTCTCCACCCGGCCCGTCACGCGCTTCCCCTCGTAGGCGGAGTAGTCGACGTTCATGTGGTGGGTCGCGGCGGAGATGGTCTGCTCGGCGGCCGGGTCGTAGATGACGATGTCGGCGTCGGCACCTGGCGCGACGGTGCCCTTCTTCGGGTAGAGCCCGAACATCCGGGCCGGAGAGGCACAGGCGATCTCGACCCAGCGCCTGCGCGAGATCCGGCCCTCGACGACCGCCTGGTGCAGCAGGTCCATGCGGTTCTCCACGCCGGGCATGCCGTTCGGGATCTTGGAGAAGTCGCCGCGGCCCATCTCCTTCTGTCCGGAGAAGCAGAACGGGCAGTGGTCGGTCGACACGACCTGAAGCTCGTTGTTCCGGAGCCCGCGCCAGAGCACCTCCTGGTGCTCCCGGGGGCGCAGAGGTGTCGAGCACACGTACTTGGCGCCCTCGAAGTCCGGTTCGGCGAGGTTGTCCGTGGAGAGGAAGAGGTACTGCGGACAGGTCTCGCCGAACACCGGGAGCCCTTTGTGACGCGCGGCGGCGATCTCCGCCACGGCCTCGTCCGCTGAGACGTGCACGACGTACAGCGGTGATCCGGCGACCCGGGCCAGCTGGACGGCGCGGTGGGTGGCCTCGGCCTCCAGGGCCACCTTGCGGACGTCGCCGTGGTAACGCGGGTCGGTGCGGCCCTCGGCGAGTGCCTGCTCGACCAGGACGTCGATGGCGATGCCGTTCTCCGCGTGCATCATGATCAGCCCTCCGTTGCCGGAGGCCTGCTGCATGGCGCGGAGGATCTGGCCGTCGTCGCTGTAGAACACGCCCGGATAGGCCATGAAGAGCTTGAAGGAGGTGACGCCCTCCGCGACCAGGCGGTCCATCTCCTTCAGCGTCGACGGGTTCACGTCCGAGAGGATCATGTGGAAGGCGTAGTCGACGGCGCACTTGCCGTCGGCCTTCGCGTGCCAGGTGTCGAGCCCTTCCTGCAGCGAGCCGCCGATGCTCTGGATGGCGAAGTCGACGATGGTGGTGGTGCCTCCCCAGGCGGCGGCCCGGGTCCCGGTCTCGAAGGTGTCGGCGGCATAGGTGCCGCCGAACGGCATCTCCATGTGCGTGTGCGCGTCGACACCGCCCGGCAGGACGTACTTCCCCGTGGCGTCGATGACCCGGTCGGCGGTCCAGCCGTGGCTTCCCGGAGTGGCGAGGGCGACGACCTGTCCGCCTTCCACGAGCACGTCCACGTGGAGTTCGTCGGACGCCGTGACGACCAGTCCGCCGGTGATCAGAGTGCGTGTCACTACTCGTCTCCATTCGCGTCGGCGACCGGACCCGGTCGCCGAGGTGGCCGGCCGCCCGCTCGTGGTGGACGAGCGGGCGGCCGGGTGGTCCTAACCGGCCGCCCGCAGCGCCTCGCCCAGAATGGCCGCGCCTTCCTCGGCCTCGGAGACGGTGAGCGACAGCGGAGGTGCGATCCTCAGGACACTCGTGTCGTGGCCTCCGCCCTTGCCGATCAGCAGTCCGCCCTCCCGGGCGGCTTCGAGTACGGCGGCGGCGGCGTCCGGCGCGGCCTCGTCGCTGCCGGGTCTCACCAGCTCGATGCCGATCATGAGCCCACGTCCACGTACCTCCCGTACGGCGGGTGAGGCCGCCCCGACAGCCCGGAGCCGCTCGAGGAGCAGCCCGCCGACACGTCGGGCGTTGCCCTGGAGATCGTGCTCCAGCAGGTAGGAGAGGTTGGCGAGCCCGGCGGCCATGGTGACCGGGGAACCGCCGAAGGTGGAGATGGAGTTGGCGTCAAGGGAGTTCATGACCTCGGCGCGGGCGACGACGCCTCCGATGGACATGCCGTTGCCGATCCCCTTGGCGAAGGTGAGGATGTCGGGCGGCCCGCTCGAGGCGTGGGCCTGCCAGCCCCAGAAGTGGTCGCCCGTCCGCCCCCAGCCGGTCTGCACCTCGTCGGAGATCCAGAGGATGCCGTGCCGGTCGAGGACCTCGCGGAAGGCCGCGTACAGACCGTCGGGCGGGGCGGTGAACCCACCTACCCCCTGGACGGGTTCGGCGATCAGGGCGGCGGCGCCCCTGGTGTGGCCGAGCAGGTCCTCGAGGTCGGCGACGCAGGCCTTGATGAACCGCTCGTCGCTCAGTTCGGCGTACGGGCCCCGGCCCCGGACGCCGCCGTGGACGTACATCGTCTGCAGCGGCGACAGACTGGTCGTCGACCAGGACCTGTTGCCGGTGACGGACACCGCGGAGAAGGACCTGCCGTGGTAGCTGTTGCGCATCGCCAGGATCTGATTGGACCCACGGTGGGCTGTGGCCAGCAGAAGCGCGGTGTCGTTGGCCTCGGTGCCCGATGTGGTGAAGAAGACCCGCGGGTCGGGGATGCCGGAGAGTGCGGCAATCCGTTCGGCGAGTTCCACCATGGGGCGGTTGAGGTAGAGGGTGGAGGAGTGGATGATCCGCCCCGCCTGCTCGGAGACGGCCTTGGTGACCTCGGGCAGGGCGTGCGCGGTCATCGTGGTGAGGATGCCGCCGAAGAAGTCGAGGTAGCGGTTGCCGTCGGCGTCCCAGACGTGACGCCCCTCGCCGTGGGTCAGCTCCAGCGGCTGCCGGTAGTAGAGCGCCAGCCAGTCGGGGCTGACGGCCAGGTGACGTTCGTGCAGTCCGGTCACGGCTCGACCAGCCCCTCGTACGCGTCGGGCCGGCGGTCCCGGTAGAAGGCCCACTGCTTGCGGACCTCCTCGATCAGTCCGAAGTCGAGGTCCCTGACGAGGAGTTCCTCCTCCTTGTCACTGGCGACGTCCCCGACGAACTGGCCCCGCGGGTCGACGAAGTAGCTCGTCCCGTAGAAGTCGTTGTCCCCGTACTCCTCCTGGCCCACGCGGTTGATCGCCGCGATGAAGTACTCGTTGGCGACGGCGGAGGCGGGCTGCTCCAGCTGCCACAGGTAACCAGAGAGGCCACGAGAGGTGGCCGACGGGTTGTACACCAACTGAGCACCGTTGAGTCCGAGTTGACGCCACCCCTCGGGGAAGTGCCGGTCGTAGCAGATGTATACGCCGACCTTTCCGACCGCCGTGTCGAAGACCGGCCACCCGGCGTTCCCGGGCTTGAAGTAGTACTTCTCCCAGAATCCCTTGACCTGTGGGATGTGGTGTTTCCGGTACTTGCCCAGGTAGGAACCGTCGGCGTCGATCACGGCCGCGGTGTTGTAGTAGAAGCCGGACTGCTCCAGCTCGAAGACCGGGACGACGACGACCATGCCGGTCTCACGGGCGAGGTCCTGCATACGGCGGACGGTCGGCCCGTCCGGGACGGGTTCGGCCCAGCGGTAGTGCTCCGGTTCCTGCACCTGGCAGAAGTACGGCGCGTTGAACACTTCCTGGAAGCCGATGATCTTCGCACCCTGCCGGGCTGCCTCGCGCGCGTGTTCCTCATGCTTGGCGATCATGGATTCGGTGTCGCCGGTCCAGGTCGCCTGGACGAGTGCGGCGCGTACGACGTGGGACATGAGCTGCTCCTTCGACGCGGCGTCAGAGAGCCTCTGCGTTCTCTACGCCCGTAGACACGGTGCATAGGAGGAGAACGTAAGCCCCGTCACACACCGGGGCAAGACCATCGCCGTGAACCGGCTGAGTCGATCATGTTTCACACCCGAGCGGTCCACAGCCTCGCCGGAGCCGTACGGAGGCCCTGGCGCCGAGACCTCGGCGGACGGCGCGAAAACCGGCCACCACAGGCACCACGCGTTACCTCCAGTCACCTCCGTCGGTTATCGGTTCAGCAGCCAATCGGACCAATCCACAAGGCCGTTGGCTCCGAAGCGAAACGGGGAGCGGAAGGGCCGGCAATGACGCCGGACCTCTCGGGCGCACGCACGCGAACCCCGGCGAAGGACGATCCCGGCCCGGACCGACCGGCGGGCAGACACGTGGAGACGCACATGGGTATACGCGGCGCAGTGGTGGACGAGAAACCGGAGACCGGGGCGCGCCCGGGCGGGACCGGAGGCACGGGCGAGGCGCACGGACGCCAGGTGACGGTGGACGGGAACTCCCGGGCGGTGGCCGACGTCAGCCCTGCTCACGAGACCGCCGCCGGACGGGCCGGCCGGAACCCGGCTCCTTCGAACGGCCCGGTCTTCGTCGACGCGACGGGGCGGCGCGGCCGGACCTGGCGTCGCACGGGAACCATCACCGCGATCTGCTGCGCCTGCTATGCCACGACCCTGGTGGCCACGCTGGTCGGCGGCGATTCCACCGCCCCCTTCCTGCGACTGCCCCGGGCCATGGGCCTGGACCGCGGCACCACCCCGGGTGCGGAGGGCGACGGCCGCACGCCGTCTCCGGCCACGGAACAGGGCGGCGGTGCGACCGGGAAGAAGCCTCGTCCGGCGACCGCCGCGACCGTCACTCCCGAGCCCCGCAGGGCGTCCGCGGACCCTGCCGCCGTGCCGCTGATCGACACGGTGCCGTCCGGGGCGGCGACCGAGGCTCCGGTGGACGCCCCCTCCCCGGGGTCCGCCGGTGGCGCCACCCCGAAACCCTCCGCGCCCGCCACGGGCGCCGGGAGCGGCACGGTGGACCCCGGAGCCGGCGCCCGCCCGGACTCCCCCGCTCCGGCCCCCTCCGACGGCACCGGCACCGGCACCGAGGGACCGGACGACGATGGGACGTCCGGCGCACGGGGCCCGCTCGGCACCCTGGTCGGTGGACTGCTCGACGGGCTGCTGGGCGGCGGATGACCGGCCCACGGCGCCGGAGCCATGCCCGGTCAGACGGGAAGGCGCGGCTACGGTGCCGCGATGCCCGCCACCCTGAGCGCGTGGACCACGTCCCACTCGTGCGCGGCGGAGACTTCGCGTGCGGCGGCGAGCAGTTGGGGCACGATGTGGCGGGGCCCGCCTTCGGCGATGCGGGCGGAGTCCTCCGGTGTGTGTACGCGGACGAAGGCGCCCAGGAGGGCCCGCGCCTCAGGTTCGAGTCCGGCCCGGTCGAGGGCGACGACGGCATCGGCGATCTCGCCGGCCGGCCGGGACGCCCCCTGCCGGAGCAGTCGGCCGCAGTCACCGGTGCGGCCGGCTTCGGCCAGCGCGCCTGCGGCGGCGGCGAGTTGGGTCGGCGGCAGGGTGGACACCTCCCACAGGAGGGTCGCCCAGTCGGCGTCCAGGCCCGCCCGGTGCAGGGCGACGGCAAGCACCGGCAGATGTCCGGCGGGCCGGCCCGCGGCCTCGCAGAGGACGACGTGCGCCTCTCCGGTGCGGCCTTCCGCGCGCAGTCGCACGAGCAGCGCGACGGCGTCGTCGGCGGCGCGCAGCACCGCGGGGTCGGGCTCGGTGCGAGGGGGCCGCTCCGGCGCCCGCTCGGTGCCCGCGCCCTGGAACCTGGCGCCGCGCGGCGCGGCGACGGCCGGAGAAGGGGCCGGCAGGACAGGCATGTCCACCGGCATCGGCATGACTTCGTCCTCCTCGGTCTCCAGCCCGGCGAACCGGGCCCCCCGCGGCTTCGTGCGCTTCTTCACGGGGGCCTGCGGCTGCCGACCGGGGCGCTCACGGGAGGATCCGGACTGCTCCGGCCTGCGCGGGCCCGGGAGGACCGCCGATGTTCCGCCCCGGCCCGGCTCTCCGGCGCCGCCCTGCTCCCGGAACCAGGTGTCCGGCACCGTACTGTCCACGGCCGAGAGCCGGTTGCGGAGTTCGTCGCAGCGGGCCGTGGCCCGGTTGTGGTCGTCCCGCGCCCAGGCCAGGGCGTCCGACTCCCCCGCGCGCGGGCCCGGCTCGCCCGTGCCCGCCGCCCTCATCCTCCGGGCCGCGTAGGACTGCTCCTGGAGCATCACACCGAGCCGGTCGACGAGAGCCTGTCTGCCTCCGGGGCGCCTGTCGTGCGCGGCGGCCGACGCGGCGCACAACGCGGCTGCCTGCAGGGACTCCCGGGCGGCGAACTCGTCCCCACGCACCGCGGCGAGATCCTGCAGCATCGACTCGACCACGTCCCAGGGCGGCACCTCGGTACCTTCGAAGCAGGCACGCATGCCCTCGGGGTCCCGCGCGCAGAAGACGCCGTACCAGCCTCGTCCGGGATCGAGCAGGGCAGCCAGATCCCGTAGGTACTCGGCGAACGCCCTTACTTCCCATGCCTGTTGCTGCACCGTCACCGTCGCCCTCATCGGTCGCCAGGGACTGGAGCATTCCAGTCCGCGGGCATTCGACCGCAGGGGTGTTACGGAAGGGCTACGCGCGCTTTTCGGGCCTGCTGCGGCGTGAGCGCGACCGCGGGACGCTCACGCCCCCCGGAGCGTGACCGCAATCCCCGTGTGGGGGCGCTTCCCGAGCCGCGCGACCATGGCGGGCCAGTCCACCAGCCAGAACTTCCACGTGTACTTACGAGCGAGCAACTTGCGCACACCGCCCGTCTCCTCGCCGTCGAGCAGCCGGGCCGTACCTTCGGCGCTCGGCGCGCCCTCGGCGATCCGGCCCCGGACGTCGCAGACCGTCACGCGGACCCGGCTGTCGTTGCGCAGCCGCTTGACCTTCCAGGAGTCGGTCCGGGTCCAGACGTACAGCACACCGCCGTCCGCCGCGGCCCAGACGGGCGTGGCGACGGCGGTGCCGTCCTTCCGGTACGTGGTGAGGCTGACGTACTCACTGCGGGCGAAGTCCTGGAGGGTCACGGAGCGACCCTACTAGGGTCTGTCCGGCGGATCTTCGTGGATCAGCCCGCGGCGTCCGGTGCGCGCTCCCGGCGTGCGCCAGGATCGCCCCGTACTGGACAGGCCCCGGGCCTATGCGGTGAGTGGCAGGCTCCCTGGCGCCGGCAGCGTCCCGGCCACGGGCTCGCACCGGGTGAGCAGCTCGTCCATCGACAGCCCGAGGGCGCCGGCGAGGGCGGCGACCGTGAAGAAGGCGGGGGTGGGCGCTCGCCCCGTCTCGATCTTGCGGAGCGTCTCGGCCGAGATTCCGGCGCTCGCGGCGATCGCGACCATGCTGCGCCCGCCGCGTGCCTCGCGCAGCAGTTCGCCGAGCCGCTCGCCGCGGCGGCGCTCTTCGGGGGTCAAGGGGGTACGGACCATGCCGTCATTCTAATACCGGTCAGACCGGTATAGTAATTGGCATGGTGCAACTCAAGACGGATTCCTCCATCGAAGCGATGCGCGAGACCGGCCGGGTCGTCGCCCGGATGCTGACCGCGGCGCGGGAGGCCGCGGCAGTCGGTGTGTCACTGCGTGAACTCGACGAGATCGCGCACGAGGTGCTGCGCGAGGCGGGCGCGGGCTCCCCCTTCCTCCACTACAAGCCGCATTTCGCCCCCACACCGTTCCCGGCGGTGATCTGTGCCTCGGTTAACGACGCGATCGTGCACGGCATCCCGGACGGATACCGGCTCCGCGACGGCGATCTGGTGAGCATCGACGCCGGTGCGACCCTGAACGGCTGGGCGGGCGACTCCGCCGTCAGCTTCATCGTCGGCCGGCCGAGGCCCGAGGACGTCCGCCTCGTCGACACGGCGTTCGACGCGCTGGACGCGGGCATCGCGGCGGCGGTCGTGGGCAACCGGATCGGGGACATCGCCCACGCGATCGGCACGGTCTGCAGAAAGGCCGGGTACGGCATCCCCGAGGGGTTCGGCGGGCACGGGGTGGGCCGGCAGATGCATGAGGATCCGTCCGTGCCCAACGAGGGGCGCCCCGGGCGGGGCATGCCCCTGAAGCACGGGATGGTGCTGGCCATCGAGCCGATGCTGATCGCCGGCGGACAGGACGTCTTCCACGCCGATCCGGACGGCTGGACCCTCCGGACGGACGACGGCAGCCGGGCCGCACACGCCGAGCACACCGTGGCGATCACGGACGACGGCCCGCGCATCCTGACCGCGCTCTGACCGGGAGCGCGGCCGGTCAGCCGCCGGAGACGAACGCCCTGGCGAGCGCCTCACCCTCGGTGACCGCGGCCGTGTGGTCCTCGATGGGGGCGGCCTCGGAGTTCCGGAACACGATGTAGGTCACGCCGGAGGCGACACCCCCGGTCCTCGGGTCGGGATCGATGCCGAGGCCCTTGGCGGTCGCGTAGGACGCCTCGCCGATGATGCCGGTGGGACCGGTGTCCCCGACGACCGCGTACCGGACCTTTCCGTCGTGGATGACGGCGGCAACACTCCCGCCCTTGACACCCGACTCCGCGTACTTCCAGAGCGGGCCGGGTCCCGGGACGACGATGTACGGCAGCTCGGCGGCATCCAGGTGCTTTCCGGCGGACGTCTGGAAGGCCGTCTGGGACTGGAACGAGGGGTCCGTCCTCCTGTTGCAGACCTTGGTGGACCTGCCGTCGCAGTCGATGTCCATGTCCGCCGTCCAGAACACGGCCTCCTTCGTCCCGCACACCGGGATGTCCGCCCGTGCGCCCTGGTCCGTCCGGTACTTCCCGTGGGAGATCCGGGTGCAGTTCTTGACGCGGTCCAGCAGTTCCGCGGCGCCGACCGCCCCTTCGCTCGCGCCGTCGGCCGTGGGGCCGGCCGTCGCGGGAAGGGCGGAGGCGGCGAGAGCGGCCGCCGAGGCCGCGGCGAGGGCGAGCATGCGTGTTCGCACCGTGTGGAATGCCCTTTCACTGGACTCGGAGGCCCGGTCGGAACCTCCCTTGCGGTCGCGGCCGAGCCGCTTCACGGCCCCGGGGCCGGCAGGACGCCGGAGTGCGCCCGTACCGGCCCCGGGGCCGCTCACACGCGTGGGACCGTCACGGACGACCGCTCGGGTGCACCACCATGGCCGAGCCGCCACCGCGCCGCACCTTTTCCGCGGCCGCCAGCCAGCGCCCCCCGGACAGCCGCTGGATGCCGGTGGCCGCCCCGATCTCCGGGTTCTGCTTGAACACGTGTCCGATGGCTTCCAGCTGACCCCGCACCGGGCTGTTCCACAGTCCGGGCTCGATCTCGGTGGTGGCCGCGTTGCGCTGGCTGGCGCGTGGCGCCGCGATCGCGTCGACGAGCGGCAGCCCTCGGTCGAGGTGGCCGGTCAGCGACTGGAGGACGGTGGTGATGATGGTGGCACCACCCGGTGACCCCAGAGCCAGCACGGGCTTTCCGTGCTCCAGCACGATGGTCGGCGAGATCGAGGACCTGGGGCGCTTGGACGGGCCGGGCAGGTTCGGGTCGTGCACCGCGGGGTTCGCCGGCGCGAAGGAGAAGTCGGTCAACTCGTTGTTGAGAAGGAACCCCCGGCCGGGGACGGTGATACCGCTGCCGCCCGTCGACTCGATCGTCAGGGTGTAGGCGACGACGTTGCCCCACTTGTCGGCGGTCGTCAGGTGCGTCGTGTTCTCCCCCTCGTAGGTCGTCGGGGCGGCCGTACCTCCGCTCGCACAGGCGGCGGGACGGCGGGGGTCGCCGGGAGCGAGCGGACTGGTGAGGACGGCGTCGTCCTTGATGAGGCACTCGCGGGAGTCGGCGAAGCGCTGGCTGAGGAGCTCACGGGTGGGCACGTCCTCGAAGGCCGGATCACCCAGCCAGCGGCCCCGGTCGGCGAACGCGATCCGGCTCGCCTCGATGAGGCGGTGCAGGTACCCCGCTTCACTCGCCTTCGAAAGATCCGTCGATTCGAGGATGTTGAGCGCCTCGGCGACACTGGTGCCGCCGGAGGACGACGGTGCGATGCCGTACACGTCGAGGCCCCGGTATCCGGTCCTCGTCGGCGCCTGGCGCAGGGCCCGGTAGCCCGCGAGGTCCGCGGCCGTCAGTTCCCCCGGACGCGCAACCCGGCTCGACGCGGGGTCCACCGGCGGGTTGTTCACCGTCGACACGATGTCCCGGGCCAGTCGGCCCCGGTACAACTCGTCGACCCCCTCGCGTCCGAGCGTCCGGTACGTACGCGCCAGGTCGGGGTTCTTGAAGACCGATCCGGTCACCGGCAACTGGCCGCCGGGCAGGAAGAGTTCGGCGGAGTCGGGGAAGTCGGCGAACCTCGCCTGGTTGGCGGCCGTCTGCGAGCGGAAGGTCTCGTCCACGGTGAATCCGTCCCGGGCGAGCCGCTCGGCCGGTTCGAGCAGCCGCCCCAGCGGCTTGCTCCCCCAGGCGTCGAGCACCTTCTGCCATGTCGCGGGCGTGCCCGGGGTGCCGACGCCCAGGCCACTGGTGACGGCGTCGTTGAAGGGGATCGGCTTTCCGTCCTCCAGGAAGAGCGAGGAGTCCGCGCTGCGCGGGGCCGTCTCCCTGCCGTCGACGGTCTCGACGCGCCCGGTCCGTGCGTCGTAGTGGACGAAGTACCCGCCGCCTCCGATACCCGCGGAGTACGGCTCGGTCACCCCGAGGGCGGCGGCGGTGGCCACGGCTGCGTCAACCGCGTTGCCGCCCTTGCGGAGCACCTCGATACCCGCCGCCGAGGCGTCCGCGTCGACGCTCGACACCGCTCCCCCGTACCCGACCGCCACCGGCGACTTGGGAGGCGGGACAGGCGGCGCCGAGGCCGCGGGAGCAGCGGCACCGAGCGAGCCGATGACGGCGATCACACTTAGGAACGACACATTCCGGCCGACGGAACGACGCATCCGTACCTCCTGTGAAGGATCGTCCGCGCAGGGTAACGCCGCCTCCCTCGTAACGTCAGGACCGCATCGGCCATCTGTCCGAACGGGCCGCTAATATGCGCGCTCATGAATGACGACGTACGCAACATCGTGCTCGGTCTCATAGCCGCCGGGATCAGCGCCGCTCTCGGCTGGGTCGCCCGTACGTACCTGTGGCGGCGCAAGCTCCGCAGGAAGCAGGCGTTCTTCGGGATGCCGGGGAACTCGGAATGCCTGCTCGTCGTCAATCGCGACCCCAGCGGCGACGGCGCGGTGCACCGCAACGACGTCTTCGCCCTGCTCGAACTCTCCGCCCTCATCAAGGACTGCGAGGCGCACGCCCAGATCGTCTCGCACGACACCGCGCGGCAGGGCTTCGGCGAACGCACCGAGTTCTGCGTCGGCGGGCCGGGCTCCAACCGGCGTATGGCCGCCCATCTGCAGTCACTGCTCCCCGGCGTGAAGATCAACACCCAGTCCGAACCGGGCCCCGACCGCGCGTCCTTCCAGATCGGCTCGGAACGCTACCGGCTCGAGGCGGGCGTCGAGGAGTATGTCCTGCTCGCCAGACTGACGGGTGGTCAGGACGCCCGCCCCGTCTTCCTCTTCTGCGGTCAGCGCGCCATCACCAACCAGGCCGCCTCGCGCTACCTGATGCGCAACCACGACAAGTTGCAGCGCAAGCACCGCAACAGCTCCTTCGTCCTGCTCCTGAAGGTGGTCAACTCCCAGGCGTACGGCGCCGATGTGGTCGAGCTGATCGGAGACGTCACCCGAGCCGCGCAGGCTCCCCTGCCGTCCGCGCCCCGCACGTCCCACCGGGCCGCCGGCTGAGGCCTGCCGGCTTCACCCGCGCTTCGTCGCGCGCGGATCCGGGCGCCCTGCCACCGCGTTCGACAATCCGACCCACAACAACGCCCGGGCATACCCACCCTGCGCACACTCTCGGATCACCTGCCGGCACGCCTCGCCGGGATCGGACACGGAGGCTCGGGCAACGGCCAGTTCGCCGAGCTGTTCATCGTGCCGGAGCGCGACTTCGCGGTGGTCGCCCTGTCCAATTCCGGTCCTGACGGATACTCCTTCAACCAGTCCGTGGTGAAGTGGGCCCTGGAGCACTACCTCGGCGTGATCGAGCAGGAGCCCGAGCCGCTCCCCTACGACGGGGACCGGGCCGCAGATGTCGCCGGCCACTACGAGATCGACGCGATGAACCTCGCCATCGCCGACGAGGGAAGCCGTCTCACCCTGGCGGTGGACATCAAGCCGGAGGTCCGCGCAGCTTCGGACGAGGAGATGCCTCCGGGGTACTCCGCCGCGGCCATCGCCTTTCTTCCCGGCGACGGCGACGAGTACGTCATCACCGAAGGCGGCCTCAAGGGGCAGCGTGGTTACTTCTCCAGGGACTCCGACGGCGCTGTCATCGGCGTCGATCTCGCCGGACGGCTGTTCGGCCGAGTTCGCCCGGCACCGTGAAGCCCGCCTGGCTGGCGCGGGGTCACGCATCGAGCGCCTGACCCATTCGGCATCGAAGGCTCAGGTGGGCAGCGGTTCGCTGCGGCCGGCCGCCCCCGCAGCGAGCCGGAGTCACCCGTGCCCGTTCCCGAACCGGAAGCGTGCACGGGCACCGGAAGACGGTGCGGGGACCCCTGTGTCAGTCGTGGTACGACAGACCGTGTCCGGCGGCGAAGAGGATCTCGGCCGGATCGTCGGCCCGCTGGACGGGCACAGGCAGCTTGCCACGCGGATCGACCCGTCCCGCGATCACCCGCGCGGCGGCGCGCAGTTCGACCTCGGTCCAGCAGTAGGACGCCAGCGATGCCCGCACCGGGCCGAGTTGGGCGATGTCGTAGGGATTGCGCACCGCGAGGTGGACCACGGGTACGCCGGTCGACAACAGCCGGGAGACCAAAGTGCGCTGCGCGCTGGTGGCACCGACGTTGTCCGTGGTGACCACCACCGCGTCCCGGCCCCGCGCGGCCGCCACGGCCGCGTCGATCGTCGCCGCGTCCGGTGTCCGGCCGGTCGCAGTAGCGGCCGTGACGTCGCGATCTCCTCGCTGGTGAAGACCGGAGGCAGGTCGATGGCGACGCTGCCGCCGTGTAGGGGGTTGCCGTCCGGGTCTCTCTGCAGATCTACCGCGCCATAGGACGCGGTTTTCCATGACCGCGTCGCCGAGCAAGCGGCATCTGACACGTCTCATCAGTGCTCCGTGGGCCGGTCCGGGGCCATGGCCCAGCGGATGGCACGCGTGACCAGATGCCCGGCCGGTTGCACCCAGCCTCCTGGCACGAGTGGCGACTGTCGCAGACAGAGGGCGTCGCGGACCCAGGAAGGGAGGGAGCAGACCGCGTTTGCGGCGAGAACCGCGTATGGCGGACGAGCCGCGAGGGGCAGCGGCGGGTGGCGGAGAATGAAGTCTGCCGCTTCGCGCGCCTGAGCTGTCGGGAGCAGTTCAGGGCGGTAGGCAGCCAACACCTCGGTCAGCTGCCGATGAGTACGAGGAGGGTCGGCCACTCCGAGTGCTTCCCCGACGCGGGCCGTATCGGCCACGTAGGCGTCTCGGCCCGCTTCATCGAGCGGAGCCGCGCCGTACCGCTGGTAGGCCACGAGGAAGCTGTCCACCTCAGCCGCGTGCACCCAGCCGAGGAGATGCGGATCGGCAGCGTGATAGGACTCCCCCCGCGGGGTCCGTCCGCGCACCTGCTCGTGAACGGCCCTCACCCGGTCCACGGCGGCCTGGGCGTCCGCCGAGGTTCCGTACGTCGTGACGGCCAGGAAGGTGCTCGTGCGCTGCAGCCTCCCCCACGGGTCACCGCGATACCCGGAATGCGCCCCTACGGCTGCCATCGCCAGCGGGTGCAGGGACTGGAGCAGTAGTGCTCGCAGGCCGCCGATGAACATCGACGCGTCACCGTGAACGATTCGCACCGGCCGGTCGGCATCGAACCAACGAGGCCCAGGGGTCTCGTGGATACGCGCCCGGTTCTCGTTGCCCGCCGGTCCCGCGACCTGAGCGAAAATGGCCGTGCCCACCCGCTTGCGTAGACCCGCGGAACTCGGCAGGACGGGTTTCATACCACCAGTCTGCCGCATGAACGTCGGGCGGTGCTCCCACCTCGTCGGCCGCGGCTGTCGGGCCGCGGCCCGACTGCCCTGTGTGACGGCACACCCCTCCCGAGACTCGGCGAGCCAGACCACGGCGAAGTGGACGGCCACGGCTTTGCCCGCTCGTCGGGGCGGGTCGTGCCGGTCCGCACCGGCGGCACACGACGCTGCCTCCTGCACCCGGAAGATGTACCTTCCCGCGCCGCGGCCGGTGCCAGCGACTCGTGGCGGCCGTTCACCGGATTCGGGCTGTGCAGGGCGTTGACAGGATGTCATGCCCTCCGAATGATGGGAGCGCTCCCACAGGTTGGCGTCTTCGACCGCTGACCCGCACCCGCACGTGCACCGCTGCTCCGCCGTCACCTCACCGTCGGGTCACCGACGGGCCGCACCCGTCGCCGTAGCGGACTTCGCCCGCCCCACGGCGCCGCCGCAGTACTCCGTCCGTGCCGCCGAGATCCCTGGGAGGCCCCATGCCGGTGCGCTCGCACCCACCCCGACGTCCTGTCGGAAGAAGGATTCGTCCCCTCGTACGTGGCGTCGCCGTCATGGCCGCCTCTCTGGCCGTGCTGTCCTCGCTGGCCGGTGTGGCGCCCGCCGCTCCGCAGCCGGCGGGCGACGCCGATGTCGATGTCCGGGTGAACGCCCAGGCGGCCCTGGGCACGCTCTCCGAGGCCGCTCGTGGCGTCAACACCGCCATTTGGGACGCTCACATGAACGATCCCGAGGTGGCGGACCTGATGAAGGCCGCCGATGTCGGAGTGATGCGATACCCGGGAGGTTCGTACGCTGACATCTACCACTGGGAGACGCATACGGCCCCGGGAGGATACGTCGCACCTGGCACCGGCTTCGACGCGTTCATGGGCACCGTCCGAGCCGCCGGCGCGCAGCCGGTCCTCATCGCGAACTACGGATCCGGCACCCCTGAGGAGGCGGCCGGCTGGGTCAGGTACGCGAACGTCACCAAGGACTACGGCGCGAAGTACTGGGAGATCGGCAACGAGATCTACGGCAACGGTCATTACGGCAGCGGCTGGGAGCACGACGACCACGAGGACAAGAGCCCGAAGGAGTACGCACGTCAGGTACGCGCCTACGCCTCGGCCATGAAGGCCGTCGATCCCACCGTGAAGATCGGCGCGGTCCTCACCACTCCCGGCGAGTGGCCGGACGGCGTGGTCGGCCCAGGAGACTCCGGCGACTGGAATCACACGGTGCTCCCCGAGGTGGCCGACGTCATCGATTTCGTGAGTGTCCACTGGTACGCCGGCGGAGCGGACACCACCGCCGAGGACGCCATGGGCAAGCTTGCCAAGCTGCCCGGCGAGCTCCGGGAGGTGCGCAACCAGATCGACCGGGCCGCGGGCTCCGGCTCCTCCGACATTGAGATCGCCCTCACCGAGATCAACACCAACACCGGTGGCGCCCGGCTCACCGCCCGGCCCAACGGCCTCTTCGCCGCCGACGCGTTCATGACCGCGCTGGAGAACGGCGTGTTCACGGTCGACTGGTGGAACACGCACAACGGCGCCGGTCGGATCACCACTGTCGACGGCGAGACCGACTACGGCGACATGGGGATGCTGTCGAGTGGCGCCTGCACCGGTGACGTCTGCCAACCGGCGCCGAACACGCCCTTCCATCCCTACTACGGGATGAAGATGACCAGCGAGCTGGGCACCGCGGGCGACACGATGGTCGCCACCGAGTCCTCCGCGCAGGACGTCTCGGCACACGCCGTGCTCCGGCGTGACGGGCGGTTGAGTGTCATGTTCATCAACAAGAACCCGGACACGGCGCGGACCGTGGCCCTCGACTACGCGGGCTTCATCCCGTCCGGCAACGCGCCGGAAGTCAGCCGTTACGCCCGGGGCGACGGCGACATCACCGAGGTCCGTGACGGGGAGGCATCGGCGTCGCAGGTCACCGTGGACCCGTACGCACTGCTCACCGTGACCCTCGACCCGCAGGCCGGCACAGGGCCGGGCGCCTCGAACGCGAGCACTCCGGGCACCCCGCGCGTGGACGCGGTGACCGACACCACCGCGCGCCTGACGTGGGACGGGGCGCCGGGCGCGAGCCGCTACCTGGTCCAGGAGCGCGACGGTGCCCACACCCGCCTGATCGGGGAGAGCACCGGCACCTCGGTGACCCTGCGGAATCTGCCACCGGGCAGCGCCCACACGGTCAACGTTCTGGCGGCGGACTCCTCTGGGCGGATCTCCCGTCCGTCCTCGCCGCTCACCTTCAGGACCAGCACGCCCGCGGACGCGGCCTGCAGGGTGACTTACCACCGTGACACGAGCTGGGGCAACGGCTTCGTGACCACGGTGACCGTCCAGAACCTGTCGGACACACCGATCACCGGCTGGACGGTGGACTGGGACTGGCCGACGGCGGGCCAATCGGTTTCCTCCGGCTGGAGTGCCACGTTCCACCAGAGCGGATCTCATGTACGGGTCACCGCCCCCGAGGACGCGGGTCCTTTGGCCCCGGACGGTGGCTCGACGGCTTCCTTCGGGTTCGTCGGCGCCAATGACGGCCCCAACCCCGATCCGACGGTCTTCCGTCTCAACGGCGCCGTCTGTTCAGGCGGCTGACGCCGCGTTCGGCGGAGCGGTACCCGGCCCGAGGTGGGCCTGGTACCGCTCGCGCCCCGGAGGCGCCTCCGGCGGGGCCCGCTGATGAGCCAACGGGGAGACCACGCGTGATCAGCATTGCCGCTTCCCTGCTGGTGGGGCGAACACAAGCACCGCCGATGACGGACGATGCCGGGATGGCCAAGCCCAGAGCCCGTGTCGCCGCGTACGTGATCCGACATCGCCCCGACCCTGAACTGCTGGTGTTCGATCACATCGGTATGCCGGAGGCAGGCACTCAGGTCCCGGCCGGAGGAATCGAATCAGGCGAAGGGCCGGAGGAGGCGGTTCTTCGCGAGATCGCCGAGGAGACCGGTCTGCTCACAGCAACCGCGGTCCGGCAGATCGCCGTTGAGAACAGAGCTCACCCTGACACCGGACAGCCACGAAGAGCCCGCTTCGTCCACCTCCAGGCACCCGCGGACACCGCCGACGAGTGGGAGCACCACGTCCTCGGCGAAGGAGACGACGCCGGCCTCGCCTTTGCCTGCCGGTACCTCCCACTGCCTTCGAAGCAACCGCTGGCTGACGGACAGGACGCAGGTGGGGGAAGCGGACGGAAAGGGCAGGGAAGATGGTGCGCAGCTCCACGCGGGCGAGGTTGGCGTCCAGGCACACCCGCATGCCGTGGCCGAAGGCCGGCGCGCCTCGTATGGGCAGTTCGCGCTGATCGGGCGGCTCGGGCTCCGGCAAGATCTTCGTAGCCGTAGGTCATCTTGACGCGGGTGTCGCCCGGTCACGTTCGTTTCAGGTGGTACAGGTTGGGAGCGTCTGGATCCCCGGCAAGGCAGCAGGGCTGAAGCCCTTCCTCGGTCCGATCCATGCCGAACTCCCAGGACACCCTCGGCATCGACGTCGTTGTCACCCGTCGCGACCTTGCCCAGAAGGACTTCACGGTGATTCCGCGGCGCTGGGTCGTCGAGCGGACCTTCGGCTGACTCGTACACCACCGCCGCCTCGCCAGGAGGGTGCAGGCGATGCTGGTGAAGGCCAGGAAGTGGTCGCCGCCGGCGGAGCAGGTGGACTCGACGGCGGCGCGCCCGGGTTCCGGCCGCGCCGCTGTCGAGCTGTGGTCAGCCTTCGAGGGAACCCCCGGGTCAGTGGAGCTTGTTGACGGCGGTCTTCGTCGTGGTGCGGAAAGCGGTCAGCGGGGCGTCCTCGAGGTCGCCCATCTGGCCCCAGCGGACGAGGGTGACGGTGCGGCCGTCGCGGCCGACGGAGAACAGGTGGATGTCGGAGATGCCGATCTGCGGGTCGGCGGTGTCCAGGCTGTAGACCCAGGCGCCCTCCTCGACGGCGAGCTTGCCGTGGGCGGCGCTGACGGCCTGCAGGCCCGGGTTCTGCTGCTCCAGCAGGGGGCCGCAGCCGGCGAGGGCCCCGCGGAGGGTGTCGACCAGCTTCACGGCGTCGGCCTCGGTACGGGCGACGGTGGTGACCTGGACGCCGTTGGTGTCGAGCTCGGTGCTGAACTCGCGGTAGCGGGTGTTCTGGGTCGGGATCTTGTACGGGGCGCAGAGAACGCCGCCGTTCTCCGGGACGCCGGTGAAGACCTGGGTGGCGGTCCACGGCGTCGACGACGGCGGCATCTGGGAGGCGGCCAGGAAGGCGGGCTGGGCAGCGGCCTGCGCCGGGGCTGTGGCGAGGGCCGCGAGGCCCAGTGCCGCAGCGGCTGCGGTGGCGAGTGCGGTGCGGAGCTTGTTCATGGTGGTGGATCCCCCGTCGGGTCGTTCGTTCGGTCAGTGCTCAACCAGCGTGGGGCCGGCGCCCGCCGGCTGCAACGATCACGCGCCCACCAGCCGTCCCGGAACCATTCCACCTCCGCTGACGTGCCAGGCCGTGAAGGATGGGATGCAGGGTCGAGGGGGATGGAATGCCGAAGGACGCCGCCGTCGAGGAGTTCGCGGGGCTCGTGTGCGCGCTGAAGGCGCGGGACGGGAGGAGTTACGAGGCGCTGGGCCGGCGGCTGAGCGTCAGCGCGTCCACCCTCCACCGCTACTGCTCGGGCGCGACCGTCCCGGAGGAGTTCGCCGTGGTCGACCGCCTCGCCCTGCTGTGCGGGGCGGACGAGGAGGAACGGCGGGCCCTGGAGGCGGCCTGGACGGAGGCGGACCGCGCCCGCCGCCGAGCGGCCTCGCCCACGCCGGTGCCGGCCTTGTCGGCCACGCCGGAACCGGGCCCCGGCCCCGCCCCGGGCCCGACCGCGCCGGACCCGCCCGCCGCGGATCCGTCCGCGCCGGAGGCGCCCCGCCCCCGCCGTAGCGCCCCCGCTCCCCTCCTCGTCGCCGCCGCCGTCGCCCTCGTCCTGCTCGCCCTCGCCGCCACCCTGCTCGGCGGCCACCGCACCCGTACGGCTTCCGCCCCCGCTCCCGCTTCCACCGCTCCGGGGCGGACCGCGGCCCCCCTCCCCTTCACCTGGAGCATCGGTTCCCAGCTCTGGGAGGGCGGCTGCGGGCACACCTACCTCGTGGACCGGGCCCCCCGCGCGGTCGCCCCGCCGCCGGTCGCGGCCGACTCCGGGGCGTGGGCCGGGACGCACGGTGCCGTGCACGGCGGGGAGGCGCTGGTGCGGATCACGGTCCAGGGCCGGTCCCCGTCCGACGCCGTCGTCCTCCATGCCCTGCACGTGCGCGTGGTCGACCGCGCCGCGCCGCTGCCGTGGAACGCGTACCGGATGGACAACGGCTGCGGCGGTGCCGTCACCCCGCGCCACTTCGCCGTGGACCTCGACCGGCCGCGCCCGCTCGCGAGGCCCGTCGACGGCCTTGACGCCTCCGGCGCCGAGGTTCGGAAGATCCCGGCCGTCTCCTTCCCGTACAAAGTCACCTCCTCCGACCCCGAAGAGCTGCTGGTCTCCGCGCGGACGACGGGATGCGACTGCCGCTGGTACCTGGAGCTGGAGTGGAGCGCCGGGGGCGGTACGGGGACGGTGCGGATCACGGACGGCGGGAAGCCGTTCCGCACGAGCGGGACCAGGGGGAGGCCGGCGTACGTGCACGACTCCGCCGAAGGGCGCTGGATCACAGACTCGGACTCCGGACAGACCGGGTGACCGATGAGTAACTTCTACTGACACAGGCTCAGCAAGGGGCTCGTACCTGCGAGTTCGCCCCACTTTTAGCCCTCAGGTGGGCCGAGTCGAGCACGGCCCGGGACAGGTCGAGCAGTCCGGCGCCGTCCAAGCGGCGCAGGATCTCCTCGTGCAGCCGGGCTCAGACGCCGGCCCGTGCCCGCTCCCGAACCGGAAGCGTGCACGGGCGCCGGAACGCGGTGCGGGGACCCCTGTGTCAGTCGTGGTACGACAGACCGTGTCCGGCGGCGAAGAGGATCTCGGCCGGATCGTCGGCCCGCTGGACGGGCACAGGCAGCTTGCCACGCGGATCGACCCGCCCCGCGATCACCCGCGCGGCAGCACGCAGTTCGACCTCGGTCCAGCAGTAGGACGCCAGCGATGCCCGCACCGGGCCGAGTTGGGCGATGTCGTAAGGATTGCGCACCGCGAGGTGGACCACGGGTACGCCGGTCGACAACAGCCGGGAGACCAAAGTGCGCTGCGCGCTGGTGGCACCGACGTTGTCCGTGGTGACCACCACCGCGTCCCGGCCCCGCGCGGCCGCCACGGCCGCGTCGATCGTCGCCGCGTCCGGTGTCCGGCCGGTTGCCAGGTGGGTGGTGCTGTAGCCCAGTTCACCGAAGGCCTCGGCCAGCACGGGCACCGTGGTGCGGGTGCTGTCGGTCGGGAACGCCGGGCTTGCGCCCACGACGAGCAGCCTCCTCCGGCCGGAGCGCAGGGGGAGCGTGCGGTCCTTGTTGACCAGCAGGGTCGTGGTGCGCTCGGCGATGCGGGAGGCGGCGAGCCGGTGCAGGCGGGCACCGACGACCCGGTCGACCTCCTTCGGGGAGACGTAGGGGCTGCCTGTGAGCAGGCCTGCCTTGTCCTTGATCCGCAGGATGCGGAGAACCGACTCGTCGAGGCGGTCCTCGGTGATCTCCCCGCTGCGGACCGCGGCGAGGACGCCGTTGTACGCGACGTCGATGTCGGGCGGGAACAGCAACTGGTCGGCACCGGCCTTGAGGGCGAGGACGGGCACCCTGTCGTCGCCGTACTTGGTCCGCACACCGGCCATGTTGAGGGCGTCCGTGACGATCACGCCGTCGAAGCCGAGTTCGTCGCGCAGCACGCCCTGGAGGATCGCGGGCGACAGGGTGGCCGGGTCGTTGCTGGGATCCAGCGAGGGGACCTGGAGGTGCGCGGTCATGATCGAGTCGACCCCGGCGGCGATCGCGGCCTTGAACGGCGGGGCGTCGACGCGGTCCCACTCCTCCCGGGTGTGGGTGATGACGGGCAGCCCGGTGTGACTGTCCTGCCCTGTGTCCCCGTGACCTGGGAAGTGCTTGGCGCAGGCGATGATCCCGGCGCGCTGATAACCCGTCACCTGCGCCGCCACCATGCGGCTCACGTCGCGCGGGTCGGCACCGAACGAGCGGACGTTGATGACGGGGTTGGCCGGATTGACGTTGACGTCGGCCACCGGGGCGAAGTTCTGATGGATGCCCAGGGCGGCGAGTTCGGTGCCCGAGATGAGACCGGCGGCGTAGGCGTCGGCGAGCGAGCGTCCCGCTCCGAGCGCCATCGCGCCGGGAAGCTGGGTCGCACCGCTGCCGATGCGGACGTTGGCCCCGTGTTCCTGGTCGATGGAGACAAGCGACGGGATCGGTGTCGGCAGGGCGAGCGAGGCACGCTGCACACCGTTGGTCAGTTCCGCGACCTGGTGAGGGTCCTGGATGTTGTTCGCCCAGCCGGAGAAGTAGATGACACCGCCGATGTGGTACTTGGCGATGAGTTCGGCCACGGTTCGGACGCCGAGTTCCGCGAGGTTGCGGTCCTGGTCCGTCTGGCTGGGAGAGGTCGCCGACGTGCCGTAGAAGTAGGGGACGAACAGCTGGCCGATCTTGGCCTCGGTACTCATCCGGCCGATGATCTTCTTGAGGCGGTCGTCGCGCCGGTGTGCGACGGCCGGGGTGGCTGCCGCGCCGAGCACTCCTGTCGCACCCGCGGCGACGACGGTTGCCGAGGCGAGAACGGTCCGTCGGGACAGATTCCGGTCCTGCATGCGGACATGCTCCTTCCAGCCTTGCCCATCAAGGGGATTTAAGGAACGCGAAGGACTCCGAACAGCGCGAAACGTAGCCGCCGGATCACGTACAGGGCAATAGGTCTAGACAAAATAGGTCTAGACAAGAAGACTGCGGTCACACACGGGATGGTCTCCTCACTCGAAGGAGCCCGACGCCGACGGCCGGCAAGGGGCGCGGCCTCAGTTCGGACCGGTCTCCACCGTGTCCTTGATGCCCCTCAGCGTCGCTTCCATGCCCTTGCCCAACTCGTCGAGCCGGTAGGCGATGATCGCTTCCTCGTGCTCAGGCGTCTTCTCGATGTAGGCGTTCAGACCACTGCGGCCCGGCCCGACGGTGACCGTCTGGGTCAGCAGAACTCCGTCCGCCTCGGGCTCCAGGGTGAACGACCAGGTCGCCATGCGGCTCTCCGTGGTCGCGGCCGGCTCTCCGTAGCGCCCCTCGGCGTCGAGGACACACCAGACCAGAATCCGGCCAGGCTCGCACTCGGTGAAGTGCGCGACGGTCCTCCACTCCCCGTTCACGGGGTGCTCGTTGTGCCCGACGTAACGGGCCCCCTTCGCCGGGGCGCCGGCACCGTCCTGCCACTCCACCCGAACAAGCTCCGGGCTCCAACGGGCCATGGCCTCGACATCGGCCAGGATCTCCCAGACCCGTTCCGGCCCTGCGGCGATCCTGATCCGACGTGCCGTGCTGGGCCCTTCGGTGTATCGCATATCCGCTCCCCCGGCGGGGCGGACACCCGCCGCCCCTGTCCTCCGATGGTACGACCCGGCCCCGCCGGGCGCGGTTGGTCGGCGGTTCCTCGCGCACGGGTGCGGGGTGGTCCCACGCCTCCTCCAGGACGTGGGACCACCCCGCACCGCGGCGGACTGTCCGGTTGAGCCCCCTCACTCTCCATGGCCCTGTTCCGGCCGACACGCAGCTGACCTTCTCCCCCGCCGCCGGGCTCCGGCATCCGGCCGTGTCCGTCGCGGGGAGTGATCACCGGCTGCCGCCGTACCGGCGGGCCGGCTCTACTGCGGCCGCCCCGGCAGCACCGTTCCCGGCTCCGCGGTGGCGACTCCCGTTCCCTCCGTCTTCGGGTTACGCCGCTGCCGCCTGGCCACCCAGGTGGCGAACCACGAGAGCAGCATGCACATCCCGATGTAGATGGGCGAGATCACCATGACCACCGGGATGAACGGCAGGTCGTAGTCGAGGTTCGACGCGATCAGCTTCCCCGCGTGGAGGAACTCCTCGTAGGTGATCAGATATCCCAGGGAGGTGTCCTTCAGGGCCACCACCAACTGGCTGATGATGGTGGGCAGCATCGCGCGGACCGCCTGGGGGGCGAGCACGAAGGTGGTGACCTGGGTCTTGCGCATGCCCAGCGCGTACGCGGCCTCGCGCTGCCCCCGTTCCACGGAGTTGATCCCGGTCCGGAAGACCTCGGCGAGCACGGACCCGTTGTACAGGGTCAGACCCGCCACCAGGGCCGGCAACGGCTGGACCTTGAGCGCGACGAAGATGAAGAAGATCATCACCAGCACCGGCATCGCCCGGAAGAACTCGACCAGCACGGTCGCGACCCAGCGGACGGGCCGGTGGTCGGAGAGCCGCCCGACCGCCAGGACCGCGCCGAGGGCGAGGGAGAGGACCGCCGCGTAGGCGAAAGCCTTGAGGGTGTTGCCGAGACCGCGCAGCAGCAGTTCCTGGATACCCACGTAGGTGAAGGGCGTCCACTTGGCGCTGGTGAACTGGTCGGTGTCGAAGAGCAGATAGAGGATCCAGGCGAACAGGCCGAGGATCACGGCTGTCGAGATGACACCGTAGAGGAGGTGGCGCTTGCGGGTGGCGGGCCCCGGGATGTCGTAGAGCGCGGTGGCGGTTGCGGTGGAATGGGTCATCGGGCGACTCCCCAGCGCTTCTCCAGGAAGTTGAAGAGAGCGCTGATCGCGAGGGTGATGATCAGATAGCCGACGGCGATCCATACGAAGGACCAGATGATGCTGTAACCGAGTTCGTTGAGCGTCTTGTACGTCCCGAGGAGTTCGGTGACGCTGAAGGCTCCCGCGATCGCCGAGTTCTTGGCGAGTGCGATGAGCGTGGACCCCACGGGCGGGATGACCGACCGGAAGGCCTGCGGGAGGACCACGCTGCCCAGCGACTGGCTGAAGGACATGCCGAGACTGCGGGCCGCCTCCCCCTGCCCGGTGGGCACCGTGTTGATGCCCGACCGCAGCGCCTCGCAGATGAAGGCGGACGTGTAGCAGCCGAGCGCGATGACGGCGAAGACCTGGAAGGGAAGGATCAGACCGAAGCGCGGCAGACCCAGGAGCACGGCGAAGAAGAGCAGCGTCAGCGGTGTGTTGCGGAGCACCGTGACCCAGACCGTGCCGATCACCCGGAGCGAACCGACCGGTGCGACCCGGAAGGACGCCATGACGAAGCCGAGCACCAGCGCCAGGATCGAGGCGTAGACGGTGAGTTCGAGAGTGCCGAGGAAACCCTTGCCGTAGAGCGAGAAGTTGTCTGTCAGTACGTCCATGGTGGTGGCCGGCCCCTCAGTTCGCCGGGTAGCGGTCGATGGGCGGGGGTTTCGGCGCGGGGACTCCGGACAGCCCGAGGGTCGCCTCGAACGCCTTCTTCCAGTTGCCGTTCTTCTCGTTCGCCTCCAGGGCGTCATCGAGGGCGGCGCGCAGCGCGTTGTCGCTGCGCGGCACTCCGATCCCGTACGGCTCCTCGGAGAAGGGCTTGCCGACCACCTTCATCTCGTCCGGAGCCTTGGCCGCGAATCCGAGCAGGATCGCGTCGTCCGTGGTGACGGCGTCGACCTGGAAGGTCAGGAGGTTGTCGACGCAGATCGAGTACGTGTCGTAGGCGACCAGGTCGGCGTCGGGGAAGTCGGCGGCGATCCGCTGGTACGGGGTGGAACCCGCGGCCGAGCAGACCGTCTTGCCCGCGAGGTCCTGGGGGCCGTGGATGTCGTTCTCATCCGTGCGGACGAGCAGTCCCTGGCCCGCCATGTAGTAGGGACCGGCGAAGCCGACGAGCTTCTTGCGCATGTCGTTGATCGTGTACGTGCCGACGTAGTAGTCGATCTGCCCGTTCTGGAGTGCCGTCTCGCGGTTGGCGGAGGCGATGGTCCGGAAGCGGATCGTCTTCGGTTCGAAGCCGAGCGAGGCCGCCATCATGCGGGCGATCTCGATGTCGAACCCCGAGTAGATCCCGGTGGCCGGGTCCTTCTCCCCGAGGTAGGGCTGGTCCTCCTTGACCCCGACGACGAGGTAGCCGCGCTTCTTCGCCTTCGCCCAGGTCCGGGACTCCGGTAGCCGGAAATCCGTGTCCACGGTGTACTGGGGCAGCTCTCCGGCCTTGGGCCCCTTGACCGGCGGACTGCCCTCCCTGCCGCAGCCGGCGGCGAGCGCGACGGCCAGGAGGCAGGCCAGCAGGGCCACGATGTTCTTGGTGCGCACCACGATGCCCCCGTCAGTGCTTCAGGATCTTGGACAGGAAGTCCTTGGCACGGTCGCTCTCCGGGGAGGTGAAGAAGTCCTCCGGGGTGCGGTCCTCCACGATGCGGCCGTCGGCCATGAAGACCACCCGGTTCGCCGCGGACCGCGCGAAGCCCATCTCGTGGGTGACGACCACCATGGTCATTCCCTCGCGGGCGAGCTGCTGCATCACCTCGAGGACCTCGTTGATCATCTCCGGGTCCAGGGCGGAGGTCGGCTCGTCGAAGAGGAGAGCCTTGGGGTCCATGGCGAGGGCGCGCGCGATCGCGACACGCTGCTGCTGGCCGCCGGAGAGCTGGGCGGGGTACTTGTCCGCCTGGGAGGCGAGACCGACTCGCTCCAGCAGTTGCCTGGACCGCTGGTCGGCCTCGTCCTTCTTGCGCTTGCGGACCTTGAGCTGGGCCAGCGAGACGTTCGCCAGGACCGTCTTGTGGGCGAACAGGTTGAACGACTGGAAGACCATGCCGACTTCGGCCCGCAGTTCGGCGAGGCCCTTCCCCTCCTCGGGGAGCGGCTTCCCGTCGATGGTGATGCGGCCCGACTCGATCGTCTCGAGTCTGTTGATGGTCCGGCACAGGGTGGACTTCCCCGACCCCGAAGGTCCGATGACCACCACCACCTCCCCGCGGCCGACGGTGAGATTGATGTTCTGCAGTACGTGCAACGTCCCGAAGTGCTTGTTGACGTCCCGCAGTTCGATCAACGGATCGACGGCCATTCGCTGCCCTACCCACTTATCGCTTTGTGTCGAGGTCAGCGCAAACTATCCGTGGCGGACACACAGGCCGGGGCGACACGCACCGGTGGCCCATAAGGCTGTTTATCGCGCTTTGGCCTCCGGCCCGCTCTCCGCGGACTCGGCGTACATCTCGGAGAGCTCGGGGCTGCCGGACATCGCCCAGTCGAGGCCTGCGGCGACCACGTCGATCTCACGGCCGGACGCCAGGCGCACCACGGGCTTGCCGCCCGCCA
This sequence comes from Streptomyces sp. NPDC048590, assembly GCF_043199535.1. Lineage (NCBI taxonomy): Bacteria > Bacillati > Actinomycetota > Actinomycetes > Kitasatosporales > Streptomycetaceae > Streptomyces > Streptomyces sp. NPDC048590. The sequence continues at coordinate 305,192 of NZ_JBICWC010000005.1, read as the reverse complement.
GGATGTCCCATGCGGCACCGGGGACCGTGCGCACCAGCACCGTTCCCAGGTAGAGACCGGCGTCGTTGCCCACCCAGGGGAGTTCCTCCGGGTCGTCGCGCCAGATCGGCGGCAACTGGTCGAGCTCCGACAACGACGCTGGTGTGTCGTCGAGTTCGAGCCCGCAGTCCCCGGCCCGGGCCCGCAGCAGCTCACATTCCGCGAACAGCTCGGCCACGCCGTCCGGGTCGGTCTCGACGGCCTCGGCGAGAGCCGCCTCCCGCGTACCGCCCACGCGCTTACGCCAGTTGTCCAGGAAGGGGAAGTTCATACCATCAGGATCGCACTTCGAGGGCGCTCCGCATCGCAGGGCACGCGACTGTGCCGGCTCCGAGACCCGCCCCGTACATGATCCGGCCATCTGAATAAGGTACGGGAATGACACCGCAGAACTACCTCTCCGAACTCTTCTCGCTGGAAGGCCGGGTGGCCCTGGTGACCGGCGGCAGCTCCGGTATCGGCCGGGCCATCGCCGGTGCGCTCGCCCACGCCGGGGCGGCCGTGGTGGTCGTGGCTCGCGGGCAGGTGGAGTTGGAGCGGACCGTGGGCGAACTCACCGCGGAGGGCTGCCGGGCGGCCTGGGTGAGCGCCGACCTCGGGAGCGGTGACGGCGTCCGTACGGCAGGTGACGAGGCGGCCGCCGCGTTCGGTGAGCCGGACATCCTCGTCAACTGCGCGGGCGTCAACCTCCGTCCGCCGATGAACGAGCTCGACGAGGAGGTGTGGGACACCACCATGACGGTGAACCTCAAGGCGCCACATCTGCTGAGCAGCCGTTTCGGTCCCGGGATGGCCGAACGCGGCTTCGGCCGGATCATCCACATCACCTCGCAGCAGGCCCACCGGGCGTTCGTGCAGAGTGGCGCGTACGGGGTCTCCAAGGGGGCCCTGGAGTCCCTGGCCCGCTCGCAGGCCGAGGCGTGGTCCCCGCACGGCGTCACCTGCAACACCCTGGTGCCCGGATTCGTGATGACACCGCTCAACCAGCGGCTGTCGTCGGACCCGGAGCGGGTGGCGGCGCTGGCGGCCCGCACCATGGTGGGGCGCAACGGCCTGGCCGAGGACTTCGCGGGCGCCGCGGTGTTCCTGGCGAGCGACGCCTCGGCCTATGTGACCGGGCAGTCGTTGTTCGTGGACGGCGGTTTCTCGGTCCACTGAACGCGCGATGCCGCCCCTCGGAGGGGCGGCATCGTGAGTGCCCGAGATCGGTTCGGCGACGGGAACGGTGCTGGGCCCATGCCCAAAGACCGGTCTGCGCCGGACCACCAGGAATCGAACCTGAAGTATCCGTCACCTGCGCACCGGGCGTCGGCGGTCACCTTAGCCGCCGACGCCCGGCACCCGCTCTTCATTTCCCGTTCCACCGCCACGGGGCCTTCCGCGGGGCGGAAGGCTCCTCTCGCGGCCCCGACGGATGGCCGGGGCTGCCTCGTCGGCACGGGCTCAAGCGGAAGACCGGTGTCGGTCACACGTCCAGGTCGACGACTACGGGGGCGTGGTCGGAGGCTCCCTTGCCCTTGCGCTCCTCGCGGTCGACGTAGCTGTCCTTGACCGCGGCCGCGAAGGGGGCGTTGCCGTAGACGAGGTCGATGCGCATGCCCCTGTTCTTGGGGAAGGCCAGCTGGCGGTAGTCCCAGTAGGAGTACGGGCGGTCGTACTTGAGCGGGCGCGGCACCACGTCCGAGAGTCCCGTCCCGCGCAGCGCGGCGAGCGCGTCGCGCTCGGCGGGGGTGACGTGCGTGGCACCCTCGAAGACGGCCGGATCCCAGACGTCCTCGTCGGTGGGCGCGATGTTGTAGTCACCGAGGACGGCGAACGGCCGCTCTCCGGCGGCGTCCTCCGCCACGGCCTCCTTCAGCGCCTCGAGCCAGCGCAGCTTGTAGGCGTAGTGGTCGTGGGCGACCTCACGGCCGTTGGGCACGTAGACCGACCAGACGCGCGCTCCCCCGCATGTCGCCGAGACGGCCCTCGGCTCCTGGACGCCCTCGTACTCCGGACCGCCGGGCAGTCCCGTGACGACGTCCTCGATGCCCACGCGGGAGAGCAGCGCCACGCCGTTCCACCGGCCCGTGGCGTTGACCGCCGACTCGTATCCCGCCTCACGGAGCGCTTCGGCGGGGAACTGTTCGAGGGTGCACTTGGTCTCCTGGAGGCAGAGCACATCCGTGCCGCTGCTTTCCAGCCAGGCCAGCAGCCTCGGGAGCCTGGCCGTGATCGAGTTGACGTTCCACGTGGCGATGCGCATGCCGTAAACCTAACGTCTCCCACTGACAACCGGGTCAGAGACGTGTCGCGTCCCCCGGGGTCAGCCGCCCGTGGTCGGCGCCGCCCAGGCTGCCGATCTGCGAGTCGTAGATCGGGCGGGCGAGGTCGGTGAGCAGGGCGTCGTGGATGTCGATGGCGCGGCGCGGCTTCACCTCGCGCACGTAGTCGATCACCTCCGAGATCTTGCTCCAGGGCGCCATGACCGGCAGCATCAGGGTGTCGACCGGGCGGTCGGGCACGGTGAGGGCGTCGCCGGGGTGGAAGACCGTGCCGTCCACGAGGAAGCCGATGTTGGTGATCCTCGGGATGTCCGGGTGGATCACCGCGTGCAGTTCGCCGTGCACCTGCACGTCGAGCCCGGCGGCGGTGAACGTGTCCCCGTGGCCCACCATGTGCACCCGCCCCGGGAACGCCGCCGACATCCGCTCTGCCACACTCCGCAAGGTCCACAGTTCGGCGGCGGGATTGGACTCCAGGGCCGCGCGGAGCCGCGACTCGTCGAAGTGGTCGGGGTGCTCGTGCGTCACCAGGATCGCGTCGGCGCCGAGCGCGGCGTCGTCCTCGGCGAATACTCCCGGGTCGATGACCAGCGACCGGCCGTCGCGCTCCAGACGGACGCAGGAATGGGTCTTCTTGGTGAGGGTGAGATCCGAAGCGTTCATGCCACCATCCTGCTACGCGGGCGGGGTGGTTTCCTCCTGGATCACGGACTGCGCGATCTCGAAGGCCGCGCCGGCCGCCGGGATTCCGCAGTAGACGGCGGTCTGGAGCAGCACCTCCTTGATCTCGACGGGCGTGAGGCCGTTGCGCAGGGCCGCTCGGACGTGCTGGGCGAGTCCGCCCAGGTGCCCGGACGCGACGACCGCGGTGAGCGAGACACAGCTGCGCGACCTGCGGTCGAGGCCCTCCCGGCTCCACACCTCGCCCCAGGCGTAGCGGGTCATGAGCTGCTGGTAGTCGTCGGTGAATCCGTCGGAGGCGGCGGTGGCGGTGTCGACGTGGGCGTCGCCCAGCACCTCGCGCCGGACCTTCATCCCGCGCTCGTAGAGGTCGCCCCGCCCTGCCGGTGAGGCGTCGGGCTGCTCCGCCGCGGGCGCGATCTCCGCGACGGGTACGACGGGGGCGAAGGGTGCGGCGAAGGCCTGCGCCTGCGGTGCCGGGATGGACGCCAGGGTGTCCTGCCAGGCACTCGAGAAGTGCATGAGGAGCAGATCGGTGACGGCGGCCGGCTGCTCGACCGGGGCCAGATGGGAGGCGTCGGGGACGAGGGCGAGCCGTGCGTCCGGAATGCCCGCGACCAGGTTGCGCGCCTCGGCGGGGCCGGTGACCTTGTCCTCGGCGCCGACCAGGACCAGGGTCGGGACACCGATCCGGGGCAGTTCCGCACGGATGTCGAAGGCGGCGAGCGCCTCGCAGGAGGCGATGTAGCAGCCCGGGTCGGTGGTACGGACCATCTGGACGGCCCACTCGACGATAGCCGGCTGCGCGGCGGCGAAGCCGGGGGTGAACCACCGCTCCGGGGAGGTGCGGGCGATCGGCTCCAGGCCGTTGGTGCGGACGATCACCCCACGCTGCCGGAACTCGTCCGCGGTCCCGAAGCGGGGCGAGGCGGCCACGAGCGCGAGGGCGGCGACCCGGTGGGGATGGCGCAGCGCGAGGTCGGCTCCGACGGCGCCGCCGATCGAACATCCCACGTACCCGAACCGCTGGACACCGACGCTGTCCAGCGTGGCGAGAAGGCGGTCGGCCAGATCCTGGACGGCTGCCGCGGGCCGGGCGGGGGCTCCACCGTGCCCGGGCAGGTCGTAGCGGAAGATCCGCCAGTGCTGCGAGAGCTCGGGTATCTGGCGGTCCCACATATGCCATGTGGTACCGAGGGAGGGACCCAGGATCAGGACAGGTGCGTCCTCCGGCCCGTCGAAGCGGTATTGCAGGGTGTTCGGTGGTGTCTCGCTCACTCGCCCGAGCCTCTCACGTCCCGCAGAACCTCACGCAGCCGGGGGAATCCTGTGACCTGATGCATCCGCGGCTCAGCTTGTCGAGCACTGCCGACGGCACTCGGAGCGGAGCGCGCCCCATCCCCAACTGGCCGCCGAACCCCGAACGGCCACGACTTGCGGGACAGCCTTCAGTTGTCGGTTGCCGCCCGTTGACGATCTTCCGGTTCGGGTGGAGGGCACGCTCTGTTGCGGCCGCGGCACGGGCAGCAGCCCGCCGGACCACCCCGACTTCCGACGCGCCGTCGCCCGTCGGCCGTCGTACCGGCTCAGGCGGCTTCGGCGTAGGCGGGCAGTTGCCAGTCGCCGCCCCGGTCCTGCTTGGACATGCGGGCGACCATATCGGGGATGTGCAGGAAGCAGGCCAAAGCTGTGACGTTCTGGAAAGCGGTGATGGCGTGCTTGTTCAACGGCATGCCCACCCGCAGGATCTTCGGATTGACCTCGCCCTGGATCTCGTCCACGAACGGGCGCAGGACCCGCTCGTAGTTCGCCAGCGCCGCCGTCAGATCACCCCGGCTGCGGTTGATCTCCCCGGCCAGGACGTAGGCGCCCACCAGGCCGCCGGAGATCCCCATCCCGCTGTAGGGGGAGGCACAGTGCGCGGCGTCCCCGGCCAGCACCACCCGGCCCGAGGACCAGCTGTCGATACGCACCTGGGCGACCTCCTGGGAGTAGAAGAACGGGCTGTCCTGCATCCCCTGGACGAACCGGTCGGTCTGCCAGCCCGCGTCCTCGAACCGGCCTGCCCAGAACCGCTGCTGCTCCTCGACGGGCGCGCGATGGATCCTGGAGGCTTCCTCGGAGTCCTCGCGCAGCACGAAGTACACCTGCGTCTCGGTCGCGTTGTGGCTGCGCCGCATGACCTGCCGGCCGCCCGGGACCATGTAGGTGTCGCGGATGTCGGTGTCGGATGCGATCCGCGGCACGAACCAGTACGCCATGTGGATGCCCACCCGCCAGTACGGGTCGAAGCCCTCGGGCAGCAGGGCCCGCCGCGTGCGCGAGCCCTGCCCGTCGGCGCCGATCAGCAGGTCGTACTCGCCGGACGTCCCGTCCGAGAAGTGCGCGGTGACCTTGTCGGAGTGCTGGTCGAAGCCGTCGACGCTCCTGCCGAAGACGTACTCGGCGTCGTCCCTCGTCGCCCGGTGCAGGATCCGCACGAGGTCACCGCGCATGATCTCGTACTCCGAGGTAAGCGTCTGACGGCCCTTGCCGGACGTGTTCGCCATGATCGTGGCCTTCGGCCTGCCCCGGGAGTCCACGAACGCCACCCCGGCCTCGTCGACCAGCTGGCTGCGCACCTCCTCGAGCAGCCCCATCCGCGCCACCGCGTCGATGCCCTGCCCCCGCAGGTCCACCTGTGCTCCCGAGGCCCGCAGCGCCGGGAACCGCTCCACCACCGTCACCTCGTGGCCGCCGCGCGAAAGCCAGAAGGCCAGCGCCTGCCCGGCGACGCCGCCGCCCGCCACCAGGATCCGCAGTGACCGTGCCACGTTCGTGCCCGCCATGACCCACCTAAAATCTATCGGTGATTGATTCCTGCTTCTCAGCGTCTTCTATCAGCGATAGATTGTCAACGTGACCAAGATGAACCGTGAGACCGTCGTCGCCGAGGCGCTCGATCTGCTGGACGAGGTGGGGCTGGAAACCGTCAGCACCCGGCGGCTGGCCAAGCGCCTGGGCGTGGAGCAGCCCTCGCTCTACTACCACTTCAAGACCAAGAAGGATCTGCTGGCCGCCATGGCGCAGGCGGCCATGACCCCGCACGCCACCGCGCCGCTGCCCCAGGCCGGACAGGACTGGCGTGCCTGGTTTCTGGACAACTCCCGCAGCTTCCGTCGCACCCTGCTGATGCACCGCGACGGCGCCCGCCTGCACGCCGGCACCATCCCTGCCGGCGACCTGGACCGCATCCGCCGCAAGATGGCCTTTCTCGTCGCCTCCGGCGTGCCCGAGCAGCCCGCACAGATGGCGATGCTGGCCTCCGGCCGCTTCACCATCGGCTGCGTACTGGAAGAACAGGCCGACACCGACGCACCGGATCCAGCGGATCTGCCCGACGACGTTCCCGCGCTCGATCACGAATCGGCGTTCGAGGCCGGCCTCGCGCTCATCCTCGGCGGCCTCGACCAGCACACCACCGCCCTGGACGCCGCGACGACCGACTGACCGGCGTCCACCTCCAGTCGAACGACGACCTCGCGCGCCGCACCACTGTCCACCGCGACGCGTTCCCCCACTTCGCCGCCTCCCTCACCACCCCCGCCGTCACCCGCACCTGGGCACGCCTCGCCGACTACAGCTCCGGCCCCGCGGCAATGCGGGAGAGCACTGGCCGGTGAGCCCTACCGCGCTGCGGTGACTGTGCTGCCGCGTACGAGAAGTCGGTGCGGGATGGTGTGGTCGACCGGAGGGACCGCGTTGCCGGGGCTGTAGATGCGGTCGGCGAGGCACTGCAGGGCGACGCGTGCGATCTGAGCCTTGTCGGGGGACACGGTGGTGAGCGTGGGGCGGCCGTAGCGGCCGTCCTCGATGTCGTCGAAGCCGACGACGGCGAGGTCGTCGGGGACGCGCACGCCCCGTTCGTGCGCCGCGTGCAACGCCCCGAGGGCGAGTTCGTCACTGAAGGCGAAGACCCCGTCCGGCGGCGCACCCGAGTCGAGCAGCGCGGTCATGACGCGGGCGCCGTCCGCGCGATGCAGGGCGTCGACCGGGCATTCCCATTCCGTGCGGGGCGCGATGCCTGCTCGGCACAGGGCGCGCCGGTAGCCCGCGGCGCGCTGGTCGGCGGTGCCGTTGCGCAGGTGGGGCTGGAGCCCGACGGCCGCGATGCGGCGGCGGCCCAGGGCGAGCAGGTGAGTGGTCGCCTCGTCGGCGGCGGCGACGTTGTCGACGGCGACCCGCTCGGCGAGGCCCTGCGGGCTGCGTTCGCCCAGGAGGACGATGGGCAACGACGGTGCGTCGGCCGTCAGTTGCGCGGGGGCCAGCGCCCACGGGCTGATGATCAGCCCGTCCATGACGCGCCCGCCGTCGCCGGTGAGGAGCCGGCGTTCGGCCTCCGCGTCGCCAAGCGTCTGGTCGATGATCACCGTCCAGGACCGGTGGCGGGCCTCGTCGACCAGCAGGCCGGCGAGTTCCGCGAAGTAGGGCGAGTGCAGCTCGGGGACGGCCAGGCCGATGATGCCGGTGCGCCCGGCCCGCAGGCTGCGCGCGGCCAGGTTGGGCCGGTAGCCGAGCTCGTCGATCGCCGCCTGGACCCGCTGCCGGGTTTCCGCCGCGACCCGCGCGGATCCGCTGACCACGTTCGACACGGTGCGGGGCGAGACCCCGGCGAGGGCGGCTACGTCTTTGAGGCTGCTGGTCACGCCGCCATCCTTCCATGCCGGTGCACGGCGGCCAGGAAGATCGACTCACCCTATTGCCACGTTGCAATCAACGTTGCAACATGAGTCGGGAAGTTCCGCTGCGAGGAGGCACACATGAGCACGCGACCCGCTCGGTCCGAGGACACCACCGCCGATCCCGGTCCGGATGTGGCCGACGACGTCGAGGCGCTGTACACGGACGGCGTCACGGCCCGGAAGGGCGCCTTCGCCCCCGCATGGGTGGACCGGCTCCGCGAGGATGTCGAGACCGCCTTCGAGGCGGCGCGGTCCCGCCCCGGAGGCGCCGTCGGACGCGGCCCGCACCGGTACTACGTCGAGATCCACCCCGAGCAACTGCGTGGCTTCGTCGAACTGGTCGACCACCCCTGGGTGCGCTCCCTCTGTACGGCGGTGCTCGGCCCGGACTACCGCATCGTCGAGCTGGGCTTCGACGTCCCGCTCGAGGGCGCGGTCAACCAGCCGTGGCACCGGGACTTCCCCATGCCCGAGGAGACCCGCGCCGAGAGGCGGCTGACCTCTCTCGCCTTCAACGTCACCTGCGTCGACACCGAGCAGGACATGGGTCCGTTCGAGATCGCCCCCGGCACCCAGTGGGACGACAGCCCGGAGTTCGACCACGGCATGTTCCCGCCACGCTCGCACTACCCGCGCTACGAGGATCGCGCCGTACGCAAGTACCCGCTGCGCGGCGACATCTCCGCACGCACGGCGCTGACCATCCACCGCGGCACGAGAAACGAGTCCGCGAAGTCCCGTCCGGTGCTGGTCCTCGGCGTCGACGGCCCGGAGGCCACCAATTCCGAGCGGCACGACACCGCCGTGACCCGCGGCTTCTGGCAGACGCTGCCCGAACGGGTCCGCCGCCACCTGGCCTGCCCCGTCGTCGACGAGCTGACGCCGATCACCCAGAAGCACACCATCGAGGGTCTGGTCATGGGGGAAGCCTGAGCGGACCGTCCAGCGTGCCCGCCAGAGGGACGTCGCCGGCGGCTCCTTCCGCAAGGCACTCGGGGAGTCCTGACGGCCCGTCGCATCCGTAGCGGCGGGGCCCGGTCAGGAGGCGGACATGTCCGATGTCCGCGGGGATCCGCCTCACCGGCCTCGACCAGGCCGGCACGCAGTCACCCTCACTCCTTTCCGATCCCGAGCCCTCCTACGCCGCGTCCCGGACCCCGGGGCGGGGCTGACCGGCCCTCGACCTCGGCGCGAGCGGGCCCGCTCGCCCCCGCTCGTCTCTGCACGCCTCGACGTCTACGCCGCCCGAGAGGCTCCGCACCACCCGGTGCCGCCACGACCCCGGGCTACGAGGCGAAAGACGTGCTGACCATGGCGACTGCCGCAGCCGGGCTGGGATTTGGCACCCTGTCCGCCGACCAGCGTGAGGCTCTGACGTGCCCGGTCGACCAGACGGAGACTCAGCTGGAAAGGCTGCTCCACGCCGAGCCGGCACCCCGGCAGGGGCGAACACCCGGCTGACCCGTACGCCTGCATCCGTGATGTGGCGGTGTCGGCGTTTCGGCCATTCGCTGCCCGCAGCCGCTCCAAGTCGGACCAGGGATCTCGCACCCGCAAGTCCGGTCGATGTAGGAAACAGGGGGCTTCACAGCACGACCGAATGACGTGTGTTCGACATCGCGATCGCGTCGTTGGACCTCACGACTCAGCCGCAGTGACCGTCCTAGGGGGAACGATGACCTCGGCCATCCCACCGGACCTGCCGCCGCATTCGGATATGGAGATCGCGCCGGACGACGAGTGCAGGAATCCGGTGTTCGAGAGGAGAATTGCCTGTACCGCGACTCCTCGCCGGCTCCCTGCTGACCTCCCGCACCATGGCGCGGCGCCTTCCCTCGTTGGTGCGGCGCTCGCGCGGATGGCCTGGCGCGTCGACCACGGCGCGACCGTCGGGCTGCTGGTGTGCCAGACCGCGACCAGCTTCCTCGTAGCCCTCGGCCTCCTGGCCGTCACGGGCACGATCAACGCCGGGAGCTACAGCGTCGATTGAGCGGCGCCCTCTCCTGATCACTCCACCCCGCCGGGTCACCGGTGTGCCGGGCTCAGACACACCGCCCCCACTCCCGCACCTCCCTCTCCCCGTGCTCCAGCCACACAACAATCACCGGAAGGATTGCCGTGACGACTTGTCCATCGACCACCGAAGCCGGCGACGCTAGCGAGCTTCGCGCTCAGCTCGTCGAACAGCTCCGCGCCAACCATCACATCCGCTCCGCCGCGGTGGAGCGCGCCTTCCGCGCCGTGCCCCGGCATGCCTTCGCCCCCGACAGCACACTGGAGGCGGCGTACACCGACGACATCGTCGCCACCCGCCGCCGCGACGACGGCACCATCACCAGCTCCATCTCCGCGCCCTGGCTGCAGGCCGAGATGCTCGAAGCCGCCCGCATTCAGCCCGGCCACCGCGTCCTGGAGATCGGCTCCGGCGGCTACAACGCCGCCCTGATCGCCGAGCTCACCGGTCCGACCGGCCACGTCACCACCCTCGACATCGACCCGGCCGTCACCGAGAGGGCCGCCCGCTTCCTGCCCGAGACCGGATACGACGGCGTCCGCGTGGTCACCGCGGATGCCGAGCACATGCCCTCCACGGTGGTCCCGGAGGGCGGATTCGACGCCGTCGTGGTCACCGTCGACACCTGGGACCTGCCCTGGATCGACTCCCTGGCCGACGGCGGCCGTCTCGTCGCACCACTGCGCCTGCACGGCTACCACTGGGCCATCGGCTTCACCAAGGAGAACGGGGCGCTGCACAGCGACGAGCCGTTCATCGTCTGCGGCTTCGTCGCCATGCAGGGCGACGGCGCCTGGAACCCCAACCGCCTCACCGTCCCCGGCACCGGAGTTCACCTCTCCTGGGAGGACGGCACCCCGCTGCCGGTGGACCAACTCGCCCCCGCCCTCACCCGCGAGCCGACCGTCACCCGCACCGGCATCACCGTCGGCGGGCAGGAGCCCTTCGACCTCCTCACGCTCTACCTCGCCGGCGCCCTGCCCGGCTTCTGCCGCCTGGAAGCGGACCCCGAAGGCGAACACCGGGTCCCCAGCCCTCCGCCCCCGCACTGGCCGGCCGCCGCGATCGTCCGCGGAGCCTCCCTCGCCCGGCTGGCCCATGAGCGCGTCGGTGACGGAGACGACGGCAAGGGCAGGCACGAGTTCGTCGTCCACGGTTACGGCGACCAAGGTCACCTCGCCGCGCGGGAAATGGCCGAACAGGTCGAGACCTGGCAGGACAACCACCGCGGCGGCCACTGCCCACTGATCACCGCCCGCCCGGCAGCCGGCCGTGATCCGGCGGGCCCGGACCACGAGCCGCACGTGTTCGCCAAGAAGCACACCCACATCACCGTGGACTGGCCGATCGTGCCCTCCGACACCGCCCCGTCGCACCGCCCTCGATTCAAGGAACGACGCCGGATGAGCGGCGGCACCGCCTGATCACCGCCTGCCACCCGTGCTGCGCAGCCGCCCGTCCACCGTCCACCCTTCGCCCAGCTGCTCGTCGCCCTGCCCAGGCAGCCGCCCTGAGGGCTGAGGCCCGCCCGGAACCCGGCAAGCCCAATGCGCCGCTGACACCGCACGCGAGCGGTGGGGCCTGCCCACCACACCTCCGTCGCCATCGAGAAGATCTCAGCAGAGGGGATGCGACTGAGCTGAACCGAACCCACAGCGCCTCCTCCCACTCCACGCCCCTGAGGTAACCCCATGCCGTTGTCGCGCCAGCACATCCGCACCACCGTCGATACCTACCTCGCTCGCCACCCTCACGAGCGCGAGCAGCTAAGCGTCTTCCTGGACGCCCTCGACCGGACCGGCGAGGACATCGCCGGCCGCTCGACCTTCACCGAGCACGTCACCTGCGGCGCGATCGTCGTCGACCAGCTCGGCCGCGTTCTGCACGTGCCGCACCTGGACGGCGGGCAGACTCTCGCCCCCGGCAGCCGCATCGAGCCGACCGACGAGTCCCTGGTAGCGGCCGCGCTGCGGAAGATGCGCGAGGAGACCCGGATCTCGCCCCGGGCCGTCACGCCGTGGCCCGGCTACGAGACCGTGCCGCTCGACATCGGCATCCACGACATCGACGCCCACCCGGGCAAGGGCGAACACGGCCACCAGCACTTCCACCTCCGCTTCCTCTTCCGTCTGCACACCGCGACCGAGGTGCAGATCAGCGGCATCGAGTGGCGCCCGGTGGATCGGGTAACCTCACCGATCCTGCGTGAGAAGCTGCTCAAGCTCCCGCTCCAGATCGAACCGGAGGCGGCCAATGCCTCGGCCCTGATCTACAACGACCGCGGCGAGTACCTGCTCCACCTGCGCGACTTCTTCCCCGGCCAGATCTGGGAGCCGGGCATGTGGTCCCTGCTGGGCGGCGGCCGAGAGCCCCAGGACGCCACCCTGGAACACACCGTGCGGCGTGAACTGGCCGAGGAAGCCGGCCTCGACCTCGCCGACCTCACCCGGTTCGCCACCGAGTACGCCACCGACGACGCCGGCGCGACCGTGCCCGTCACCATCTACGCCGGCCGCTGGAACGGCGACCCCCGTGACCTCCACCTCGCAGAAGGGGTGATGCTCGCCTGGTTCACCCCCTCGAACCTTCATCGCCTGCGCATCGCGGACACCACCAGCGACCTCGTACTCCGCCATGCCGCCAGCAGCCCGACAGCGCGGAGAGGGCCCGAACCCAAGGAGGTCCGCCTGGCTGCGCCGCGCGGCACGGTGCCCAACATCATCGGCGTCCACCTCTACCTGGAGCGGCCCGACGGGATGGTACTGCTCGGGCTGCGCCACCCCAACTCCGCTTTCGCACCGTCCACCTGGCACGCCCTCGCCGGCCACTGCGAGCAGGAATCAGCCATCGCCTGCCTGATCAGGGAAGCCCAGGAGGAAGCCGGCCTGCACATCGAGAGCCAGGACGTCGAACTCGTCCACATCGTCCACCACATCGGCCGGCCCAGGAACCCGCCCCGCATGGGCCTGTTCTTCCGCACCCGTACCTGGCGCGGGGAGCCGGAACTGCGCGAGCCTGACAAGTGCACGCAATGGAGATTCTGGGACCCGGCCGCCCTTCCGGACGACCTCGTCCCTTACACCCGACTCGCCATCGAGAAGATCCAGAACGGCGAGCTGTACAGCGAGACGGGGTGGCCCGCATGACTGACAGCCACCTCGCCTCCTGGCACCCGCGAGCTGGATCTCCTGCCCGGCGCTCCGGAAGAAGCACCGAACGGAGGCACACATGACCGACGAGACACAGCAGATGATCCCAGCCGTCCCGAACCCGGCAGCAGGAGACGCAAGGCGCGAGCACCACATGCACCTGCTCGGGCGGTACTACCGTCAGGTGGAGGCCGGCCGGAAGACGATCGAGGTGAGAGTGGCCGCCCCGGACAAGCGCAACATCGATGTCGGTGACACGGTCGTCTTCCACGACCGGGACACGGGGCGGGAACTCGACGTCATCGTCCGGCGGATCACCCCGTACGCCTCCTTCGAGCACCTGCTCAGCGCGGAGGAATCCGCCCGCATCGACCCCGACGGGGCGCCCGGCGCACTGCTCGCCAACTTCCGCGGCATCTACCCGCCGGACAAGAAGATCCTCGGCGTACTCGCCCTCGCCTTCGACCACCGCCCGGCCCGGCCCGGACGCCCCATGACGATGACAGCTGAGGCGTACGCGCAGACCGTCCCCCACCACACGGTGTACGGCTGCCTCTACGTCCGCGACGAACTGGACCGGCCGGTCCAGCTCCGTTCCGTCTACGGCTCCAGACTCTGGCAGTTCCCCGGCGGCAACCTGGACGCCCTGGGAGAGGACCCCCTCCAAACCGCCCGGCGGGAAGCGGTCGAGGAGACCGGTCTCGAACTCGCCCCCGACACGCCACCCCTCCTGCTCACGCACTTCCTGCACGCCGGGCCCCACCAGCCTCTGAACAAGGTGGGGCTCGTGTTCGACGGCGGACAGCTCACCGCCGACCAGCTCTGCCGGATCCGCCTCGACCCCGCCGAACACGACATGTGGGCCGTCCACGACCTCGCGACCTGGCAGGGTTTGATGGCACCGGGCGCCTTCGCCCGCCTCGACGCCATCGAACGCGCCCGGCGCGGCGAGGGCCCGGCTTACCTGATCACGCACACCTGACCCGCCGAAACCTCACCACCAGGTGGCGAGTCCGCGTTGTGAACGGGGGGACTCGGTCGGTCATGTTCAGCGGCGTCCGGCGGGGAGGACCGTGACGGGTGGACTGTGCGCGGAGCCGGCGTCGGGAATCCCACGCTCGTGCTCTCGGCCGCGAGTGCGGAGCCGACCGCTCGGCGGGACGACCACCGACTCCCCGGGACGTCCGGCAGGCGCATCGCGAATTCGTTTTGCGGCGCCGTGTGAAGGCGGCGCAGACTGTGCTGGTGCTGATCCGACGTGAAACACCTGAGGACGTCCCCGCCGTGAGGACCGTCACCGCGGCGGCCTTCGCCGGGCCGGAAACCCCGGTCCCGGTGGAGGTGACCCTCCTCGACGAACTGCGCGTCAGCGGCGGCTGGCTGTCGGCCCTGTCGCTCGTGGCGCTCGGTGACAGTGACGAGGTGGTCGGCCACGTGGTCTGCACCCGCGGTCACGTCGGTACCACTCCCGCCCTGGGTCTCGGTCCGCTCAGCGTGCACCCCGGCCACCAGGGCCGCGGAGTGGGCATCGCCCTCGTTCACACCGTGCTCGGCGCGGCGGATGCGCTGGAAGAGCCCCTCGTCGCCCTCCTCGGCAGCCCCGCCTATTACGGCCGGTTCGGATTCCGCACCAGCACGGACCACGGCATCATCGCTCCGGACCCGGCATGGGGCGAGTACTTCCAGGTCCGCACCCTGAACGCCTACGACGCCGCGCTGCGGGGCGTCTTCACCTACGCGGAGCCCTTCGAGCGGCTCTGAGACCACCAGAGGAGGGTGCCCGGGCCCTGGAGTCCCGGCCCTTGGACGCCACGGCAGCTCGAGGCAGTGCACGATCCGATACGGGCGGCTGGTGCGGATCGTGAACGGCGGGCAGGAAGTACCCCTCTCGACCGAAGGCGGCCGTTCCGCCATTCTTGCTGTCATGCCCACTACATGGCGAGCAGTCCTCCCACTGACCGTGACCGCAGCCTTCGTCCTGATCCCCGTGGGGACCTCGCAGGCGGAGCCGACCGTCCCCGAACACGCGGTCGTCGTCTGCGACAGCGCGAGTTTCTACGCGAACTACGACAGCTCGTCCGGTCCGGCCGGGCTCAAGCGCACCCTGTCGCGCGGCGACAAGGTCGGGCACACCCGGGGCGCCCACCCGGTCTACAACGGCTGGGCCGCCACGTTCGACTTCGGCCCGAACGACTGGGGCTTCGTCAGGCAGGAATGCCTCGGCGGCTACGGATCCTGGTGACACTCCTGCGGCAGCGACGGAACGGACGACACATGACCCCGATGAGCAAGCTCACGACCCTGGCTCTGGCGACCGCCGCGGTCCTGATGACGGCAAGCCCCGCAGGCGCGGCCGACGGCACGGTGGGACAGCGCGAAACCGTCTGTGCCCAGGACCTGTTCGTGCGGGTCACCGCTCCCCACGGAGCGTGGATGGGCACCCTGTACCGCGGCCAGACCTTCCTCGTGGAGCAGGGCGGCGGTGACTGGGTCTACGGTTTCGCCTACGGAGACATCAACCGCAGAGGGTGGGTGCAGAACGGCTGGTTCTGCTGAGGCCCCGCACCAACTGCCGACCTCCATCGGCGCGACTCCGGGTACCGGGCGCCGGCTCCCTCCCTCCCGGGCCGGCCTACGGTTCCGGCCGTCCTCACCACCGTGACGACACCGCCTGCCCCGCCCCCGCGGCGTGGCGCGGCGTCGGATGCGTAAGCCGATGACAGGTGATCATCCACATCCTCTCCCGATAGGGTGCCCCTTCGAATCAACGCGCCTCCATGTCAGTGGAGTTGAAGTCGGCTGCACCGTCAGGACCGAGGCCGGAACAGCGACAACGACCGGGCAACGGAGCGGAAGGAGCGCCAGTCATGCGCGGAGGCAGCATCGCCGTGGTCGGCGGGAGTATCGCGGGGTGCGCCGCCGCCCTGGCGGCGTCGCGCGGCGGAGCCGAGCGGATCACCGTCCTGGAGCGCGCCGACGCCAGGCTCCGCGACAGGGGGGTGGGCATAGCGCTGCACAGCGACAGGTTCGACGAGCTGAGGGACGGCGGGTACGTGACCCCGGAGATGCCCTGGGCGCCCCTGAGCCGGCGGGTGTGGAGCGCGCGCGACGGCGACACGGAGCACGGGCGCGTCATCGGGGAGCAGCCGTTCCCCTTCCGCGCCTACAGCTGGGGCTCCTTGTGGAGCGAGCTGCGCCGCCGAGTGCCCGAAGACGTCTTCTACCGGTCCGGCGCGGTGGTCACCGATGTGGAGCCGGACGCCGACGGCGTGACAGTGCGGCTCGACGGCGGGGAGAAGGAGCGTTTCGACGTCGTGATCGGCGCGGACGGGTACCGATCCGTCGTCCGGGAGGCCATGTTCCCCGGCGCGGAGGCGACGTACGCCGGTTACATCGGCTGGCGCGGAACGTCGCCGGACGCCGCGGACCTCCCCTCGGACGGGCACGAAGCGCACAACATCGTCTTCCCCGGCGGCCACTGCATGATCTACCGGATCCCGGACGGTGCCGGAGGGCATCTCCTCAACTGGGTGCTCTACACGACCCCCCCGTGGGCCGAGAGTCTGGAGGCCGGCCTGCGGACCCCGACGTCGCTGCCTCCGGGCCGGCTCGATGCGGAGCTCACGGCATACCTCCGCGGCCTGGTCGCCGACAACTTCCCGCCCTACTGGGCCGCCAGAGTGCTCCGCACCCCGGCCGCGACCACTTTCATCCAGCCCATCTACGACCTGGAGGTCCCGCGCTACACCCAGGGCCGGATGGTCCTCGTCGGTGACGCCGCCAGCGTCGCGAGGCCGCACATCGGCGGCGGCAGCGTGAAGGCGCTCCAGGACGCCCACGCGCTGGAACAGGCTTGGGCCGCCGGGGACGACTGGGAGGAGGTCCTGGGGAGCTACGACGCCGGCCGCCGCGCGATCGGCGCGGCCATGGTCGCCCTGGCCCGCAGGATGGGCGCGGCACAGGTCGAGAACACCCCCGACTGGTCCGCCATGGGGCAGCCGGAGTTCGACGAATGGTGGCACGACCAGAACAACGGTTCCGACCGACGCAGCGGCTTCGGCGGCCACAGCGTCAAGGCGACTTAGGCCGGGTCGGCGACCGGGCATCCGGTCACCGACCCCTGTCGCTGTCTGTCCCGTGTCGCTGCACGTCACGCCCCGTACGACGACCTGGGGTACCTCGGCGAGGCCGGTGCCCTGCTCACCCGGCCGGCGCCGCCGGTCGCGGGTTCGACGGGCTTCCGGGGCAGGTCGGGGCCGAGGTCAGTCCCGCTCGGGGCGTTCGACGGACACCTTGGGCAGCTTTCGGGCCAGTGGGGCGGGCAGCCACCAGGCACGTGGGCCGAGCATCTGCATGACGGCGGGGACGATGAGGCACCGGATGACCACGGCGTCGAGCAGGATGGCCACGGCCAGGCCGAGTCCGAACTGCTGGAGCATCCGGTCGGCACTGAGGACGAACGCCCCGAAGACGAACATCATGATGGCCGCCGCCGCGGTGATGACCTTCCCGGTGGAGGCGAGACCCTCACGTACGGATCGCGAGGAGTCCTTGGTGCGCGTCCATTCCTCGTGGATACGGGAGATGAGGAAGACCTCGTAGTCCATCGAGAGCCCGAAGACGATCGCGAAGATCAGCGCAGGGATGAAGGCTTCGACGGGACCCGGCTGTGCTCCGAACCAGCCGTGCTGGAACACCAGGGTGATCACACCGAGTGCGGCGGAGATCGACAGCAGGTTCAGGACGGCCGCCTTGACGGGGATCCAGACCGACCGGAAAACCAGCAGGAGCAGCAGCGAGGAGAGGCCCACGACGACGGCCACGAACAGGGGCAGCCGGTCGGCGAGTGTCTCCGAGACGTCCTGGGAGGCGGCTGTCGCACCGCCGACCAGTACGTCGGCTCCGGTGCTGCGTTCGAGGGGTGGGGCCACGTCGTCGCGCAGGTGGTGCACGAGGTCCACGGTCCCCTCGGCCTGAGGTGAGGTCTCCGGGTAGACGAAGACGGTCGACAGGGCGCCGTCCCCGGAAGGCATCGCGGGGCTGGCCGCGGCCACGCCGGTGGTGGTGGCGAGCTTTTCCCGGACCGCCGTTCCGGCTTTCTCATCCCCCTTGACCAGGACGATGAGGGGTCCGTTGAAGCCGGGGCCGAAGCCCTCGGCGAGCAGGTCGTAGGCATGACGGGAGGTGGTCTCGGCGGGGTCGTTTCCGGAGTCGGCGAAGCCGAGGCGCATGCCGACGGCTGGCGCGGAGAGGGCGAGGAGCGCGACCACGCCGACCAGCAGGGTCGGGATCGGGCGTCGCTGGACGGCGCGTGCCATGGCTCGCCAGCCGTTGCCCTCGGTCGTGCCCTTCTCGATGCTCCTGGCCTGCTGCTTCAGGACATGGCGCCGGATGCGGTCACCGAACAGCGCGAGCAGGGCGGGCAGCAGCACCAGGGAGGCGGCCATGGTGATCAGGACGGTGATGGCGACCGCGAGGGCGATGCCCTGCAGGGAGCCGAGGCCGAGTGCGACCAGGCCCAGCAGTGCGACGATGACGGTGCAACCGGCGAAGAAGACCGTGCGCCCGGCGGAGTCGAGCGCCTTGCGCCCGGCCTCCTCGGGCCGGGCGCCGGACATGAGTTCGTGCCGGTAGCGGTAGAAGATCAGCAGCGCGTAGTCCACGCCGACGCCGAGCCCGACGAGCATCAGGATGGGCGGTGTGAAGTCGGCGACGGTGAAGACGTGGGAGGCCAGGGCGATCAGGCCGATGGCCCCGCCGACGGCGAAGAGCGCGGTGATCAGCGGCAGCGAGGCCGCCAGCAGCGAGCCGAACAGCAGTACCAGGATGACCAGGGCGGCCACGATCCCGGCGAGTTCCGCGGTCGGGCCCTCCTTGTCCTCCGCGTTGCGCGCGGCCTCGCCGCCCACCTCGACCTGGAGGTGTTCGGTGGCGACGCTCTGCGCGGTGTCGATGATCTTCGCGACGTCCTCCTTGGGGACGTCCTCCGTCTTTCCGTCCAGGGTGACGGACGCGTAGGCGATGGTGCCGTCCTCGGACACCGCCGAGGCGTCGGCGAACGGGCTGCGCACGTCGGCGACCCCTGCCATGCCCTTCACCTCGGCCAGCATCGGCTCGACGACGCCCTCGGCGCTCCTGACTCCCGCGCGGTCCTTGAAGACGATCTCGACGCTGTCGCCGGCCTGATCGCTGCCGTGCTTCTTGAACAGGTCGGTGGCTGCCTGGGACTCGGTGCCCGGAAGCGAGAAGTCGTTCCTGTACGCGGAACCGGCTGCGGTGGAGCCCAGCGTGATCGCTGCCACCACGGCCACCCAGAGCAGCAGAGCGGCCCAGCGATGGCGCTGCGCCCAGCCCGCCAGAGCGCCGAACCGGCCGACGGCTGCGGACCCGGCGTCCTGCGGGGTGGGCGGGGCGAGAGACGCGGCGGAGCCGCGGGGGGAAGACATGGTGCCTACCTCGAGTTCGAGCGAGTGGTGCCTGAGGTCATCGACACGCCCGAGACCGCGCCGGCGAGAGCGGGTACGCCGAGCGTCAGCCCGGTGAGCACACCCCCGGCGGTGATCGAGAAGGCTCCGGCCGCCGTGACCAGCAGGATTCCGGAGGCGGCACCCACGAGTGCGCCGACGAGGGCGGCGCTGATCCGGGTGCGGGTGAGTGACGACGACATGCCCTCGATCGTGCTGGTGAGCCCGGGGTACGGGCGTCGGCCCACGGCTGACACTGGGTCTGCACCAGCGGCAGGAGGCGGTGGCCCCGCGCGTACACCAGCGGATGTACGACGCGCCCGTCGCGTACGTCTTCAGTAGCCAATCCCGACGCGAATGCATACAAATGCCCCTGGTTGCCGTCGTACCGCAGGCAGAATGAAGCAATGCCCCACCTCGATGTCACGCGCCTCCGCCTGCTCACGGGGCCTCGTGCCGACATCGCGCTCGCCGGGCTCGTGCTGGTACTCGCCGGGGTGGCCGAGGGGCAGCGACTGGGTTCGGACCGGGACGCGACCGCGTCGGCGATCAGCTCCTGGGTCCTGGCGGTGGCCGTGTGTGCGGCACTGCCCGCGCGCGGCCGCCACCCCGTGGCGGTCGGCTGGTTCACGGTGATCGGCACGGGCTTCTACTACCTGCTGAGCACGGTCGACGGCCCGCTCGTCGTGATTCCGATCGCCGCGCTGTACACGCTGGCGGCCCAGGGGCGGACGCAGGCATCGGTCGCCATGGCCGCGGTGATGGTCATCGGCGTGGGGGCAGGGGTTCTGGCCGGCACCGGAGATGTCAACGGCACGGCGGTGTTCATGCTGACCGGCTGGCTGGTCGCCGTACTGGCCCTGGGCTCCATGCGCCACGGCCGGGTCGCCTACGCGGAGGAGGAGGCGAGGCTGCGCGCCACTCAGGAGCGGTTGCGCATCGCCCGCGAACTGCACGACGTGATAGGCCACAACATGTCGATGATCCATGTGCAGGCCTCGTCCGCCCTGCACCGGCTGCACAAGGACCCCGCACAGGCTCAGGAAGCGCTGACCGCCATCAAGCAGGGCAGCAAGGAGGGCCTGCGGGAACTGCGCGCCACCCTCGGCGTGCTGCGCCAGGTGGACGAAGTGGCTCCCACCGGCCCGTCACCGGGCCTGGCCAGGATCGGCGAGCTGGTCACCTCGGCGGCCAGGACGGGTCTGGACGTGAAGGTCGAGCGGAGCGGCTCCCACGCACTGCTCCCGGCATCGGTCGACCTCGCCGCCTACCGCATCGTCCAGGAATCGCTGACCAACGCCGTCAAGCACAGCGGAGCCCGTCACGTCGTCGTCCGGATCCACCACGGCGACCGGGAACTGACCATCGGCGTCCAGGACGACGGGCGAGGCTCGGCCCCGTCCGCGCAAGGGGAAGGCAGCGGGATCGCGGGCATGACGGAGCGGGCGCGCGCACTGGGCGGAACCCTGAGCGCCGGGCCCGGCACCGCGGGCGGTTTCGCCGTCCGGGGCCGGCTGCCGCTCTCCGACCACACGAGCCGATCGGCGGAGTGACCGATGATCAGGATCCTGCTGGCGGACGACCAGCGCCTCGTACGCGCCGGCATCCGGGGCATCCTCGACGACGAGGACGACCTGCACGTGGTCGCGGAGGCCGCCGACGGGCGGTCCGCCCTCTCCGCCTGCCGTGAGCTACGTCCCGACGTGGTGCTGATGGACATCCGCATGCCGGTCATGGACGGTCTCGAAGCCGCTCGCCGCATCACCACCGACCAGGAACTGGCAGCGGTGAAGGTGGTCATGCTGACGACCTTCGACCTCGACGAGTACGTGTACGGAGCCTTGCGAGCAGGCGCCACGGGCTTCCTCGTCAAGGACACCGAGCCGGCGGAGCTCCTGCACGCGGTGCGCGTCGCGGTGCGGGGCGACGCGCTCATCAGCCCCTCCGTCACACGCCGGCTCATCGCCGAGTTCGCCGGCCGGCCCGACAACCCTCCTGAGCCCGACCGGCGCCTCGACGCACTGACCGGCCGCGAGCGTGAGGTCATGCGGCTGATCGCCGCCGGACGCACCAACGACGAGATCGCCGCGCAACTGGTCGTCTCGCCGCTGACCGCGAAGACCCACGTCAGCCGCATCATGGCCAAGCTCGGCGCTCGTGACAGGTCGCAGGTCGTGGTCATGGCCTACGAGTACCGCATGGTCAGCCCCGGTTGGCTTGACGACTGAACCGGGATCCCCGCAGTCGAGCAGATCCCTGAACGACCCACGGTCCCCGACGACACGAGTGCCGGATCAGGCCGGGCCGTCAGCTCTTCTTCAGTTCCTCGGCCAGCATCACGAGGATGCCGCTCGGGCCCCTGAGGTAGGTGAGCTTGTAGACGTCCTCGTAGGTCGCCACGCCGCGGAGCGGATGGCATCCGTGGCGTGCCGCCGTCGCGAGGGCTTCCTCGATGTCGTCGACCGAGAAGGCGACGCGGTGCATGCCGATCTCGTTGGGCAGGGTGGGCTCCGTCTCGATCGCCTCGGGATGGATGTACTCGAAGAGTTCGAGGCGGCCCCGTCCGTCCGGGGTCTGGAGCATCGCGATGTTGGCGTGGTTGCCGTCGAGGCCGACGGCCGTGTCCGTCCACTCGCCACTCACAGTGTCACGGCCGAGGACGGTGAGCCCGAGATCGGTGAAGAAGAAGATCGCCGCTTCGAGGTCGCGAACGGCGATGCCGACGTTCTCAAGTTTGATGGCCATGCGTCGCATGCTAAGGGTGACCCACCATGCATCGCGGGACAGCACTCGGTGGCGTGGTGGGCGACGTCCGCCGTCGCGGAAACGCCACCCGGGCATGTGTTCCGGTCCCGACGCGCACGGCGCACCACTCGTACAGCCGCGCTCCGGCCCGCGTTCGGAGGCGGCCGAAGACGGCACCGGACCGGTACGCGCGGGTCCTCACGGCAGCGCGGGCGGGAGACACGGACCGGAGGCACGACGCCGGGGTTCCGATACGCCGACGATATGTCCCGGCTCGTAGCCTCGTGCCATGCGTGTACTGATCGTCGAGGACGAGCTCTATCTGGCGGAGGCCATCCGTGACGGCCTTCGGTCGGCGGCGATCGCGGCGGACATCGCCGGGGACGGCGGGACCGCGCTGGAGCTGCTGAGCGTCAACCCGTACGACATCGCCTTGCTCGACCGGGACATCCCGGGCCCCAGCGGTGACGAGGTGGCCAGGTGGATCGTCGCCTCCGGTTCCGGGATCCCGATCCTGATGCTCACCGCCGCGGGCGGGCTCGACGACAAGGCGAGCGGGTTCGGGCTCGGCGCCGACGACTACCTGACGAAGCCCTTCGAGCTGCGCGAGCTCGTACTCCGGATCCGGGCTCTCGACCGCAGGCGCGCCCACAGCAGGCCGCCCGTACGGGAGCTCGCGGGCCTGCAGCTGGACTCGTTCCGCCATGAGGTGCACCGGGACGGCCGGCCCGTCGCCCTGACCCGGAAACAGTTCGCGGTGCTGGAGATCCTGATGGCCGCGGAGGGCGGTGTGGTCAGTGCGGAGGAGTTGCTCGAACGGGCCTGGGACGAGAACGCGGACCCGTTCACCAATGCCGTACGCATCACGGTCTCGGCTCTGCGCAAGCGGCTCGGCGAGCCGGGGGTGGTCGTCACGGTGCCGGGCGCCGGGTACCGCATCGGCACCCGGGGCGAGGACGTCGGCGGAGCGGGTGGCCGTGGATAGGCGGCCAGGGCTGAGCGTCAGGTTCAGACTCACCCTCAGCTACGCCGGATTCCTCGTGGTGGCGGGCGGTCTGCTGCTGGCCGCGGTGTGGGCGTTCCTGCTCCGCTACGTCCCTGATCGCGCGATGCTCCACAATCCGGATGTACGCCCTCCTGGTGACGTCTTCCCGGTCCGGTCGGCCCTTCTGGACGTCTTCGCACCGAGGGCGGCGGGGGTGATGGTGTTCCTGCTCGTGTTCGGTCTGGTCGGTGGCTGGTTCCTGGCAGGCCGCATGCTCGCCCCGCTGACCCGCGTCACGGATGCGGCGCGCGTCGCCGCACGGGGATCACTCACCCATCGGATCCGGCTGCCGGGCCGCCAGGACGAGTTCCGCGAACTCGCCGACGCCTTCGACTCGATGCTCGTCCAGCTCGAGGCGCACGTCGACGAGCAGCGGAGGTTCGCGGCCAACGCGGCGCACGAACTCCGCACCCCGCTCGCCATCTCCAAGACCCTGCTCGACGTGGCGGTCGGCGATCCGGACCGCGCCCCCGACGAGGTCCTCACCCGCCTGCGCGCCGTCAACACCCGGGCCATCGATCTGACGGAGGCACTGCTCGTACTGAGCCGTGCCGGCCAGGGCACCTTCACACGGGAGCCCGTCGACCTGTCCCTGCTCGTGGACGAGGCAGCCGAGACGTTGCTGCCGCTGGCCGAGCGACGCGGTGTCCGTGTCGATGCCTGCGGCGAGATCACTCCGGCCGACGGGTCGCCGTCACTTCTGCTGCAACTGACGACGAACCTGCTGCACAACGCCATCGTCCACAACCTGCCAGAGGGCGGCACCGTGCGGGTCGAGACCCGGACGGACCGGGGGGCCGCGCTGCTCACGGTCGAGAACAGTGGCGAGCGGCTCGCTCCGGACCTGGTGTCGACGCTCACCGAGCCGTTCCAGCGCGGCGCCGGACGCGTCCGCGACGACCACGGCGGGGTCGGTCTCGGTCTGGCCATCGTCAGACGCATCACCGAGGTGCACGACGGGACGCTCGCCGTCACCGCCGTGCCCGCGGGCGGACTCCGTGTCGAGGTACGTCTGCCCGTCCCGGCCATCCCCTTCTCCCCCAGGACGACGGAGCAGTGAACGAAACGGCACACGTGGACACCAGCGCTCCGAGGGAAGTCGGTGAGGCCGGGAGAGCCGGAACGCCCAGGGGCGGTACACCGCCCGACCGGCGCCGGAGCACCTGGGGCGGACGGCTGCTCGGCTGCTGCCGCGCTCTGCGGAGGCCGGGTCCGTGGCGCCGCGGCCTGCTGCTCGCGGCTCTCGCACTGCTCATCGGTCTGCTCCTGACCTTCCATGGGGAGGTACCTGACCACGGCGGGCTCGGCTCCCTGGTGGAAACCTTCCTGCCGTGGTGCGGCCTGCCCGTCCCGGTGCTGTGCGCCGCCGCGCTGTGGCGCCGTTCGGCCTCGGCGGTGGCGGCGCTGGTGCTGCCGGTCGTGGCGTGGCTGAGCCTCTTCGGCGGGCTGCTCGTACCGAAGTCCGTGGAGGGCGCCGATCTCACCGTGGTCAGCCACAACGTCGGCGCGCAGAACACCGATCCGGCCGGGACCGCGCGCGCCCTGAGCACTTCGGGAGCGGATCTGCTGGCGCTGGAGGAGCTGGAGCCCCGGGTCGCGGCCACGTACGAGAAGGCCCTTGCCGCCCGCTTTCCGCACCATGTGGTCGTGGGCACGGTCGGACTGTGGAGCAGGCTGCCGCTGTCGGACACACGAGCGGTGGACGTACTGCGCGGCGATGTCGGCCCCCTGGCGCTCACCCGCGCGTCCGAGGACAGGCCTGTGGAGCCGGCCCGCGCACTGCGTGCCACGGTGGCCACGGAACAAGGGCCGCTCGCGGTGTACGTGGCGCACCTGGGTTCCGTACGTCTGATGCCCAGGGGCGGCTTCTGGACGGACTCACGCGACGCCGGTGCCGCGAAGCTCACGAAGGCCGTGGCCGCCGAGCGGGGCGAACGGGTGCTGGTCCTCGGCGACATGAACGGCACGCTCGACGACCGCGTGTTCGACGGCCTGGAGGAACGACTGCGTTCGGCCCAGGAGGAAGCCGGTGACGGGTTCGGCTTCAGCTGGCCCGCGTCCTTCCCGATGGCGCGCATCGATCAGATCCTGGTGCGGGGCGTGGAGGTACGGGGCGCCTGGACTCTTCCGAGGACCGCCAGTGACCATCTGCCGGTGGCGGCCGGGATCGCCTGGTGAGGCGTGGGGCCCTTGCGGGGAGGCCGAGCCCGCTCACGTCACCCTGCACGTGACGTGCTGTTGTCCGGAGGCGGCGCCTCGGAGTACGGGGCTGGTGGGATTCCCCCTCTTCCCCTCCCCCGGACCGGGCGGCAGAGAGGCTCCTCGGCAAGAAGCAGGATGAGCCCGGCGGCCACCAGGAGCGTCCCCAGGAGGGCGGCTCCACGCGGACCATGGTCTTCAAGGACCCACCCCCCGAGGAAGGAGCCGACGGCCAGGCCTGCCTGGAAGGCGGCGGAACTGCCCGCCGCCGCCACGTCCACGTTCCCCGGAGCGATGCGCAGAATGCGGGTGGTGAGCGCTGTGACCATGGCCGACAGAGCCGTCAGGCTCAGGGTCACCGCCGTGACGGAGGCGGCGGGGCGCGTCCCCGCCGTGACCAGGAGTCCCAGTGAGGCTGTCATCACCGCAACGGATCCGGTCATGGTGCCCCGGGTGGAGCGGGCCGACAGCATGCCCGACAGGCTTGTCCCGACGAGCCCTCCCAGTCCTCCCACCGCGAACACCGCTCCCAGGGAGCGCGATGGCATCCCGGAGACATCCGTGAGGAAGACCGTGACATAGGTGTAGAACGTGAAGAACCCTCCGACGACAAGGGCGGTCGCCGTCACGACGAGCGCGAAACGGACTCGGCTGGGCTCCAGTGCGGTCGCGGCCGGGTTCTCCTCGACCGGCGACGACGGCAGCATCCCGACCACGACGACCGCCGCGACCAGACCGAGCCCGCTCATCGCGACGAAGGGCACCCTCCAGTCGGTCGCCTGACCGAGCCAGGTCCCCGCGGGCGCACCGGCGACCTGGGCCATGGCGGAGCCGCCGAACAGCAGGGCGACCACTTTCGCCTGCTGCCGTTCGGGGAACATGCCGGCGGCGGCCGACGCGACCACCGACCACAGCACCGCGTGGGTGAGCGCGATCAGGATGCGTGCCCCCATCAGCACGCCGTACCCGGGGGCCGTTCCGCAGATCAGCGTGGCGGCCGTGAAGATCGTGAGCAGCACGGCCAGCAGGCGGCGTCGGGGTACTCGCCGGGTCGCCGTGGTCAGCGGAACGGCCGTCGCCATCACCACGAAGCCGTATCCGGTCACCAGGAGACCGACCGACGGCACCGACACCTCCAGACTGTCCGCGATTTGCGGGAGCAGTCCGACCGGCAGCGCCTCGACCGTGGCGAAACTGAACAAGGCGAAGGCCAGACCGGCCACCGCGGCGATCGCCCGCGCTCCGGGCACCTGCCCGGGGGCCGTCTCCCGTGCCTGAGACGAGTCCGCATTCCAAATCACCGCGTCCTCCTCATGTGTCGGGCGCTGGTTCCCTCGTCCGGCGTGCAGCAGAAGACCACGCGAAATTTTCCGCGTCAAGGGCGAAATCTTTCGATGCGGGAGGAGCCGTGCCCTAGAGGCCGCAACGTGGCCTTGCCGTGCCGGCTTGAGCCCTCTCGCCGGGCTCGGCAGACGCCGACGCTCACCGGCCGACTCGGTACGATCACCTGAACTAAGGTGGGCTCGACGGGGGTTGACCGTCGCGAGCGATGGGGGAAGGGGGCCGTGTGCGCCGACTGCTGCTGCCGGTCACGCTGTTGGTGTTCACCGTGGGGTGCGGCGTACTCCAGTCCTCCGACGCGGAGGCCACCGACGCCGCGCGGGAGGTGGCGCTGAGGGCGGGCAAGCTCCTGGACAGCCAGCGCCCCCGTACGGCGGAGGAGGTCGGGCGCTCCGCGTCCGGCATCGACGGTGTGGAGGTCATGCGACTCTCGGGTACGTCGACGAACGACGGGGACGGGGTCGACGTGGTGGTCCGCACGTCCGGTTCGGCCTACCACGGATGGATCGACGTCGAGGAGGTCACCGTGCTGCGCTGTTTCCGCGTACGGGTGTCGACGAAGGCGGACTGGGGCGAGGAGCCCGACGACGTGCGCTGTCCGGACGGCCCGGCGCTGACCTTCCCCCCACCGCCCGAGCCGCCCCGGCTGCCCTACGAACAGCTGCGCGCGGAGCTCCCCCGGGTACCCGAGGGCGGCCGGGCGGACGAGGCCGATGTGCGCCGTACGCTCTCCTCCCTGGACCTGGATCCCGCGATCCGTTCCGAGGTGCGGGCCGAGGACGGCGTCGTCGGCGTTCTGCTGTCGCTGGAGGGCAACGGCTTCGATCCGCAGGACTGCCTGGTCGCCGCCGTGCGCCCCGGTTCCACCGAGGTGTGGGTCCCGGCCCGCGTCCAGCGGATGCCGGGCGAGGGGGGCTGCAGCATCAGCAACGCCCTTCATCCGATACAGGCTCCGCACTGACCCGGAGAACCTGTGGACGAGAAAGGCCTGAACCACGACGGCACGATCGCCAGGGAGGGCTCGCACGCCCGTGTGCGGGAGGAGTTCAACCCCGTGGTCGCAGCCGCCCGGAGCCTGATCTCCGAGACCTTCGGCGATGCCCGGCTGCACAGCGCCTACCTCTACGGCAGCATTCCCCGCGGCACCGCCGTTCTCGGAATCTCCGATCTCGACCTTCTGCTGGCTCTCCATGAGCAACCGACCGACGCCGACCGAGCCGACGCCTCCACGATCGAGCGCCGGCTCGACCGCGCGTTCCCCCAGATCGACGGCGTCGGCATCCTGTTGTCCAGCGCCAGGACGCTGCTCGGCGAGCAGGAGCGCCACGACGGCGGCTTCTTCGTCGCCTGCCTGTGCACCCCGCTGCTGGGGGACGACCTCGCCGGGCAACTCCCCCGGTACAGCCCGACCACCCTGCTGGCCAGGGAGACGAACGGCGATCTCGCTCTCGCCCTCACAAGGTGGCGCAACCGGGCCGCCGAGTTCGCCGACGACAGCGCACTCGGCTCCTTGGTCCGCACCTCGGCCAGGCGCCTGGTCCGTACGGGGTTCACCCTGGTCATGCCCCGATGGGGCGGTTGGACCAGCGATCTCGGGCGCTCCGCCACGGTCTTCGGCCACTATTACCCCGGGCGCGCCGAGCAGATGCTCGCGGCGGCGGCCGCAGGGCGGGCGCCCTCGGCGGACACGGCACTGCTCCGGATGCTCATCGATGATCTCGGGCCCTGGCTCGCCGCCGAATACACGGCGGTGCACGGCACAAAGGCACCTCGTTCCTGAGGCGGGCTCCCGGCGACGGGGGCCGGAGGCGGCCGAACCCCCGAGGCTCACGAACCGGTCGCTGCGCGTGGTGTTCCCGGCCGTCGTCCGGTCCCGGTTCTACGCTCGGAGCGGGCGCACGCCGCCGCGGAGCGGCCACCTACAAGGCCTCCGAGGTGTGCGCCGGACCGGATGCGGAGTGAGGAGCAGCGGTTGTGCCCTGGTTGCGGTCGGTACCCACGTCGGTTCTCGTCGTACTTGTCGCTCTGCTGGCCCTCTCCGCGTGCACGGACGGGGGCCGGAGGGAGTCCGCTCCCCACCCTTCGGCCGCCCCCCGGTCGTCGACGACCGTCCTCCCTGTGCGCTCCACGCCCTCGCCCGGACCGCCGGGGGCGTCCGTGCCGACCGCGTCGGCCCCCGCCGATCCGGTAGCGGCGGAAGAGGGCGTCCGAGACGCCTGGGAGCGCTTCTTCGCCCCGGAGTCCTCCGTCGAGGACCGGACCGAACTGGTCGAGAACGGCGACCAGTACGGTCTGATGGTCGAGGCCTTCGCCGTGGACCCACGCGCGAGCCTGCTGCGATCCCACGTGGCGGCAGTGGAGTTCGCCGATGATCTGCGAGCCACTGTGAGCTACGCCCTCCTGTCGGAGGGCGGGACCGCCGCCGCGGACCTCACCGGCACCGCCGTGCTCCAGGACGGGAAGTGGAAACTCTCGTTCGCGACTCTGTGCTCGCTCGCGGGGTACGGCGACGACGTGCCCCGCGCGGCCACCTGCTGATCGGCGGCAGGGGCGGGCGCAGCGGCACGTCCCGGCGCGTCTCAGGCGGTCGTCGCGGATTCCGGGGCCGGCTTCCGGTCCGGTCCCGGTCCCTGAGCACCGGGCTTCTCCCGCCCCGGCGTGTGGTTGAACAGCAGGTTCAGCAGGAACGCGGCGACGGTGGCACTGGTGATGGCGCTGCCGCCGATGATCTGCACCCAGGTCGGGAAGGCGTGGTAGAAGGTCGGGGCGACGACGGGGAGCATGCCGACCCCGATGGAGACGGCCACGATGAGCAGGTTGCTGGTGCCCTCGAACCGTACCTTGCGCAGGGTGTTGATACCGACGGCGGTGACCGTGGCGAACATGACGAGTCCGGCACCGCCGATGACCGGGCCGGGCAGGGAGGCGACGATCTCGCCGAGCTTCGGAATGAGGGCGAGGACCACGAGGATCCCGCCGGCCACCGCGGCGACGTAGCGGCTGCGCACCTTGGTCATGCCGACCAGGCCGACGTTCTGGGCGAACACGGTGTCCAGGAAGCCGTTCATGAAGCCGCCGAGGATGCCGGAGAGCCCGTCGGCGGCGAGACCGCGCGCCAGGTCCTTGCGGGTGAGCGGGCGGCCGGTCATCTCGCCGACGGCGAGCATGTCGGCGGTGGACTCGGTGAAGATCACCAGCATCACGACGCACATGGAGATGACGGCCGCGACCGGGAACTGCGGGGCGCCGAAGTGGAGCGGGGAAGCCAGGCCGAACCAGTCGGCGCCGCCCACCGACGAGAAGTCGGTCAGGCCCATGGGTACGGCGATCGCCGTGCCGACGAGCAGGCCCAGCAGCACGCCGAGTTGGGCGAGGAAGCCGCCGGCGAACCGGTTGACGAGGACGATCAGCAGGACGATGCCGCCGGCCAGGGCGAGGTGGCTGGGGGCCGCGTAGTCCTTGGCGGTGGGGTCCTGACCGGCGATCAGTCCGGCCGCGACACCGATCAGGGAGAGCCCGATCACGGTGATGACGGACCCGCTGACCAGTGGCGGGAAGAACCGCACCGCGCGGGCGAACGGGATCGCGACCAGCAGCCCGAAGACACCGGCGGCGATCATGGAGCCGTACACCGCCTGGAGACCGTACTCGCCGGCTATGAGGATCATCGGGGTGACGGCGGCGAAGGTGGCTCCCGCGACGACCGGGAGCCGTACCCCGAGGAACTTGCCCATGCCGAGTGCCTGGAGCAGGGTGATGAGCCCGGCGACCAGCAGGTCTGCGTTGATGAGCAGGCCGATGGTGGAGGTGTCGAGCCCGGCGGCGGCACCGAAGACGAGCGGGACAGTGACACAGCCGGTGTACATCACCAGCACGTGCTGGAGGCCGAGCAGACCCAGCCGGGCCGGCGGCAGGACCTCGTCGACCGGGTGTCGGGCGGTTGGGTTGGCGGGGGACGCGGATGCGTCGGGGACCTGGGACACGGCGGAGCCTCCGGAATGGGGAGAACAGCGGCGGGATGGACGGGCGTTGGGGACGGAGATCGATGCCGGGCGCGTCGTCCGGAACAGCGGGTCAACTTTTTGTTGATGTTGTTTCGATCGCGTTTCCCCGGACGGACAGCGATGTTGCTTTTGCTGTGGCAGGCCGATCGTGACCTCACGGAGGCCCGGACACCCCCTGTTCACCCGCGTGGCACGGCTCCGACACGGCGGTACGCCGCACCGGCCGCCCCTTCCCCGCGCGACAGGTCGCAGCCTGCCGGGGCAGGTACCGGACTGTGCGGGAGCTCCGTATACGAGACGGAGCACACCGGTCCCGCCGCCCTCGCCGACGGCACTGATTCGGCTGTTCGGTCGACGCTGATCGCCCGTCAGCGGCTCTCCGGGCGGTGGGGGCGGGGCGCGCTTGACTTCGAGAGCACTCGAATTCGTAGCGTGCGGTCATGAACGACGACACCGCACAGCAGCGCAGGATCGGTTCGGGCTTCGATGCCCGGAGCACCGCCGACGACGTCCTCGAAGGCCTCGACCTCTCCGGCCGGCTCGCCCTGGTGACGGGCGGCTACTCAGGCATCGGCGCGGAGACGACACGCGCGCTGGCGAAGGCCGGGGCACAGGTCGTGGTCCCGGCCCGTCGGGTGGAGGCGGCCCGGGAGAACCTGGCCGGCGTCGAGGGCGTGGAGGTGGACGAGCTGGACCTCGGCGATCTGGACAGTGTGCGGGCCTTCGCCCGGCGCTTCGTCGCCTCCGGCCGGCCACTGGACGTAGTCATCGACAGCGCGGGCATCATGGCCTGCCCCGAGACCAGGGTGGGTCCGGGCTGGGAGGCCCAGTTCGCCACGAACCACCTCGGTCACTTCGCCCTGGTCAACCACCTCTGGCCGTCGATCGAGGCCGGCGGTGCGCGTGTCGTCTCCGTCTCGTCGACCGGCCACCACGCTTCACCGATCCGCTGGGACGACGTGCACTGGGCCCACGGCTACGACAAGTGGGAGGCGTACGGCCAGGCGAAGACGGCCAACGTGCTGTTCGCGGTCCATCTCGACAAGCTCGGGCGGGACAGGGGGGTGCGGGCCTTCGCTCTGCATCCCGGTGGCATCCTCACCCCTCTCCAGCGGCATCTGCCGAAGCAGGAGATGGTCGACAGGGGCTGGATCGACGAGAAGGGTGACATCCTGCACCCCGAGTGGTTCAAGACCCCGCAGCAGGGCGCCGCGACCCAGGTGTGGGCGGCGACCTCGCCGCGGCTGGACGGCATCGGCGGCGTCTATCTGGAGGACTGCGACATCGCCGAGCCCGCGACCGAGGGCTCCCGTACGGGCGTCAAGGAGTGGGCCGTCGATCCCGCGCAGGCCGCCCGCCTGTGGGAGCTGTCCGCCGAAATGACCGGGGTGGACGCGTTCGCCGCCTGACGGGGACACCACCGGGCCGGCGTCCGTGAGCCGGGTTCGCGGATCGCGGCGGGCCGAGCGCGTTCAGCGCCCTGCGATGCCGCCTGGCATTCCGGTCATCCGGCCGGATCCTCGCGTCGGAGCATCTCCGCGAGCGGTGCTCCCGTACGTGCCGCCGCGATCCGGCGTGCGCGCAGCTGGGCCCGGGTCCGGGGCCGGAACTCCGGCCTCCTGCCGCATCCGCACGGCTCCAGGCCCTCGTAGCGGAGGCCCGCTCCGAGCACCGCGGCGACGACGGTCCACGCCTTGGTGTTCCGACGCCGTGGCGCAGCGAAGTCGTGCCCCGCGCAGAGCACCGGCCCCGAGCACCGGGGACAGCGATGCCCTTCGGGCACGGACGCGGGATGCCTCTTGAACGAGACCCGGCACGGCACGCACGCGTAGTGCAGCTTGTAGGACTTCTCCGCGTAGTGGCACACGCGTCGAATCTACCGCCGTGCGCGGCCCTCAGGGGGTGGCGGCGGACACCACGTAGACGACGGGCGCCGCCGGGTCGGTCATGTTGACGGTGATGTTCTGGGTGGGGCGCGGGTCCTTGTTCTTGTGAACCGTGCCCGCCCAGTCGACGCCCGGCCCGAAGTACCAGCCGGTGATCTTGAGGTCCCGGGCGCCGATGGTGACCTTGCCGGTCTCCAGTGCGGCCCGGCCGGTGCCCATACCGCTCAGGAAGCGGTCCAGTCCGGCCGAGGTCGTACGGAACTTCACGTACATCCGGCTGGCTTTCCAGTTGTTCGTCTCGTAGTACTGGACCCCGGTCGCGTTGCCCGGGACGGGCAGTTCGAAGATCCTGCGCTGCATCCCGGACGGCCAGTCCTCGCGCAGTCCCTGCGCGGCGGCCTCGGCCTCCTTGTCCTTGCCCGAGCGGCGGCTCTGACCGGCCGAGATCACCAGGTAGCCGGCCGGGATGCCGATGAGCAGGACGATGATCGTCAGTGTGATCAGCCGTCGGCGGATCACCCTGCGCCGGTCCTGCGGAGGCGTGCCACCGCCGTCCGACGGGGAGCCCGGGGCGCCGGAGGACCCGGGTGTCCCCGGTGAGCCGGGGGAACCGGACGAAGGCGGCTGGCTCCGCACGATGTTCTGCTCGGCTGCGGTCATGGTCGGTGATCCCTCGGGGCTGCGGTACGGAGCGGAGTCGTGCGGATGACGGTGGGACGGCCACGGCCGCGGCCGGATGTCCGGGCGGCACCGGGGTGCCGCGGACGGGCGGCCCGCGGGCCACCGGGCGTCGCGGGAGAGCCCTCAGTCGGTACGAGTGCCACGGGTGCTCCGGATGGTGCTCGCCGCCTGGTCGTAGAACTGCGCGTAACGCTCGTAACGCTCGACCCGGCGCCGGTTGGTGCGGCGGAACCGGCGGGCGACGAGCCGGGCCAGGTCGGCGGCGCCGACCATTCCCGCCTCGGGGCCGAGCTGCGCCTTCGCGATCCGGGCCTCGGGTCGGTAGCCGCGGCCCGTGAGGTGGCGCTTGAAGGCGTCCCTTGCGGGGCCGATCAGCAGGTCGTCGGCGGCGCTGACGCCACCGCCGATGACGAAGCAGGACGGGTCCAGGGCGGCGGCGAGGTTGGCGATACCGACACCGAGCCACTGACCGATGTCCTGGAGGAGTTCGACGCACATGGCGTCGCCCTCGCGAGCCAGCTCCGTGATGAGCGGCCCCGTGATCTCGGGGACGTTGCCCTTGACCCGCTCGATGATGCCGTACGCCACCGGGGAGTCCGCCGCGGCGAGCTCCCTCGCCTCGCGTACGAGCGCGTTGCCCGAGCTGTACTGCTCCCAGCAGCCACGGTTGCCGCACGGGCAGCGGTGCCCGCCCGGCACGACCTGCATATGGCCGAACTCGCCCGCGACGCCGTACTTGCCCCGCTTGACGTGCCCGTCCTCCAGGATCGCGCCGCCGATCCCGGTTCCCAGCGTGATCATGACCAGGTGGTCCTCACCGCGGCCGGCGCCGAAGCGCCACTCGGCCCAGGCGGCGGTGTTCGCGTCGTTGTCGACCATCACGGGAACGACCAGCCGTGAGGCCAGGGCGTCCCTGAGGGGTTCGTCGCGCCAGGCGAGGTGCGGGGCGAACAGCACCTTGGAACGGTCCGCGTCGACCCATCCGGCGGCCCCGATCCCGACGGCGTGCACGTCGTGCCGGTCGGAGAGGTCGAGGACCAGCTCGACGATGGTGTCCTCGACGACCTTGGCGCTCTTGGACTTGTCCGGCGTCTCGGCCCGCAGGGTCTCGAGGATGTTGCCGTCGGCGTCGACGACTCCGGCCATCACCTTCGTGCCGCCGATGTCGATCCCGACGGTGGGGACCCGGGGGGCCGTGAGGTGCGAGCGCCGCTCCCGGGTGCCGACGGTCCGCAGGACGGTGGCTCGGGCGGAGCCGCGGTGGGTGAGGTCGCGGTACGTGCTCATCGTCCCTGCGCAGGTCGGGGGGCCGGACGGGTGCGGTTCCGGCGGCGGACGGCGCCCGCCGGGGACGATTCTGCCATTTCCCCGCCCCTGGAAGCGGCCTCCGGGTGAGGGGCGGGGTGACCGTGCGGTCCGCTACGGGGTGTCTTCACCGACCGGCCGGCCGCCGAGGTGGTCGGGGGCCGGGGCCCTCTCCAGCTCGTGGCTGAGCTCCTCGAGCTCGCTGCCTCCCGCCATCTGGCGGGTCAGCTCGTCCAGGGTGACGTCGTCCTTCGTGTGGCTCGCGGACATCGCGCCGCGCTTCAGCAGGACGAAACGGTCGCCCACGAGGTAGGCGTGGTGCGGGTTGTGCGTGATGAGGACCACGCCGAGACCGGCGTCCCTGGCGGCAGCGACGTACTTCAGCACGACGCCGGACTGCTTGACGCCGAGCGCGGCGGTCGGCTCGTCGAGGACGAGGACCTTGGCACCGAAGTACACCGCGCGGGCGATGGCCACGCACTGGCGTTCGCCACCCGACAGGGTCCCGATGGGCTGGTCGACGTCGCGCAGGTCGATGCCCATGCGCAGCAGCTCCGCGCGGGTCGTCTCCCGCATGAACTTCACGTCGAGGCGCTTGAACGGGCCGGCGCCCTTCGTCGGCTCCGAGCCGAGGAAGAAGTTGCGCCAGACCGGCATGAGCGGGACGACCGCCAGATCCTGGTACACGGTGGCGATGCCACGGTCCAGGGCGTCACGCGGGTTGGCGAGGGTGGCCTCCTCGCCCTCGATCAGGAAGCTGCCGGCGTCATGCCGGTGGAGTCCGGCGATGATCTTGATGAGGGTCGACTTGCCCGCACCGTTGTCGCCGAGCACGCAGGAGATCTCCCCCGCGTGGACCTCCAGCGAGACGTCCTGGAGCGCCTTGATGTTGCCGTAGTACTTCGACACCCCGTCGAGCTCGACGAGCGCCGGGGCGGCCGCGTCCCGGGGTTCCGGAGCCTGGGTGGCCGTCATTTCGTCGCCTCCGCGCGCTTGCGTACCCATGCGTTGAGCAGGGTGGCCAGGAGCAGCATCGCCCCCAGGAAGAACTTGAACCAGTCGGGGTTCCACTCCGCGTAGACGATGCCCTTGCTGGTCATGCCGAAGATGATCGCGCCGACGGCGGAGCCGATCGCCGAACCGTAGCCGCCGGTGATCAGGCAGCCGCCGATGACGGCCGCGATGATGTAGATCAGCTCGTTGCCGACACCCTCGCCGGACTGCACCACGTCGTACGAGAAGAGCAGGTGCTGCCCGGAGACCCAGGCCGCGAAGGCGACTCCGAGGTAGAGCCCGACGCGGGTGCGCACCACGGGTACGCCGACCGCGCGCGCGGCGTCCGACTGGCCCCCGACGGCGAAGATCCAGTTGCCGAAGCGGGTGCGGATGAGGATCCAGGTGGCGAGCGCGACCAGTGCCGCCCACCACAGGATGGTGACCTTGAGCTCGACGCCGCCGACGGTCAGGTACGACGCGAAGACCTTGCGGGCGGAGTCGAAGCCCTCCATGTTGCCGATGGCCTTGGTGGACACGGTGCCGCTGATCAGCTTGGTGAAGCCGAGGTTCAGGCCCGTCAGCATCAGGAAGGTGCCGAGCGTGATGATGAAGCTCGGCAGCTTGGTGCGGGTCAGCATGAAGCCGTTGAAGGCGCCGAATCCCAGGGTGACCAGCAACGACACGAAGACGCCCACCCAGACGTTGGCCGTCATCTGGTAGCTGAACATGGAGGAGATCAGCGCGGAGCTGGTCACCATCACACCGGCGGAGAGGTCGAACTCGCCGCCGATCATCAGGAGCGCCACGGGCGCGGCCATGATGCCGAGGGTCGAGGCCGCGTACAGGACCGTGCCGAGGCTGGATGCCTGCAGGAAGCTGTCGGCGACGATCGCGAAGAAGAGGAAGACGGCCACGGCGCCGACGACGGAGCCGAGCTCGGGGCGGCCGAGCAGCTTGCGCAGCGGTGAGGTGCGCAGCAGGCGTTCGTCGGTGCGGGGGGCCGCCGGTTGCCCGGTCGCGGTCATCGGGTCCCCCGGTCGGTGTACTCCGCCAGCTGTGCGGCGTCGTCCCGGGTGATGACCTGGGGGCCGGTCAGCACGGGCAGACCACCGCCGAGCACGTTCTTGTTGTAGCGGTAGAGCCAGAGCAGGTCGACGGCCTCGTAGCCCTGGAGGTAGGGCTGCTGGTCGACGGCGAAGCCGAGGCTCTTGTCCTGGAGGCCTGTGGCGACGCTCGCGTTGAGGTCGAAGGTGTCGATCTCCGCCTCGCTGCCCGCGGTCCGCTTCGCCTTGACGGCTGCCGCGGCGAAGGGGGCGCCGAGGGTGACGACGGCGTCGATGTCCTTGTCGGAGCTGAGCTTGGCCTCGATGGATGCCTGGACGTCGGGCATGTTGGTGCCGTCGACGTAGAGGTTCTCCATGGTGCCGTCGAAGTTCTTCTTAGCGCCGGCGCAGCGCTGCTCATGGCCGACGTTGCCCTGCTCGTGCAGGACGCAGAGCACCTTCTCGCGCTTGCGCTTGTTCAGCTCGTCGCCGACGGCCTCGCCCGCGATGGACTCGTCCTGGCCGATGTGGGTGAGCGCGCCGAAGGCCTTGGACTCGGCGACTCCGGAGTTCACGGTGATGACGGGGATGCCCGCCTTGACCGCCTTGGCCACGACGGCCTTCATCGAGTCGGGCTTGGCGAGGGAGACGATCAGGCCGTCGACCTTCTTGTCGATCGCGGTCTGGACGAGCTCGGCCTGCTGCTGGCCCTCGTCGTTGTGCGAGTACAGGAAGTTGATGTTGTCCTTGTCGGCGGCCTGCTTGGCACCCTTCTGGACGATGTCCCAGAAGGTGTCGCCATCACCCGAGTGGGTGACCATGGCGAATGTCCAGCGGGGTGTGCTCACCACGGACCGGCCCTCGGCGGCCTGCCGTGCACGGTCCTCCGCCCGCTTGCCGCCGGTGCTGCTGCATCCCGCGAGGGAGGCCGCCAGTACCGCTGCCAGCACGGCGCCCATCGCGCGTACCCCTGTCCGAACCCTTGCCACGACGCCGTGCCCTTCTGGTGCTGCTCGCTGTGCTGCCTGGTGATGCCGGAGGAGCTGACTCGCCACCCGGCGGGCCAAGTATCCCCGAGCCCGGTCCGGAACGACCCGGCAGGGGCGCGAGGCGCGCCCTTCCGCCGTTCTAGCGACCTAGCATGACCACGTCAATAACCTTGTCCGAACATTCTGACCCGAGGCGCCCGGTCCGGCCGGGCCGCCCGGATCAGGGCCGTACGAGCAGCTGGAACTCGAAGGTGTAGCGCGAGGCGCGGTAGACGTGCGAGCCGAATTCGACCACCCGGCCGCCGTCGTCGAAGGTGGTGCGTTCCATCGTCAGGAGCGGCGCCCCCTCGGACTCCGCGAGGAGCCGGCCCTCCTCGGGCGTGGCGGCCCTGGCCCCCACGGACTGCCGCGCGCTGTGCAGGGTGATGCCCGAGCCGCGCATCATCCGGTACAGCCCGGTCGACTCGAGCCGTTCGGTGGCGAGGTCGAGGAGCCCTGCCGGGATGTGGTTGCGAAGGAGCGCGACGGGCTCGCCCTGTGCGTACCGCACCCGCTCGACGAGGTGGACCTCTCCGCCCTCCGCCACACCGAGGGCGGCGGCCACCTGCGGGGCGGCCGGCTCGAGCGTGTTGCGCAGAACCCTGGTCTCCGGCGCCCGGCCCGCCGTCTCCAGGTCGTCGTAGAGGCTGCTCAGCTCGAGCGGGCGCCGGATGCGGTTGTGCACGACCTGGGTGCCGACGCCGCGTCTGCGCACCATGAGGCCCTTGTCGACCAGGGACTGGATCGCCTGGCGGACGGTGGGGCGGGAGAGTCCGAGCCGCGCCGCGAGCTCCAGTTCGTTGCCGAGCAGGCTGCCAGGGGCCAGTCGCCCCTGCTCGATCGCCGCCTCCAGTTGCTGGGCCAGCTGGTGGTAGAGCGGGACGGGACTCGTGCGGTCCACGCCCAGCCCCAGGGCGGCGGAGTCGGCGGCGGGTTTGGGCACGGCACGGAGCGTACCCGGTACCGCCTCGCGGCACCTCCTATTTGTCAGGACATATAGTTGACAGTGCGACTGGCGGGCGGCACGTTGGGTCCATGCGCATCGGACTCATCGGCACGGGCAGGATCGGTTCCTTCCACGCGGACGTCCTGGCACGCCACCCCGCGGTCGGCTCGCTGGTGGTGACGGACCCCGACTCCGTACGCGCCGGACGGACCGCCGCCAGAACCGGGGCGACCGTCGTACCCACCGCCGAGGAACTGCTCGGCGCGGGGCTGGACGCCGTGGTGATCACCTCGGCGACCGCCGCGCACGCCGACCTCATCGCCCGGGCGGCCCGCGCAGGTCTGCCCGCGTTCTGCGAGAAGCCGATCGCCCTCGACCTGACGGGAACGCTGGGCGCCCTGCGCGAGGTCGAACGTGCCGGGAGCGTGCTCCAGCTCGGATTCATGCGCCGCTTCGACGCGGGCTACGCCGCCGCCCGCGCCGCGGTGCGCGGCGGGGCACTGGGCAGGCTGCACACCGTACGGGCGACGACGGCCGATCCTGCACCCCCTCCGGCGGCGTATCTGCCGCTCTCCGGTGGGCTGTTCAGGGACTGCCTGGTGCACGACTTCGACATCCTGCGCTGGGTGACGGGCCGTGAGGTGGCGGAGGTGTACGCCACCGGGTCGGACGCCGGGCCTCCGGTCTTCCGCGAGGCGGGCGACGTCGACACGGCGGCCGCACTGCTGACCCTGGACGACGGCGCCCTCGCCACCGCGACGGCCACCCGGTGCAACGGCGCCGGCTACGACGTACGCATGGAACTGGCGGGCGAGCTGGACCAGATCGCGGTCGGCCTCGACGTCCGTACCCCGCTCACCTCGGCCGAGCCGGAGGGGCCGCCCGCGCCCGCCGAGCCGTGGACCGGATTCCTGGAACGCTTCGCCCCCGCGTACGAGGCCGAACTCGACGCCTTCCTGGCTGTCGTGCGCGGTGAACTGCCCAACCCCTGCGACGGACGCGAGGCGCTGCACGCCCTGCGCGTCGCCGAGGCGTGCGAGCTCTCCCGGGCCGAGCGCCGGCCGGTGGCGATGGCGGAGATCCCGGCGGACTGAACGGGCGGCCGGCTCCGCCCGGGAAGACCGTTTCAGGACGGGCGGACGGAGAGGACGGTCCCCTGCGCGACCGCGCACAGGGTCTCGGCGCCCTCGTCGTCCGAGGTGTACAGATCGCAGCGCACCACCGCCTGCCTGCGCCCGGTATGGACCACCTCCGCCCGTGCGCTCAGGGTGCGGCCGCTCGCCGGACGGACGTACTGGATGGAGAAGCCCCCGGTGAGAACGGCGGGCCCGAGCGTGGTCCCGGCGGCGAAGGTGATCGCGTTGTCGGCGGCATAGGACAGCACTCCCCCGTGCAGAAAGCCGTTCTGCTGGGTGAGTTCCTTGCGTACGTCGATCTCGAGGACGGCCGAGCCGTCCCCGAATCCGGTGATGCGCGCACCCACGAGCGCGCTGAACGGCTGGCTGTCGAGGACCTGCTGGGCGATTTCGGCGGAGAGTGCGGTCATGGCGGTCATTCCACCTCACCAGCGGACGGGCAGATGACGGACCCCCCTCAGCAGCAGCCCCGGCAGCCATTCGAGCTCCCCGCCCACCGGGTCGTGGGCCAGGCCGGGGCAACGGTCGAGCAGGGCGCTGATCGCGATCCTC
Source organism: Streptomyces sp. NPDC048590 (assembly GCF_043199535.1). Lineage (NCBI taxonomy): Bacteria > Bacillati > Actinomycetota > Actinomycetes > Kitasatosporales > Streptomycetaceae > Streptomyces > Streptomyces sp. NPDC048590. The sequence goes on along the minus strand of NZ_JBICWC010000005.1, from coordinate 264,953 downwards.
CCCTCCATCCGGGCCAGCGGCGCACCCAGGCAGAAGTGGATGCCGTGACCGAAGGCCAGGTGCCCCTGCGCCTCGCGCCGGATGTCGAAGGTGTCAGGGTCCGGGTAGCGGCCGGAGTCCCGGTCACCGGAGCCGAGGGCGACGAGCACCGCCTCACCCTGCGGAATGACCGCCGCGCCGATGGTCACGGGTTCCCTGGTGAACCGGAAGGTCGCCGTCGCGACGGGGCCGTCGTAGCGGAGCATCTCCTCGACAGCTCCGTCGATGAGTTCCGGCTCGGCGCGCAGGAGTTCCAGTTGACCGGGGTGGTCCAGCAGAGCCCGTACGCCGTTGGAGATCAGGTTCACGGTCGTCTCGTGCCCCGCCACCAGCAACAGGAAGGCCATGCCGATCAGTTCGTCACGGGACAGGCCGTCGCCGTCCTCGCGGGCCTGGATCAGCGCGCTCAGCAGGTCGTCCCCCGGGGAGCAGCGCTTGTCCTCGACGAGTTCGTCGAGGTAGGCGCCCATGGCGTGGACCGCCTCGCTCTCCCGCTCTGCCGAGACGGGCGTGACGATGGAGTTGGACATGGACCGGAAGGCGTCGCGGTCCATGTCGGGTACGCCGAGGAGTTCGCAGATCACGGTCATCGGCAGCGGGAATGCGAACGCGTCGACCAGGTCCGCGCTCCCGGCTGGCACCATCGCGTCGAGGAGCTCTCCGGTGATCTGCTCGACGCGGGGACGCAGGGCCTCGACCCTGCGCGGGGTGAACTCCCGTGCGACGAGCTTGCGCAGGCGTGTGTGGTGCGGGGCGTCCATCTCCAGCATGTTGGCGTTGATGGGATTGCTCGACGCCGACCAGGTCTGCGTCGTACGCCAGTCCTTGCTGAACCGCTGGTCGGCGAGGGCGGCTCGTGCCTCCTCGTATCCGACGATCATCCAGATCCGCTCGAAGTCGTCGGTCCGGACGGCGTGGACCGGGCCCTCGGCGCGCATCTTCGCGTAGTACGGATACGGATTCGCCTGGAAGTCCCGTGCCCCGCGCAGATCGACCACGTGCATGATCCCGCCCCCTCTACGGTCCGACGCGATCAGCCTAGGCGCATCGGTCCGCCCCGTCCTCGTCCTCGTGGAGGAGACGCGGCCTGACGTCGCGTCAGGCTGGGTCTCGCACGCGGCTGTCGGGCTCGTGCCACGGAGAGGCTGCCGGGGTCAGCCCGTGGCGTCGGCGCACCGGCGTCCCCACGCGGTGCCCGCGAGGACGAGCACGGCGCCCGCCATGCCAGGGATGCCAAGGCGCTCGCCCCCGATCGCGATGCCCGCGGCGGCCGCCCAGAGCGGCTCCGTCCCGAGGAGCAGGCTGACGCGGGACGGCGAGGTGCGGCGCACCGACCACATCTGCACGAAGAACGCGAAGAGCGTGCAGAGGACGGACAGGAAGAGCAGCCCCGCCCACTCGCGGGCGCCGAAGTCCGCGGCCACCGGCCATGGCGCCGCGCCGGTCCCGGGGAGGGTGGCCAGCACGGCGAAGACGACCAGGGCGCTGCCCAGTTGGACCGTGGTCAGGGGAAGCGAGTCGGCGTCCTGGACGGCCTTGATGCGCGCCATGGCCAGCACGTGGACCGTGCGCGCGACGGCCGCGAGCAGCATCAGGAGGTCGCCCGCCGAGGGGCTGGTGAAGCCGCCGCCCTGGGTCAGCAGCACCACGCCGACGACCGACAGACCGGCCGCGGCGAGGAAGGACGCGGGCGGGCGGACGCGGGTCACGGCCGCCTCGGCCAGCGGGGTGAAGATCATCGTGAGGCTGATGATGAGTCCGGCGTTCGTCGCCGAGGTGTGTACGACGCCGTAGGTCTCGAGCAGGAAGATCACGCTGAGCATCAGCCCCAGCAGAGCCGCACCCCGCCACTGCGCGGCGCTCAGTGCGCGCAGCCCGCGCCATCCGGCGAGTACCAGTGCGGGCAGCACGATGGTGAAGCGGAGCACGAGGACGGCGATGACGGTGTGCGTCGTGGTGATGCCCTTGGCGGCCAGGTAGCTGGCGCCCCACACGGCGGCGACGAGCAGCAGCGGGAGGTCGGTGGCCCAGGCGCGGCGGGACGGGGCGAGCGCGGGCAGGACGGCGGTGGACACGTCGGTTCTCCTGGTTCTCCACAACGGGAACGATGTGGAGACCTCACCGGCTCGCACGGGGAACGGTCACCGTATCGAACGCGGCCCCTGCTCGGAACCTCCGTCCGCACGGTGAACCGGGCACCTGTTCGCAGGGGTCCCCCCACCGGCCGAATGGGTGCTTCGGCCGTGTCGGGTCCTCCTAGAATGTCGGTCTTGGGACGGTCCGACACACGGAGTTGGCACATGGGTGGAGCGCGGCTGGACGGACGGGTCGAACGGGGGAACCAGACCAGGCAGCTGGTGCTGGGACGCGCGGTCCACGTCGCCTCGGCCGAGGGGCTGGAGGGCCTGTCGCTCGGCCGGCTCGCCACGGAGCTGAAGCTGAGCAAGAGCGGGGTGTTCGCCCTCTTCGGGTCCAAGGAGGAGCTGCAGCTGGCCACCGTGCGCGCCGCCGTGGCCGTCTTCGTCGAGCATGTGCTGACCCCGACCCGGGCGGCGGCGCCGGGACTGGGCCGGGTGTGGCGGATGTGCGAGAGCTGGATCGCGTACTCGCAGCGCCGGGTGTTCAGCGGTGGCTGCTTCTTCTACGCGACGATCGCCGAGTTCGACTCCCGGGAGGGCAAGGTGCACGACGCCCTGGCCTCCACGCAGACGGGCTGGGTCACCTTCGTGGAGGAGACCGTAGAGGAGGCCCGGGTGCGGCGCGAGATCGCGTCCGGCACCGATGTCTCGCAACTGGCCTTCGAACTCATCGCGTTCATGGAGCTGGCCAACGCCGAGTCCGTCCTGCACAACAACAGTCCCGGCTACACCAAGGCAGCTCGGGCCATCCTGGGGCGGCTGCGCTCGGTGGCCACGGACCCGGCGCTGCTGCCCGCCGCGCCCTGAGGGCTTCGGCGGGAAGGCGCGCGCCCCCTTGCCCTGATCCGGGGGGCCGTCCGACGGCCCCCCGGGGAGGCGCCGGGACAGCGCCGACCTGGGACGTCCCGCGTCGCGCACCCCTCGCGAGCCGTCCTAGGCTGGCGGGGAAGGCACGCACGAAGGAATGGGAGACCATGAGCCAGACTCCGACGCCGGTCCGCAATCTTCACGACGGCAGCACCGTTCCCGCGGTGGGCCTCGGCACCTGGCCGCTCGACGACGAGGCCGCAGAGCAGGCCGTCGCAGGCGCCCTGGGGCTCGGCTACCGCCTCGTGGACACCGCCCTGAACTACCGCAACGAGACCGGCACCGGCCGTGGGATCTCCCGCTCCGGGGTCCCGCGTGAGGAGCTCTACGTCACGACGAAGGTGCCCGGCCGGCACCACGGGTACGAGGAGACGCTGGCCTCGTTCGAGGAGTCGCGCGGCAGGCTCGGGCTGGAGTACGTCGACCTGTACCTGATCCACTGGCCGCTGCCCCGGGTGGACAAGTACGTGGACACCTGGAAGGCCATGATCAAGCTCCGGGAGGATGGCCTGGTCCGTTCGATCGGCGTCTCCAACTTCACGGCCGCACACCTGGACCGCCTGGAGCGGGAGACGGGTGTCCTGCCCGTGGTGAACCAGATCGAGATGCACCCGCTGCTCCCCCAGGAGGAACTCCGCGCGGTGCACGAGTCGAAGGGCATCGTCACCGAGAGCTGGAGCCCGCTGGCCCGGGGGCGGCAGGTCCTGGAGGCGCCGGAGGTGATCGCCGCCGCCGAGGCACACGGGGTGACGCCCGGCCAGGTCGTACTGCGATGGCACACCCAGCTGGGGGCGGTGCCGATCCCGAAGTCGGCCGACCCGGGACGGCAGCGGGAGAATCTCGACCTGTTCGGCTTCGAACTCACTCAGCTGGAGCTGGACCGGATCGGGTCACGGCCGCCGCACCGGTTCGGCGGCGATCCCGAGGTCCACGAGGAGTTCTGACGGCACGTCGGACCGCAGGGGTTCCGGGGCGGTCGGCGGTGACGGGACGGCCGACCGCCCGGACGGCGGTCAGCGGTTGCGCGGGGTGACCTCGGACATGCGGGACCAGTCGTTCCCGGGCACCTCGACGTTGATGATCTCCGGTACCTCGCTGACGAGTTCGGACATCGTGTCGATCGCGGCCTTGAAGTGGTCGGAGTTCACGTGCGCCTCTCCGGCCTCCTGCGAGGCGAAGGCCTCCAGCAGGATGAACTGGTCGGGATTCTCGACGCTGTAGGACCAGTCGAAGAAGAGATTGCCGGGCTCCTGACGGGTGGCCAGGGTGAATTCCTCGACGGCCGGGAGCCAGTTGTCCCGCTCGACGGCGCGCACGGTGAACTTGACGGCGATGAAGATCATGGTGACTCCTGGTCGGGACGGCGACGTCCCGACCAGGGTCGCATACCGGCGTGGTCCGGTGATGAACCGGCACACCAGTGCACCGCGCGCTGAGCGCGGCGCGGAGGCTACCCGCCCAGCGCCTCGTGCCGGGCCGAGAGCCGTGCCGCGCCCTCCTCGGTCAGCGATCCGAAGAGCCGCAGCCGGGAGATCCCGCCGTCCGGGAAGATGTCGATCCGGACGTGCGTCCCACGCACCGGCTCCGGCAGGACGAACCGGTGGTTGGTGTCGGGCTGCAGCCGGGTGCGGGGCAGCAGTTCGACCGTTTCGGTGCCCTCCCCGTCGGTGACCGAGATCTCCGCCCACCCCGCGGCGTTGCCCTTCAGGTAGGCGGTGTCGATCTCCAGCGCCCTGATCTCGGACTGCTCGGCCAGCCGGTAGCGGATCCAGTCGTTGCCCTTGTCACGCCGGCGGCGGGTCTCCCAGCCGTCGTCCATCTTGCGGGAACGGCCCGGTGCGATCGTGTTGGTGGCCGGGGAGTAGAAGCGGTCCGAGGCGTCCTCGACCTCACCGCCGTTCTCCAGCGCGACCAGGTCGAACGTACCGAGGGCGGCCAGCCACGCCGGGTCCGGGGCCACCTCGCCGTACACGCGCAGCCTCGCTATGCCGCCGTCGGGGTGCTGGTTGACCCGGAGGTGGGTGAAGCGCCGGCCGGATTCGACGGCGAAGCCGTTGGCCGCGTGACCGCCGACCGCCGTACGGGGGACGAGGGTCGTCCACTCCACCCCGGGGGCGAGGAGCTCCTCGGGGGACGGGGAGCCCGGCAGCGAGGTGCCCTCGACCGAGACGGACTGCGGGTAGTTGCCGCGGAAGTGCGCGGTGTCGACGACCAGTCCGCGCACCACGCCCGGAGCACCGAGGCGTACGAGGGCCCAGTCGTGGTCCGCGTCCGTCGGGTGCGGCTCGGCGGCACTCACGCCGCGTCGGCGGCGGGTCTCCCAGCCGTCCATGATCTTGCCCTTGTGACCGAAGTGCTCGGGGTCGAACTCCGCGGGCTCCGGCTTCAGCAGGTTCTCGCGCTCCGCGAAGAACTCGTCGTTGGCGGCGACGACTCCCGCGCCCAGACGCCGGTCCGCGAGGTCCACGAGCTGCGCGAAGGGGAAGTCCGCGGTGCGGTAGTCGGCGTAGGGGTCCCCTCCGCCGTACGGCTTCGCATCACCGGTGAAGTGGGGGATCACCGTCATGGTCACTGGTTCCTTTCGAGGAGGCGGCCGGTGGGCTCGGCGAGTTCGCCGTCGGCCGCGATCCGGGTGCCGCGCAGCCAGGTCGACCTGACGACACCGTGCAGGGTCTTGCCCGCGTAGGCGGTGACCTGGTTGCGGTGGAAGAGCTCGGCGGGGTCGACGGTGAAGGTGGCCTCCGGGTCGAGGACGGCGAAGTCGGCGTCCCGTCCGGCCTCGATGGCTCCCTTGCGGTGCAGGCCCGCGAGTTCGGCGGGGGCGGCCGACATCCAGCGGACGACGTCGTCCAGGGTGTGGCCGCGGCGACGGGCCTCGGTCCAGATGGCCGGCAGACCGAGCTGGAGGGAGGAGATCCCGCCCCAGGCGGAGGCGAAGTCCGGCGTCTTGAGGTCGGTGGTGCAGGGCGAGTGGTCGGAGACGATGCAGTCGATCGTCCCGTCCGCGAGCCCGGCCCACAGGACGTCCTGGTTCTCGGCCTCCCGGATCGGGGGGCAGCACTTGAACTCGGTGGCGCCGTCGGGGACTTCCTCGGCGGTCAGGGTGAGGAAGTGCGGGCAGGACTCGACCGTGACCTTGACGCCGTCCCGCTTCGCCGCCGCGATCTGCGGCAGCGCGTCGCTGGAGGACAGGTGCAGGACGTGCACCCGGGCGTTCAGCCGCCGGGCCTGGGCGATCAGGTTCTCGATCGCGGTGTTCTCCGCGTCGCGCGGGCGGGACGCCAGGAAGTCGGCGTACTTCTCGCCGCTCTTCTGCGGCGCCGACGCGAGGTGGTGCGGGTCCTCGGCGTGCACGATCAGCAGGCCGCCGAAGCCGGCGATCTCCGCGAGGGAGTTGGCCAGCTGCTCCTGGTTCAGCTCGGGGAACTCCTCCACGCCGGAGGGCGAGAGGAAACACTTGAAGCCGAAGACACCGGCGTCGTGCAGCGGCCGCAGGTCCTTCACGTTGTCGGGCAGCGCCCCGCCCCAGAAGCCGGTGTCGATGTGCGCCTTGGGCGCGGCGACCTCCTGCTTGACCCGGAGGTTCTCCACGGTCGTGGTCGGGGGGAGCGAGTTCAGCGGCATGTCGAGCAGGGTCGTGATGCCGCCGGCGGCCGCGGCGCGGGTGGCCGTCCAGAAGCCTTCCCAGTGGGTGCGCCCGGGGTCGTTCACATGGACATGGGTGTCGACGAGCCCCGGGAGCAGGACATCGTCCCCGAAGTCCTCGACGCGGGCACCCTCCGGCACCTCGGCGTCGTACGGCAGGACCGCCTCGATCTGCCCGTCGGCGACGAGGACCGCTGCGGCGCGGGTTCCCTCGGGGGTGACGACGCGCGTCGAGCGGAGTACCAGCTTCACGTCCGTACCGGACACCTGTGCTCCTCACGCAGTTTTCAACGATTTGTTGAAGAAAGTTCTCACTCAGGAAAGCGGGCCGTCAAGACCCCGCCTCCCCCGGCCGCCACCCAGTGGATCACGGAGGGTGGAGATTGGATATTTCCACAAAGTAAAAGTTCATTTTCACCAAGCGGAACGTAGAATAGGCCAGGAGCCACTCCACCGCGCTTCCGGCCCAACTCGGCCCTGACCGTCGACACCAGGACAAAACAGGTCCTGACCGGCAAGGACGTCGCACCGGGAGCAGTGGGCCGATCAGGAGCAGCCCGGTAGGCTGCTGCCTTGCCTCCGCCTCGAAAGGACCGTTGACGTGCCGCCGTCCCACGCCAGCACTTCCGACTCCAAGCCCGCCGGCCCCAGCGGCGGCGTGCAGTCCCTCGAACGCGCCTTCGATCTGCTGGAGCGCATGGCGGACGCCGGGGGTGAGGTCGGGCTCAGCGAACTCTCCGCGAGCAGCGGCCTTCCGCTCCCGACGATCCACCGGCTGATGCGCACCCTGGTCGTGTGCGGCTACGTGCGCCAGCAGCCGAACCGGCGCTACGCGCTGGGTCCCCGCCTGATCCGGCTGGGCGAGTCCGCTTCCCGGCTGCTGGGGACCTGGGCGCGCCCGTACCTCCAGCGACTCGTGGAGGAGACCGGCGAGACGGCGAACATGGCACTGCTGGACGGGGACGAGATCGTCTACGTCGCCCAGGTGCCGTCGAAGCACTCGATGCGCATGTTCACCGAGGTCGGCCGGCGGGTCCTCCCGCACTCGACCGGCGTCGGAAAGGCGCTGCTCGCGCACACCCCGGCCGACGAGGTGCGGGCCCTGCTGGCTCGTACGGGCATGCCCGCGGCGACCGAGAAGACGATCACCACGGCGGACGGCTTCCTCGACGCGCTGGAGCAGGTGCGCAGGGCGGGCTACGCGGTGGACGACAACGAGCAGGAGATCGGCGTGCGCTGCCTCGCGGTCTCCGTGCCGGACTCCCCCACCTCGGCGGCCATCTCGATCTCCGGGCCTGCCGGCCGGGTGACCGAGACCGCGACCGAGCGGATCGTGCCGATCCTGCAGCAGATCGCCAAGGAGCTCTCCGAAGCGCTCGCCAGCACGGGGCCCGCCACCTGACGGCGCCTCCGGCCGGGGCACCGCTCCGGCCGGTCGTCGGGCCGCACCCCGTGGACATCCGCGAGGCAGCGTCCACGCGGACCGAGTGCCCCTGCGGGCGTGACGGCCGGCCGGCGCGATCGTCGGCGGGCGTGATCGTCGGCCTACGCGGTGGCCATGCGGCCGGATGGTCACCTGGCCGGTGGGTGACCTGGCCGGTGGGTCACCTGGCCGGTGGGTCACCGAAGAGTTCGACAGCCATACGGACCTCGCGCAGACCGGGCGCGAGCGCGCTGACCGAGCCGATCGCCCCTGCCACCAGGAGCAGCGAACGACGCAGGCGAGGGGTCTCCGGCCTCCCGCTGCCCGCCATGGCGTCCAGCGCCGCGAGCTCCTCCTCGGCGATGCCCCGGTCAGGGAACTCGGCAGGGTGCCCGGCCAGCTCACGGCGGAGCCGGGAGACGGCCAGGCGCAGCTCCGTCACTCTCGGGTCCTCGCCACTGCCCGTCAACCGCTCCCGCCCCACGCTTCGCAACAAAGCACTCCCCCTCGCACGTCATTGTGCCGGTGTGTCGACCAGCCCGGCGCAGTGGTCAAGTGCTCCGGGGCGCGGCCAAGTTAACGCCATCGACGGTGGCGTGCGCCACCGTGCGGACGAAGAACGAGCGTACCCCCGAGGGCTGACACCCCTTGCCCCGGCGACGGCGCCGGCGATGGTATCCAGGGCGCATGGCTCATACACAGCGGATTCCCGTGATCGCCGGAGTGCTGCTCGCCGCCGGCGGCGGCCGCCGCCTGGGCGGCAGGCCCAAAGCGCTGCTGAACCACCGGGGTCGCCCCCTCGTCGAACACGCGGTGCGGGTCCTGCGCGACGGCGGGTGCGGCCCCGTGCACGTCGTGCTGGGCGCGGCGGCCGAGGACGTGCGCGCACGGGCCGACCTCACCGACTCAAGGGTGACGGTGAACCCCGGCTGGGAGGAGGGCATGGGCTCCTCGCTCAGGGCCGGTCTGGACGCTCTAGAAGGCTCGGCGGCGGACGCCGCCCTGGTACTCCTGGTCGACCAGCCGGGCATCGGCGCCGAGGCCGTCGCCCGGGTCCGCTCGGCCTACCGCTCGCCCGCGACGATCGCGGCCGCCTCGTACGGCGGGGAGCGCGGGCATCCGGTGCTCTTCGGGGCCGGTCGATGGGCGGACATCACGGCGGGCGCGGTGGGCGACCAGGGCGCGCGTGCGTATCTGCGGGCACACCGCGATGCGATCACCCTCGTGGAGTGTTCCGATGTGGCCGAGGCCTACGACATCGACACGGCGGCCGATCTGACACGCCTGGAGTGAGCGGGGTACACGGAGATCGAACGGCCACAGGCGGATCGACGGAACGTACGCGGCCTGGCACGCCGAGCCACCGGGGGGGGCGATCTGTCGACTCGGAGAATCTCGACATCAACAAACCATTGAACTTCCACCATGAGGAAACTAATATCCACTGATCAGAAGCGCACTGCACCGAAGCAGCGCCGCTTCCGCACCCGTACGGCACCCACGGCCGTATCTCGGAGCCATGGCACCCCGTGCCATCTCAGGCGACCCGGCAGCCGTGGGACGCCGCCCGCGCCGCCCCGCTGAAGGAGTGACAGCTCATGTCCGCACCAGCGCCGTCCCCGCTGGCCATCGTCGATGCCGAGCCCCTGCCGAGGCAGGACGAGGTCCTGACCGATGCGGCCCTCGCGTTCGTGGCCGAGCTGCACCGGCAGTTCACGCCGCGCCGTGACGAGCTGCTCGCCCGTCGCGGCGAGCGCCGGGCCGAGATCGCCCGCACCTCCACGCTGGACTTCCTCCCCGAGACGGAAGCGATCCGCGTGGACGACACCTGGAAGGTCGCCCCGGCCCCGGCCGCGCTCGACGACCGCCGGGTGGAGATCACCGGCCCGACCGACCGCAAGATGACCATCAACGCCCTGAACTCGGGCGCCAAGGTCTGGCTCGCCGACTTCGAGGACGCGTCCGCCCCCACGTGGGAGAACGTCGTCACCGGCCAGCTCAACCTGATCGACGCCTACACCCGGAACATCGACTTCACCGATTCCAGGTCCGGCAAGTCCTACGCGCTGAAGCCCGCCGAGGAGCTCGCGACCGTCGTCATGCGTCCGCGTGGCTGGCACCTGAACGAGCGCCACCTCCAGCTCGACGGCACCCCGGTGCCCGGCGCACTGGTCGACTTCGGCCTCTACTTCTTCCACAACGCCAAGCGCCTCATCGAGCTCGGCAAGGGCCCGTACTTCTACCTGCCGAAGACGGAGTCGCACCTGGAAGCCCGCCTCTGGAACGACATCTTCGTCTTCGCCCAGGACTACGTCGGCATCCCGCAGGGCACCGTCCGCGCGACCGTCCTCATCGAGACGATCACCGCCGCGTACGAGATGGAGGAGATCCTCTACGAGCTCCGCGACCACGCCTCCGGCCTGAACGCGGGCCGCTGGGACTACCTCTTCTCCATCGTCAAGAACTTCCGGGACGGCGGCTCGAAGTTCGTCCTGCCCGACCGCAACCTGGTCACGATGACCGCGCCGTTCATGCGCGCCTACACCGAACTCCTGGTGCGTACCTGCCACAAGCGCGGCGCGCACGCCATCGGCGGCATGGCGGCGTTCATCCCCTCGCGGCGTGACGCCGAGGTCAACAAGGTCGCCTTCGAGAAGGTCAAGGCGGACAAGGACCGCGAGGCCGGCGACGGCTTCGACGGCTCCTGGGTCGCCCACCCGGACCTCGTCCCGATCGCGATGGCCTCCTTCGACTCGGTCCTCGGTGCCAAGCCGAACCAGAAGGACCGCCTGCGCGAGGACGTCTCGGTGGCGGCGGGCGACCTGATCGCCATCGACACCCTGGACGCGAAGCCCTCGTACGACGGTCTCCGCAACGCGGTGGCGGTCGGCATCCGCTACATCGAGGCGTGGCTGCGCGGCATGGGCGCGGTCGCCATCTTCAACCTGATGGAGGACGCGGCCACCGCCGAGATCTCGCGCTCGCAGATCTGGCAGTGGATCAACGCCGACGTCGTCTTCGAGAACGGCGAGCATGCCACGGCCGACCTCGCCCGCAAGGTCGCGGCCGAGGAACTGGCCGCGATCCGCGAGGAGATCGGCGACGAGACCTTCGAGTCCGGCAAGTGGCAGCAGGCCCACGACCTGCTGCTCACGGTCTCCCTCGACCAGGACTACGCGGACTTCCTGACGCTGCCGGCGTACGAGCAGCTGGGCTGACATTCCCGCGCACACATCAGCCCCCGGCACCTCAGGCGCCGGGGGCTGATGTGCCGCCAGGACGAACAACGTCCACGAAGCGATCCCACGCCTCAACAGGCGCTGTGACGGCACGCTTCGAGAGGGCTGCCTCCAGATCGGCCCGAGCAGGACTTCCGGCTGTCCCGGGCACCCTGACGGCTCGGTATCCGACGCGTGGTCCCCTGGCGGCATCGCAATCGGCTCACCGCACCACGCTCACCCGCTCTGGGCTGCCCTCCAGCCGGCCCAGCCGGTGCAGATCCGCGATGTCGGCTGTCAGGCGCTCCTTGATGTCCTTGCCCGTCCGCCGCCATCCGAAGAAGTCGCAGGTCTGCTTGATCAGCTCGTCCTGCGTCATGCCCGGGCACTCCGCCGTCAGCTCGCAGAGGGCCAGATGTCGCTCGTCCGGAGAGATGTGGGCGATCTTCCGTGCGGCCTCCCCGTCCTCCGGGCGCCGGGCCTTCAGGTCGGCGCGCCGCGCCACATCGAGGAATGGTCCGGCGCTGGAGAAGCGCCCTGTGCGGACCATGGCCCGCACCACCTGGCGGATGTTGTCCTGGATGCGGCTGCCCGACTTGGTCACACCCCAGGCCGTGCGCGCCCGCAGCATCAGCAGGTCCTCGTGTACGGGCCCTTCGAACTCGATGATCTGTTCCAGCACTCCCCGCAGCGCGGGCCGCGCCTCTGCCGTGTGCATCTGATGGGGCGAGCCGGTCCGGACCGAGAGGGTCCGGTAAGGGGCGCTCCACTGCCGGTCCGGCTCCGGTTCGACGGGCACGCGCTCGTACTCCACGGCATCCGACCGTACGGGCACCCGCGCGACCGGAACCGTGAGCACCTGGCCGCCCGTCCGTGCCGCAGCGCTGACCGAGGAGGCCGACGGTGCAGGGCCGACGGACGGCTCGTCCATCGGCTCCGAAGGCAGCGGCACCTGGGCCGAGGCCGTCATCGGGCCCTGAGCAATTGCCTGCTCGACCGCCTCCCGCAACCGTAGCTCGGCTGCCGCCCTCCCCCGGTACCAGTCGGTGCCCCAGATCCGGTGGAGCCGCCAGCCCAGGCCGTTGAGTACCTGCTCGCGCAACCGGTCCCGGTCCCGGGCCGTCTTCGAGGAGTGGTACATCGCCCCGTCGCACTCGATGCCGAGGGCGTACGCGCCCGGCAGCTCCGGGTGGCGCAGGCCGAGGTCGATGCGGTAGCCGGCGACTCCGACCTGCGGCTGCACCTCATAGCCCCAGTCGCGCAGCACGGTCAGTACGGACTCCTCGAAGGGGCTGTCGGGTTCCGCGTCCGACTGGACGACATCACGGGCGAGGATGGCGGGACCGTTCTCCGCGTACTCCAGATAGCGCTTGAGATGCTGGACACTTTCGTTCGTACTGTCGCCCAGGCTCGCACCGCGGAATGACGCGACGACCTCCATGCGGTAGCGGGCGCGGGTGACCGCCACATTGAGGCGTCGCCAGCCGCCTCCCTTGTTGATGGGGCCGAAGTTCAGCCCGAGCTTTCCGTGCTCGTCGGGGCCGTAGCCGACCGACATGATCATCACGTCGCGTTCGTCGCCCTGCACCGACTCGAGGTTCTTGACGAAGAAGCCGTCCAGGCGGCCCTCGGTGAAGCAGTGTTCCAGGTCGGGGCGGAGGACACGGGCCTGCTGTACGGCTTGGTCGATGGCTGAGGCCTGAGCTTGGGACAGGGCCACCACTCCGAGTGTCCTGCCGGGGCGGGTGTCGAAATGATGGATGACGCGATCGGCGACGTAGTCCGCCTCGGCCCGGTTGTCACGGCGACCGCCCCGGTCGTAGGCGCCATCGGCCTTGAGGAAGGCGACACCGACGTCGTTGCCTTCGTCGAGGGCGCCGGGGAAGGTCACCATCGAGTTCTGGTAGAACGAACGGTTGCTGAAGGTGATCAGATCCTCGTGGCGGCTTCGGTAATGCCAGCGCAGGGGCAATTCCCGCATGGCACCTGCCTTGCAGGCGTGCAGCAGCGACTCGAAGGAGTCGGGCACGCTTTCCTCGTACTCGTCCGAGTCGTCCTCGCCCGCTGAATCGAAGAATGAGGTCGGCGGCAGCTGCTTGTCGTCACCGGCGACGACGAGGGTACGTCCGCGATAGATGCAGTTGATCGCGTCACCGGGCCGGACCTGCGAGGCTTCGTCGAAGATGACAACGTCGAAGTGATAGTCGGACGGCAGGTATTGACTGACAGTCAACGGACTCATCATGAAGCACGGTTTGACCGGTTGCACCGCCTCGCGCGTCCGGCCGAGCAGTTCACGCACAGGCATGTGCCGGGTCTTCTTCTCCGCCTCACGGGTGATGACAGCAGCGCCCCCGCTACCGAAGTTGCGAGGCCGGCGCTTGTTGCATGCCTCGATCACCGCACCGCCTGCCGCAGCGATCAGGCGGCGATCGGCTTCCTGGTAGTCCGCCACGCGTGCGTCCAGGTCGTCCGCACGGGTCGTGCGGAGCCTTGTGTCCGTGGCGAGGATGTCGTCCGCCCAGGACCGGAGCATCGCCTGCTCCACGATCTGCGGCAGCCGCTGCGGGTCGACGGCCCGCTCGGCCGCGCTCGCCACGAGGGCGTCGGCTCCGTGACGGGCGAGGACGCCGAGGCCGTCACGGTATGTGTTCCACTCCTCGGGTCCGTGCGGGTCGGCGAGCAACGCGTCGACGACCTGCCGCGCCTGGTCGAAGGTGCCCAGCAGGAGCGGCGAGAGTTGCCCTTGCCGTGCGGGGTCGAATAGGTCGAGCAGCGTGGTCACGGACGCGGTCCAGCGTTCGGCCCGACCGGTGGAGATCGCACACCAGTCGCCCAGCGATCGCCGGACGTTCCCGGCCAGCAGTCGCGGAAGGCGGTCCGTGTCGACGCCGTCGGCCAGCTGTCCGGCCAGCAGATCCCGGCCGTCGGCATCACGGCTCAGCTCCGCGATTCGGTCAGCGTTCGCCAGAGCCCCGTCGAGCGCGTCAACCGCACCCTGGCTGCGTGGGGTGTACCGGCCCAGGAGGGAGGCGTACTCAGTCGCGAGGCGTGCTACCTCAGCCGCTGCCGTGTGCCAGGCCAGGGCATGGTTCAGGCGGCCGACCAACGACTTGGCCCAGACTCCGGAGTGGGTGAGTGCCGCGACGGCCTCGCGGTCAGCCTTGCACCGGGCCGAGAACCGGGCCATCATCCCGCGGTGCTGATCTGCGAAACGGGCGGCCATGTCCCGCAGATCCGCCGACTCAAGGACCTTCTCGCCGAAGACGTCCTCGGCGGTCGTACGCGCCTCGTTCTCGGCGCTCAGCGCCTGCCTCAGTTCCCGCGCGGCCTGGTGCGCTCGGCTCAGAGCATCGCCGTCGAACCAGCCTCGCGGCGGGCGGTGTTCGGCCGTCGTCAGATCGGCGAGCTCACAGAGGGCGAAGGCCTGCTCGACGTGTTCAGGCTTGGGCAGACCGAACATGTCGGCGAGCTGCGCGAGCTGGCTGGGGACATCGTCGGGCAGGGGCGCTTCGGGTGCCCCCAGTCCGTCGGGCAGGCCTGACCGCACCGACCGCACCGTCTGCTGCAGCTCGCGAACCGAACGGGGTTCGTCCACCGTCGCGGTGAAGGGACGACGGCCCATCGCGGTCTGCAGCGCGTCCAGGGAGTCGGATGCCTCGGTGGCGACCTGATGCGCGGCTGTGCCGACCAGGCCTCGCCAGGGGAAGGCATCCCCTTCGGCGGCCGGGCGCCAGGCCCTGCTGATGGCCTTGGTGGCGCCGGCAAGCTCCTGCAGGGCTCCGGCGCTCAGAGCGCGGACGGTTTTCGCGTCCCGAGCGGACAGCGTCAGCTGCGGCGTACCTGCCTGCTCCAGCTGGACCAGTCGCCCCAGGACGTCATGGAGCGTCCGCCGGAGGGGCTCCCGGACCTGGTTCATTCCGGCCGCGTACGCGGACAGTTCTTCGCGCAGTCGGCGTGCATGCTCCAGTTCGTGCTCGGCGGCTCCAGTGACCCGGGCTTCTGTGGTCAGCACTCGGGCCAACTCGGTGGCAACCGCCTTCTTGCTCGAATCACCGCTGTGGAGCGCCATGACGAAGTCGCCGAGACCGACTCCACGCAGCCTGTTGCGCACGACATCCAGTGCGGCGGCCTTCTCGCTGACGAACAGCACACTGCGGCCGGCGTGCATGAGCGCGGCGATCATGTTGGTGATGGTCTGGCTCTTGCCGGTACCGGGCGGACCACTCATGACGAAGGAGCGGTTGTCGAGTGCCGCGGCGATGCACTGTCGTTGAGAGGCGTCGGCATCCATGACCAGCGGGGTCTTCTCGGGCAGCTGGACGTCGTCGATGCGGTCCAGCTCCGGAGGGTCGAACCCGATGAGGTCGTCGGGCAGACCCGCATCGGGACCGAGGGCAACGGCTCGGACCAGCGGATGCCCGAGGATCCGGTCCTCATTCTGCTGCAGATCCTGGTACATCGCTTCGCGGTGCGAGGCGAACAGACCCAGTACGACGCGCTCGTCGACGGACCAGCCCTTCTGCCCGGCCGCGACCGCACGGGCACCGGAGAACAGAGCCGTCAGATCGGTGACGTCGGCACCGGTGACCGAGGACCAGTCAACCCCCATCCGCTCCAGCTTCACGGCGAGGGCGGGGTTGTGCGCTCGCTCCTGGCCCTCGGCCAGGTGGAGCCGGTACCGCCGATGGCTGTCCCGGCGCAACTCCACCGGGACCAACAGCAGCGGCGCGGAGCTGCTCTCGTGCGCACCGTCCTCGCGCCAGTCCAGCATGCCGATTCCCAGCCACAGAACCCAGAGGCCGTAATCGTTGAACATCTGACCGGACTTCTGGCGCAGTTGGTACAAGGCACTGTCGAGCGCTGCCTGGGTGGCCTTCTGTGTGGTCAGGCCTGGGTTGGCTCGCGGATCGACCACCCCGGGGCCCCGGTCGTCGGATTCCTCGACGGCCTCCTCCACGGGCGCGAACTCCCAGCCCCTGACGAGCTGCGACAGCAGGGACTCCGCGACGGGTGACGCGATCTCGAGAGTCGACGTCCTGGTATGCCGGAAGTTCAGCAGCCGGTTGCGCCCGCCCATGTCCAGAAGCGAGTTGCGCCATCCGTCAAGTACAGCCTTCAGCCGGTCGAGAGCCGGATCGCTGGTGGTGGCGGACACGGTCCGGGGCTTCTGGAGCATGCGGCAAGTACCTCCTGAGCGGGCGCACAGGGGTATCCACGCCAACGGCCCCCCTGGAGGTATCTACTTATCAGTCCACATGGGCTGACACGCGAGAGATGGTCAACACGATATGTATTTGTTGTGAAGGACGGAAGGAACAGAGCGAAAGGGACACTCTCGGGATGAGGCGTTCCCGTCCCCGGACCGACCTGGGCCCGGCCCCTCCGGGCCCCGACCTGTCGGTTACCGCACTCATCGGCCGATCCGCGCCCACGCGTCCTCCGCGGACCGAGACCGTCCGCGTCACGGCCCGAACCCCCCGTGCGCCGCCCCTCGTGCCGGGCCCAGGGGAGCGGCGCACCGTCGTACAGCGCGGGCTCAGCCGCCGGATGGGATGTCCACGTAGTCCTTGAAGAGCAGCGACACGGTGTGACCGGCGGATGGCCAGTTCGGAACCGCCAGAGTCTCGTCCACCCCCGCGCCCCCTCGCATGGTCTGGGTGACGGGGATCGTTCCACCGCCGTTCGCCTCTGCCGGAAGGGAGAGGTCGGTCGCCGTCAGGAAGGGGACCCGGTCGAAGGGCGGCAGCGCCGCGTCGAGGTGGCTGACGCCGTCACACCCCTTGTCGAAGGCGAACAGGCCCAGTATCTGCCTCAGTTGTGGTGAGACGGCCGGATTGAGGACGTCCGTCCCCACGATGCGGAGCCGGTCGTCGTCAGCGGTGCCGGACCGCCACTCGCGTGCGCGGACGACGGTGAGCGCCGTGTGTGCGGGGCAGGCGTCGATGGAGTCCGCCACGCCGCCCGGCGGGGAGACGAGCAGCCGTACGAAGTGGTCGCTGCGCTCGAAGGGTTCGAAGTAGAAGTGGTTGGTCCGCTCCCCGGCCCGGACGAACGCCAGCTCGTAGTGCTCGCGGCCGCTGACCCCGAGCGGGCCGAAGGCTCCGTCCGCGCCGACCCGTACGACGTGTCGCGGGAGGAGGCCGGCTCGGGTGCCGGTCGCAGGGTCGAGCCGCCACACCTCGAGGCGGCCGGCGAGCCCCCTGTTCTGTGGGAAGTGCACGGTGCGCCCGGAGATCTCCACCGATGCGGGGGGCTCGGGCAGCACACGGGTGGTGAGCGGCGGCCTGCCCCGGAGGAAGGCGTAGATGTGCGCGAAGCTCTCGGCGGACGTCGCGCTCTCGGTGTGTCCCGCCTGTGGCTCGTGGACGTTGCGCGCCCCTTCGATCGAGCCGTTCGGCTGGAGGCCGCTCCAGATGGCCAGGGTGGGTACGCCGCCGGGCGGGGAGGAGGCCGTACGGCCGTCCAGGTTCACGTACTTGGCGACCTCTGCCGCGTGTTCGGGCTCGGAGAGATATGCCTGGGCCACCCGGGTTCCCCTCGAGTGGGCCAGGAGGTCGACCCGCTGCGCGCCGGTGCGCGCGAGGACGGTGTCGACCAGGGCCTCCAGTCCGGCGATCGCGTGGTCGTCGCCCGCGAGGGAGGTGTCGTACTCGTGGACGTACAGCAGGTCGTCGCGGTAGCCGTTGCCGGAGAACCGCTTCGCCTGGGACTGCCACTGCTGGGCAGAGCCCTCCTGCCCGTGCACGAAGATCACGGGGTTGACCGTGGTGCGTGGTGCGGTCGCCGCCTGCGTGGGCGCCGTCAGGGCGGCGAGAGTGGCCACGCACGCCAGAAGCACGGCGGTGAGCAGCCTCGTCCGGTCGGTGCGGGCCGGCTGGGAACTAGCCATCGTTTCCTCCGGGTTGCCGTCGTCGGGCACGGAAACTACGGCCGGTCACGACGGCCCGCCAGGCATCGGCCCCAGCGTGAGACGGCGGTCTCAGCTTGTGTCCGCCGCTGTTCGGCGGGTTTGCTGGAGCACCGCACGGGCAGCGCGTTCGGCCAGATCGAAGTCAGGTCGACGCCGGCTCAGCAGCTCGGCGTACAGCGCTGATTCGACGACTCTGACGTAGAGGTAGGCCAGATCGTCGATACCGGAACCGGACCAGATGCGATCCCGCCCCTCCGCCTCCAGCAGGATGCTCCGCTGTGCCAGTACGGCCCGCCGGTGCACGCAGCCGCCGGTGAGCAGCCTCCGCGCCGTGTCGGGCTCGGCACGGAGGAATGCCTCGAAAGGTGCGGAGGCGCGCAGCGCCGTGACGAAGTACCGGGTGATCTCCAGGACCCCGTCCACTCCCCCTCGGGTACGACGGCGCCGCGCCCTCTCCAGGAGGTGGTCGGCAAGCTCCCACAGCACGTCCGTCAGAAGTGCGTCCCTGCTGCCGGCGACGCGGTAGAGGGTCGCCCTGCTCACCGCCAGGTCCCTCGACAGTGCCTGCATGTCCACCGTGCCCTGCCGGAGGAAGAACCGGCAGGCGCGGTGCACGACGTGACCCCGGGTGACCACCCGGCGGGTGGTCCGTGCTCCTCGCATCGAAGACCGCCTCCTCCGCGATCCCGGCGCCACCGCCGGGGCCCGCGGTACCTTAGCGCGTGCGCCGGGGGGAGACCGGCGTTCAGCCCGGCAGGACCACCGTGCGCTGCGCCGAGAAGTCGCCCCACTTCCCGTCGGGAAGCTTGGGGCGGATCTTGAGCGAGTAGCGGGTGCCCGGCGGGTCGCTCAGGGTGAGCTGGTACGTAGCGCGGCCGGCGGGCGGCGTTCCGCCCCAGACGATCGTGGTGGTCAGCTTGCCGTTCAGGAACAGCTGGTAGGCGGGGATCGTGCCGCCGGTGTCCGGCTGGTCCCACGAGAGGTCGACGAGGAATTCGCCGCCCTTCGCCGCCGTCGTCGTCCGCAGCCCGGTGGGCGCGGTGCTCTCGGGAGCTCCTGGTGCGGACGGGGTGGTGAGGTCCAGGGCGTTGCTGTCCGGCGAGGAGTGGTCGGCGGCGTCGCGGGCGCGGACGGTGAAGGTGTAGACGGTGCCGGGCCGCAGCCCGCCGATCCGGGCGGTGGTCGCGGATCCGGGGACGCTGTGGATTCTGGAGTCCTCCTGGTAGACGTCGTAGGCCGTGACGTCGATGTCGTCGGTGGAACCTCCCCAGGTCAGGGTGACCATCCGGGCGCCGTCCGCGGTGCCCCGGAGTTTCCCGGGGGTGGTCGGCGGCTTCCTGTCGTCCGGTGTGGGGGCCGGGGTGGTGAGGGAGACCCGGGCGCTCGGGGCGGAGACGTTTCCGGCGGCGTCACGGGCCCTGACGGTGAAGGTGTAGTCGGTGGACGCGGTGAGACCGTCGACGTCGATCATCAGCTTGGTGGCGGGCACGGAGACGGCCTTCTTCCCTCCCCGGTAGACGTCGTAGCCGGTGATCCCCTTGTCGTCAGTGGCCTGCTCCCACATCACGTGGGCGGAGGTGGCGCTGCTGGCCTGGACCGTCACACCGGCGGGTGCCGTCGGCTTCTTGGTGTCGGCCTGCGCGGTGCCACCGCATCCGGCGAGCGCTGCGACGAGGAGGGTGGTGGAGCAGGCCAACGCGGTGCGTGCGTGGGGGCGTTGCACGGTGATGCCTTCCATCCGACAGCAATGGTCCAGACCTGTATGCCATGCGGGTGAGCCCGCGGACAAGGGGGTGGATGGGAACGTTCCGCAATGTCCGCGATGAGTTCCGGACCCGGAATCGGTCTGAAGGGTATGGAAACGCACAAGGCAACCGCGACCGGTCTCGATCTGGGGCCGGCGGCACGAGAGATCCATGAGCTCATCGGCTCGGTCGAGGACCGGCAGCTGTCCGGCCCGACGCCCTGCCCCGACTACTCGGTGCGGGAGCTGCTCGGCCATCTGCTGGGGCTCACGATCGCCTTCCGCGACGCGGGACTCAAGGATCTCGGCCCTACCACCGACACCTCACCCGACTCGGCCCTGCCGGTCCTGCCCGACAACTGGCGCACCTCACTTCCGCCGCTTCTGGAGGAGCTGGTCGCGGCCTGGCGTGCGCCCTCGGCCCTGGAGGGCATGACCCGGGCCGGCGGCGTCGATCTGCCCGGGCAGGTCGCGGGCATGGTCGCCCGGAACGAGCTGCTCGTGCACGGCTGGGACCTGGCCAGGTCGACGGGGCAGGATTTCCGGGCGTCGGAGGAGGACCTGCGCTCGTCCGAGGCGATGCTCTCGGGGGACGACGACCGCACCGGAGCCGACGCGATCTTCGGCCCGCCGGTGACCGTCCCGGCCGGCGCTTCCCTGCTCGACCGGGTCATCGGCCTCAGCGGCCGCC
The DNA here is from genome assembly GCF_043199535.1 of Streptomyces sp. NPDC048590. Taxonomy (NCBI): domain Bacteria; kingdom Bacillati; phylum Actinomycetota; class Actinomycetes; order Kitasatosporales; family Streptomycetaceae; genus Streptomyces; species Streptomyces sp. NPDC048590. The sequence continues at coordinate 244,275 of NZ_JBICWC010000005.1, read as the reverse complement.
GACCCGACTGGCGGCCGGGGGGCTGAGAGGCAACGGACTACGCGGAGCGCAGGTTCATGCCCCCGCCCGGCCGGTCCCGGTGCAGCGGTGTGCGAAGTCGGCCGTACGCCTGAAGCAGTCGTCCACCTCCGTCTCGGAGAGTCCCACCCACAGATGGTCGCCGCCGTCGACCAGACGTAGTTCGGGGCGGTGACCGGCCTCGTGCAGTGACTCGGCGAGGCGGACCGACTGCCGGGCCGGGACCAGCGAGTCGTCGGTGCCGTGCAGGATGAGGAAGGGTGGGGAGTCCGGTCCGGTGTGGCTGACCGGGCTGGCGTCGAGGGCCGGCCCCGGGAGAGCGGCCGGGGGTCCGCCGAGCAGCAGCGCCTCGAAGGAGGCCGGGTCGCGGGCGTCGTACGTACCTGCGGGTCGGTCCTCCCCGAGTGCGGGCAGATCGGTGGGCGCGTACCAGGTGACACAGCCGCGGACCGTGCCGGCGAGCCTGGTGAGGGCGGTCAGTGCGGCGAGGTGTCCGCCCGCCGACTCGCCCCACAGCACCGTCCGGGACGTGTCCACGCCGAGGTCGCCGGAACGGGTGCCGAGCCAGGTGAGTGCCTCGGTCAGGTCGTCCCGCTGTGCAGGGTGGGGTGCTTCGCCGCTGAGCCGGTAGTCGGGGCAGGCCACGGCGAAGCCGGCCTGCGCGAGGCGGGCGAACGGGCCCGGGCTCCACCCGGCGAACCGTGGGCCGAGGTGGTCGCGCAGGCCGCTGCGCCAGGCGCCTCCGTGGACGAAGACGATGAGCGGCACGGGCCCGTCGGCGCCGTCGGGCAGCCACATATCGAGGACGAGCGGGCGGCTGCCCTCGGGCACCGCGTACACGGCACCGCGCAGGAGTCGCACGCCCTCGGCCGGGTGAGCCGGGGGAGGCAGGGGCAGGGAGGCGGGATCCGGTGGCGCGAGGAGGTGGAGGGGGAACGGCACGGTGGGCTCTTCCTGGTCAGCGGGCGTGACGGGGCAGGAGGCGGCGGGCGTTGGCGTTGGTGAGCGCGCGCCAGCTCGCGTGGCCGTCCGGCGCGGGAGCGGTGTCCAGGCTCGCGACGTGGGCCTGGACACCGGCCGCAGGGGTCCAGCAGTGGTCGCTTCCGTACAGGAGACGGTCGGGGCCCACGAGGTTCAGGAGGGCGGGGAGCTGGCGCGGCAGCACGGGGCCGGCCAGGTCGTAGTGGAGCCTGCCGAGCTGTTCGACGGCCCCCGGCGCCTCGGTCCCTTCGGGCATGAACATCTTCATGAAGCCGTCGATGCGGTCGGCGAGGACCGGCAGCGCTCCCCCGCAGTGCGGCACGATCACCTTCACGTTCCGGTAGCGGTCCAGGGTGCCGGACATGAGCAGGTCGGTGACGGTGCGGGCGGTGTCGAAGATGAACTCCACCATGGGGCGGGGGCGCCCGAGTGCGGAGCTTTCCCAGCACACGGGAGAGGTGGGGTGCAGGAAGACGACCGCGCCGCGCCGGTCCAGCTCGGCCCAGACCGGCTCGAGACGGGGGTTGCCGAGGTAGGTGCCGTGGGTGTGGGACTCCAGGACCACTCCGTCGGCGTCCAGAGTGCCGAGGGCGTACGCGATCTCCTCCAGAGCGCCGTCGACGTCGGGCAGGGGCAGGGACGCGAACAGGCCGAAGCGGCCGGGGTGCGCGCGTACGGTGTCCGCTCCGTCCTCGTTGACCTCGCGGGCCAGCCGTCGGGCCGCGGTGTCGTCGCCGAAGTGGACGCCCGGGGAGGACACCGACAGCACCGAGGTTCCGATGCCGCAGCGGTCCATCAGCTCCAGGTGCGCCTTCGCCGACCAGGACGGCCAGGCGGGGACGCCGTCAGGCAGCTCGTGCCCCGCCTCCCGTGCCCGGCGGACGTAGGAGTCGGTGACGAAGTGGGCATGGACGTCGATATGGGCGGCGGCCTCAGGGGACACGGTTCGGTCCTTCTTCCGTGGGTGGATGGGCGGCGCGGTGGCGGTTCAGCCGCTCGCGTACGGCGGTGGCGGCGCGCTCGCCGATCACGATGCCGGCGAGCCCGGTCAGGCCGAGCAGGGGTGGGGCGGGCGAGACGATGCCGAGCGCCCAGTACGCCGCTCCCACGAGCAGACCGGCGGCGAAGGAGAGCGCGGCAGGACAGAGGAAGGCCCGTCGGGCCGCGCTCACAGGGCGCCCAGCGCCGTCTGACCCAGCAGCATGCCGAGCAGGCCGATGAGGGCGACCGGGGGCGGTGCGGGCGACTTCACCCGCACCAGCACGTACAGCACACCTGCGAGGACACCCGCGAGAAGCGCCTTCACATAGGACAAGGCAGGCTCAGCTTCCCGTGCGCCACTGGTGATCGGGCATGAAGGTCACGTCGTACCGCTGCGGCACGGTGGCGAACTTCTCGCGTTCCGGGATGAACGGGCGCCGCGGAACGGCGAGCTCGTCGGTGGGGGTGCCGAGGCTCTCGAAGAAGCGCTCGAAGGTGCCGCCGGGGCCGGCCGCCACGCCGACGATCCGGCTGTGGTGACGCTCGATGCGGTAGGCGTGCGGGCAGTTCTTCGGTACGAAGCCGAAGTCCCCCGCCGTCAGCAGCTTCTCGTGCTGCTCCCCTTCGAGGTCCTCGACGAACAGGCGCACGGCGCCGTCGGTGACGTAGAAGACCTCGTACGTGTCGGCGTGGGAGTGGGCGGGGATGGTGTCGCCCTTGGGGCCCTCGCAGGTGAAGAAGTTGAAGGTGTTCTCGGTCTGCTCGCCTCCCGCGTAGACGGTGATCATGTCCGTGAAGAGGTGGGCACGGTCCCCCATGCCCTTCTCGATGAAGTACGGCTTGCCGGGCTCAGGCGGGATGTGGGACCGCTCGCGGTAGCGGGTGGCGAACTCGATGGTCATCGTGGTCCTTCCTGACGTGTCGGCACGGACACGGGGCACGCGGACGGCCGCGGCCATGGGCGTGCGGGTGCGCACGGACGCGTGGTCACGTGCCTCGTGGGGGCGTACGGGGCCGGGGCAGGTCCGTGGGGCGGGCTCTCGCCGCGGCGGTTCCCACGCTAGGGGCGGCTCGGGAACGTCCCGGCGTACAATCGGGCACCCGATGAAGGAAAACGGACAGCCTGCGACCGGCCCCCGGCGCAGGGGCCTCGCGGCAGTACGGACACCGTCCTCCGTGCCCACCGTCGTCTACAGCCCGGCCCCCGGCAGACCACCCGGCCTGGAAGTCCTCGATCTGCCGGAATTCACCGCCGGCGCGACCGAGCGGGGACATCCCCTCACCACACCGAGCCGTCCGTCGTTCCACCTCGTCGTCGCGGTGCGGGCAGGCACTCTGACCTGCTCGGTGGACTTCGTCTCCTACCGCCTGGAGCCGGGTGACTGGCTGTGGGTGTGGCCCGGACAGGTGCTGCGGTTCGACGACGGTCTCGCGGAGTGCGACGCGACGGTGCTGGTCTTTCCCGCGGGCTTTCCCGGCGCGACGACCGACGCGCTGATCAGGGACGGTGAGCATGTCCCCCACCGCCGTGTCACTCCCGGCCCCTCGCGGCAGAGGTCGTTGCTCAGGCTTCTGGACGTACTGGCCGAGGAGTACGGCTCCCTCACCGGCCTCACGCTCGAGGCGTACGTCCAGACCCTGCGCGACTTGCTGTCCGTCATCCTCATCCGGCTCGTCCACCTCGCCGACCCGGGCCGGCAGACGCGTCCGGCGGCCGAGAACGAACCGTTCCGCCTGTTCCGTGAGGCCGTCGAGAAGGGTTTCCGGCAGACCCACCGGGTCGATGACTACGCTGCCGAACTCGGTTACAGCCCCCGCACACTGACCCGGGCGGCCAAGGCGGCCCTCGGTGTGGGCGCGAAGCGTTACATCGACGACCGGGTGCTGCTGGAGGCCAAACGCCTGCTCGTCCACACCGGGCTGCCGCCGGCCGCCATCGGCGCGGACATCGGGTTCACCCACCCGACCGCGTTCAGCGCCTTCTTCCGGCAGCACACCGGCATGACGCCGGTCGAGTTCCGCCGCGCGACCCGGACCTGAGGCGGACCGGAGGCACCGAACTCGGGTGCGGCGCGGGGAGCCGCACCCGGGGTGCCGCGTCAGCTGGTGAAGAACTCCGTGACGCGGGCGGCGACCTGACCGGGATCCGCCTCGTGCGGCCGGTGACCGCCGCCCAGGGTGACCAGCCTGCAGTCCGGGACGAGCGAGGCCATGTCGGCCAGGCGGCTCTGGTCCATGGTGCTCTCCGGACCTCCGGCGAGGATCAGGGTGGGGGCTACGATCTGGCCGAGCCCCTCCTCCCGGCGCGGGTCCGGGTCGTCGATCTGCTCCAGGACGGCGGGCACGGCCGCCTCGTCGTAGTCGACGGGGCCCTGCGGGCCGAACTCGGTGGGCTCGTCGGGCCGGAAGGGCGGCGGGGTCTCGATCAGGACAAGCCGTTCCACCCGGTCCGGGTGCTCCTCGGCCAGCAGGCCGGCCACGATGCCGCCCATCCCGTGGCCGACCACGCCGGCGCGGTCGATCTCGCAGGCGTCAAGGAACTCGAGGACGTCGTCCCGCATCTGCTCGAAGCCGTACTCGTCGGGCCAGTCGCTCTCGCCGTGTCCGCGCAGGTCGATGGCGTACACCCGCCACTCCTCGCCGAGCAGGGCGCCCGCCGCCGCCCAGTTCGCCGACGAGTCGCCGAGGCCGTGCAGCAGCACGACGGGTGAGCCGAGCGACTCGCCCCAGGTCCGGTACGCCAGCCGCACATCGCCGACATCCACAACAGACTGATCTTCCATGTCCCGAACGCTACAGCCGCCCCACCCGGGCCGGCCGCACCCCCCGGCCTGGCACGCTTGGGCAGGTGAAGCACAGAAGCCTCCTCCTCGCCGCTGCCGCGGCCCTCCTGCTCGCCGGATGTTCCCCGGCCACCTCCGGCCCGGCCGAGAAGAACCTCGACGACCCGGCGAAGAAGGACATCGCGATGCAGCTGGTCTCCAGCGCGGAGAACTCCTCCCTGGACTGGAAGGCCCAGTACGGCTACATCGAGGACATCGGCGACGGCCGCGGCTGGACCGCCGGCATCATCGGCTTCTGCTCCGGCACCGGGGACCTGCTGAGGGTCGTCGAACGCTATACGGCGAAACGCCCGGACAACGGCCTCGCCCGCTTCGTCCCGGCGCTGCGCGCGGTGAAGGGCACCGACTCGCACGAAGGCCTCGGCGACGCGTTCACGGCGGCATGGCGAGAGGCGGCGACGGACCCCGCCCTCCGGTCGGCGCAGGACGCGGAACGCGACTCGGCCTACTTCGACCCGGCGGTGGAGCGCGCCGAGGCCGACGGGCTCAGCGCACTAGGGCAGTTCATCTACTACGACGCCTACGTGATGCACGGTTACGCGGACGCCCGGGGAACGGTCGGCTTCCGGACCATCCGCGCCCACGCGCTCGCCGAGGCCGACCCGCCGGCCGAGGGCGGTGACGAGGAGGCCTATCTCAACGCCTTCCTGGACGCCCGGGTCGAGGCGCTGCGCGAGGAGCCCTCGCACAGCGACACCAGCCGGGTGGAGACAGCGCAACGCGTGTTCGTGCGTGAGGGGAAGCTCCAGCTGGAGACGCCCCTGGCCTGGCGGGTCTACGGCGAGAGCTACCGCATCGAAGGCTGAGGCAAGCCGCCGCCCGGCGGGCGCCCGAGGCACCGGCCGGACGTTTCGCGTACGCCGGTTCCCGTGTCGTCGGCCCTCGCGTCCGCCGGCGTAGGGAGCGGCCACGGCACACCTTGCACCGGAACCGGCGACTCCTGTTCCATATGTGAGGACACATCATGCGAGAGCACATCGCGTGAGGACGCATCACGTGATGACGCATCCGGATGTGAGGCCGCTCCGGCGAGCGCACCGCACCCCGCACCCGCCCGAGGCGGACCCTTCCCCCCATGCGGGGACGTTTCGATCGACCTCTGCCCGGAGTCTGTACCGACCGTCACGGGCCTGATAGGAAAGCTTCCTAACAGAATATCGGCACGACGAACTCCTTCTGGAGGACCGGTGCATCACCCCCACACCCGCACCTCACGTCGCACCACGCGAATCGCGCTCCCCACGCGGATCGCCCGGATCACCCGTACCGCCGGACTCGCGGCCGTGGCCCTCGGGCTGACCTTCACGGCCGTTCCGGTCACCGCCCACGCCGGCGCCCCCACGCCGTCGGCCGCACACCTGGAGGCAGCCGCGACCGGTCTCGACGATCCCGCGAAGAAGGAGATCGCGATGCAGCTGGTCTCCAGCGCGGAGAACTCCTCCCTGGACTGGAAGGCCCAGTACGGCTACATCGAGGACATCGGCGACGGCCGCGGCTACACCGCCGGCATCATCGGCTTCTGCTCCGGCACGGGCGACATGCTCGATCTCGTGGAGCTGTACACCCAGCGCCGCCCGGACAACGTCCTCGCCGACTACCTGCCCGCGCTGCGGCAGGTGGACGGGACCGACTCGCACGACGGGCTCGACCCCGGCTTCCCCGGCCACTGGCGCGAGGCCGCGTCGGACAGCGTGTTCCAGCAGGCGCAGAACGACGAGCGGGACCGGGTGTACTTCGACCCGGCGGTGAGCCAGGGCAAGGCGGACGGGCTGGGCACGCTCGGCCAGTTCGCCTACTACGACGCGCTCGTGATGCACGGCGGCGGCACCGACAGCGCGAGCTTCGGCTCCATCCGGCAGCGCGCCCTCGCACAGGCGAGCCCGCCCTCGCAGGGCGGTGACGAGGTGGCCTACCTCGACGCCTTCCTCGACGCGCGGGTCTGGGCGATGAAACAGGAGGAGGCCCACTCGGACACCAGCCGGGTGGACACGGCCCAACGGGTGTTCCTTCGTGCGGGCAACCTGGACCTCGACCCGCCGCTGGACTGGAAGGTCTACGGCGACAGCTTCCACATCGGCTGACGGCCCCAGCACCCGGTGCGCGTACGCGTCTCCCCCCTCAGGGTTTCCGCGTACGCGCACCTGCCGGTCAGGGGGCCACCGGCACGGCCATCGGGTCCTTGGGCTGCTCGCTCTCCGCCATCTCGGCCTCCGGCTCCTCGTCCGGGCGCCGGCCCCAGTGGTTGAAGGCCAGGTTGAGGACGATCGCCACCACACAGCCGGTCGAGATGCCCGAGTCCAGCACGACGAGCATGTCCTTGGGGAAGGCGTGGTAGAAGTCCGGCGCGGCGATCGGGATGAGTCCGACGCCGACGGCCGCGGCGACGATCAGGGCGTTCTCGCCCTTCTCCAGGGCGGCGGTCGCGAGGGTCTGGACCCCGCTGGCGGCGACCGACCCGAAGAGCACGATGCCCGCGCCGCCGAGGACCGGAAGCGGAACCAGGGCGATGACGGACGCGGCGACGGGGACGAGTCCGAGCACCACGAGGATGACACCGCCGGCGGCGACGACGAACCGGCTGCGGACCTTGGTCATGGCGACCAGCCCGATGTTCTGCGCGAAGGCGCTGCACATGAAGCCGTTGAAGACCGGGCTCAGGACGCTGCCCAGGGTGTCCGCGCGCAGGCCGCCCTCGATGGTGCGTTCGTCCGCGGGGCGTCCGACGATCTTGCCGAGGGCCAGCATGTCGGCGGTGGACTCCGTCATGCAGACCAGCATCACGATGCACATGGAGACGATGGCGGCGATCTCGAACTGCGGTGCGCCGAAGTGGAACGGCGTCGGGAAACCGACCACGTCGGCGTCGGCCAGTGCCCCGAAGTCGGTGATTCCGGCGGGAATCGCGATGAGGGTGCCGATGACGAGTCCGAGCAGAATGGCGATCTGCTGGAGGAAGCCCCTCAGCAGCTTGCGCAGGGCCAGGACGATCACGAGGGTGACGGCGGCCATCGTGATGTTCGTCATCGAGCCGTAGTCGTCGGCGGTCGCGTTGCCGCCCTGCGACCAGTTGAAGGCCACGGGGAGGAGGGACACACCGATCAGAGTGATGACCGTGCCGGTGACCACGGGCGGGAAGAACCGGACCAGCTTGCAGAAGTACGGGGCGAGGACGAAACCGAGGATTCCGGCGACGATGATCGCCCCGAAGATGACGGCGATCCCGTCGTGCCCGCGGTCCTTGCCTATCGCGATCATCGGGGTCACGCCGGCGAACGAGACCCCGTTGACGAAGGGGAGCCTCGCGCCTATGCGCCAGAACCCGAGGGTCTGGAGCAGGGTGGCTATGCCCGCGGTGAAGAGGCTCGCCCCCATGAGGAAGGCGGTCTCCTTGGCGCTGAGGCCGACCGCGGGCCCCAGGATCATGGGCGGGGCCACCACACCCGCGTACATCGCGGCGACGTGCTGGAGGCCGCTGGTGAACATCCTGAGCGGTGGGAGGGTCTCGTCGACCGGGTGCTTCCGGTCCGGCGGACCGACGCTCCCCCCGCCGTCCGGCTCTCCTGCGCTCGCCTCCGCCGTCGTTGCGTCGACTGCATCTGCGTGAACTGCGTTCTTGCGAAACCTGGGCGTTGCTGCCACGGCTTCCTCCGGTCGGTTACACATCGGGCGACGTGGGTGTCTGGGAGGTGGTGCTGAGGTGCGTTGGTTCAGGTCGTGCAGAAGCTGGTGCGGGCAGCTTGGAGTTCTCACCCGGTGCGGGAGCGTGTGACGAAGGCACACGCTCCCGCACGGGCTGCCGTGTGCCCCGGTGCGGGGTCCACGGCCGGCCGGCCGAGGGCCGTCCCCCTCGGCCGGCCTGTCAGGGGATTCGGAGCTTCATGCTCCGGCGGCGCGGTACGCGCCGGTGGCCGTCAGGCTCCGGCGGCGATCTGCGCCAGCCGCCTGGCCTCGTCGCGGGTCGCGCGGGCGATGGCGTCCTCGTCCACCGTGACGAGGTGGTTGTCCTCGACGACGGGCTTGCCGTTGACGAGGGAGAGGGTGACCGGGGCCGCGGCGCCGAAGACGAGTGCCGTCACCGGGTCGGCGATGGAGGCGTGGGCGAGGGTGTCCAGCTTCCACAGCACCAGGTCGGCGAGCTTGCCCGGCTCGATCGAGCCGATCTCGTCGGCCCGCCCGAGGACCCGGGCACCGCCGTGGGTTCCGAGGCGGAGGGCCTGACGGGCGTTCAGGGCCTTCTCGCGATGGGCGCCGAGACGGTTGATCAGGAGTGCGTTGCGCAGCTCGGTGTGGAGCTCGCCCGACTCGTTGGACGCGGTGCCGTCGACGCCGAGACCGACGGGCACCCCGGCGGCGAGCATGTCGGGGACCCGCGCGATGCCGGCGGCCAGACGGGCGTTGGAGGACGGGCAGTGGGCGACACCCGTGCCGGTGCGGGCGAAGGCCGCGATGTCGGAGTCGTTCATGTGGACGCAGTGCGCCATCCACACGTCGTCACCGAGCCAGCCGGTCGACTCGAAGTAGTCGGTCGGGCCCATGCCGAACAGTTCCTTGCAGAACTGCTCCTCCTCGACTGTCTCCGAGCCGTGGGTGTGGAGCCGTACGCCACGCCGGCGGGCCAGCTCCGCGCCCTGCTTGAGCAGTTCGGTGGAGACGGAGAAGGGCGAGCAGGGGGCGACCGCGATCTGCGTCATCGCGTCGAAGGAGGCGTCGTGGTGCTCGTCGATGGTCGCCTCGGTGGCGGCGAGCGCACCGTCGAGGGTCTCCACCGCGAAGTCCGGCGGCAGACCGCCGTCCTTCTTGCTGCGGTCCATGGAGCCGCGGGCGAGCGTGAAGCGGACACCCATGTCGCGGGCGGCGCCGATGATCGCGCCGGACAGGTCGCCGGAGCCCTCCGGGTACACGTAGTGGTGGTCCATCGCGGTGGTGACGCCGCCGCGGGCCATCATCGCGAGCGAGCCCTGCGCCGCCGCGCGGGCCATCGGCTCGTCGATCCGCGCCCAGGTCGGGTACAGGGCCACCAGCCAGTCGAAGAGGTTGTGGTCGGTGGCCAGGCCCCGGGTGATCCACTGGTAGAAGTGGTGGTGGGTGTTGACGAGGCCGGGTGTGACGAGGTGGCCGGTGCCGTCGACACGCCGTACGACACCGGTGAGGCCCTCCGGTGCCTTGCCCGCACCGACGGACTCGATGCGGTTGTCCGCCACGACGACGTAGCCCGACGCGTACTCGGTGTCGTGGGCGTCGACGGTGGCGATCGAACAGTTCTCGATGACGATGCGCTGGATGGTCCCGCGGTCCGCCGAAGCTGCCATGGTGCTTCCCTTTTCTGTGTATGGCGATGTGGGCACGGCAGGACCCTAGGAGGATTTGAGTGCCACAGCGGGGCGGCTGTGGGTGCCGAGATGATGGAAGAACAGGTTGAGCAGGACCGCGACGAGCGCTCCCGCACTGATCCCGGAACCGAGCACGGTCTGCGCCCAGGAAGGGAATCCGGCGTAGAAGGTGGGTGCCGCGAGCGGGATGATGCCCGCGCCGAGTGCCACCGCCACGAGGATGATGTTGGAGCTGTCGTCGAGGCCGGCCTCGGACAGGGTCCGGATGCCGCTCACCGCGATCGAGCCGAAGAGGACGATGCCGGCTCCGCCGAGCACGGGCATGGGGACCAGCGAGACGACCGCGCCGAGCACGGGGAAGACGCCCAGGACGATCAGGGCACCACCGGCCGCGGCGACCACGTAGCGGCTGCGGACCCTGGTCAGCGACACGACGCCGACGTTCTGCGCGAAGGCGCTGGTGGGGAAGCCTCCGAAGACCGGGCCGATGAGCGTGGCGATTCCGTCCGTGCGCAGGCCGCGGGTGATGGTGGTGCCGTCGGTGCGCCGTTCGCAGATCTCGCCGAGCGCGAGCATCCCGGCGGACGACTCCGTCATCAGCACCAGCATCACGATGCACAGGGACAGGATCGCGGCGGGCTGGAACTCGGGCGCGCCGAAGGCGAAGGGCGCGGGCAGGGCGGCCGCAGGCGCGGAGCCGAGCGCGGAGAAGTCGGCGAGCCCGAAGGGGATCGCGGCCAGTGTGCCGATGAACAGGCCGGCGAGCAGGGCGACCTGCTTGACGAAGCCGCGTCCGAAGCGCTGGATCAGCAGGATGACGACGAGGGTGAAGGCGGCCAGCGCGAGGTACTTCATGTCACCGAAGTCGTCCGCGGTGGCGTCGCCGCCCTGGGCCCAGCCGACCGGTACGGGCATGAGCGTGACGCCGATGAGGGTGATGACGACACCGGTGACCAGCGGCGGGAAGAAGCGCAGCAGACGGCCGAAGAACGGCCCGACGGCCAGGCAGAAGACACCTGCGACGAGTACCGCCCCGTAGATCGCGGGGAGTTGGTGGCCGGGTGCGCTGGTCTCGGCGATGGCGAGCATCGGCGCGATCCCGGCGGAGGAGGCCGCGTTGACGAACGGCAGGCGGTTTCCGGCGAAGCGGCCGGCCCCGAGGGTCTGGAGGAGGGTGGCGAGTCCCGCGATCAGGAGACTCGCGGCTATCAGGCGGGTTCTGCCGGCCGTGTCGAGCCCGACGGCCTGGCCGATGATGAGCGGAGGGGTGACGACACCCGCGTACATGGCGGCGATGTGCTGGAGCGCGGCGGGGACGAGCCGCGAGGGCGGGAGCTTCTCGTCCACCGGGTGAACTGCCGTGTCGGCAGCGGTCGGTGGGGTGGAACATGGGCCTTTCGCCGGCCCCGTTGCAGGCTGTGCCATGGTATTTCCCTCCGGGATGACCGGCCCCCGCCCGGCAGAGGGCGGCGGGGACCGGTTCAGCACCGCGTCAGAGGTTGGTCATGTCGACCGGGATCTTCGGCTCTACGCCGTCGCGGAGCACCGTCGCCTCGATGAGGCCGTAGGGACGGTCGGCCGCGAAGTAGACCTCGTTGTCGTTCTTGAGGCCGAACGGCTCCAGATCGACGAGGAAGTGGTGGTTGTTCGGCAGCGAGAAGCGGATCTCGTCGATCTCGCTGCGGCTGTTGATGATGCGCGAACCCATCTGGTACAGGGTCTGCTGGAGCGAGAGGGAGTACGTCTCCGCGAAGGCGTGCAGCATGTGCTTGCGCGCCTGCTCGTAGGACTTCTCCCAGTTGGGCATGCGCTCCTCGTCGCTGGTCCAGTTGTACCGCCACCGCGCGGAGACGTCGGTCGCCAGGATGCGGTCGTACGCCTCCTTCAGCGTCGTGTACCTGTCCTTGACGTAGCCCCAGAACTCGGAGTTGGTGGAGTTCATCACCGTGAGGTCCTTGAGACCGGAGATGACCTCCCAGTTCTCACCGTCGAAGGTGATCTGGGATACGCGGGTCTCCTGGCCCTTGCGGACGAAGGAGTGCTTGACGTCGTCGGCGCCGATGAACCTGGAATTGCCGTCGGAGGTCGCGATGCGCTCCCAGGCGTACTCCTCGATCCTGATCCGGGCCTGCTTGATCGGCTCCTGCGAGGTCACGAAGTGCCGCGCGAGGTGGATGCCGAACTGCTCGGCGGACTCGATGCCGTGCTCCTTGGCGAAGGCGAACACCGTGTTCTTGGTGGTGTCCGTCGGCAGGACGTTGGCGTTGGAGCCGGAGTAGTGGACGTCGTCCATGTCGCCGGAGAGGGCGACCGAGACGTTGAGGTCCTTGATGTGGTGGGTGTCGCCGTCCCGCGTGATCTTGACGACGCGGTTCTCTGCTTTGCCGTACTGGTTCTGGCCGAGAATCGTGGGCATTGTCTGCTAGCTCCCTCGGTAAACGGAGTAGCCGAACGGGTTGAGCAGCAGCGGTACGTGGTAGTGCTCGCCCGGGGTGACGGCGAATGCGATCGCCACCTCGGGGAAGAACGCGCCGCTGTCCCTTACGCGGGGGGCGTCCTGCTGCGCCTCGGCTTGCTTCTTCGCGGTGAAGTACGACTCGGTGTCGAAGACGAGCCGTACGTGGGTGGTTCCTTCCGGCAGGGCCGGCAGGTCTTTGCAGCGCCCGTCCGCGTCGGTGGCGGAACCGCCGAGCGTCACGTACTGCGTGTCGCCGCCACTGCGGGCGGACAGGGAGACGGTGACGGCTTCGGCGGGACGGCCGATGCTGGTGTCCAGGATGTGGGTGGACACCGAGGCGGTGGTGTCGGTGCTCAAGACCGTCACTCCTTGTTCTTTTCGGTCGCTTCCGGGGCGGGTCCCAGGCGTCGGGGTGCTCAGGCGTCCTGGGCGAGGCGGGTCAGGCGGATGCGGTTGATCTTGCCCAGTTCGGTGCGGACGATCTCGCGTTCCTGCTCGGGCGAGTTGCCGATCCGGGCCTTGACGGCGTCGCGCATCTGTTCACCGGTGGCTCCGGTGGCGCAGATCAGGAAGACATGGCCGAACCGCTCCTGGTAGGCCAGGTTGAGTTCGAGCATCTCCGCCTTGAGCTCCTCGGACGCGCCGGCCATCCCCCGCTGCTCGCGGGAGGAGGTCGGGTCCCCGGGCTTGGGGCGTCCGATCGGCGGGTGTCCAGCCATCGCTTCGGCCAGGTCCTCCGTGGTGAGTTCGGCCATGGCGGCGTCACTCGCGGAGAACAGGGCTTCCGGGCCGTCGTAGGGCCGGTGGGCGAGGACGGAGCTTCCCCACGCCGTGCTGGCACAGACCTCGTGCAGTACGGTCGCCGCCTCTTCGGCCGGCAGGGTGTTGAACCGGGTGAGGCCCGGTGTGGAGCTCGTAGTCACGGGAGCCTCCGTGGCTTTTTTCGCTGTGCGTTGTCGGGCTGCGGATAGCTAACGCCCTTCGCAACACCACGTCAACAGTTTGTTGAAATTCCGCGAACAGATAATGCCGCCGCCCGGGTTGCCGGACGGCGGCACGAAGGTCGCGCGGGGCCTCACGGGTGGCCGGTGCCGGCCCGCAATGCCCTGATGGAGGGCGTTCAGCCGCCCTTGGCGGCGTTGTCGCGGTTGAGGTAGTTGTACACGGTGAAGCGGCTGACGCCCAGGGCGCCCGCGACCGTCTCCACTCCGTGCCGTACGGCGAAGGCACCGCGTGCCTCCAGGGTGCGCACCACACCTTGCTTGGCCTTGCGGTCGAGTTCGGCCAGCGGCATCCCGTGCCGGCGTTCCATCGCGGCCAGGATGTGGTCGAGCGAGTCCGAGAGCTGGGGAAGCCGGACGGCTATGACGTCGGCCCCTTCCCACGCGAGGACCACGTCCTCGGTGCCGGCCTGCTCCGGATCGAGGAGCTCGGCCCCCATGGCGTCGACGAGCGGCTTCACCGCCGTGACCAGCGGGTGGTCGGCCGGTTCGGTCACGGGGTGTCCTCCCCGATCACGTTGAGCTGGAGCGAGACCCGGGTGGCGCCCGACTCCAGGGCCTTGCGCAGCAGGGAGTCCACCGCGGTGAGGACCTGGTCGGCGCCGCCTTCGGCGGTGTTCCCGAAGGGGCCGACGTCGACCGCGTCCAGGTCGGCGGCCTGGATGACCTCGCGGGCCACCACCGCGTGGGCAGGCGCCTCGTCCAGGTCGAAGGGCTCGGTGGTGAATTCCACCCTCAAGCGCACATTGCCTCCCTCACGTCCCGCCGCGTCGGTCGGCCCGCACGGCTCGCCTCGACCCTAAGGCACACGGCGCCCGGCCCGGCAGCCCCAGCAGCCCCGGCGGCGGTCCGAGCGCCGCGGGGGCCGCGGGGCGCGCCATGTCCGCTCACGGCCCGGCCTGGATGTCCCCACGGGTGGACGAGGCGATCCGGTCGCCGTGGGTGAAGTCTCCGGGCGGGATCCCGGGGTGGTGCCCGTCCTGGACCGGCGGGGCGCTCGCCGCGGCCGGACCGAGCGCCAGCCGGGAGACGATCCGGTAGCGGTCACCCCGGTAGAGCGAGTGGACGTACTCCACCGGCAGGCCCTCGACGTCCGACGTCAGGCGCTCGAAGAGCAGGGCCGGGGAGAGCTCGGGCACCTCCAGGAGCTGGGCCTCGGCCCGTGTGACGACGGTGGGCTCGATGGCCTGGACCGCCTCCCGGACGTGCACCCCGTGGGCATGCCGCAGGTGCTCGTAGAGATCGCCGTTCTCCAGCTCCTGCGCCGACAGCCCGGGGACGAGCGCCGCCCGGATGTGCAGGTGCTCGATCGCCATCGGCGCCCCGTCGACCAGGCGCAGCCGCGCGACGTAGACGATCTCCTCGGCGGGCGACATCCGCAGCTTGCGGCCCACCCGTGCCCCGGCCTGCAGGGTGGTGAACTCCAGGAGTCTGCTCGACCAGGCGCCCGCGGCCCGCGGGACGCTGAGCGAGAGGTCGGCGGACACCAGCTCCTGGGTGATCTTCTCCGGTGCCACGAACATCCCGCGTCCGTGCTCCCTGACCAGCAGGCCGGCAGCCACCAGCTCGTCCACGGCCGCCCGGAGAGTGGGCCGGGAGACGCCGAGCAGGGCGCAGAGGGACCGCTCGGACGGGATGGCGTCGCCGGGACGGCGGCTCTCGATCAGTCCGAGGACCGCGTCACGCGCCCGCTCCCGCTTGAGCACGGTCCCAGGTACGTCAGCTTTCATGCAGGCTCCTCCTGGCACTTCGCTCCCTTTACCAGTTGAGCGATTAATGACCACTGGTCAGGCTCAGTCTATCCACCTGCGGCGTGAAGAACAGAGCCCGCCACCGAAGATCCCTCGAATTCCCTTTATACACAAGGGGTTGACGGCCTCATTGGTCTATGCCACCTTCTTCCACCATCAAGAGGTGAGCTGTCCAGTGGGCTTCACTGGTCAGGTGGTCAGGTCTCTGCTCCCGTTGAGGTGAACCGTGAAGTACCGCTTGCTTGCCGGTGTGTCCGCGCTCGTCATGGCCGCCGCCCTCAGTGCCTGCGGCTCCGGCGAGGACGACGCCGAAGGGTCCGGGGGTGTCACCCCCGTCGATGTGTGGCTGATGCGGGACAGCGTCTCGGCCGCGTTCCAGGAGGAGTTCACCAAGGGGTTCGAGGCGGCCCACCCGGACATCGACGTCAGGATCCAGATCCAGGAGTGGGACGGGATCGGGCAGAAGATCACCGCTGCCCTGGCCAGCAACGACGCCCCGGACGTGATCGAGGCCGGGAACACGCAGGTGGCGCAGTTCGCCGAGAGCGGCGGGCTGACGGACCTCAGCGACCGGAAGGACGAGCTGAACGGAGCGGACTGGCTGAAGGGCCTGGCCGAGCCGGGCGCGTACGACGGGAAGCAGTACGGCATCCCGTACTACGCGGCCAACCGCGTCGTGATCTACCGGACCGACCTCTTCGAGAAGGCTGGTGTCGACGCCTCGGCCATCAAGACCCGTGACCAGTGGATCGACGCCACCACCGAGCTGAACAAGGGCGGCACGCAGGGCATCTATCTGCCCGGTCAGATGTGGTACGCCCTGGCGGGCTTCATCTGGGACGAGGGCGGCGACCTCGCGACGGAGTCCGGCGGCAAGTGGTCCGGGGCGCTCGACTCGCCCGAGGCCCTGCGCGGGATGGAGTTCTACGAGGAGCTGCAGGCGCTCGGCAAGGGTCCCAAGGACTCCGACGAGGACGACCCGCCGCAGGCCGAGGTGATGGCGCAGGGCAAGGTCGCCCAGGTCATCTCCACCCCCGGCGGCGCCAACGTGATCGCGGAGAAGAACCCCGAGCTGAAGGGGAAGCTGGCCTTCTTCCCCATCCCGGGAAAGACGGCGGACACTCCCGGCGCGGTCTTCACCGGCGGCTCCGACCTGGTCGTGCCCGCCGCCGCGGGGCACCCCGAGGCCGCTGTCACCTTCATCAAGGAGCTGACCGGCGACGCCTGGCAGAAGAAGCTCGCCGTCGCGATGAGCTACGTGCCCAACCGCACCACCCTGGCCTCCGCGGTCGCGGCGGACCCGGGCGCGGCGGCCATGGCGGTCGGCGCGGCCAACGGCCACGCCACACCCAACACGCCGGGCTGGGCGGCGGTCGAGGCGGAGAACCCGATCAAGGACTACATGACCGCCGTACTCACCGGCGGTGACCCGGCCGATGAGGCGAAGAAGGCTTCGCAGGACATCACCAGGGCCATGAACGCCGGTTCCTGAATCCCTGCGGGGGCGGGCTCCGTGGAGGGACCGCGGCGCCCGCGCCCGCCGTTGAGAGCGCTCCCGTACCGCCCCGTCCGAGACCCGCTCCCCCAGGAAGGAGGTGTGAAGTGCCGGCCGTCGTCGAAGGCACCGCACCACACACACCCCGGCAGCGACCGGCCCCCCGTCCCACGGACCCACCCGGCCCCCGGCGCCGGTCCGGCCGGGCCCCGACCGGTGGCCTGTGGCCGTACGTCCTGGTCGCCCCGGCCGTGGGCGGCATGGTCTACCTGCTCGTCTACCCGCTGGTCCGTGCCGTCCTGATCTCGCTCCAGGACTTCAGGCTCCGCCAGCTGATCACCGGTGACGCGGAGTTCGTCGGGCTGCGGAACTACCGGACGCTGCTGTCCGACCCCCGGTTCTGGGAGGTGGTCCGGCGCACCTTCGTGTTCATGGCGGTCAACGTCGCCCTGATCATGGTGATCGCCACCCTGGTCGCCCTCATGGTGGAGCGGCTCGGCCGGGCCGGACGGACCGTGGTGCTGTGCTCGCTGGTGCTGGCCTGGGCGATGCCGGTGGTCGCCGCCACCACGGTCTTCCAGTGGCTGTTCCACTCCGAGTTCGGGATCGTGAACTGGTCGCTGACCTCGCTGGGCTTCGACTCGTTCGACCGGTATCCCTGGTTCGCGAACGGGACCGCCGCCTTCGCGATCCTGGTGACGCTGATCGTCTGGCAGTCCGTCCCCTTCGCCGCGATCACCCTGTACTCGGCGCTGACCACCGTGCCGCAGGAGCTGTACGAGTCCGCCCGGCTGGACGGGGCGGGCTCCGGCCGGATCTTCCGCTCGGTCACCTTCCCGATGCTCCGGCCGATCTTCATGCTGGTGTTCTCGCTCGAGGTGATCTGGACCTTCAAGGCGTTCGTGCAGATCTGGGTGATGACCAGGGGCGGGCCGGGCGACGCCACCACCATCCTGCCGGTCTACGCGGTCCAGACGGCCCTGTCCGGCCAGCGCTACGACCTGGGGTCCGCGGCCTCGATGGTCACCGTGGTCCTGATGTCCGGGGTCCTCGTCCTCTACTTCCGCCAGATGTTCCGCCAGGAGGACGATCTCCGATGAGCCTTCGCCACCCCCGCCCGAGACGTCTCCCGCTGAACGCCGGCGCCACGCTGACGGTCGTGGTCTGCCTGTTCCCGGTGTACTGGATGATCTCGACGGCCTTCAAGCCGTCCCGGGACATCCAGTCCGCCGAGCCCCGGCTCGTCCCGTACACCTGGACGCTGGACCACTTCCGCAAGGCCGTGGACGCGGACGGCTTCGGCCTTTTCTGGCGCAACAGCGTCCTCGTCACGCTCGGCGCGGTGCTGCTGGCGCTGCTGGTCGCGCTCGGCGCGGCCTTCGCGGTGGCCAGGATGCGCTGGAAGGGCCGGCGGCAGTTCATGCTGATGGTCTTCATCGCGCAGATGGCGCCCTGGGAATCGCTGATCATCCCCGTCTACATCATCTCCCGTGACACCGGGATGCT
The DNA here is from genome assembly GCF_043199535.1 of Streptomyces sp. NPDC048590. Classification (NCBI taxonomy): domain Bacteria; kingdom Bacillati; phylum Actinomycetota; class Actinomycetes; order Kitasatosporales; family Streptomycetaceae; genus Streptomyces; species Streptomyces sp. NPDC048590. The sequence continues at coordinate 225,911 of NZ_JBICWC010000005.1, read as the reverse complement.
CGACCGGCTGCCGACGCTCACCCTCGTCTACTTCATGATCACCCTGCCGTTCACGATCGTGGTGCTGCGGGGGTTCATCGGAACCATCCCTCCCGAGCTGGAGGAGGCGGCGCAGGTCGACGGCTGTTCCCGTACCGGCGCGTTCCGGCGGGTCGCGCTGCCGCTGCTGGCGCCGGGGCTGATGGCGACGTCGCTGTTCGGCTTCATCACGGCGTGGAACGAGTTCGCGTACGCCAACTTCCTGATCATCAAGGAGCAGGACAACCGGACGCTGCCGGTCTGGCTGTCGTCGTTCCAGAACACCTTCGGCACCGACTGGGGCGCCACCATGGCCGCCTCCACCCTGTTCGCGCTGCCGGCTCTGGTGGTCTTCCTGCTGCTCCAGCGCCATGTCACCTCAGGCTTCGCCGCCGGCGCCGTCAAAGGCTGAGGGAGACACCGTCCCCCGCGCCGCCACGGGCCGCGGTCGACACCGTCCCCGCTTTCCTCCCCCACGATCCGATCCTGGAGGCCCTCGTGCCCGTACCTCGCCCCGACCTGTCCCTGGTGCCCCGGCCCGGCAGGGTCTCGCCCAGGCCCGGCCGGTTCGTCCTCGACCGGGACACGGCCGTGCGGGCCCTGCCCGGGGCCGAGCCCGCCGCCGCGCTGCTGCGGACCCTGGTCGGCCGCGACACCCGGCTCCCGCTGCACGCGTCCGCGGACGGACGGATCGTCCTGGCGCTGGACCCGGAGCTGGAGGGTCTGGGCGACGAGGGGTACGGGCTCACGGTGAGCCCGCAGGCGCTGCTGCTGCGGGCGGCCGGACCGACCGGACTGCTGCGCGGCGTACAGACGATCCGTCAGCTGCTGCCGCCCGAGGCACTGTCGGGCGGAGTGCCGGGGGCCGACACGTGGGAGCTGCCCTGCGTCGAGATCAGCGATGTGCCCGCGTATCCGTGGCGCGGGGCGATGCTGGACGTGGCCCGCCACTTCCAGCCCGTGGAGTATCTGCACCGGTACGTCGATCTGATGGCCCTGCACAAGCTGAACACCCTGCACCTGCACCTCACCGACGACCAGGGCTGGCGGATGCCCGTCGACGCCTACCCCCGGCTGACCGGGGTGGGCGCCCGCCGCGCACGGTCCCAGGCCGGGCCCACCGGCCCGACCGGGGCGCGCTTCGACGCGGTGCCGCACTCGGGCTCCTACACCAAGGAGGAGTTGCGCGCCCTGGTGCGGCACGCGGCGTCCCTGGGTGTCGAGGTGGTTCCCGAGATCGAGATGCCCGGCCACGCGCGGGCCGCGCTCGCCGCCTACCCGGAGCTCGGCAACGATCCCTCGCGGGAACTGGACGTGTGGACCCACTGGGGGGTGTGCGACACGGTGTTCGGTGTCCACGAGGAGGTCTTCGACTTCTGCCGGGCGGTGCTGGACGAGGTGATGGACGTCTTCCCCTCCCGCCACATCCACATCGGCGGCGACGAGTGCCCCACCACCGAGTGGGAGCGCAGCCCGGCGGCGCAAGCGCGCGCCTCGGCCGAGGGGCTGCCGGACGCCCGCGCGCTGCACGGCTGGTTCCTGGGCCGGGTGGGCGCCCATCTGGTCGAGCGGGGGCGCGTTCCCCTCGGCTGGGCCGTGACGGGCAGTGAACTTCCGCTGGACTTCACCGTGATGACCTGGCACGAGCCCACCCATGCCAGGGCGGCGGTGGAGCGCGGCCACCGGGTCGTCGCCGCGCACCACCGGGCGACCTATCTCGACTACGCCCAGTCCGGTGACCCCGGTGAACCGGTGGCCCAGCCCGGCGCTCCGGTCCCCCTGCGCACGGTCCACGACCACGAACCGGCTCCCGCCGCCTGGCCCGAGGAGCAGCGCGCCCTGGTGCTCGGGACCCAGGCGCACGTGTGGACCGAGTACGCGCGCACCCCCGACGAGATCGAATACCTCAGCTACCCCAGGCTGTGCGCGCTCGCGGACCGCTCCTGGTCCGGCGGACGCGGTGACTGGCCGGGGTTCGTCGAGCGGCTGCGCCATCACACCGCCCGGCTGGACGCCCTGGGCGTCCCCTACCGCCCACTGGACGCGCGGCCGTCTCCGGCCGCGTCCGCAGGTACAGCGCGAATCCGTCCGTGATCAGTCCCCCACCTTCGTTCCGGAGAGGAACACGCCTGTGAACACCCACACACCGGCCTCCACCACGGCTGTCGGCAGCCCCCGAGGAAGGCGGCTGCGCGCGGCGGCCGCGGCCGCCGCGACCGTCGCCCTGGCCTGCACAGGTCTCGCCGCGCTCCCCTCGGCCGCCTCGGCCGCCGGGGAGGGGCTCGTCGTCCAGTACCGAACGAGCGCGGGCGGCGCGACCGCCGACCAGAGCGAGCCCTGGCTCAAGGTGCGCAACTCCGGCAGCGCCTCCGTGCCGCTGAGCAGCGTCAAGGTGCGCTACTACTTCAAGGCCGATTCGGCCTCCGCCGCCTACCGTTTCGCCTGTTCATGGGCGGTGAAGGGCTGCGCGAACATCACCGGGACCTTCGGCACGCTCGCCTCCCCGACAGCCACCGCCGACCGCTACCTGGAGATCGGCTTCACCCCGGGCGCGGGCTCGCTCGCCCCGGGCGCGGACACCGGTGACATGCAGCTGCGCTTCTACCAGGCGTCCTGGCAGACGCTGACGCAGTCGGACGACTACTCCTTCGGCGCGGGGCGTTCGTCGTACGGCGACTGGCCGAAGGTGACCGCGCAGGTCGGCGGCGCGACCGTGTGGGGCGAGGCTCCGGCCGGCAACGGCCCGACGGACCCGACCGACCCCACGGACCCGCCGACCGACCCGCCCGCGGACGGGCCGCGTCTCTTCGACGACTTCAACTACAGCGGCCACACCGACCCGAAGATCGCGCAGCACGGCTGGAGCGTGCGTTCCAACTCGGGCGGCCCCGGCGTCCCGGGCGCGACCTGGGCCCCCCAGAACGTCACCTTCGCCTCCCAGAGCGGCAACTCGGTGATGAACCTGGAGACCTCGACCGCCGGAACCGCGGCGAGCACGGTCCAGACCGAAGTGCTCACCCAGGCGACGAAGTTCAGGAACGGCACGTACGCGGCGCGGGTGAAGTTCAGCGACGCCCCCCGCTCGGGACCTGACGGCGACCGGCTGGTGCAGACGTTCTTCACCATCAACGACCTGAAGGCCCCGATGGCCGACGACTACGCCGAGTACGACTTCGAGTACCTGCCGAACGGCGGCTGGGGCGAGCCGGCCAACATCCTCTACACGACGTCGTGGGAGACCTACCGCCCCGACCCGTGGGAGGCCGTCAACGCGCACAGCGAGTCCCGGCAGAGCTACGCGGGCTGGCACGACCTGGTGGTGACCATCGACAACAGCACGATCACCTACTACGTCGACGGGCAGCCCTTCGGGACCCACGGCTCCGCCTATCTGCCCGAGCGGCCGATGTCGATCAACTTCAACCAGTGGCTGATCGACCTCCAGGGGCAGACGAGCACCACGCCGCGCTCGTACGACCAGCAGGTGGACTACGTGCTGCACGTGAAGGACCAGGTCCTCACCCCGGCGCAGGTCAACGCCATGGTCGGGGCGTACCGGAGTGCGGGGACGACGTTCCAGGACACGGTGCCCGCGAGCTGAGGAAGGCCTGATGGGAGCGGGGCGGCGGCCGGATTCGGCCACCGCCCCGCTTTCATGTCCGGATCGGGGCTCACCTGGGCGTACGTCCCGCCGCCGTCGGTCCGATTTTCCGGGACCCCCTTGACATCCCGGGCACCCTCCGGGCAATCTTCCGTTAAGCAGAAAACAACTTCCGCAATACGGAAGGAGCGCACACATCCTCATGGGATACCCGGACCAGCGCTTCGATGTGAACCTTTCGATCCTCTTCACGGAACTCCCGCTCGTGGAGCGTCCCGCGGCAGCCGCCGCGGCCGGCTTCACGGCGGTCGAGCTGTGGTGGCCCTGGATCGAGACCCCCACCCCGCCGCAGGCCGAGCTCGACGCCCTCAAGAAGGCGCTCGACGACGCCGGCACCCAGCTGGTGGGACTGAACTTCTACGCCGGGCAGCTGCCCGGCCCCGACCGCGGGGCGCTCGCCGTGCCCGGCGAGGAGTCGGACCGCTTCCGCGCCAACATCGACGTGGCGGCCGACTTCGCCGCGTCCGTCGGCTGCAAGGCGCTCAACGCCCTGTACGGCAACCGCGTCGACGGCGTGGACCCGGCCGTACAGGACGAACTCGCCCTGGAGAACCTGGTCCTGGCGGCCCGCGCGGCCGACCGGATCGGCGCGGTCCTGCTGATCGAGACGCTCAACGCCCCGGAGTCACCGCGCTATCCGCTGGTGAGCGCACCGGCCGGTGTCGAGGTCGTCGACAAGGTCAACGCGGCGACGGGCCTCGGCAACGCGAAGTTCCTGCTCGACCTCTACCACCTGTCGATGAACGACGAGGACCTCAGCCAGGTGATCAAGGCGTACGCCTCGAAGACCGGCCACGTCCAGATCGCCGACAAGCCGGGGCGCGGCGCGCCCGGCACCGGCACGCTCCCGCTGGAGCGACTGCTCGACGAGCTGACCGAGGCCGGTTACACCGGCCGGGTCGGCCTGGAGTACAAGCCGGGCGACCGGCCGAGCGCCGAGGCGTTCGACTGGCTCCCCGCCGAGCACCGGCCGGCCCGCTGACGCCCGCCCCCTGACGCACCCACGCTTACCGGAAGGCACCCTCATGAGCAGCAACCTCCCCAAGGTCGCCTGGATCGGCCTCGGCATCATGGGCTCCCCCATGGCCGAGAACCTCATCAAGGCCGGATACCAGGTCACCGGCTACACCCTGGAGCAGGACAAGATCGACCGGCTCGTCGCGGCGGGCGGCAAGGGTGCCGCCTCGATCGCGGAGGCGGTGCGTGACGCCGACGTCGTGATCACCATGGTCCCGGCCTCCCCCCAGGTCGAGGCCGTCGCGTACGGCGAGGACGGCATCCTGGAGAACGCCCGCAGCGGCGCCCTCCTGATCGACATGTCCTCGATCACGCCGCAGACCTCCGTCGACCTGGCGTCGAACGCCAAGGACAAGGGCATCCGCGTGCTGGACGCCCCGGTCTCCGGCGGCGAGGCCGGAGCGATCGAGGCCGTGCTGTCCATCATGGTCGGCGGCGAGCAGAGCGACTTCGACGCCGCCAAGCCGCTGTTCGACGCGCTGGGCAAGACCATCGTGCTCTGCGGGCCGCACGGCTCCGGCCAGACGGTGAAGGCCGCCAACCAGCTGATCGTCGCGGTCAACATCCAGGCCTGCGCCGAGGCCGTGGTCTTCCTGGAGAAGTCCGGGGTCGACCTGGCCGCCGCACTCGACGTCCTGAACGGCGGGCTCGCCGGATCGACGGTCCTGACCCGCAAGAAGGACAACTTCCTGAAGCGGGACTTCGCCCCCGGCTTCCGGATCGACCTGCACCACAAGGACATGGGCATCGTCACGGACGCCGCCCGCAACGTCGGCGCGGCGCTTCCCGTCGGCGGGGTCGTGGCCCAGCTGGTCGCCTCCCTGCGCGCGCAGGGCGACGGCGGTCTCGACCACTCGGCGCTGCTGCGCTCCGTCGAGCGGCTCTCCGGCTCCCAGGTCTGACACCCCGGCCCTCCGACGGGCCCCCTGAACTCCGGGTCGCGGCGGCGCTGACACCTGTCCTGTCGCGCCCAGGCGTCGCCGCGACCCGGAATCTCTTCCTCCAAATTCAACAAACTGTTGACGCATCGTTCCCGGCGAATCTACGCTCCTGAAGCCGTCAGCAGCCCCGTACGGAAGGCCTCCATGTCCCAGCGTGTGCTCACGACCGAGTCAGGCGCCCCGGTCGCCGACAACCAGAACTCCGCCACCGCAGGCGCCGGCGGGCCGATCCTGATCCAGGACCAGCACCTGCTCGAGAAGCTCGCCCGCTTCAACCGTGAGCGCATCCCGGAGCGCGTCGTCCACGCCCGCGGTTCCGGCGCGTACGGCTACTTCGAGGTGACGGACGACGTCACCGGCTTCACCAGCGCCGACTTCCTCTCCGAGGTGGGCCGCCGCACCGAGACGTTCATCCGCTTCTCGACGGTCGCCGACTCCCTCGGTGGCGCCGACGCCGTGCGCGACCCCCGCGGTTTCGCCCTCAAGTTCTACACGAACGAGGGCAACTACGACCTCGTCGGCAACAACACCCCGGTGTTCTTCATCAAGGACCCGATCAAGTTCCCCGACTTCATCCACTCCCAGAAGCGCGACCCCTTCACCGGTCGCCAGGAGCCGGACAACGTCTGGGACTTCTGGGCCCACGCCCCCGAGGCGACACACCAGGTGACGTGGCTGATGGGCGACCGCGGCATCCCCGCGTCGTACCGCCACATGAACGGCTACGGCTCGCACACCTACCAGTGGACCAACGCGGCGGGCGACGCCTTCTTCGTCAAGTACCACTTCAAGACCAACCAGGGCGTGCGCTCCCTCTCGGCCGAGCAGGCCGCCGAGCAGGTCGGCAAGGACGCGAACTCGCACCAGACGGACCTCCTCCAGGCCATCGAGCGCGGTGTGAACCCCTCCTGGACCCTGCACGTGCAGGTCATGCCGGCGGCGGACGCGGCGGACTACCGCTTCAACCCGTTCGACGTGACGAAGGTGTGGCCGCACGCCGACTACCCGCTGCAGCGGGTCGGCCGCCTCGTGCTGGACCGCAACCCGGACAACGTCTTCGGCGAGGTGGAGCAGGCGGCGTTCTCGCCGAACAACTTCGTGCCCGGCATCGGTCCCTCCCCGGACAAGATGCTCCAGGGACGGCTGTTCGCCTACGCCGACGCGCAGCGCTACCGCCTGGGCATCAACCACACCCAGCTCCCGGTCAACGCCCCGAAGGCGACGACCGCGGACAACTACGGGCGCGACGGGCTCCACGCCACGCGTTACGGCTCGCGCCAGGACAAGAACTACGAGCCCAACTCGTACGCCGGGCCCGCGCAGACCGGTGCGCCTCTCGCCGCGCCGCTGCCCGTGCAGGGCTGGACCGGCGCCCACGAGGCACCGCTCCACACCAAGGACGACGACTTCTTCCAGGCCGGCGAGCTGTACCGCCTGATGTCGGCCGACGAGAAGGACCGTCTGATCGCCAACATCGCGGGCGGGCTGTCGCAGGTCACCCGTGACGACGTGATCGAGAAGAACCTCGCCCACTTCCACGCCGCCGACGCCGACTACGGCAAGCGCGTGGAGGAGGCCGTCCGCGCCCTGCGCGAGGACTGAGCCTCACCCCCAGGCCCTGCCCGCGCCGCGCACCCGGATGAGGGGTGCGCGCGGCACCGGCAGGACGGGACCGCGGCGGCGGGCGACGCCAGTGCGGTGGCGACGGGCCCGGCGGCCGGCTCCAGACCTGAAGGAGCCCGGCCGTCAGGCCCACGGCCCGCCGTCGCGGTCGCTGTTGGACGAAGAGCACACTGTGCGGGGATGCGGTGCACGCCGGTCGGCGTGCACCGCATCCGTGTGTCGTCCCGGGCCCGCATCCCCTGGCCCCTCAGCGCCCGGCGCCGGGCTGGTCGCCCGGGTCGTTTCCCGGACGCTCCGTCACGGGCAGGCATTCGGCGAGCAGGTCGACGACGTCGCGCCAGGCCCGCCGTGCGTGCCGCGGGTGGTATCCGACTCCGGGGACCGTGGGGTGGTCGACCGGCGGGTGGTGGAAGGCGTGCAGAGCGCCGCCGTAGACCGTCAGGCGCCAGTCGACGCCCGCGGCCTGCATCTCCGCGGTGAACGCGTCCCGTTGCGCGGGCGCCATGATCGGGTCCTCCGAACCGACCCCGGCCCACACCGGGCAGCGGATGCGCTCCGCCTCACCCGGCCGGCCCGTGGTGGTCGCGTTGACCGTCCCGATCGCGCGCAGGTGGGCGCCGTCACGCCCGAGTTCCAGCCCCACGGCGCCTCCGGTGCCGTAGCCCACGGCGGCGATCCGGTCGGGGGCGGTCCGCGGTTCGGCGCGCAGCACGTCGAGCGCCGCGTGGCCGATGCCCCGCATCCGGCCGGGATCGGCGAGCAGCGGCAGGCAACGGGCCAGCATCTCCTCGGGGTCGCCCAGGTAGCGCCCCCCGTGAAGGTCGAAGGCCAGGGCCACGTAGCCGAGTTCGGCGAGAGCGTCGGCCCGGCGGCGCTCCACGTCGCTGAGCCCCATCCCCTCCGGCCCGATCAGCACCGCGGGCCTGCGGTCGTGACCGGCAGGCAGGGCGAGGTGCCCGACCATGGTCAGCCCGTCGGCCGGATAGGTGACCGTCCGTGTCGTGATCGTCGTCATGAGAGTGGACTGTACGGAGCCTCGGGGCCTGCCCGGCCGGTCTCTGCCACGGGCAGAACACGCGGGTCCTTCGGCCCCGTGATGGGGTCCTGCGAGGTACCCAAGGGCCAGGGGCCCGGGTGAGAACGGCCGTGGCCCCCGCCCCTCCGTGCGAGGGGCGGGGGCCACGGTGTGAGGGATCAGGCCTTCGTCAGCGGGCGGACGGCCGTGGGGGCGTGGCCCGGTTCCGTCGCGAGGTCCTCGAACTCGTTGACGGACGCGATGTCCGAGCCGCTCATCGAGATGTTCGTGACCCGCTCGAGGATCGCCTCGACGACGACCGGCACCCGGTGTTCGGCCGCGAGCTTCTTCGCCTCCTCGAACGCGGGCAGCAGCTGGTCCGGCTCGGTGACCCGGATCGCCTTGCAGCCCAGGCCCTCGACGACCTTGACGTGGTCCACGCCGTAGACGCCGAGCTCCGGGGAGTTCTGGTTCTCGAACTCCAGGTTGACCTGGAAGTCGATGTCGAAGTTGCGCTGCGCCTGGCGGATCAGCCCCAGGTAGGAGTTGTTCACCAGGACGTGGACGTACGGGATGCGGTGCTGGGCACCGACCGCGAGCTCCTCCAGCATGAACTGGAAGTCGTAGTCGCCGGAGAGGGCGACGACCGAGCCCTCCGGGTCCGCCGTGGCGACACCGAGCGCCGCCGGGATCGTCCAGCCGAGCGGCCCCGCCTGGCCGCAGTTGATCCAGTGCCGGGGACGGTAGACGTGGAGCATCTGGGCGCCGGCGATCTGCGAGAGGCCGATGGTGGAGACGTAACGCGTCTCGGGGCCGAAGGCCCGGTTCATCTCCTCGTAGACCCGCTGCGGCTTCAGCGGCACGTTGTCGAAGTGCGTGCGGCGCTGGAGGGTCGCCCGCCGCTCCTGGGTGGACGCGGCCCACTGCGAGCGGTCCTTCAGCTTGCCCGCGGCCTTCAGTTCGCGCGCCACCTCGACGAACAGCTCCAGGGCCGCCTTGGCGTCCGAGGCGATACCGAGGGCGGGGGCGAAGATCTTGCCGAGCTGGGTGGGCTCGATGTCCACGTGGACGAAGGTGCGGCCCTGGGTGTACACGTCGAGCTTGCCGGTGTGGCGGTTGGCCCAGCGGTTGCCGATGCCGAGGACGAAGTCGGACTCCAGGAAGTTCGCGTTGCCGTAGCGGTGCGAGGTCTGGAGGCCGACCATGCCGGCGTTGAGCTCGTGGTCGTCGGGCAGGATGCCCCAGCCCATCAGCGTGGGCACGACCGGGACACCCGTCAGCTCGGCGAACTCGACCAGCAGGTTGGGGGCGTCGGCGTTGATGATCCCGCCGCCGGCGACGATCAGTGGCCGCTCCGAGGCGTTCAGCATCTCGACGGCCCGCTCGATCTGCTTGCGGGTCGCGGCGGGCTTGTGCATGGGCAGCGGCTCGTAGAGCTCCGGGTCGAAGTCGATCTCGGTGAGCTGCACGTCGATGGGCAGGTCGATGAGGACCGGGCCGGGCCGGCCCGTGCGCATCAGGTGGAAGGCCTGCTGGAAGACGCCCGGGACCTGCGCGGCCTCCAGGACGGTGGTGGCGGCCTTGGTCACCGGGGCGGCGATCGACGCGATGTCGACGGCCTGGAAGTCCTCCTTGTGGAGGACGGCCGTGGGGGCCTGGCCCGTGATGCAGAGGATCGGGATCGAGTCGGCGATGGCCGAGTAGAGGCCGGTGATCATGTCGGTGCCCGCGGGCCCCGACGTGCCGATGCACACGCCGATGTTCCCGGCGGCGGCACGGGTGTACCCCTCCGCCATGTGGGAGGCGCCCTCGACGTGGCGGGCCAGGGTGTGGTGCACCCCGCCGGAGGCCTTGAGGGCCGCGTAGAACGGGTTGATCGCCGCACCCGGCACGCCGAACGCGTTGCTGACGCCTTCGCGCTTGAGGATCTCAACTGCCGCTCGGGCAGCGGTCATACGAGGCATGAGAGCTCCTGCTCGGACTTGGTGGAGTCGGGCTCTGTCGCGCCACCTGAGAGCACCAATTCCGCATTACGGAAACTTTGTTCTGCTATACGGAATCAATGTAAGGACGTCCGGGACCGCAGTCAAGGGACGGGACGAGAAGGGCGGGCACCGGTGGCCCGAAGTGCGCGAATCACTCCCCCGGACGTCGCTCCTGGTGGACGATGGGCGTACGGAACGCAGTCACCGCCCGGCAGGCGGGGGAAGGGGCAGCACGTGGAGTCCGTACCGGTGCGCTGCCCGGCCTGCAGCCGCGACCACGCGTACGTCACGCCGGTGTACCCCTGCCCCTGCGGCGCTCCGGCGGCCCCGCCGCTGATGCGCGGCGCTCCGCCCGTGGTGATCACGCACCGCACCTGGAACGACGACTGGGTGAGCGTGCGCTGCCACTCGTGCGGCCGGCGCGACCAGTGGCCGCACCCCGAACTCTGCTGCCCCTGCGGCGCGGTGCTGCGAATCCCGGTACGCCCGATGGCGACCAGGGACGGCGGGCGGCCGGCCCCCGCGACGGGTTCACCGGGCCCCGCCCACATACCGCTGCCGCGGACGGCCGCCCGACCGAGACCGTCCTTCCGGCCTCTGGTGATCCGCACGGCGCGCGACGCGGTCAGCACCGCCGCGCTCTACCTGAGGTGGCTGGGATTCCGCGAGGTCGTCGAGTCGCAGACGCGCCCGGGCTCCCGGATCGACCTGAGGGCGGCCGGCCTCGTCGCACAGGTCGACGCGACCACCCGCCCGACGGCCCTGCGCGACGTCGAGTGCCTCTGGCTGAACGCGCTGAACTCCTCGGTGTCGAGCGCGATGTTCTCGCTGGCCGGCTACACCGACGAGGCCCGCTCACGCGCCGACGGCCTGGCGATCCCGCTGTTCGTCCTCGACCTGACCGGGACACCCCGGCCGGTGAACGGACCTGCCGACGAACTCGTCAGCATCGGCCCCTGACCACCCGTCCCCTGCGCATGATTTCGGTCACCTGTGCTCTGCCAGCCGCATATGTTCGAGCTGCTGTCAGTATGAGGACGTACAGTGAAGGCATGGTCTTAACTCACCGGCTTTCCACCCACACCACCACATTTCCAACCCAACCCACCCACCCGTCCGCGGTCGAGGCCAACGAGGCGATCCGCGCCCTCGTCGACTCGCGGAAGGGCCTGGAATGGACCCCGGTGGAGGTCGCGGCGTACGAAGTACTGCTGATCGAGTGGGCCACGGCGACCCAGGGCATAGGCTCCGGAGTCATCGAGGCCGCCTGATCACGCGACCCCCACGGGCGCCGCTACGCCCCGTAGCCCTCCCGCAGTTCGACCTTGCGGACCTTGCCGCTGACCGTCATCGGGAAGGTGTCGAGGATCCGCAGCCCCCGGGGAACCTTGTAGTGCGCCAGCCTCTCCCGGCAGTAGGCGGTGATCTCGTCCTGCGTGGGCGGGTCGGCCGGGTCACGGGGGATCACACACGCCAGGATCTCCTCCCCGTACCGTTCGTCGGGCACCCCCACGACCTGCACGTCCGCGATCTTCGGGTGTCCGTGGAGGAACTCCTCGATCTCGCGCGGGTAGACGTTCTCTCCGCCGCGGATGATCATGTCCTTGATCCGGCCGGTGATCTGGACGTAGCCGTCCTCACGCATCACGGCGAGATCGCCCGTGTGCATCCAGCGCCCCGCGTCGAGGACTTCGGCGGTCCGCTCCGGCTGCTCCCAGTAACCGAGCATCACGCTGTAGCCCCGCGTGCAGAGTTCACCGGTCGCTCCGCGCGGGAGGGTCACCCCTGTCACCGGGTCGACGACCTTCACCTCGATGTGCGGCATCACCCGGCCGACCGTTCCGGTGCGGCGCTCCAGATCGTCGTCGCGGCGGGTCTGGGTGGAGACGGGTGAGGTCTCCGTCATCCCGTAGCAGATCGAGACCTCCTCCATGTGCATCTGTGCGACGACCCGCTTCATCACCTCGACCGGGCAGGGCGATCCGGCCATGATCCCGGTACGGAGCGAGGAGAGGTCGTAGGAGGCGAAGCCGGGCAGATCGAGCTCCGCGATGAACATCGTCGGCACCCCGTAGAGCGAGGTGCAGCGCTCCTCCTGGACGGCGAGGAGGACGGCGGCGGGCTCGAAGGCTGGCGCGGGGATCACGATGCAGGCACCGTGCGAGGTGACCGCCAGATTCCCCATGACCATGCCGAAGCAGTGGTAGAAGGGCACGGGGACACAGACCCGGTCGGCCTCGGTGTAGGCGACCATCTCCCCCACGAAGAAGCCGTTGTTGAGGATGTTGTGGTGGGAGAGGGTCGCCCCCTTGGGAAACCCGGTGGTCCCCGAGGTGTACTGGATGTTGATCGGGTCGTCACAGGACAGCGTGGCCTCCCGGGCGGCCAGCTGGTCCGGAGTCACTGACAGCGCACCCGAGGTCAGTTCGTCCCAGGTGGGATCGCCGATGTAGTGCACGGACCGCAGCCCGGGGCAGTCGGCGCGGACTTCCTCCACGAGGGCCCGGTAGTCGCTGGTGCGATGGGAGAGCGAGGCGACGAGGACGGAGACCCCCGCCTGGTCCAGCACGTACCGCAGCTCGTGGGCGCGGTAGGCGGGGTTGATGGTCACCATGACGGCGCCGATCCGGGCCGTGGCGTACTGGACGAGCACCCATTCGGGGCAGTTGACGGCCCAGATGCCGACCCGGTCGCCCTTCTCCACACCGGACGCCATGAACGCGCGGGCCAGCTCCTCGACGGCCGCGCCGAACTCGGCGTACGTCCAGCGGCGCCCCGAGACCACGTCGACCAGGGCCTCGCGCTCGCCGAACGCCTCGACCGCCCGGTCGAGGTTGCGTCCGATGGTGTCACCCAGCAGGGGAGTCTCACCGGTGCCGTGGGCGTAGGAGAGTCCGGTCATCGCAGGTCCCCCTCGTCATACTCGGTACCGCCGCCCTGCGCGGTGTGCTCACGCAGCTCGATCCTGCGGATCTTCCCCGAGACCGTTTTGGGGAGCTCGGCGAACTCGAGGCGCCGGATGCGCTTGTACGGTGCGAGGACCGCCCTGGAGTGTTCGAAGAGCGCCTTCGCGGTGCCGGGGCCCGGCTCCCAGCCCTCGGCGAGCACGACGTAGGCCTTCGGGACGGAGAGCCGCACCGGGTCGGGCGCCGGGACCACGGCGGCCTCCGCGACCGCTTCGTGTTCCAGCAGCGCGCTCTCGAGCTCGAAGGGCGAGATCTTGTAGTCGGATGCCTTGAACACGTCGTCCGCGCGGCCGACGTAGGTGATGTAGCCGTCCTCGTCCCGGGAGCCGATGTCCCCGGTGCGGTAGTAACCGCCGGCCATGGCCTCGGCGGTGCGCTCCGGGTCACCGTGGTAGCCCGTCATCAGCCCCACCGGTGCGGCGGCCAGGTCCAGGGCGATCTCCCCCTCGGCCGCGCCCGGTTCACCGGAGACCGGGTCCAGCAGCTCGACCTTGAAGCCGGGGCTGGGGCGGCCCATCGAGCCCGCCTTGAGCGGCTGTCCCGGCGAGTTGGCCACCTGGACCGCGGTCTCGGTCTGGCCGAACCCGTCGCGGATGGTGACGCCCCAGGCCCGGCGCACGCTCTCGATGACCTCGGGGTTGAGCGGCTCCCCCGCCGCGACGACCTCGCGGGGCGGGGTCTTCAGCTGGGTGAGGTCGGCCTGGATGAGCATCCGCCAGACAGTCGGAGGGGCGCAGAAGCTGGTGACGGCGGAACGGTCCATCTCCGCCATCAGACGGGCGGCGTCGAACCGGTCGTAGTTGAAGATGAAGACGGTGGCCTCCGCGCTCCACGGCGCGAAGAGGTTGGACCAGGCGTGCTTGGCCCAGCCCGGTGAGGAGATGTTGAGGTGGACGTCGCCGGGCTTGAGGCCGATCCAGTACATCGTGGCCAGGTGGCCGACCGGGTAGGAGACATGGGTGTGCTCGACCAGCTTCGGGCTGGCCGTGGTGCCGGAGGTGAAATAGAGCATCAGGGGTTCGTCGGCGTCGGTCTCCCGGTCCGTCGTGAAGCTCTCCGGCGCCTCGTCCGCACCGCTGTAGGAGAGCCACCCCTCGACGTCGTCGCCGACGGCGATACGGGTGTAGTCCCCGGGCACCTCGTCGAACTTCGCCGTGTCCTGCGACCGGACGAGGACGTGCGCGACCCTGCCCCGGTCGACCCTGTCCCGCAGGTCGACCGGTCCGAGCAGCGGGGTGGCGGGGATGACCACGGCCCGCAGCTTCATCGCGGCGAGCGCCGTCTCCCACAGCTCGGTCTGGTTGCCCAGCATGACGAGGATCCGGTCCCCCGGTCGCACGCCCTGTTCCCGCAGCCAGTTCGCCGCCTGCGCGGACCGTGCCGCCATCCGGGCGAAGGACACCTCGGTACGTCCGCCGTCCTCCTCCACGATGTGGAGGGCGGTGCGGTCGTTGCCCTCGGCGATGACGTCGAACCAGTCGAGTGCCCAGTTGAAGTGGGCCGGGCGGGGCCACCGGAAGCCTTCGTACGCCGCGGTCCAGTCCTCGCGGTGCTCGATCAGGAAGTCCCTGGCCTCCCGGAACGTCTCCGTCGCACTCGTTGCCGGCATGTGTCCTCCTCGTTGCTGCCACGTCCCTTAACATCATGCGAACAGTGACCCGGATCTCACCACCCCCGGACGGGGGTAGGGGCGACGGGGCGGGGAGTCGACGACGTGCCGGAACCTGGCGAGGCCATCGAGCTGCGGTCCGCGCTGCTGGGCCTTCGCCGGACCAGCGGGCTGCCGGTGGTGTTCGGCGGGCTGCTGTCGGACGCCCGCCATGCCCGGATCGTCGAGCTGAGCGGGGCCCGGTCCCCGGCCCTGCGCGGACTCGTCATCTCGGCGGGGAGCGGTCTCGGCGGCAAGGCCATGGCCCTGTCCCGGCCCTGCGCGGTCACCGACTATCCCTCGGCGCGCCACATCAGTCACGAGTACGACACGGCGGTCGCCGCGGAGGGCCTGCGTTCGGTGGTGGCGGTGCCCGTCGTCGTGCGCCGCACGGTGCGCGGTGTGCTGTACGGGGCACTGCGTGAACCGCTCGCGCTCGGCGACCGTGTGTACGACGCCGCGGCCTCGGCGGCCCGGGACGTGGAACAGGCCCTGGCCGTACGGGACGAGGTGCAGGGCATCCTGGCGACCACCCGCGAGCAGATCGCCGGCCCGGGAGTCGCGGCGGGGCCCTGGGAGGACGTCCGCGAGGCGCACCGTGAGCTGCGGGCCCTCGCGCCGAGGATCGTGGATCCGGTTCTGCGTGACGAGCTGCTCGCGGTGTGCGGGCGGCTGGCGTCCGCCGCCGGGCCGGAGGCGGCACGGCCCGTAAGGGTGCCTCTGGCTCCGCGCGAGATGGATGTGATCGCCTGTGTGGCGTCGGGGGCCACGAACGCCGCGGCCGCCGAACGGCTGGGGCTCAGGCCGGAGACGGTGAAGAGCTATCTGCGGTCGGCGATGCGGAAGCTCGGTGCGCACACCCGGATGGAAGCGGTCGTGGCGGCCAGGCGCGCGGGGCTGCTGCCGTGACGGCCTCCCGGCGGTCCCGGCCGGTTGGCCGCGACGGTTACCGGGATCAGGCCGCCCCGAAGTCGATGAAGGTATCGAAGCGGACGTCGTACGTGGCGGAGGGCGACATCACCGTCATCAGGTGCGCGGCCTCCTCTCTGATCTCCTCCCGTGCCGTCCCTCCGAGTGGGCCGAGCGGCTGGACGGTGACGGTGGACTCGTCGGCGTTCCGGTCGAGGCGCCACACGGCGGCGAGGAATCCGTCCGCCAGCACCGTTCCGTAGGCCTGGTTGCCTGTTCCGTTGCGTCCCTTGTAGGCGGGCGGGATGACCCGGGTCCGGTCGGCGTGGCCGAGGAGTACGTTGTCGAACTCGGGGAGGAAGCGGGCCGGCGCCGGGGTGTCGGGGTCGGGGCGCGGTGCGTCGGGGAGGTCGAAGAGCTCCGCACCGTGTTCGTCGCGGAAGGTCACGAGTTCCGGCCTCAGCCGGTCGAAGACCTCCCGCATCCGGGTGAGGCCGGACCATGACTGCATGTCCTTCACCGAGGCGGGGCCGAACGCGCCGAGGTAGCGCAGGACCGTCGCGTCGGGCGACGCAGCCGGCCTGGCCGGGCTGTCGAGCCAGTGCTCGGCGGTCGTGAGGGCGACCTGCCCGCCTCGTTCCCAGAGCCCGCGCGGGGTGACCTGGACCAGGGGCAGCAGGCACCGGGCGGCGACCGCCAGTGCCCGGGGGTCGGCGTCCGGCCAGTGCGGGAGCAGTTCCTCCCGCAACTCCTTCATGGTGCGGGGCCGTTCCTCGACGAGCCTGCGGGCCAGCGAGGCCAGCCGGTCGAGGTCCACCCCTTCAAGCCCTCTGCGGAACACCCTCAGTTCCCGGTCGCGGGCCGGCTGGACCAGGGGCCGCAGGGTCAGGGCGTCCTCGGCGGTGTGGGTGTGGATGGTGGAGCGGATGGTCACGATCCTGACCACCTCACGCTTCTCCATCAGCGCCGAGAGCTCGGCCGGGTCGAAGTCCCGCAGCCGTGAGAAGAGCTGGAAGTACGGCGGTCTGGTGTTCTGCGCCTGCAGGCCCACGAGGCGGCTCACGGCCTCCTTCGCCGGGAGTGCGGCGCGGCGCAGCAGCAACTGGCGTTCCAGCGTGGCCCTGTTGAGTGCGCGTGCGGAGAGCAGGGGAGCGTTCGCGGCGGCCATGGCGGGCAGACTACGCGGACGGCCGTGGCGGCGTGGTGGAGCGACGCCACCGGACGCCGGTCCGAACGGCGACACCCCCAGGGTCGGCTGCATCACCGGCGAAGCGGTGCCCACCCTCATGATGGGGCGGTGATCAGTGTCCTGTTCGCCGTGCTGACGGCTCTCAGCAACGGCACCGCGTCGGTACTGCAGCGACGTGCGGCCCTGCGGGTGCCCGACAGCGAGGCGATGCGGCTTTCCCTCATCGGGCACCTTCTGCGGCAGAAGGTGTGGCTGGGCGGGATCGGACTCGTGATCGTCGCCGCCGTGTGCCAGGCGGTGGCGCTCGCCACGGGGCCGATCGCCGTGGTCCAGCCGATCTTCGTGATCGAGCTTCCGGCGACCCTGCTCATCGCGGGTTTCGTGATGCGTGTCCGTGTGGGGCGCACGGTGTGGGCGGGGGTGGCCGCCGTGACGCTGGGCCTGGCCCTCGGTATGGCCGCCGCCGCGCCGATCGGCGGCAGCGAGGACGTACAGGGTGCGGCCTGGATCCCTGCTCTGGTGGCGACCGGGGCGTTCGAGGCGGCCCTGATCGCCGCCGCGCTCTCCACCTCGGGAAACACCAGGGCCGCGCTGCTCGGCCTGGGCGCGGCCTGCGGTTACGCGCTCACCGCGGCGCTGATGAAGGACGCCATGGCCCGGCTGGACAGCGACGGTGTGGTCGGCCTGCTGACGGCCTGGCAGCTGTACGCCACCGCGGCTGCGGGTGTGGGCGCGCTGTTCCTCCTCCAGAACGCTCTGCAGGCCGGGTCGCTGGTGGCGGTGCAGCCGATGCTGACCCTGGGGGACGCGCTGATCAGCATCACCTACGGGGTGACGTTGTTCGGCGAGGAACTGCGCACCGGCTGGTGGCTGCTGCCGCAGCTGGCCGGGCTGGCACTGATCGCCGTCGGCTGTGTCGTACTCGCCCGTTCCCCGCTGGCGAGCGCGAGCACGCCGCAGGAGGCGCGGTGAACCGTCAGGGGCGTCCGCTCGCGGGGACGGCTTCGCCGGGCGGCACCGGTCCGGGAGGAGTCCCGTCGCCGAACGGACGGCCTCCCAACTGCTCCCGGTGGTGCGGGGTCAGCCAGCCCGAGAGGTCGGGACCGAGCGGGACGATGCCCGTGGGGTTGATCCCGGTGTGCACCTGGTAGTAGTGGCGCTTGATGTGGTCGAAGTCGACGGTGTCGCCGAAGCCGGGCGTCTGGTAGAGGTCGCGGACGTACGCCCACAGAACGGGGTCCTCGGCGATCTTGGAGCGGTTGCACTTGAAGTGCCCGTGGTAGACGGCGTCGAAGCGTACGAGGGTGGTGAACAGCCGGATATCGGCCTCGGTGATCGTGTCGCCGACGAGGTAGCGCTGTCCGGCGAGGCGTTCGGAGACCAGGTCGAGGCGGCGGAACACATCGACGTAGGCGGCCTCGTACTCCCCCTGTCCGGCGGCGAACCCGGCCCGGTAGACGCCGTTGTTGACGTCCCGGTAGATCCCGTCCATGACCGAGTCGATCTCGTCGCGCAGCGGCTCGGGGTAGAGGTCGGGTGCGCCCACGCGGTGCAGGGCGGCCCATTCGGTGGCGAGGTCCAGGGTGATCCGCTGGTAGTCGTTGGTGACGAGGGCACCGGTCGGTACGTCGACGATGGCGGGCACGCTGACTCCGCCGGGGTAGTCGTTCTCCCGTGCGTCGTATGCCTCGCTGAGGTAGCCGATGCCGAGCACCGGGTCCTTGCCGTCCTCGTCGAGGGTGAAGCGCCAGCTCCGGTCGTCCTGGATCGGGTCGGCGACGGCCAGCGAGAGGGCGCTCTCCAGACCCAGCAGCCGCCGCGAGACGAGGGCGCGGCTCGCCCAGGGACACGCTCGGCTGACGACGAGCCGGTAGCGACCCGCCTCGACGGGCCAGCCGTCGCGGCCGTCGGCGGTGATGCGGTCGGCGAAGTGGCTGCGGGACCGCTTGAACGGTTTGCGGCCGTACGAGTCGTTCCCGTCCTGCTCGCGGCCCTCGGTGTCGCTCATGGTGTTCTCCTCGGCGAGTGGGTGGCGTCCGCGGGGGTGGTGGCGGCCGTCTCCGCACGTCTTCTTCCCCGTCTGCCCGCCACGACGTCGGCGAGTGCGATGATCAGGGCGGCGAGGACGAACGCCACGGAGACGAGCAGTCCGTGGTCGTACGCCCCCGCCCAGTCTCCGGGGCCGAGCCGGGCGAAGAAGACGGAGCCCACCGCGGCGATCCCGATGGCCGAGCCGACCCGCTGGCTGGTCTGGAGCGTGCCGCCGGCGCTCCCCGCGTTGTTCACCGGGACCTCGGCGAGGGTGAGGGTCTGGTTGGGGGCGATGACGAGGCCGCTTCCCAGCCCGGCCAGCAGCAGCGGAGCGGCCATCGCGAGCCCGGCACCCCGGCCCGGTACCAGCTCCGCGGCCAGGGCGGTGAGCCCGAGTCCTGCCGCCACCATGACGAGACCGACGACGATGAGCGGCCGTCCGAACCGGCCGACGAGCCGTCCGCCGATGCTCGCGGAGGCGCCCGCGCCCAGGGCGAACGGGGTGATGGCCAGTCCGGCCTCCAGAGCGCTGTAACGCAGTCCGGACTGGAGATAGAGGGTGCTGATGAAGAAGATCGAGGTGAACCCCGCGAAGTACAGCAGGATCATCAGGCAGCCGAGCCAGAAGGACCGGAGCCGGAAGAGCGCGATGTTCAGCACCGGCTCGACACGGCGCCGGGCACAGCGGGACTCCCAGGCGACGAACACGGTCAGCAGCACCACGGACACCGGCACGAGGAGCCACTTGGCGTTGCCCGGCCACTGCTGGGCCTGGACGAACGGCAGCAGCAGGGTGAGGACGCCCGCCCCGAGCAGCAGGACGCCGACGGGGTCGAGGTCGCGGAGGCGGACCCGGCTCGCGGAGGGGGTGTCGGGGAGCAGCCGTCTGGCCAGCAGGAGACAGACGATCCCGATCGGGAGGTTGACGTAGAAGACCCAGCGCCAGCCCTCCTGCGCCCCGGCCCCCTGGATGATGAGGCCCCCCAGGAGGGGGCCGACCGCGGTGGAGATGCCGACGACCGTGCCGAACATGCCGAAGGCGCGGCCCCGCTCGCGTCCGGAGAACATCTGCTGGATGAGCGCGGAGATCTGGGGCGAGAGGAGACCGCCGGCCGCGCCCTGGAGAAGGCGGGCGATGACGAGCCAGAGGCTGGACTGGGCGGCACCGCACGCGGCGGACGCGAGGGTGAAGAGGGTCAGCCCGACCATGAACATCAGCCGGCGCCCCCGCGCGTCGCCCAGCCGGCCGCCGGGGATGAGGACGAGACCGAAAGCGAGCGCGTACCCGGAGAGCACCCATTGCAGGTCGGACTCCGGGGTGTCGAGCCCCTCCTTGATGGACGGCAGCGCCACGTTGACGATCGAGACGTCCAGCAGGGTCATGAAGCCCGCCACCAGGCACACGGCGAGCGCGCGCCAGCGACGTGGGTCGGTGGGGTCCGGGCCGGATGAGGGCGTGTCCCGGTCGCTCGCGCTGGCTGACATGATCCGCACCCTAGGCCGCGGTCCGCCGATCTCCGGCCGGGCACGCCGTACAGCCCGGCGTCGGGCCCCGGCGGGCCGCACGCCGGGTGAAGACGGTGCGTCTCCCCTACGATTCGCGGCGTGTGACGTCTCATCGGGGGTAGCGATGGGACATGACTGTCGGGAAAACGAGCGTTCTCGTCCTGGACTGCGCCGAACCCATGGAGCTGGCGCACTTCTACGCGGCCCTCCTCGACGCGGAGACGCGGATCGGGAGCGATCCCGACTTCGTCGAGATCGTCGGCAACAGCGGGGTGCACCTGGCCGTGCGCCGCGACCACGGATACGCGCCGCCCAGCTGGCCGCGACCGGAGGACTCCCTGCAGGCGCATCTGCGGGTACTGGTGGACCCGGGGGACATGGACGAGGCGGAGCGGGAGGCGATAGGCCTCGGCGCCCGGCCGGTGGACACGGGCGACACCAACAGCGGGCCGCGCGACGTCCGCGTGTACACCGATCCGGCCGGGCACTCCTTCTCCCTGGCCGTCTATCCGGCGCGCCGGCCGGAGCACACCGACGGGTGAACCAGTCCTGAAGGGTGCACCCGTGAGGTGCCGTCAGTTCGGGGACACCCACGGGGTGCCGCGCGCGGGCGTGTACACCGGCGCGCGGCTGCTCCGTCTGCCGGATGTCGCGCGAACCGGTGCCAACTGTCCTGCGGGCAGGAGGGAATGACGTCCGGAATTAACCTCCGGTCTCTTGCCACGACGGATCTACGCGCATAGCTTTTGGCCCCTCACCACACATTTGGGGGCAGTTCCCGTGCACATAGCCAGACCCGGTTCCGCCTTGCTGGCCGCCGCCGTCGCCGTGACCCTGTCGGTGACCGCGCTGCCCGCCGCGTTCGCGGCGCCCTCGTCGTCGGCCGTCATCTCCGAGGTGTACGGC
Organism: Streptomyces sp. NPDC048590; assembly: GCF_043199535.1. Taxonomy (NCBI): domain Bacteria; kingdom Bacillati; phylum Actinomycetota; class Actinomycetes; order Kitasatosporales; family Streptomycetaceae; genus Streptomyces; species Streptomyces sp. NPDC048590. Next base: position 204,496 of record NZ_JBICWC010000005.1, on the reverse strand, counting down.
GGCGGTGGCAACTCGGGCGCGACGCTGACGCGCGACTTCATCGAACTGGCCAACGCCGGGCAGAGCGCGTTCGGCCTGTCCGGCTACAGCGTCCAGTACCTCCCGGGCACGCCCTCCGCGGGGTCGCTCTGGCAGGTGTCCCCCCTGTCCGGCGCCGTTGCGCCGGGCGGCAGGTACCTGGTGGCGCAGGCCGCGGGCACCGGCGGCACGGTGGCCCTGCCGACCGCCGACACGACGGGCACGGTCGCGATGTCCGCGACCAGCGGCACGGTGGCGCTCGTCTCCGGCACGACACCGCTGACCTGCAAGACCCCGGCGGACTGTGCCACCGACACCCGGATCGTCGACCTCGTCGGCTACGGCTCCGCGGTCGTGCGGGAGGGATCCGGTCCGGTGCCCGGCGCCTCGGCGACCGCCTCCGTGGCGCGCGGGGCGGCCCTGGCGGACACCGACGACAACGCCGCCGACCTGACCGCGGGCGGTCCGACCCCCGTCAACACGGCGGGTGAGACGTCCGGTGGCTCAGGACCGGGCGAGCCCGGCGGGCCGACCGAGCCCGGCACGGTCCGGGTCCACGACATCCAGGGCACCACCCGTCTCTCCCCGATCGCCGGGCAGCCGGTCACCGGAGTCCCCGGCGTCGTCACCGGCGTGCGGACCTCGGGCTCGCGCGGGTTCTGGATCCAGGACACCGCGCCGGACGGCGACGACCGGACGAGCGAGGGCCTGTTCGTCTACACCGGCTCCTCGGCCCCCGCCGTGGCCGTCGGGGACTCCGTACTGGTCAGCGGCAAGGTGGCCGAGTACTACCCCGCCACCGGAGCCCAGTCGCTCACCCAGATCACCGCGCCGCTGACCACGGTCCTCTCCTCCGGCAACCCGCTGCCCGAGGCCGTCGTCCTCGACGCGTCCTCGGTGCCGGACGCCTATGTGCCGTCGGCCGGCGGCGCTTCGGTGGAGGGGCTCGCCCTCGAACCGTCGGCGTACGCCCTGGACCTGTACGAATCGCTGGAGGGCGCGCGCGTCACGATGGCCGACACCCGGGTGACGGGTGCGACGACCGCGTACGACGAGGTCTGGGTGACGGTCAAGCCGAGGGAGAACCCCACTCGGCGCGGCGGCACGCTGTACGCGTCGTACGAGGACCAGAACACCGGCCGGCTCAAGGTGATGTCGCTCGACCCGGCGCGGCCCGTCCCGGTCGCGAACGTGGGGGACGTGCTCTCCGGCACGACGACGGGAGTCGTCGACTACGCCTCGTACGGCGGGTACAACGTCCAGGCCACCGAACTGGGCGCGCTCCAGGACAACGGGCTGAAGCGCGAGGTGACGCGGAAGCAGAAGCGCAAGGAGCTCGCCGTCGCCACGTACAACGTGGAGAACCTCGACGCGGCCGACGCCCAGGACAAGTTCGACACCTTGGCGCAGGGTGTCGCGGTGAGCCTCTCCTCGCCCGACATCGTGTCCCTGGAAGAGATCCAGGACGACAACGGCGCGGTGAACGACGGCTCGGTGGGCTCCGAGGCCACCCTGAAGCGCTTCACCGACGCGATCGTCGCCGCGGGCGGCCCCAGGTACTCCTGGCGCTATGTCGCTCCCGAGGACGGCAAGGACGGCGGCGAGCCCGGGGGCAACATCCGCAACGTCTTCCTCTTCGACCCCGAACGGGTCGAGTTCGTGGACCGTCCGGGCGGGGACGCGACCACGGCGGTCGAAGCGGTGAGGACGAGGAAGGGCGCCGCCCTCTCCGTCTCACCGGGCCGGATCAACCCGACGAGCACGGCCTGGGACAGCAGCCGCAAGCCTCTGGTGGGAGAGTTCCGTTTCCGTGGTGAGTCCGTCTTCGTCATCGCCAACCACTTCGCCTCCAAGGGCGGTGACCAGCCCCTGCACGGCCGTTACCAGGAGCCGGCGCGCAGCTCGGAGACCCAGCGGGTGCGCCAGGCGGCGGAGGTGAACGCCTTCGTCACCTCGCTGCTGAAGGCGGACAAGTCTGCCCGTGTGGTGGCCCTGGGCGATCTCAACGACTTCGCCTTCTCCCCCACGGTGAGGACGCTGACCGGCGGGAAGGTGCTCAAGCCGCTGATCACCACCCTGCCGGCGCGCGAGCAGTACAGCTATGTGTACGACGGGAACTCGCAGACGCTGGACCACATCCTGACGAGTCCGGCCGTCCGGCGCTTCGACTACGACGTGGTGCACATCAACGCCGAGTTCGCGGAGCAGGCCAGCGATCACGACCCGCAGATCGTACGGATCGACGTGAAGGGCGGCGGCCACAGGCACTGACCGGATCCGGGTGGCGGCGCGAGCCGCCACCCGTTCCGCCTGGTGGGCGTGTGTCCGGCCGCCGATCCGGACCGCGACGCCCGTCGCCGACCGCCGGCGCTGCGGGACATGCCTCAGGCGACCGGTACGTCCGCTCCGGGCTGTGTCTGGTGAGGGAGCCGGGCGGCGGGTTCGAGCGGCTGGTCGGTGAAGAAGCGGGTCACCAGGGCGGCGACCTCCTCGGAGTGCTCCAGCACGACCCAGTGGTCGGACTCCGGGAGGGTCAGGAAACGGCTCCCCTCGATCGTCCGGGCGAACTCCCGCTGCAGCTCCGGTGGGGTGACCGTGTCGTGCTCCCCGGCGAAGACCAGGGCGGGTACGCCCGACAGTCCGCCGGTGAAGTCCGGCCGGTCCGCGAGGGCCCGGTGCAGCGAGTCGGCCGCGTGCGCCGAGTGGGTGAGGGCGTGCAGGAAGGAGCGGCGTACGTAGCGGCGCGCCAGCTCCCTGCGATGCACGGGTCTGGCGGGGTCCAGGCACATCAGCCCGTCGGCCGCCAGCGCCGCGAACCGCTCGGGATCCCCTTCGGACAGGGCCCGTTGGGCACGGTGCCAGTAGGCCAGCCGGTCCTCGTCGATGTGGGTGGGGACGCCGCCGAGGACGAGCCGGGCGACGCGGCCGGGATCGTGCCGGGCACAGCTGAACGCGATGGCGGCGCCGTAGGAGAAGCCGAAGAGATTGACCCTGGCGATGTCCAGGTCGTCCAGGATGCCGGTGACCGCCGCCCGCAGGACCTCGGCGCTCGGGCCGGGGGGCAGGGGGTCGGCCGTGCCCATGCCGGGCAGGTCGGCGGTGACCACATCGGTCAGCGGGCCCAGGTGGTCGTCCATCTGGGGCCAGCCGAACATGCCCTGGAGGGCTCCGCCGATCACGAGTACCGGTTCGGTCGCCGGAGCGCCGGCCGCCCGGTCGCCGGGCAGGACCCGGTAGCCGTAGCTCAGTCCGTCCACGGTCAGGGACCGGATGATCTCCTCGGGCATCGTCGTGCTCCTCGCTTCCCTCAGGCCCTGGTGAGCACGAGCGCGGCGTTGTGACCGCCGAACCCGAGTGATGTCTTCACCGCGCAGTCGAACGCCGCGCGCCGGGCCTCCTTGCTCACGACCTCCATGGGGATGGCGGGGTCGGGTGCGTCGAGGTTGACGGTCGGCGGGACCAGTTGGTGCTGGAGGGCGAGGACGGTCAGGGCGGTCTCGATGCCGCCGGCCGCTCCGAGGGTGTGCCCGGTCATGGCCTTCGTCGAGGTGACGAGGGCGTGTTCGCCGAGGACGCGGCGGAGCATGGTCGCCTCGATGAGGTCGTTGGCGACGGTCGATGTGCCGTGGGCGTTGACGTGGCCGATCTCGGCGGCGTCGATGCCCGCGTCGTCCAGGGCGGTGCGCAGGGCACGTTCGATACCGAGGCCGTCGGGGTCGGGGGCGACGGCGGAGTGCGCGTCGCTGGAGGCGCCGTAGCCGGCGACTCGGGCACGGATGGTGGCGCCCCGGGCACGGGCGTGTTCCGGACGCTCCATGACGAGCAGGCCGGCGCCCTCCCCCACGACGAAGCCGTCGCGGTGCGTGTCGAAGGGGCGGCAGGCGGCCGAAGGGTCGTCGCGGCGGGTGGAGACGGCCCTCATCTGGCAGGCGCTGGCGATGAGCAACCGGGAGCGGACCGATTCCGCGCCGCCGGCCACGACGATGTCGCAGGCCCCGGTGCGGAGCATCTGGTGTGCCGTGCCGATGGCGACGGTGCCGGAGGAGCAGGCGGTCGAGACGGCCTGGCTCGGGCCGTGCACCCCCAGGTCCATGGCGACGCTGCTGGCCGCGCCGTTGACGACGCTCAGCGGTGCGAGCTTCGGGGAGACCCGCCGCGCCCCGCGCTCGGTGAGGGTGGTGTGCTGGTCGTCGTAGAACGGCAGTCCGCCGTGCGCGGATCCGATGACGACGGCGACCCGCCCGCTGTCCCAGACCGCGGGGTCGAGTCCGGCGTCCGCGACCGCCTCGCGGGCGGCGACGACGGCCAGTTGCGAGAAGCGGTCCATGAGCCGCTGCGCCGCGACGCCCAGCACCGCCTTGGTGTCGAGGCCGTCGACGGTGTACATGAAGTCGCAGGGCAGACCTTCCAGTTCGGGAAGGTGCGGGACGGATGGGGCACCCGCGGTGTCACAGACCCCGCGCCAGGCGGCGTCGGCTCCCACTCCGGACGCGGTGACCAGGCCGATCCCGGTGACGGCGGCGCTGAAGGGTTCGATGCCCGGACGGGGCGACCTGCGCGCGAACGGCCCGCGCCCCGTCACGCGCCGGCCTTGGCGCACACGGCCGTGACCAGATGGGCCACGGTGTCGCGCGACGAGAGCACGACGTCCTCCAGGTCGACGTCCAGACGGTCCTCGATGAGGAGCCGGAGCTCTTCCAGCGCGAGGGAGTCCAGCCTCAACTGACGGAGCGGCACTTCGGGCCGGATGGCCTCCGGATCGGTTCCGAACCTGGTGACGAGCAAGGCGCTGATCTCTTCCGAGGTGCTCATGGCGACGCTCCTCCGCTCTGGGTACGCGGTGACGCCGGCCGCGTGGTGGGTGAGAGGGCCATCGGGGGCGCCGGCTGCTCGGGAACGACCCTTTATACGCCTTCGTGGCCGGCGATCCGGACGCCGTTCCCCCGTGAGGAGGGAGAGCGGCCAGGTGTGCGAATTCCCCAAGCCCCTACGGCCACTTCCATGCGCACGGGCGTACGGACGGGAAGCCCCCGAGGCCCCGCGCGACCGGTCCCGCCCACCGCACCCTCCGACAACTCGGCTGTCCGCGATGCCAGTTGTGGGGACCCGCCCCACGGCTGACGCCGACGACGACCGACCCGTACTCCCATGACCTCGCGCCGACCAGGCGGACCGGCACGATGTGCCGTCCAACAGGGCTCCCTCACGAGGTCTTTGAGCCGTAAACTTCGCGATCATGACCTTCGAAACCGTGTACTCCGCGCCTCCCGCCCCTGACGGGCCCGCCCTCTTCCCGACCATGTCGACGATGCGCGCCATGCGCCGCCTCAAGCCGGACGCCGTGCCCGAGGAAACCCTCGAACAGCTGATACAGGCGGCCGTCTGGGGTCCCAGCGGCGGCAACATGCAGCGCTACGAGTACGTGGTGGTGACCGATCGCGCGGTCATGGCCGACCTCGCGCCGCTGTGGAAGCGGTGCGTGGACGCCTATCTCGCGACGACCGGCAAGCACGCGCCCGAGGGCATGCCCGCCGAGGCGTACGGGCGGATGGTCGCGGCGATCGAGTACCAGCGTGACCACTTCGCGGAGACCCCGGCGCTGATCATCCCGTGCTACCAGTTCCCGGAGGCACAGTTCGACGAGGAGGGGCTCGGCGTCTACGCCGAGGCCCTCGGCCCGGCGGGCCTGGAGAACATGGCGGCCACCCAGACGCGCTTCCAGGCGCTCGCCGAGGGTTCCTGCGTCTACCCGGGCGTCCAGAACATCCTGCTCGCCGCCCGGGCACTGGGGCTCGCGGCCAACGTCACCATCTGGCACCTGATGCTGGAGCAGGAGTGGAAGAAGGCGCTCGGGATCCCTTCCGACATGCACACCTTCGCCGCCATCCCGGTGGGGTGGCCGCAGGGGAACTTCGGGCCGGTCCGTCGCCGCCCGGTGGCGGACGTCATCCACCGGGACCGCTGGTAGCGGATCGGCGGGCCGCCACCCTGCCGGGGTGACGGCCCGCCGATCCTCATCCGCCGCCGCGCACCTCCGCCGAGTCCACGCGCAGGGTCGCGTGCCGCACCTCGCCGTCCGGCCAGGTGACGCGCACCGATCCGCCGTCCTCGACCCGCACCCGGGGCAGCGGCGGCGGTGCGCCGGTCCCCGTCAGATACCCGCAGCAGACGAACAGCCCTTCGCCCGCGTCGCCTTCGAGGACCGGCACCGTGGTCCGGCGGGCGTAAGCCGTGGAGCCTGTCCGGACGGGGCGCGCGGGGCCGTCGAAGCCGTGCACGGCGTGCAGGGCGGAGATCATGCGCTCGCCGTCCGCCGCCCATCCGGAGGCCCGTACCCGGGTGCCGGGCGGTGCTCCCTCGACGCGGTGCACGCGCACCTCGACGGCGCCGCGCGCCAGGGTCATCGAGGCCGTGCGCACTCCGCCGCCGGGTTCGCGGGGCGCGGACGCCGCCCACCCGGGGCCTGAACCCAGCGGGGTGATCCGGCCGCGCGGGGCCGGCCTGCCGTCCTCGCCGACCGGGCCGAAGTGGTTGTCGGGTACCGCGTCCGGCTCCGTCGGGCCGGTGTGCGTGGAGTACGCCAGCCGGGCGTACAGCGGGTCGTCGCGGTCGGGCCGGACGATCTGCCCGTCGCTGCCGTGGTTGTGCACCCGTACGACACCGTCGGCCGCGGTGGACTGCACCAGCCAGCAGGGAGCCGCGAGAGCGGTGACCGCGTCGCCGGTCTCGGCCGGAGCCGGGCGTTCCACGGCCGTCCACTCCGGGTGGTCCGCGGGGAGCAGCAGCCCCACGAAGGCCTTGCTCGCCCAGTACGGCGAGGCCGGGCCCGATTAGTCCTGCACGATCGGCGGGTAGGGGCCGTGCCAGCCCCTGGAGAGCAGTCCGCCGTCCGCCGCGCCCCGGTCGAGGAAGTAGCGCAGGCTGCCCGAGGCGATACGGCGGGTGGTGCCCGTGGCGAGCGGGGTGCGGCCGGTGAGCGCGCCCGCCCACAGGGCGGAGGCGGCGGCGAACCTGTAGGTCAGGGAGCGGCCCTGGTGCAGCGGGGAGCCGTCGGCGCCGAACAGTCGCGCGTGGTCCTCGAGGTGACGGCCGAGCCGCTCGCCGTACTTCTCCAGCAGCGCGGCGTCGCCCGAGAGCCGTGCGTGCAGCACCGGGTAGAGGTGCAGGGCCCAGCCGTTGTAGTGGTCGAAGGAGCGCTCGGGGCCGTCGGTGTACCAGCCGCGGCCCGTGTACCAGGTCTCGATCTTCGCCAGGCCGCGGTCGACCGCCGACGACGAGGCCTCCACATGGTGTCCGGCCTCGGCGAGGAATCCGCCCACGGTCAGCGGGAAGAGCCACCAGTTGTTGTTCACCGGTGGGGTACCGAGCACCTCGGACAGCCAGTCGGCGGCGCGTTCCTGTACCTCCCGGTCCAGGAGGTCCCAGAGCCAGGGCCTGGTCAGCCGCAGGCCTAGTGCGACGGAGGCCGCCTCGACCCATGCCTGTCCGCACTCGGACGGCCTGGGCCAGGACTCGGCGTCGTCGCGGCCCGGGGTCCGGGTTCCGGCGGCGAGCCCGTCCGCGTAGCGCCGGAGGACACCGTGAGGATCGTGGCCGTCCGCTCCGGCCACCCGGAACGCGGCGAGCAGGAACGTACGGGCGAATCCCTCCAGGCCGTCGGACCGTCTGCCCGAGGCGCTCGGCTCCCCGGGCAGGGCGATCAGTGCGCCCTCGGGGGAGGCGTACGGGCGCACCCCGGCCAGCAGGGCATCGGCGACGCCCTCCCAGTGGGCGCGGGTCCAGCCGGTGTACGGGCTCGCGGTGCGGTCCTCGGGCGGCGGTGCGTCCATGTACTGGCTCCTGATCAGGGGTTCGGCCACGAGGGCGGGCGCGGCACGGCCGGGGTCAGACCAGTCGCAGGCTGCGGCGGGCGGTCGCCGCCGAGCTGGTGCCGGCGTACACGTCGATGCGGCCGCGCTCCAGCACGTAGGTGCCCGACGGGTCGTTGGTCCAGTAGCCGAGGTCTTCGGCTCCCAGGGTGAAGCGCACCCGGCGCTCCTCCCCCGGCCGCAGCGTGACGCGTTCGAAGCCGCGCAGCCTGCGGACCGGCTGGACGATGGCTGCCGCGACGTCGTGCACGTACAGCTGGACGACCTCGTCGCCCTCACGCTCGCCGGTGTTGGCGACGGACACCGTGACCTCGACGCACTCGCCGCGCTCCAGGGCGTCGAGTGCGATCTCCTCGTGGCTGAGCTGCGGCTCGCCGGTCACGAATGTGGTGTAGCTCAGGCCGTGACCGAAGACGAACTGCGGTCCGTCCGGCAGGTCGAGGTACTTCGAGACGTACTTCTCCACCTGGTCGTAGGGGCGGCCGGTGGACTCCCGGTTGTAGTGGACGGGGATCTGGCCGACGGTGCGGGGGAAGGACACGGGCAGTTTGCCGCCCGGGTTGACCGCGCCGAAGAGGATGTCGGCGACGGCGTTGCCCGCCTCGATGCCCGCGTGCCAGGCCTCCAGGACGGCGGGGGCGCGGTCCACCCAGCCGCCGACGGTGAGCGGCCGGCCGTTGACCAGGACGACCACGAAGGGCTTGCCGGTGGCGGCGACCGCCTCGATCAGCTGCTGCTGACCGGCGGGCAGGTCGATCTCGCTGCGGGAGGCGGCCTCACCGCTGATCGCGGAGTCCTCACCGACCACGACGACGGTGACGTCGGCGGCCCAGGCGGCCGCCGCGGCCATCGAGGGGTCACTGCCGGAGTGCCGGACGTCGGCCTCGGGCGCGGCGGCGCGGATCGCGTCGAGCACGCTGACCGATTCCAGCACGAGGCGTCCCGGCCCCGCCCAGGTGCCGTGCTGGTCCACGGAGTCGGCGTGCGGGCCGACGACGGCGATCGAGCCGCCCGCCGCGAGCGGGAGGACGGGACCGTCGTTCTTGAGGAGCACCATCGAGCGGGCCGCGGCGTCCCTCGCGGCAGCGCGCGCCCCGGCCGTGGGTCCGGTGATCTCGGTGGCCTCGTCCGTGTACGGGGAGTCGAAGAGGCCGAGCGCGAACTTCAGGCGCAGGATGCGGGTCACGGCGTCGTCGAGCCGTTCCGAGCTGATGCGCCCGGCCTCGAGCAGTTCCTGGCCGTGATCGAAGATGTGGGTGGACACCATCTCCATGTCGAGACCGTGTGTCAGGGAGAGTTCGGCCGCGTGAGCGGCGTCCTCGGCGTAGCCGTGTGCGACCAGCTCCATCACGCCGGTGTAGTCGCTCACCACGAACCCGTCGAAGCCCCACTCCCCCTTGAGAATGGTGTTCATGGTGTGGTCGTTGGCGTGCGCGGGCACACCGCCCACGGTGTTGAACGCCGCCATGACGGTGGTGACTCCCGCGTCGAGCGCGGCCTTGAAGGGCGGGAGGTAGTGGTTGCGCAGCCGCTGCTCGGACACGTCCACGGTGTTGTAGTCGCGGCCGCCCTCGGCACCCCCGTAGGCCACGAAGTGCTTGGCGCAGGCCGCCACATGGTCCTGGGTCGTCAGACCCGAACCGTCGGACGGTCCCTGGTAGCCGCGCACCTTGGCCACGGCCAGGACGGAGTTGAGGTAGGGGTCCTCCCCGCTGGACTCGGCGATCCGGCCCCAGCGCGGCTCGTGGGTCACGTCCATCATCGGGGAGAAGGTCCAGCGCACGCCCTGCGAGCGGGTCTCGGCCGCGGAGACCCTCGCGTCGGTCTCGGCGACGGCGGGGTCGAAGGCCGAGGCCTGCGCGAGCGGGATCGGGAAGGTCGTCCAGAAGCCGTGGATGACGTCGAAGCCGAAGAGCAGCGGAATGCCCAGCCGGGACTCCTCGACGGCCAGTCGCTGGAGATCGTTGGTCCACTTCGCACCGTGCAGGTTCAGCACCGAGCCCAGACGGCCGGCGCGTGCCGCCGCCTCGATCTCCTTGGTCTGGCCCCCGCCGGGACCGGTGGCTCCGGTCCAGGTCAACTGCTGGATCTGGCCCAGCTTCTCCTCGGTCGTCATCCGGCCGAGGAGTTCCTTGACCTTGTCGTCGTGCGCTCGGAGCATGTCGGGTCCTTCGTTGCCGGATGGCTGGGGCGGTGCGGGGACTCTTGCCGGACGGAACGGCTGGGGCTAACGTCACCCGAAGCAGAATGTAAGCGCATTCAGTTACGGGGGCAAGGAGTGGTCGCCCTTCGTACCGGAATCGACGGGACGACACCGGGGACAGCCTTGACCGAGAGAGCGCCGGCCCTGCGGGTCATGAGCTTCAATCTGCACGTCGACTGGGACGGTTCACCACGCCCCTGGGCTGACCGGCGGGAGGAGGCGGCCGCGCTGCTACGGGCCGCGCGGCCCCATCTGCTCGGCACCCAGGAGGGCCGCCTCCACCAGGTGGACGACGTACTGACCGCCCTCGGACCGGGTTACGCCAGGACGGGGCAGGGCCGGGAGGGCGGCGGGCGGGGCGAGCACATGGCCCTCTTCCACGACCGCGAGCGGCTCGAAGCCCTGGAACACGGCGACTTCTGGCTCTCCTCCACCCCTGAGGTCCCCGCCTCGGAGACCTGGGGCGGCGGCTGCCCGCGCATGGCCACCTGGGTCCGCTTCCGCGATCTGGCGACCGGGGGCGAACTCCTCGCTCTCAACACCCACCTGGACCATGAGAGCGCATACGCGCGTGCTCGTGCCGCCGCGCTGCTCGTGGAGCGGATCGACGCCCTGGCTCCCGGGCTGCCGGTCCTGGTCACCGGTGACTTCAACACCCCGGCCGGTGATCCCGAGGTCCACGGCGCCCTGCTCGCGAAGGCGGGCGCCGGCGGCCTGGTGGACGGCTGGGACGCCGCCGAGGTGCGCGGGCCCTCGTACGGCACCTTCCACGACTACGGTCCGCCCGCCGTGGAGGGGCCCCGGATCGACTGGATCCTCGCATCGCACGGAACCCGTGTGCGCGAGGCGGCGGTGGTCCTTCCGGGCTCCGTGGCGCCGAGCGACCACCTTCCCGTGACAGCCCTGCTTGAGCTGCCGGTGGGACATCCGGTGCCGTGACACGCTCGCGGCCTCACGCGACCCGCCGCCACACTCGCGCTCGCGCCGCCGACCGGCCGAACCGCTCACCCGGGGCCGACGCCGTACACTCCCGGCTCGTCCGGCCCGGCGCCGCCGCCCTCGATCCGCCCGCCCCGCCCCGTACCGACCCCGACCGTCCGCGTCCCGGAAGGACTCGCATGTCATCCCCACGCCCGGCCACCGAATGGCTCGCCGACGCCGTGCTCTACCAGATCTACCCGCAGTCGTTCGCCGACTCGGACGGCGACGGCATCGGCGACTTCGCGGGCGTCGAGGCCCGGCTCGACCATCTGCGGTGGCTGGGCGTGAACACGGTGTGGTTCAACCCGTGCTTCGCGTCGCCGTTCGACGACGCGGGCTACGACGTGGCCGACTACCTCCGCGTCGCCCCGCGCTACGGCACCAACGAGGACCTCGCCCGCCTCACCCAGGCCGCGGGCCGGCGCGGCATCCGCGTGCTGCTCGATCTCGTCGCGGGGCACACCTCCGACCAGCACCCATGGTTCAAGGCGTCCGCCGACGACCCGGCCGACCGGCGCTTCATCTGGGCCGACACCGATCAGGCCCCCGAGGGCTTCGTGGCCTCGCCCGGTACCCGGCCCGGTTTCTACCAGCCGAACTTCTTCGAGTCGCAGCCGGCGCTCAACTTCGGTCACGCGCGGATGGATCCGGCGGAACCGTGGCGCGTGCCCGTGGACTCCGAAGGCCCCCGCGCCAACCGGCAGGCGCTGCGCGACATCATGGACCACTGGCTGGGCCTCGGACTCTCCGGGTTCCGGGTCGACATGGCAGCGTCGCTGGTCAAGGACGACCCGGAGCACGCCGAGACCGCGAAACTCTGGAGAGAACTGCGCGGCTGGCTCGACCGGACCCACCCCGGGGCCGCGCTGCTCTCCGAATGGGGCGACCCGCAGGTCTCGGTCCCGGCCGGTTTCCACGCCGACTTCTTCCTCCAGTTCGGACCGCGCGGCGACGGCCTGCCGCTCCGCTCCCTCTGGAACAACTGGGAGGGGACGGTCAGCGAGCCCTGGGAGCCCCTCCAGCCGTACTTCGGAGCCACCGGCGAGGGCACCTTCTCCCTCTTCCACGACGCGTGGCGTGAGGCGACGGAGATCATCGGTGACGCCGGATTCATCTCGCTGCCCACCGCCAACCACGACTTCTCCCGGCTCTCGACGGGCCCGCGCACCGCCGAACAGCTCCCGGCGGCCTTCGCGTTCCAGCTGACGTGGCCCACGCTTCCCGCGATCTACTACGGCGACGAGATCGGCATGCGCTACGTGCCGGGCACGCCCACACGTGAGGGGAGCAGGCTGGGTCCGCGTTACGACCGGGCCGGGTCCCGTACGCCCATGCAGTGGGACGACTCACCGAACGCGGGCTTCTCCACCGCGCCCGCCGAGGACCTGTACCTGCCGCTCGACCCGGACCCGGACCGTCCGACGGTCGCCGCCCAGCGTGCCGACGAGGGCTCACTGCTCCATCTGGTCAGGCGCCTGATCGCGCTGCGCAAGGCCACGCCCGAGCTCGGCCCGAAGAGTTCCACCGAGGTGCTGCACGAGGGCTATCCGCTGGTGTACGTCCGTGGAGGCCGCTTCCTGGTCGTGGTCAATCCGCGGGCGGCGTCCGCCGAGGCCACCGCTCCGGCCGGTCGCGCCGGTGTGGTCGAGGCCGCGGGAGTCACCGTCACGGACGGCGTGATCCGGGCCGAGGGCTTCGGCTACGGCATCTTCGACCTCGGCGCGGGCTGACCGTCCCGTCCGCGTACCTGGGCGGGAGTGGCTCCCGGGGGCTTTCCCCGGGAGCCACTCCCGCCCCTTCCCGTGTCAGCCCTTGCGTACGGTGAACTCCGCGCGCCTCACCCGCAGTACGGTGCGGCCGCCCTCCGTGGTCACCCTGGCACCCTCGCAGCGTGCCGGGCCGTCGACGGCGACGACGGCCTCCTCGCCGAGGGTGCGGAAGGTGACCTCGTTCTTCCCGGTGCCGGTGATCCCGGCGGTCGCGTACGCGATGTGCATGCCGCCCGCGTCCAGACCGAGCGGGAGCACCGCGGCGGAGCGGCCGGGGAGGGTGAGCCGTTCACCGCCGAAGAGCGCCCTGCCCTTCTCGGTCACGGTGAGGGATTCCTCGTATCCCGAGGTGAGGTTGAACGCGTGCATCACCCTGCCGTTCTCGCCCCTGCTGGTGTGCAGGAGGACGGCGGGGCGGGTCGCGGAGTGGGTGATCGCCGGTCCGCCGCCGAGGACGGCGAGTGCCTTGCCCCAGAATTGGAGGTCGCCGCGGTACATGCAGGTGACGACCACGGCCCTGCCCTTGCCGACGGTGATGTCGAAGCCGCAGCCCTTCCCGGTGGTGTACTCACGGAGGACCGTGGTGCCGCGTCGGGCGGCGTAGAGGTGCGCCTGGCCCATGCGGATCTCGGCGATGCCCTCGGCCCAGCCGTGCGCGGTGACCGAGAGGCGGAAGCGGTCCGCGTCGGTCATCGTCCGCTGGAAGGTGAGGCCGAGGGCGTCGGCCAGCGCGGTGTACGCGCTGCCGTCCATGTCCTTGGCCGGCACCATGCCGGAGAGGAGCAGCTTGCCGCCGGCCTCCAGGTAGGCGACCAGGCGGTCCTGCGAGGCCCGCCCCAGGTACACGCCGGTGGCGAGCGCGAGTACGGGAGTCCTGGCCGGGTCGAGGTCGCGCGCCTGGATGTCGACGCTGTCGTAGCGCACCCCGTTGAAGAGGAGCGAGCGGGACAGCGCGGCGCGCGGGCCGAACCCGCGGGTCCCCTGTACGTCGGCGAGGACCGCGTCCGCGGACTTCCGCTCGGGCGGGTGGTACTCGGTGAGGTAGTGGTCGGGGACGAAGGCCAGTGAGACCGGGTCGTGCTCGGGCTTCATCGTCGCCAGGACCGGGGCGAGCGAGCGCACCAGGTGCGCGCTCTCCTTCGTCGGACCGAAGCTGACGCCCCGCCTGCCCTGGGGGTCGACCGGTGCGGCGAAGCCGTGCAGTTCGCCCGTGCTGCCGATCCGGTCGTTGCCGTTGCCGACCGGCTTGTCGAACTTGGGGTTGAACCCCCCGCTGAACAAGTAGTAGTTGAACATCCGGACGCCCTGGGCGAGGCAGAGTGCGGTCTTGAGCCAGGTGCTCTCGGCGTCGGTCTGGTTGCTGTTGTCATTGCCGTAGTCAGCGTGCCCGGCGTCGAACTCCAGCACTGAGAGCGGCTGTTCGCTTCCGCTGACTGCGGTGGTGAAGACGTTGATCAGGTAAAGGTCGGTGACGTTGTGGACGTCCAGGGAGCCGAGGTAGAAGTCGGAGCCGGGGATGACGTCCGGCTTGCCGCCGAAGGTCTCCATCAGCTGGCTGACGCCGATGGGGTAGTTCTCGGCGGTGCCGCCGCCGGTGCCGTGGATGTTGATCAGGTAGGGGATGCCGGTCAGGCCGTTCTTCTCGGCGTAGCCCTTGAGTTCGGCGGTGTAGCGCGCGAACCTGCCGCGCATGAAGGTGCCCAGGTCGTGCATGAGGGCGGCGGCGTAGGCGTCCTCGGGTTCGCGGATCGCGGGGTTGCGGTCCTCGGCGTTCCGGCCTGCGAAGGGGTAGCGGTCTCCGAGCCGTTCGCCGTACTTCTGCTCCAGCCAGGCGTTGAACGAGCCGAGCAGTCCGTCGGTGAGGTCGGGGCCGTTGCTGACCCAGGCCAGCATGCCGATCTCGTTGTCGAGCTGGCAGGCGATGACGCCCGGCCTCCCCCCGCTGCGCAGCCGGCGGGCGATCACCGGGATCACCGCGTCGTACCACCGCCGGGCCTCGTCGAGGAAGGCGGGGGCGAGGTAGTCGACGGTCTCGGTGGTGGCCTCGCGGCCGTCCCAGCCGGTCGCGACGATCTCCGGGTGCTCCTCGCGGACCCGTGCGGGCACGCCCTCGCCCTCCAGTTCCGCCATGGTGAACGGGCCGGGGCGGGCGATGACGTCGAAGCCGTTCTCGACGCAGAGGTCGAGGAACGCGCCCAGGTCACGCTCGGGCCGGGTGCGGCCGGTGACGTCGAGGGAGCCGTCCGCCGTCTCGTGCCACACCCAGGGGATGTAGGTGGCGATGGTGTCCAGACCGGCCTCCTTGGCACGGTCCAGGCGGGACTGCCAGTCCTGCTTCCGCAGCCGGAAGTAGTGGATCTCGCCGGCCATGACGACGGTGGGTTTCCCGTCGATCAGGATCTGCCGGTCCTTGAAGGTGACGGGCGGGACGGCCGCCGCTGCGGCCGTGCCGTCGGCGGCGTGCGCTGGGGTGGCGGCGCCCAGGGGCAGGCCCGCGGTTGCGGCGAGCGCGCCGGAGACCGCGAGTACGGTGCGGCGGCTGGGTGAGCTTGCGTGCTGCTGCGGTTCGGCGTGCGTCATTGCGGCTCCATGAGGCGTTCGGGCACGGCTCGGCCCGCCCCCGGCCGCGGCGGTGGCGGCGGGGCGGGGTGGTGACGAGTGGACGGGGTCCGGTCAGCCGGTGTGCGCGGGGGTGTCCCCGTAGTGCAGTTGCAGCGTGGTCAGCTGTTCGGTGAGCTCCTCGACGAGGTCCTGGCAGTCCGGGTCGTCGTAGCGGTTGTGCAGTTCGTCCGGGTCCGCGGCCAGGTCGAAGAGCTCCCATTCGGGCTCGCGGGTCTCGTCCTTGGCGCCGACCTGGCCCGAGCCGTGACCCGGGTAGTGGATCAGTTTGTGGGTGCGGGTGCGGATGCCGTAACTGGCCTGGACGTTGTGGCACACGTCCAGGTGCTCGAAGTAGCGGTAGTACACCGACTGCCGCCAGTCGTCCGGTCGTTCGCCCTTGAGCAGGGGGACGAGGCTGCTGCCCTGCATCCGTGGATGCGGCGCGACGCCTGCCATGTCGAGGATGGTCTGGGCGTAGTCGACGTTGATCGCGAGTTCTTCACAGCTGCTGCCGGGGCGGGTGACGCCAGGCCAGCGCACCACCAGCGGGATCCGCATCGACGGGTCGTACATGAACCGTTTGTCGAACCAGCCGTGTTCACCGAGGTAGAAGCCGTGGTCCGAGGTGTAGACGACGGCGGTGTCCTGGTCCAGGCCGGTGACGTCCAGGTAGTGCAGGACCCGGCCGACGTTCTCGTCGAGCGCCGCGATGACTCTCAGGTACTCCTTGATGTAGCGCTGGTAGCGCCATTCCCGCTCCTCACGCTCGTCCAGCCCTTCGGGGACGGGCGCCTTGAGGTCGTGCGGCTGGAGGTCGCGCATCCGCATCTCCGCCTCGGCGGCGGCGCGGGCCCGGTGGCTGTAGTCGTCGTGCAGCGTCCTCGGTGCCGGGATGTCCACGTGCTCGTACAGGTGGCGGTGCCGCTCGGCGGGTTCGAAGGCGCGGTGCGGGGCCTTGTGCTGGACGAGCAGCGCGAAGGGCTTGTCCGGGTCCCGGCGGTCGAGCCAGTTCAGGGCGAGGTCGGTGATGATGTCGGTGACGTAGCCGGTGTACTGCCGCTCCCCGTCCCGGGTCACGAACGACGGGTCGTGGTACACCCCGTGTTCGGGGAGCACTTCCCAGTGGTCGAATCCGACCGGGTCGGACTTCCCGCCGTGTCCCAGGTGCCACTTGCCGATGATGGCCGTCCGGTACCCGGCCGCCTGAAGCATCTCGGGGAAGGAGGGCTGGGTGGCGTCGAACTTCTGGCCCGGCTGTTCGAGCGTCGTCATGCCGTTGACGTGGCTGTAGGTGCCGGTCAGCAGGGACGCGCGCGCCGGGGAGCAGATGGCGTTGGTGCAGAAGGCGTTGTCGAAGCGCATGCCTTCGGCGGCGATGCGGTCGACGGCCGGGGTCCGGTTGATGACGCTGCCGTAGGTGCCGATGGCCGGGACGGCGTGGTCGTCGGTCATGAAGAACACGAGGTTGGGACGCCGGGTGCCCGTCGTGTCGTCGGTGCCGGTGGTGCTCACAGCCCGAAGTCCTCCTTGGCGAGCAGGGTGTTGAGGCGCCGGGCTCCGGCGCCGTGCAGGAAGGGGCGCTGCAGCAGCCCCGGTTGCAGGACCTGCGCGAAGGCGGCCGCCGCCATGCCCTGGTCGAGCGAGAGCATGCGGGTGGAGACCTTGCCCGTGGACACGTTGACGGAGTCGTAGAAACCCATCCCGTCCTCGTACACCTGGAAGTCGCGGGCGAGCCGGCGCAGGTTCTCCATGGCCTCCACCGGGCGGATCATCAGCGCCATCGCCCCGGCATGCGGGGTGACGACGCCGTTGGTGTACGCCGACGGGGCCGGCACCGGCTCGCCGTACGGTACGTACGTCCGGTCGGTGTTCGAGCAGTACCCGCCGGGGTTGATCCCGAGGAACTGCACTCCGTACTCCTGGTAGCCGCCCTCGGGGACGTTGCACGGCGAGAAGCCCCAGTAGCCGTACTCCGCGTCGATCAGGCCGTGGTCGCGCTGGCCGAGCACATGGTTGGTGAGGGTGGTGCGCCAGGAGGAGCTGAGGCGGGCGGAGGGCACGAACAGCTCGGGCATCAGCTGGCCGAACATGTCGCCGCCCCAGCCGGGCACGACGTTCCGGCCGCGGTAGGTGTAGTGGCCGTTGAAGTAGCGCACGCCGTCGCGGGTCACCCATGCGCCCTGCGGCGGCATCTCCTGCTTCTCCTCCGGGGCGAAGGTGCGCAGCATGTGCCAGTAGTGCTCGCGCGGCACGGAGCCGTCGGTGATGCCGAGGTAACCGGCCATGCGGGTCTCGGAGATGAGGGTGCCGTAGTAGTAGGGGGTGAGGGCGTTCTCCTCGACCTTGAAGCCGGTGTGCATGTGGCCGGGGTGGGCGACGGGGTCGGCGGCGTCGTACGGCTCGTAGAAGAACGACCAGTCGATGCCCGCGCGCAGGCGCCGGATGCGGGCGGCGAGGGCGGGGGCCGCGGCGTACTCGGCGATGCGGAGGCCGGTGTCGAGCCAGGCGTTGTCGACGGTCGAGAGCAGCAGGCTGACCTTGGAACCGCTGCCGGGCCACTCGTGCAGCACCTCGCCGGTGAACGTGTTGTACCAGTTCACCCAGAAGCCGTGGAGGCGCTCCATCTTCTCGACGGTGGTGATCGTGCGGGCGAGGCGGCGCTGCATCTCGGCCTCGGTGATCACGCAGAGGCCGGCGGCCGCGACGGTCGACCACATCCAGCAGCCGATGTTGGTGGTCGAGGTGTTCTCGCTCAGTACGGGGCTGCCGCCGCTGAGATCGATGTTGTCCGCGGGCAGGCCGCTGTCGGCGACCATCGCCTCCAGGGACCGGTAGGTGTCGGTGAACCAGCGCAGCAGCTGCGAACGGGTGTCGAGGCTGCGCGCCGTCGCCGTCACGGCGGGCGTTCCGAGGGTGAGCGCGGCGGACGTGCCGGCGGTCGCGGCCAGGAAGGTACGTCGTCTCATGGCGGTTCAACTCCTGCGGGTGGGAGGGAGTGGAAGGCTCGGACACGGGCCAGCCGCAGGGTGCGGCGGCCCGGCATGGGGAGGTTCAGCGAGGTACGCAGGTGCCCGTCCGGGTCTGCGTGCGCCGAGCGGTCGTGGCCCGGGACGTCGGCGCCGATCCGGTAGCGGGTGCCGGGTTCCAGGCCCGAGACCTCGACGACCACCTGGCGTGCCAGGGCCGGCACCGGGGCGGAGCCGGGGCGGTCGTGAGCGGAGTTGGCCAGGCGTACTTCGAGCGCGCCGTCGGCCTCGTCGGCGGTCGCGGTCACCAGGCCGCGCGCCCCGTCCCCGGTGACGTGTACGGCCCCGTACGCGCGTGCGTCGACCTCGACGCGTACCCGGGCGGCCTCGGCTCCGGGTGCGAGCGGGCAGCCGCTCACGGGTTCCGGCAGCGGCGTCCGGGCGCCGTCGGGCGTGCTCGGGGCGACCGTGTACCAGTAGCCGCGGCCCGGTTCGACCCGTGTGTCGGCGTAGTGCGGCCTGCACACGGCGGCGGTGTGCAGGAGCGTGTAGGGCCCTTCGTAGTGGTCGGCCCGTCGGACGAGATAGCCGGTCGCACCGGGCACCGGCTCCCAGTCGAGCATCACATGACCGGTGCGGTCCCGTGACCGCAGCACCGTGCCGTGCGTGAGCATGGTGAGCCTTTCGGATGCGGGCATGGCACCGGGAGGCCAGGTCCCTTCAGGGACGCCGGTTCACTTGAGACCGGAGGTCGCGATGCCCTGGGTGAAGTGGCGCTGCAGGGCGACGAAGACCACGACGACCGGGAGCACCACGAGGAAGGCACCGGCCATCAGTACGCCGTTGGAGCCGGCGGCCTTGGTGGGGTCGGTGGCGAAGGTGGCGAGCGCCACCGGCAGGGTGAACTTCTCCGGATCGTTCGTCGCGACGAGCGGCCACAGGAAGTTGTTCCAGGACCCGAGGAACACGAAGATCGTGAGCGTGGCGAGGGCCGGCTTGACCAGCGGCATGACGATGCGCCAGAAGATGTACCACTCGCCGGCGCCGTCGATCCGTGCGGCTTCGAGGAGTTCGTCGGGGATGGCCATCATGAACTGCCGCATGAGGAAGACCCCGAACGCGCCGGCCGCGAAGGGCAGGATGAGCGCGGCGTAGCTGTCGATCAGACCCATCTTGCTCATCATGACGAACTTCGGGAGGAGCATCAGGTTGCCCGGCACCATGAGGGCGCCCAGGACGACCGAGAGGACGACCTTGCGGCCGGCGAAGTTCAGTTTGGCCAGCGCGTAGCCGAGCATCGAGCAGAACACCAGGTTGCAGGCGGTCACGACGACGGCGACGAAGGCCGAGTTGAGGAAGTTCTGCCCGATGTCCATCAGGTCGAGCAGTTCGCGGAAGTTGGCGAGCGTCCACTCGGTGGGGATCCAGACGGGTGGGCTCGCCCCCAGGTCCTTCTGTGTCTTGAAGGCGGATATCGCCATCCAGAGGAAGGGCGCGGCCATCACCACGAGCCCCAGGCCGAGCAGCGTGTACGTCAGCGCCCTGGTCCCCGGCGTGCGCGAGGTGGCCGTACGTCCCCGTACCGGTTCACGTGCGGTGTCGAAGTCGGTGGCGCTCATCAGGTCTTGTCCTTCAGCAGGCGGAACTGGAGCAGCGTGACGGCCAGGACGATCGTGAACAGGACGTAGGCCATGGCGCTCGCGGAACCCATGTGGAAGAAGGTGAATCCTTCCTTGTACAGGTGCAGCGACACGGTGAGGGTGCTGTCGTCGGGGCCGCCGTCGGTCATCACGAACGGCTCCTCGAAGACGTTCAGGAAGCCGATGGTGGTCATCACCGCGACGTACAGCATCGTCGGCCGGAGCAGCGGGACCGTGATCCGGCGGAACTCCTGGAAGGCGCCGGCTCCGTCCAGCTTGGCCGCCTCGCGGACCTCGGCCGGGATGGCCTGGAGTCCGGCGAGGAAGAGCACCATCGCGGTTCCCATGTTGCGCCAGACGGCCATGACGATCAGGGAGGGCATGGCCAGGGCCTTCGAGGCCAGGAAGTCCGGTGTGGAAAAGCCCAGTTGGGCTCCGAGACCGGCGATCAGACCTTCCGAAGGGTCGAGCACGAAGCGCCAGATGACGGCCACCGCGACGATGGCGGTGACGACGGGCACGTAGAAACCGACCCGGAAGAAGGTGCGGAAGCGGTCGATGCCCGAGTTGAGGAGTACGGCCGCGACCAGGCCGCTGCCGATGGTCAGCGGGACGCCCAGCACCACGAAGTAGCAGGTGTTGAAGAGCGCGCGGACGAACTCCTCGTCGTCCGCGAGCGCGGTGTAGTTGTCCAGTCCGACGAACTGTGCGTCGAAGGGGTTGGTCACGTTGCGCAGGCCGAAGTCGGTGAAGCTCATCAGCAGCGTCGCGACGATCGGGAACGCCATGAAGGTCAGGAAGAGGACCAGGAACGGCGTCGAGTACAGCCAGCCGGCGAGGTTCTGCCGGGAGAGCCGGTCGGGGCGGAGCTCCTGACCCGCCGGGGCCCGCTTTCCGGAAGGACCGCCGGCCTGGGCCGGGGCACGGTCCGGGGCTGCCCCGGCCCGGGTGGCGGCGGTGCTCACTTCGAGATCAGCCCTTCGGTGGTCGTCTGGAGCTTCTTGGCCTCGGCAGCCGGGTCACCGCCCTGCGCGACCTTCTGCAGGGTTGCCTCGATCGCTGCGGCGATCTCGTTCCACTTCTCGAGGGCGGGGACCTCCTTGCCGGTGTCCAGGGCCTTGCGGAACACCGCCAGGCTCTCGGCCTCCGCGCCGTCCTTGAGCTGCGGCTGGTCGTAGGCTGCCTTGTTCGCCGGCAGCGACTTGGCCATCTCATACCACGAGGCCTGCATCTCGGGCGTGGTCAGGTACTGGGTGAACTTCTCGGCCGCGGCCTTGTGCTCGCTGTCCTTGAAGGTCACCAGCGAGGCGCCGCCGACCCAGGAGACCGATCCCTTCGGACCGGCCGGCAGCGGGGCGGTCTTCCACTTGCCCTTGAGCTGCGGCTGCTGCTCGTTGAGGTTCTGGACCATCCACGGGCCGGACATGAAGGTCGGCTCGTCGCCCTTCGCGAAGGTCTTGGCCACGTCGGAGCCCGGCACGAAGTTCTTCTTGGCCAGGCCGTCCTTGAAGTAGCTGCCCCAGGTCTCGAGAGCCTTCACCGCCTCGGGGGAACCGAGCGCGGACCTGCCGTCCTCGCCGACGATGTCGCCACCCTCGGAGTAGAGGAACTGCAGCCAGCCCTGCCAGGCACCGGTGTTGCCCGGCTGGAGCGCCGTGCCCCACTGCGAGCCGGCCTTGCGGTACGCCTCGGCGAGCTTGTGGTGGTCCTCCCAGGTGGCCGGCGCCTTGTCGACACCGCCCTTCTCGGCGAGGTCGGTGCGGTAGTACAGGCCGCGCACGTCGGCGTACCAGGGGACGCCGTAGGCGGTGCCGTCCACCACGTTGTTGTCCCAGGTGGCCGGGAAGAAGTCGGCCTTGTCGAAGACCTTCTCGTCGACCGGTTCCAGGGTGTCGAGCGCGATGAACTGGCCCATCATCGTGGAGCCCATCTGCGCCATGTCGGGGAGCTTGCCGGCGGCCGCGGCGGCGGTCATCTTCTGCCCGACCACGTCCCATCCGACCGGGGTCACCTTGACGGTGATGTTCGGGTTGTCCTTCTCGAAGTCCTGGGCGACCTCGGAGAGGCGCTTGGCCTCCTCACCCATGCCCCAGACGGTCAGCGTCTGCTTGGCGTCGGCGGCCTGCTGCTCACCGCTGCCGCCGCCGCATGCGGAGAGGGTCAGGGCTGCGACCACGGCTATGGAGATGCCTGCGACGGGCTTGGTGGGGCGTGCCATGGAGCTCCTCCTTGAGCTGCGTAAGCGCTATTTGAAAGCGCATACAGGACTCTGCAACAAGGCCCTGGATCGCTCAAGGGGGAGGAAGTAACGCTTCCGTAACGCGGGTGCGCCGGCGTTACGGGGCGTGTACCGGGACGGATCCGCCCATAGCCCGGTGCCGTAACAGGCGACGTCGGCCCTGTCCCGACGCCCGTTGCCCGCCGCGGCACTAGTGCCACGGCAGGCAACGTTTGCCCGTCAAGGAACGGCGTTCGGTGCGTGCTATCGGCGTGCCGGCCGGAAGCCCTCGTACTGGACGTACTTGGGCTTTCGGCCGGTGCGGCGAGAGTGCGTGCCGGGCGTCGCGACGGGGCGAACGTTGCCCGCCGCGGCACTAGACGGCCACATCCGGCGCACAGCCGCAGCTCTCGCGCCACATCGCCGTCACCGGCAGGAGCCGCGCCTCCGGGGACCGCTCCCGCCCTGAAAGCCTGGCGACCAACAACTCGACTGCCTCGACGCCCAGTTGGCTCATCGGCTGGCGCACGGTCGTGAGTGTCGGCCGCACGAGGCGGCTCAGCGGTATCCCGTCGAACCCCGTCACGGCGAGATCCCCCGGAACGTCCACGCCGCGCGCCTCCAGGGCATGCAGGGCCCCCACGGCCATCTGGTCGTTGGCGAACACCAGCCCCTGCGGCCGCGGCCCGTCCCCGGACGCGCCGAACAGTTCCTCGACCGCCTTGCGTCCGGCGGCCTGCGTCAGGTCGCCGCGTACGTCGGGCCCGGCCGGGAGGGGCAGCCCGGCTTCGAGGTGGGCCGCCTGGTAACCGAGGAACCGGGCCTCCCCGTCGGGCGAGTCCGCCGGCCCTCCGACGAACGCGAGCCGACGCAGCCGGTGGGTGCTGAGCAGGTGCCTGGTGATCTGGAGCTGTCCGTCGAAGTTGGCGACCTTCACGTGATCCAGGCCGTCGTACGGCTCTCCCGCGAGCAGTACGACGGGCACCCTCCTGGCCACCATCTCCAGAGCCTCCTCCGGAACGGCCTGGGCGAGGACGGCCAGCCCGTCGACCCGGCCCGCGACCTCCGTGAGGCGGGTTCCGGCCTCGTCGGCGTGCGAGGCGGCGATGAGCAGGGCGTACCCGTGGCGCCGGGCGGCCCGCTCCATGCCTCTGATCACCTCGTCCGAGTAGAGGGCGACCTCGCCGGGATCGGCCCCGGGCGCACTGTCGGACTCGGAGTCGTGGAAGTCGGGGTAGCACAGGCCGAGCACGCCGGTGCTGCGGCTGGCGAGCCCGCGTGCGCTGCCGCTCGGTACGTAGCCGAGCTCCCGTGCGCTCGCCAGCACGCGCTCCCGGGTCGGACCGCGTACCGAGTCCGGGTTCCGGTACACGCGCGACACCGTCGCGATGGAGACCCCCGCCCGCTCGGCGACGTCGTACACCGTCGGAGTACTCATCGCTGCGCATCACCTCTTCCGCCGTGGATTCCGTGATGGTCCCACACACCCCCATTGTCCATGGAAGCGCATTCAGCGGAATGCGGGCGTACCCCGCGACGCGGGGGCCCACCCGGCCGCCCCGGAGCGGGCGTACCGAGCCGGGCCCCGCACCGGCTTGCGGCGGCGGGGACGCCGGGGAGGCCCTAACTCCATTGGAGTGACGGGCAGTTGAACACGCGTAGACCTCATTGTCATGTGTTAATCACATGGATAGCCTGTGCGGGCTCAACGGCCCCCGGCCCACCGTCATCCGGGTCCGGCGGCCCCTCCTCTCCCCACAAGATCAGGAGCAGGCATGCCCCCACGCCCCGTCGGCCACACCCGAGGCCGCGCAGCCGTTCTGGCCTCCCTCACCGCCACCGTCCTGCTCGCCACCGGTCACCCGGCCGGCGCGGCACCGGCCGGGACGAACCCCATGAACAAGGCCCTCCAGGCAGCCGCCGAGAAGTACGGAGTACCGCGCGACCTGCTCGCCGCCCTCGGATACAGCGAGACGCACCTGAACGGCCACGACGGACGTCCCAGCCAGGACAACGGATTCGGCGTCATGCACCTCGTCAGCAACCCCGTGAACCGGTCCCTGGAGAAGGCCGCTTCCCTGACCGGCGAGCCGGCCGCGGAGCTCCGCGAGGACGACGGGACCAACATCCTGGGCGGCGCCGCCGTACTTCGCAGCCACGCCGACGCGCTGGGCATGGACGAGGCCGAGCGGGCGGACATCGACGCCTGGTACCCGGCGGTGGCCCGCTACGGCGGAGCCGAGGGAGCCGTCGCCTCCCTCTACGCCGACACCGTCTACACCTTCCTCGCGGAGGGGCTGCGGGCCACCGTCGCCGGGGGCGAGAAGGTGACCGTCACCTCCCGTCCGGTCTCCCCCGAGAAGGGTGCCCTGGCCAAGGCCGACGTCACCGCGCAGAGCCCGGACTACCCGCCCGCGCTCTGGGTCGCCGCCAACTCGGCGAACTTCGCCACAGGGCGCACGGCGACCATCGACAAGGTGGTCATCCATGTCACCCAGGGCTCGTACGCCGGAACCATCAGCTGGTTCCAGAACGCGACGTCGAAGGTCAGCTCCCACTACGTCGTACGTTCCTCGGACGGCCAGATCACCCAGATGGTCCGTGACAAGGACACCGCCTACCACGCCAAGAGCGCCAACGCCTCCTCGCTCGGGATCGAGCACGAGGGCTTCATCGACGATCCGTCATGGTTCACCGACTCCATGTACCGGTCGTCGGCGGCGCTGACGAAGTACCTCTGCGACCGGTACGGGATCCCCAAGGACCGCTCGCACATCATCGGCCACAGCGAGGCCCCCGGGAACGACCACACCGACCCGGGCGTGAACTGGAACTGGTCGTACTACATGCAGCTCGTCGGAGGCTCGGGCAGCGGGGCCGACGGTCTGAGCTTCTCCTCGTACACCACCCAGAAGTCGGGGTCGACCGGCGACCAGGTGAAGGCGGTCCAGACCCTGCTCAACCAGCAGGGTTACGAGGCCGGCACCGCCGACGGTGTCTTCGGCACCGCCACGAAGAGCGCCGTGCAGGCGTTCCAGACCGCGCGCGGCCTGACCGCGGACGGCACGGTCGGCCCGAAGACCTGGACCGCGCTGCTCTCGGCGGGCACGACCCCGGTGCTCAGCAAGGGGTCGTCGGGCGACGCCGTGAAGCGGCTGCAGCGCACGCTCACCGCTGCCCTGGGCAGAACGGTGACGGCGGACGGCGCCTTCGGCACCCTCACCGACACCGCGGTACGCGACTACCAGAGGTCGCGTGGCCTGGGCGTCGACGGCAGCGTCGGCCCGGACACGTGGAAGGCGCTGCAGGCGGGGCGCTGAGCGTACGGCCCCTCCGGCCGCAACGGTCAGAGGGGCCTGACCCGGGCCCGCAGCAGGCAGAACTCGTTGCCCTCGGGGTCGGCCAGGACGTGCCAGCTCTCGTCACCGCTCTGGCCGACATCGGCGCGCCTGGCTCCCAGGGCGAGCAGCCGCTCCAGTTCCGCGTCCTGATCGCGGTCGGTGGGGCTCACATCGATGTGCAGCGGCAGCTTCCCGGCCCGCGGCTCCCTGCCACTGCCGAGCACGAGCGTGGGCTGCGGACCGCCGAACCCCGGGCCGGGCGGACCGATCTCGATGCTGCCGTCCTCGTCCCGGCCGAGTTCGGCGTAGCCGAGGACCTCCTTCCAGAACTCCGCGAGCCTCTCGGGATCCGCGGCGTCGATGACCAGCTCACTGATACGGCATGCCATGCCCTCAGCGTAGGCCCGCGATCCGACGCGCTCCTGATTGCCTCGAATCGGCTGCGCGGCGCCCCACCCTCTCCCTATGATGGATAGCAGAGAGCGCCACTATCTATACGGAAGGTGGAAAGCCCGATGCCGACGCTTCCCTGGACCGTCCCTCAGCCGCCTCCGGCGGACGGCACGGTCGTGGTTATGGCCTCGCGGTTCGAGGTCCGTTCCCTGCGCGACGTCCCGCGTTTCCTCCTCAGGTCCCTGACCGCGTGGAAGCAGGTACGTTCGGCGCCCGGAGCGTTCGGCGCCTCGCTCGTCGCCCGGCCGGGAAAGAAGCTCTTCCTCACCCTGTCCGCGTGGGAGAGCCGCGAGGCGCTCTACGCCTTCGCGCGGACCGAGCCCCACCGGGGCATCATGACGGCCCTCGCACCGACGATGCGGTCGTCGACGTTCACCTTCTGGGAGGCTCCGGCCTCCGGGCTTCCGATCAGCTGGGACGAGGCGGAGCGGCGGGTCGAGGAGCAGCGACGGGCGGACGCCGGGGGCCGGGACGGGAGCGCGGCCCCCTGAACGAGCGGGAGCGGCACCCGGGTGCGCCGTTTCCGGCCGCGAGGTGTGCGGGCACAGCGGCGGTATGGGTGTGGGCCCGCGCCCCGGAAGGGGTGCGGGCCCACGACGACAGTGCTGATCAGAAGGTCACTTCAGGCCGAAGGCCCTGATGATCTCCTGGTCGACGGCCAGGCCGCCGGGGCCTTCGGCGTGCACCTTGAGCGAGACCGACGCCGCGCCCTTCGCCGGCGTCCTCAGCTGCGTGGTCCACGCTCCGGAGCCGTTCTTGGCCAGATCGACCGGGCTCCAGCGCTTGCCCTCGTCGTAACTGATCCACATCGAGGCGGACTTGGCCTTCACGGCGCCCTTCAGCCATTCCTGGGTGCCGGACTCCAGGCCGAGCTCGACCCGCTTGCCGGCCTTGACGTCACCCGCCAGATCGGTGTCGACATCGTAGTCGAGCTGCAGCATCGGGATGTCCGCCCTGGCGCCGTCGGGCAGCACGCCGGACCGGAAGGCCCACTCGGAGTGGGTGCGCGTGGAGGTCTTCCAGGTCTCCTCGTCCCTCACGGAGTCGATCACCAGGCGGTACGGAGTGCTTTCCTCCGGCAGGGGCCAGACGGCACCCGCCCGTCCCGCGCCCTTCTTGAGGAGCTTGTCGCCCTGGTAGAAGGCGTAGGAGGTGGTGTCGTACTCGTTCTCGGGCATTCCGCCGGAGTGGCCCTCACCCGAGTCGCTCCACGGGGTGATGTTGAACTGGATGGTGTCGTCCGCGCGGAACGGCCCCCAGTACGCGGTGCCCAGCCGCGGGCCCACCACCGGGGCGAACCACTCGTCGTGGTAGCTCAAGCCCGCCTTGTAGTCGGCCTCGGGGCCGCGGACCTCGTGCGCGGTGCCGTTGTCGGCGGTCAGGACGGAGTGGTTCTCGTACCAGAAGGAGTCGCCCGGGAGCGGGTTCACCCACTCGGTCCGGGTGCCGGGGAACTTCTCGTACTCCTCGAAGCCGAGACCCGGGCCGTAGTCCGGGATGTCGTAGCGGTAGCCGCCGCCGAGGGTCTCCTCGTGCCCGTAGAACGTGTTCGTGATCTCGGCGAGCTGACGGGTCGAGGGCGCGAAGGCCAGGGACCGGTCGGGCACGGCGCCGTCGTGACGGTCGACCAGGTCGTACAGGTACCCGGCGAACCTCTTCTCGGCGACGGTCACCTTCTTGCCGCGCCGGGCCGCCTCGATCAGGTCCTGCCCCGCGATCCGCTGTACCGAGACGACCGGGATCGAGGCCTGCTCGCCATAGGGAGCGTAGCGCTCGATCAGCCTGCCGCGGCCGTCGTTGACGACGAGGAGGGCCTGGGCGCCGGCCGCGAGGGCGTTCGCCAGACGGTCGGCGGGCGCCACCGCGTCGCTGCGCTCGACGACCACGGCCTTGCCCCTGGCGTTCAGTCCCTCGTAGTCCGCCTCTCCACCCTCGCCGGCGTAGACGGCGGTGAGCTTCGACGTCCGCCTGTCCGCGAGGGCGGAACCGTTCTGCGGGGTGGCGGGGACGTCCTGGCCGTCGGCCGTGACGTCGATCTGCTCCTCACCCTGGCGCCAGCGGGTCAGGAAGCTGAAGTCGCCCTGGGTGGGCTTCTTCGTGGGGCTCGCCCACAGCTGGTCGTACGTCAGGGGGATCTGGTAGGCGTCCCGCTGGACGACGCCGTCCGGCGAGGTGCGCGCCATGTCGTAACGCAGCTGCCGGGTCTCCGTCTCCTTGGGGGTGCGCACACTGATCCTGTGGGCCTCGGAGGCATCGAGGGTGACCGTGGTGGCCTTGGTCAGCAGGACTTCGGGAGCCCCGAGGAACGCCACCCCCTTCGAGTCCGCCCGGTCGCCGTCGACCTCCATGGTGCTCCAGGCGGTGTAGTTGCCCGGGGGCAGCCGCAGGGTGGTCTCGCCGTCGACGGGGACGATGCTGAGCTGGGGCTCACCGAGTGCCCCGAGGATGACGTTGTCCGCCGCCGGCTTGCCCGCCCGGTCGCGCAGACGCAGGGTCAGGTCGTACAGCTCGCGCTCCTTGGTCAGGGCGAAGCCGGTGTGGGCCACGGTCGCGCCCGAGCCGTCCTTGGCGACGACCTGTCCGGAGTACTGGGTGGCGTTCGCGACCTTCGACGGGTCCAGCGAGAGGACGGCCTGCGCCGTGGAGCCCGCGGGGACGGTCAGCTTCGGAGTGGAGAGCGTGTACGCCTCGGCGTCGGTGCCCGTGCTCAGGTCGAGCGTCACGTCCTGGTCACCCGTGTTGCGATAGGTGATGGTCCGCTCCGCGACCGGGTCGGACGCACTGTGCGGCCAGTCGTAGGAGGCGACCGCGACCGATCCGGTGGCTTCGATGGTGGTGTCGATCGCCGCCTTGACATCGAGGCGACCGGTGCCCTGCTGGTACGGCGTGTAGTCGGGGAGCTCCTGGGAGGAGCTCATCAGCGCGTCCTTGATGCGCTGCCCGGTCCATTCGGGGTGACGCTGCTTCAGGATGGCGGCCGCTCCCGCGACATGGGGGGTCGCCATCGAAGTACCGGACATCTGCTGGTACATGCCCTCGATACCGGGCACCGACTGCGAGGCCGCGGCGTTGATGTCGACACCCGGAGCCGAGAGGTCCGGCTTCAGGCCGTGGGACCGCACGAGCGGGCCCATGGAGGAGAAGGCTGCCCGCTCGTCCTGCTTGTCGACTGCGGCAACGGTGAGCGCGCTCGCCGCGGAGCCCGGCGCGCCGATCGTCCCCTCGCCATAGGCGTTGCCCGCGGCGATGACGAAGAGCGGTCCGCCGTCGGCGGACAGGGCGTCGACGGCCTGCGCCATCGGGTCGGTGCCGTCGTCCGGGATGCTGGAGCCGAGGCTCATGGACACGACGTCGGCGCCCTCGGCCTTCGCCCACTCCATGGCCTCGATGATCCCGGAGTCGGCGCCGGACCCGGTGTCGTCCAGCACCTTTCCGATGATCAGGTCCGCGCCGGGGGCGACGCCCTTGTTGACGCCGTCGGATGCGGCGCCCGACCCCGCGACGGTGGAGGCCACGTGCGTGCCGTGGCCGTGCTTGTCGTCGACCTCCTGACCGGGGACGAAGCTCTTCGACTCCTTGACGCGGTCCTTGACGTCCGGGTGCGTGGCGTCGATGCCGGTGTCCAGGACGGCGACCGTCGTGCCCGCCCCGTCGTAACCTGCCGCCCAGGCCTGCGGTGCGTTGACCTGCGGCACCGAGTCCTTGAGCGTGGCCCTGACCTTGCCGTCGAGCCACAGCTTCGCGATGCCGGCGTCGAGCGAACGGCTCTTCTCCGTGCGGGCGATGTCGCTCCAGAAGGCGCGGGCGTCACCCTTGTCGGCCTTGAGCGCCGCACCGTGGACGGACTCCAGGCGGCGGACGGTGGTGCTGCCCTCGGGCGCCGCGGGCAGCGAACGTCCCTTCGAGGCCGCGTAGGTGGCGATCAGCGGGATGCCGGCGGAACGCTTGTCGTCGTAGCCCATGGCGACCAGGGACGTGACGTTGAACAGCCGCTTGTCCAGCTTGTCCGCGGCGATGAGGGAGGTGGCCTCGTCGGGGACGACGAAGATCTCCTCGCCGGCCTGCTGGACGTGCACGCCGCCCTCGGCCCCGTCGGGGCGGTCGACGGTGACGGTGTCCTGAGCGCCCACGCCGTCGGAGTAGTGGACGACGTCGCCGGTGATCAGGGTGACCTCGTAGTCGTGGACCTGCGACGCACGGTGGTCCGCGGCGGCCGGCGGCTCGGTGGCGGCACCTGCCGAGGTCGCTACGGGGAGCATGACGCCGCTCACGAGGGCGACGGAGGTCGCTATGAGCAGGGCCCTGCGACCCGCGCGAGCGGGTCTCGCCCGGCCGGATGCGGAGGAGGGGGAAAATGTCATGCACCTGATTTACCGGCAAATCCGCTGCCATGGACCGCCTTACCGTGGCGTGAAACCGCCGTGGCGGTTATCCGCCCTCCAAGCACGTTCGCACGACTGCGAGTTCAGGCCACCGATGCCAGCGAGGTGCCGCTCTCGTGGTGGATCGGGGTGTGGGCGCCCTTCAAGGGCAGACCGCTGCCACCCCGCCGCTCGGCGACGATCTCCGCCACGATCGAGAGTGCCGTCTCCTCGGGCGTCCTGGCGCCGAGGTCCAGCCCGATCGGCGAGTGCAGCGCCGCGAGCTGACGTTCCGTCACTCCTACCTCGCGCAGGCGCTCGTTGCGCTCCAGGTGGGTACGGCGCGAGCCCATGGCGCCGACGTAGGCGACCGGAAGACGCAGCGCCAGTTCCAGCAGGGGTACGTCGAACTTGGCGTCGTGCGTGAGGACGCAGAGCACCGTCCGCGCGTCGACCTCGGTGGTGGCCAGATACCGGTGCGGCCAGTCCACGACGATCTCGTCCGCCTCCGGGAAGCGGGCGGCCGTGGCGAAGACCGGCCGGGCGTCGCAGACCGTGACGTGGTAGCCGAGGAAGCGGCCGGCCCGGACCAGGGCGGCGGCGAAGTCGATGGCCCCGAAGACGATCATGCGGGGCGGCGGGACGCTCGACTCGACGAGCAGGGTGAGGGGGCTGCCGCAGCGGGATCCCTCGGCCCCGACGGTCAGTTCTCCGGTGCGGCCCGCGTCGAGCATCGCCCGCGCCTCGGCGGCCACCGTGCGGTCCAGCTCCGGGTGTCCGCCGAGCCCGCCCTCGCGCGTCCCGTCGGAACGTACGAGCAAGGGCTTCCCCAGCAGGTCCGCGGGGCCCTCGGTGACACGGGCGACCGCAGCCGCCCGGCCCTCGGCGGCGGCAGCGAACGCCGCGGCGAACACCGGGCGCGCGGGGTCGTCCACGCGCACCGGGGTGACCAGGATGTCGATGACTCCGCCGCAGGTCAGACCTACGGCGAAGGCGTCGTCGTCGCTGTAGCCGAAGCGCTCACGGACGGTGTGGCCGTCCTCGAGCGCCTGCCGGCACAGCTCGTACACCGCGCCCTCCACACATCCGCCGGAGACCGAGCCGACGGCCGTTCCCTCGCCGTCCACCGCGAGGGCGGCGCCGGGCTGCCGGGGTGCGCTCCCGCCGACCGCCACCACGGTGGCGACGGCGAACGCGCGTCCCTGCCCGACCCACCGGTGAAGCTCCTCGGCGATGTCCAGCATGGCGTGTCTCCTTCTGACTGAGGTGCGGGGGGCGCGGGGGGTGTCAGCTGACGCCCAGCCAGCTCTCGATGGGATGGAGGGCGAAGTAGACGAAGAAGATCAGCGTCAGGACCCACATGAAGGCACCGACCTCGCGGGCCCTGCCCTGGGCGATCTTGATGGCCGTGTACGAGATGACGCCCGCGGCGACACCGGTGGTGATGGTGTACGTGAACGGCATCAGGACGACGGTGAGGAAGACCGGCACGGCGACCGAGCGGTCCGCCCAGTCCACGTGCCGGGCGTTCTGCATCATCATGGCGCCGATGACGACCAGGGCGGCCGCGGCCACCTCTGCCGGGACGATCGCCGTCAGCGGGGTGAAGAAGAGGCAGGCCGCGAAGAACAGCCCGGTGACGACCGAGGCGAGCCCGGTGCGGGCGCCTTCGCCGACGCCGGTCGCCGACTCGACGAACACGGTCTGGCCGGAGCCGCCGGCGACGCCGCCGATGGCACCGCCCGCGCCGTCGATGAACAGCGCCTTGGACAGGCCAGGCATCCGGCCCTTGTCGTCGGCGAGGTTGGCCTCGGTGCCGACGCCAATGATGGTGGCCATGGCGTCGAAGAAGCCCGCGAGTACGAGCGTGAAGACGATCATGCCGACGGTCATCACACCGACGTCGCCCCAGCCGCCGAACTCGACGTCGCCGAAGAGCGAGAAGTCCGGCGAGGAGACGGCGCTGCCGCTCAGCTCGGGCGGCCCGCTGCTCCAGGACTTGGGGTCGATGTCGCCGACGGCGTTGACCATGACCGCGATGACGGTGCCGACCACGATGCCGATGAGGATGGCGCCGGGGACGTTGCGCGCCTGCAGCATGAAGATGAGCAGCAGGGTCACGGCGAAGATGAGGACCGGCCAGCCGGTGAGTTCACCGGTGGGGCCGAGGGACAGCGGGGTAGCCGTGCCCTGGTGGACGAATCCCGCCTTGACGAGGCCGATGAGGGCGATGAAGAGCCCGATGCCGATGGTGATCCCGTGCTTCAGGGCGAGCGGGATGGCGTTCATGATCATCTCGCGGAGGCCGGTGACCACCAGGAGGCAGATCACCACACCGTAGATCACGCACATGCCCATGGCCTGCTGCCAGGTCATGGCCGGCGCGACCTGGGAGGCCAGCACACCGGAGACGCTGAGGCCTGCGGCGAGCGCGAGCGGCACCTTGCCGACGAAGCCCATCAGCAGGGTGGTGGCCGCCGCCGCGAGCGCGGTGGCCGTGATCAGTCCCGACTGGCCGAGGAGCTGGCCGTCGACGTCCTTGCCGCCGAGGATCAGCGGGTTGAGCAGCAGGATGTACGCCATGGCCATGAAGGTCGTGACGCCACCGCGCACTTCACGGGCGACGGTCGAACCGCGCTCGGATATGTGGAAGTAACGGTCGAGCCAGGATCGTCCGGCGGGGACGCGCGAGCCGGGGCCCGCGTCCTCCGCGCTCGTCCTGGGTTCTACGGACTGCTGGGTCATGTTGCCTGACTCCCAAGGTTCACAGGGGCACCCGCGTGGAGCTCGGAGACGTGCGGGATTTGGGATGCTGCGAGGCGCACGACCCGGGGGACGGCCCGAGACGAACTCATCGTGCAGACGGTGCGGTGGTGCTGGACTCCGGACGGTGCGCGGCGGGGAAGTGTGACGTTCTCGGCAGGAACGCACCGCCCGGAGGGTATTGACGAGCCGTCAGACTCCGGTGATGTGCTCGGGGCGCACCGGTGTCCGGTTGAGCTCGAGTCCGGTCGCGTTCCGGATCGCCGCGAGGACGGCCGGGGTGGACGACAGGGTGGGGGCCTCGCCGATGCCGCGCAGGCCGTAGGGGGCGTGCTCGTCGGCGAGTTCGAGCACGTCGACCGGGATGGTCGGCGTGTCGAGGATGGTGGGGATCAGATAGTCCGTGAAGGAGGGGTTGCGCACCTTCGCGGTCTTCGGGTCGACGATGATCTCCTCCATGACGGCAACGCCCAGCCCCTGGGTGGTACCGCCCTGGATCTGGCCCACGACCGACAGCGGGTTGAGCGCCTTGCCGACGTCCTGGGCGCACGCGAGCTCGATGACCTTGACCAGGCCGAGCTCGGTGTCCACCTCCACCACCGCGCGGTGCGCGGCGAAGGAGTACTGGACATGGCCGTTACCCTGCCCGGTGCGCAGGTCGAAGGCCTCGGTGGGCCGGTGGCGCCACTCCAGCTCGATGTCGACGGCCTCGCCCTCCAGCACGTCGGCGATGCCGGCCAGCACCTCACCGCCGTCGGTGACCACCTTGCCGCCTTCCAGCAGAAGTTCGGCGGTGGCCCAGGCCGGGTGGTAGGTGCCGAACTTGGCACGGCCGAGCTCGAGGACCTTCTCGCGGACGGCCTCGCAGGAGTTCTTGACCGCGCCGCCGGTGACATAGGTCTGGCGCGAGGCGGAGGTCGAACCCGCCGAGCCGACCTGGGTGTCGGCCGGGTGGATGGTGACCTGGCTGACGCCGAGTTCGGTTCGCGCGATCTGGGCGTGGACGGTGACACCGCCCTGCCCGACCTCAGCCATGGCGGTGTGCACGGTGGCGACCGGCTCTCCGTTGATGACCTCCATCCGCACCCGGGCGGTGGAGTAGTCGTCGAAGCCCTCGGAGAAGCCGACGTTCTTGATGCCGACCGCGTAGCCGACGCCTCGGACGACGCCTTCCCCGTGGGTGGTGTTGGAGAGACCGCCGGGGAGGGCCCGTACGTCGACGGATGTGCCGTCGGATCCCGCGGCCAGCCACTGCTGCTCGGGCGGCAGCGGCCGGGACTTGACCCGGCGCAGCAGCTCGGCGACCGGCGCGGGCGAGTCGCAGGGCTGTCCCGTGGGCAGCAGCGTGCCCTGCTCCATGGCGTTCAGCTGCCGGAGCTCGACCGGGTCCATGTCCAGGGCGGCGGCGAGCTTGTCCATCTGCGCCTCGTAGGCGAAGCAGGCCTGGACCGCGCCGAAGCCGCGCATGGCGCCGCACGGCGGGTTGTTGGAGTAGAGGGCGATCGCCTCGATGTCCACGTCTTCGACGACGTACGGTCCGACCGCGAGCGAGGAGGCGTTGCCGACGACGGCCGGGGAGGCGGAGGCGTAGGCGCCGCCGTCCAGCACGATCCGGCACTTCATGTGGGTGAGCTTGCCGTCCTTGGTGGCCCCGTGCTCGTAGTGCAGCTTCGCGGGGTGGCGGTGGACGTGCCCGAAGAAGGACTCGAAACGGTTGTAGACCATCTTGACGGGCTTGCCGGTGCGCAGCGCCAGCAGGCAGGCGTGGATCTGCATCGACAGGTCCTCGCGTCCGCCGAAGGCGCCGCCGACGCCGGAGAGCGTCATGCGGACCTTGTCCTCGGGGAGGCCGAGGACGGGCGCGATCTGGCGCAGGTCGGAGTGGAGCCACTGGGTGGCGACGTAGAGCTCCACGCCGCCGTCCTCGGACGGCACGGCGAGGCCGGACTCGGGGCCGAGGAAGGCCTGGTCCTGCATCCCGAAGACGTAATCGCCGGTGACGATCACGTCGGCCCGCGCGGCCGCGGCGTCGGCGTCGCCCCGGATGATGGGCTGGCGGTGGACGATGTTGGGGTGCGGGACGTGGCCGATGTGGTGGTCGTCCCGGCCTTCGTGGACCAGGATCGCGTCGGGCGCGGTCGCGGACGCCTCGTCCGTGATCAGCGGCAGTTCCGCGTAGTCGATCTTGATCTTGGCGGCGGCCCGGCGTGCCGTCTCGGGGTGGTCGGCGGCGACGATGACGACGGGTTCGCCGTGGTGGCGCACCTTGCCGTGGGCCAGGACGGGGGTGTCCTGGATCTCCAGGCCGTAGTTCTTCATCTCGGCCGGCAGGTCGTCGTAGGTCAGCACCGCGTAGACGCCGGGCGTGGCGACGGCCTCACCGATGTCGATGGAGCGGATCTCGGCGTGCGCGACGGTGGAGCGGAGCGTGTGGCCCCACAGCATGTCCTCGTGCCACATGTCCGAGGAGTACGCGAACTCGCCGGTCACCTTGAGGGTGCCGTCGGGGCGCAGGGTGGACTCACCGATGCCGCCCCGGGTCTGCGAACCCTGGGTGATCTTGGTGGGGGTGCCGGCCGGTACGGTCGCGGCTCGCGGGTGCAGCGCCATGGCTATCGGACCGCCTCTTCCTGACGGGCGGCCGCGAGGCGGACCGCGTCGAGGATCTTCTCGTAACCGGTGCAGCGACAGAGGTTGCCGGAGAGCGCCTCGCGGATGTCCTGGTCGGACGGGGAGGGCGTCGTCTCCAGCAGTTCGTCTGCGGCGACCAGCAGTCCGGGGGTGCAGAAGCCGCACTGCACGGCTCCGGCGTCGATGAACGCCTGCTGGACCGGGGAGAGTTCACCGGCCTCGGCGCTCTGCCCGTCGGTCGGCCTGGCCTGCCAGCGCTGGGCGGCGTCGAGCGAGGTCCCGCAGGCGCCGGCGGCGCATCCGGTGCCCGGGTGGGCGCCCTCGCGGTGCTTGGCGTAGTCGGCGAGGCCCTCGACGGTGACGACCTCGCGGCCCTCCGCCTGGCCGGCCGCGACGAGACAGGAACAGACCGGCACTCCGTCGAGGCGAACCGTGCAGGAGCCGCATTCGCCCTGTTCACAGGCGTTCTTGGAGCCGGGGAGTCCCATGCGCTCGCGCAGGACGTAGAGGAGGGACTCGCCCTCCCAGACGTCGTCGGCCTCCTGCTTGCGGCCGTTGACCGTGAAATTGACTCGCATGGTTATGCAGCTCCTTCGAGGGTGCGTCCCGCTCCGCGGAACTGCTCCCAGGTCCAGCCCAGCGTGCGGCGGGCCATGATGCCGACGGCGTGCCTGCGGTAGGCGGCGGTGCCACGTACGTCGTCGATGGGGTTGCAGGCCCCGGCGGCGAGCTGGGCGAACTGCTTCGCCACCGAGGGGGTGATGATCTTCCCGCTCTCCCAGAACCCGCCCTCCTCCAGCGCCGCGTTGAGGAAGTCCTCGGCCTCCTTGGCCCGTACCGGGGTGGGGGCCGCCGAGCCGATGCCGGTACGCACGGTCCGTGTCTCCGGGTGGAGCGCGAGGCCGAAGGCGCAGACGGCGATCACCATCGCGTTGCGGGTGCCGACCTTCGAGTACTGCTGCGGGCCGTCGGCCTTCTTGACGTGGACGGCCCGGATCAGCTCGTCCGGGGCGAGCGCGTTGCGCTTGACGCCGGTGTAGAACTCGTCGATCGGGATCATCCGCGTCCCCCGTACGGACGCGGCCTCCACCTCGGCCCCCGCGGCGAGCAGCGCCGGGTGCGCGTCGCCGGCGGGCGAGGCGGTGCCCAGGTTTCCGCCGACACCACCGCGGTTGCGGATCTGCGGCGAGGCGACGGTGTGCGAGGCGAGCGCGAGGCCGGGCAGCTCCGCACGCAGGTTGTCCATGATCGCGCTGTACGGCACGGAGGCGCCCAGGCGTACGGTGTCCTGGCCCACCTGCCACTCGGACAGGTCACCGATACGGTTCAGGTCCATGAGGTACTCGGGCCGCCGGTGGTCGAAGTTGATCTCGACCATCACGTCGGTGCCACCCGCGATGGGCACAGCCGTCGGGTGCTCGGCCTTGGCGGCGAGCGCCTCCTCCCAGCTGGCGGGGCGAAGGAAGTCCATCAGTGGCTCTCTTCTTCTCAATCGGGTCGTTCGGCTGGGGCAGGGGACGGCCGGCCCTCGGGGTCGTTCCTGGTGTTGTTGACTCGGTGTGTGGCCCAGTACACAAGGCTTGCTCCACTCGGTGCAGTCACCGAAACCATGAAGGAATTGGCTGGCCCCCATCCCCGTCTTGTAGATTCGAACGAATGGCGGGTACCGGTAACCTCACCGCAATTCACAGGTCACCTCC
The DNA here is from genome assembly GCF_043199535.1 of Streptomyces sp. NPDC048590. Taxonomy (NCBI): domain Bacteria; kingdom Bacillati; phylum Actinomycetota; class Actinomycetes; order Kitasatosporales; family Streptomycetaceae; genus Streptomyces; species Streptomyces sp. NPDC048590. The sequence goes on along the minus strand of NZ_JBICWC010000005.1, from coordinate 166,983 downwards.
GTCGTCCCCCGCACCAACGAAGAGATCGGCGGCAATCGACGATGCGGCTGCGCGCACTGCTGGACACCGAGGCGCTGGGCCTGCGTCTGCTCGGCGGCGAGGACGAGCTGGACCGTTCGGTCCGGGGCGTCATGACCACCGACCTGCGCGACCCCAGCCGCTACCTCTCGGGCGGGGAGCTCGTCCTGACGGGGCTGGCGTGGCGCAGGGACGCCGCGGACTCCGAACCCTTCGCGCGCATCCTGGCGAACGCCGGGGTCGCGGGCCTCGCGGCGGGTGAGGCCGAGCTCGGCGCCGTCCCCGACGACCTGGTCGAGGCGTGCCTGCGCCACCGGCTCCCCCTCTTCGCGGTCGACGAGACCGTTGCCTTCGCGACGATCACCGAGTACGTGGTGCGTCAGGTCTCCGGAGAGCGCGCCGGCGACCTCGCGGCGGTCGTCGACCGCCACCGCAGGCTGATGACGTCGGGCCCCGCGGGCGGAGGCCCCGAGGTGGTCCTCGACCTGCTGACCTCCGATCTCGACCTGCACGCCTGGGTCCTTTCCCCCACCGGCCGGCAGATCGCCGGCGCGGGAGACCCCCTGACCCCCCGGACCGGGGCGGAGCTGGCCGGACGCCACCTCGCCGCGACCCGTACCGGCCGGCCTGGGCCGCACCGGGCCGAAGTGGACGGCACGTCCTATTCGCTGTTCCCGATCCGGAACACCGGTCGGAGCACGCTGCCCGCGCCCGCGCGCGATGTGCGCGAGTCGGTGCTCTCGGACTGGCTGCTGGCCGTCGCGGCCGACGCGGGCGACTGGCCGGACGCCCGGCTCGACCTGCTCCAGGGCGTCACCCAGCTGATCGCCGTCGAGCGGGACCGCAGGGACGCGGCCCGCTCGGTACGCCGCAGGCTGGCCCAGGAGGTGCTGGAGCTCGTCCAGACCGGTGCCCCGCCCGCCGAGATCGCCGCGAGGCTCCGGGTGGCCGCGCCGGTGCTGCTCCCGGGCCTCGGCACCGCCCCGCACTGGCAGGTCGTGGTGGCGCGGGTCGAGTGGGCGGAGGAGGACTCCGGGCTCTCGGGCGGCAGGGCGGCACAGGCTCTGCTGGAGGAGATCCTGGTGGACCCCGAGGTGTCGGGACCCGACTCGGCCGACCGAATCGCCGTGGCGCACACGGGCGAGGAGGCCGTCGCCCTCGTGCCGCTGACGGCGGAGGTCTCCGCGGCCCCGGACGCCGCGGACGCCCAGGGGGAGGCGGCGCCGCAGCCGCGCGACGCCGCTCTGCACGCCGACCTCCTGCTGGGCGCCGTACGCGCTCCGCTGGCCGCCGGTCTGGCCGACGACGGTCGCCTGACACTCGGTGTCAGCGCCGCCGTGCATTCCGCCGAGGGGCTGCGCGGCGCGCTGGAGGAGGCACGGCACGCGCGGCGGGTGGCCGCCGCGCGCCCCGGTCCGGTCTGCGCGGCCGGCCACCACGAGCTCGCCTCGCACGTCCTGCTGCTCCCGTTCGTCCCGGACGACGTCCGCAAGGCGTTCACCGCCCGGCTCCTGGACCCGCTGCGCGACTACGACCGGCGCCACCGCGCCGAGCTGATCGAGACGCTGGAGGCCTTCCTGGACTGCGACGGTTCCTGGACCCGCTGCGCGACCCGGCTGCACCTCCACGTCAACACGCTGCGCTATCGCGTCGGGCGTATCGAGCAGTTGACGGGTCGTGACCTTTCGCGCCTGGAGGACAAGCTCGACTTCTTCCTGGCCCTGCGGATGAGCTGAACTCCGGGGGTTCTCACTTCCCTCGCGGGCAACGGGTGATTGTGAAATCTTTCACCTGACATCGATCCCACCCCTTGGCCCGGCGTCCCATTCCGTGCTGAGATGCGCGCAGACCCTGGCCGACCGGCGGTCGCCGGCCGGCCTTCGCAGCTCGATGGCGCGCTCGGGGAGGGCAATGTGGCGCATACCGCCATGTCTGGTGCCGGAACGACAGCAGATGACGATCCGCCGCTCCAGACAGCGGTATGGCGGCTGCGCTCACGAGCCTGCTGGACGGACGCGGCCGCCCTGCTAGAACCCCGGGCGGCCACGGACCCGACGGCCGCCCTCCAGCGGACCTCACTGCTGATCGAGCGGTGCCTCTACACGGGCGCCGGCTGGACGGACGCCGAGGACGCCCTGCGCAGCGCCGAGGCCCTCGCCCATGACGACTCCGAACGCGGCGCCGCGGCCTGCGAGCGCGGCTACCTCGCCTACGCCTCGACGCTGCTCGGGGCACGCGACCGGGCCGACGAGGCGAGCGTGGCGCTCAGCCGGGCCGCCGCCCTGCTCTCCCCCGCCGCACCGGGCCGTCCCCTGCTGGACTTCCGCAGGGGGCTGATCGCCCAGAACATCGCCGACTCCCCCCAGGCGGCACGCGCGGCCTACCGCAGGGCACACGCCGGAGCCACGGCGCGGGGCGACGAACTGCTGCTCTCGTTCACCTGGCGCCATCTCGCATCCCTCGCCCTGCTCGAGGGCGAGCTCGCGGAGGCACGGCACGGCTTCGCCGAGTCGCTGCGGATACGGGAGGAGCTGGGGTACCTGGTCGGCACGGCTCCGGCGCTCATCTCGCTGGCGGACGCCGAGGCCGAACCCGAGGCGGCCGCGCGGCTGCGGGCCGAGGCGGGACGGCTCTTCCGGCTGCTGGGCGGGGTTCCCACCTGGCTCGCACCCCGTCTGGAGGCACCCGGCCCGGGGACGGTCGAGGCGAACTGACGGACAGCCCGCGCTCCGGAGGGCGCATGGGCTCCGCGGTGCCCAGGGGCCTGGCAGGCTCCGAGGTCACGCGGGGCCGGCAGCCCCAAAACCCGGCGGTCCCAGAGGTGCTGCGGGGCCTGGCGCTCGGCGGTCCGCCGGACGCCGGCCCCGCAGACTCGGCGCCCCGGTCGGCTCAGCGGTTCGCGCCCTCGAAGTGCTCGGCCACCAGGGAGCGCACCGCTGCGAAGTCCTGGGCGATGAGCGCGTCCAGCAGGGCGGTGTGTTCCGCGGCGTCGGCGCGCAGATCGGCGAGGCGGGCTGCCGGCGCGTTCGCCGGAGGCCACTGCGACCTGCGGTGGAGGTCGTCCGCGACGGCGACCAGCTGCTCGTTGCCCGCCAGAGCCAGCACCGCCCGGTGGAAGGCCCGGTCGCTCTCGGCGTAGGCCACGCGGTCCCCGATCGCCGCCGCCGCGACCGTCGCGTCGGCCAGCGGGCGCAGTGCGCACCAGCTCGCCGGAGGCACCGAGTGTGCGAGCCGGAGTACGACGGGGACCTCGATCAGCGCGCGTACCTCGGCGAGCTCCGCGATCTCCCGCGGCCCTCGCTCACTGACCCGGAAACCCCTGTTCGGCACGGTCTCGACCGCCCCTTCGACGGCCAACCGCTGCATCGCCTCGCGCACCGGAGTCGCCGACACGCCGAAACGGGCACCCAGCGCCGGGGCCGAGTAGACCTGCCCCGGGGCCAGCTCTCCGCAGGCGAGGGCGGAGCGCAGGGCGTCCAGAATCTGGCCGCGTACGGAGTGCCGCTGAACCGCACGGGGCACCTGCGGGTCCCTGGGCCCGTCGTGGGTGTGCTCACCACGTGCCTGCTCGGGCACCCGGGCGCCCTCCGGGCTGCCCGCGGAGACATGCGGGCGCACTTCCTCACACGCTCCGCCTTGCTCCACCTGGACCTCCTCGTGCTGGTGGGCCGGCTCGCGCGCGCCGGGCCCCATGTGCACGATAGGCGCAGGGGGCGCCGGTTCAAACAACACGATCTTCGGGTAAGGTAAGGCTAACCTGTAAAAGATCGCGATTCGGTGGTCCCCGCATGACCGTGCCCGCCCTGCTCACCGCCTCCGCCCCGTCGGCCCTGACGGCGGCGTACGAACGTCTGGCCGAGGTCTTCCCCGGCCTGCGCGCGGATGTGCTCACCGGCGGCGCCGAGGCGCCGACGGGTGGCGGCTGGGTCGGTGCCGCCGATCTCGCCTCGGGCGGCGCGGAGCTGGACGAGTTCCTGGCATGGGACGACGAGCAGGTGCTGCGCGACTACGGCACCCGGGCCCGGCCCGACGTGGTCGCCAGCTTCGGACTCCACCGGTACGCCTGGCCCGCGTGCCTCCTGGTCACCCTGCCGTGGTTCACGCACCGCCGCGTCCCCCGGATCCCCGTCGCCGATGTCTTCTTCCACCGGGGGCTGGGCCGCCTGGCCCTCCGCGTGGAGGAGTTCGCCTGCCTTCCCGACGACCCGGCGGCCGGGCAGCCCGGAGCCCGCGTGGTCGCCGACGAGGCGGCGCTGCGGGCCGAGGTCCTCGACGCCGTGGCCCAGCACATCGAGCCGGTGCTGGACGGCTTCCGGCCGCGGATGCGCCGCGGGAAGAGGGCCCTGTGGGGCATGGCGACCGACGAGATCGTCGAAGGTCTCTGGTACGTCGCGCACCTGCTGGGCGAGGAGGGCCGTGCCATGCGGGAGCTCGAGCTCCTGCTGCCGGGTACCACCAAGCCCTACGTGGGCACGGCCGGCTTCCGTGAACTGACCGGCCCGGAAGGGCAGTCGCTCCCCACACGCGACCGCGCGAGCTGCTGCCTCTTCTACACCCTGCGGCCCGAGGACACCTGCGTCACCTGCCCGCGCACCTGCGACGCCGACCGCGTACAGAAGCTGGCCGCCGCCTCCTGAGGCTCGCCGCGGTTCGCACCACCCGGCCGGGCGACAGCGATTCGAATGCAACTCGGCTTGATCGTGCGAGCATTCGAAGTTTTTCCGTCCAACGATGAGCCCCGCCGACCCAATGGCGTTCAGTTGCCAGGAAAACCCCTGGGAGCGACGGCATTTCCGCCACGATGGCGCCCGAAACGCCCTACGTGACGCAAGGGACCGCGCATGAGACTGACCGACATATCGCTTGACTGGCTGCTTCCGGGCGCCGTGCTGCTCGTGGGGGTCATGGCGGCGGTGACGGTGGTCGCGCGCGGCAAGCGCGCCGCTGAGAAGGCCGCGGCCGACGACAGCTGGGAACGAAGCGAGGAGCGCCGAAGGCGCAAGGAGGCGCTCTACGCCACCGCCTCGTACGTCCTGCTGTTCTGCTGTGCCGCGGTCGCCGCCGCCCTCTCCTTCCACGGGCTCGTCGGCTTCGGCCGGCAGAATCTCAGCCTCTCCGGGGGCTGGGAGTACCTCGTACCCTTCGGCCTCGACGGGGCCGCGATGTTCTGTTCGGTGCTCGCGGTGCGGGAGGCCAGCCACGGTGACGCCGCGCTGGGTTCCCGGCTGCTGGTGTGGACATTCGCCGGTGCGGCGGCCTGGTTCAACTGGGTCCACGCGCCACGCGGTATGGACCACGCCGGAGCCCCGCACTTCTTCGCGGGCATGTCGCTCTCGGCCGCGGTGCTGTTCGACCGCGCGCTGAAGCAGACCCGCCGTGCGGCGCTCCGCGAGCAGGGCCTGGTGCCCCGCCCGCTGCCGCAGATCCGGATCGTCCGGTGGCTGCGCGCTCCCAGGGAGACCTTCGGCGCCTGGTCGCTGATGCTCCTCGAGGGCGTACGCACCCTGGACGAGGCGGTCGACGAGGTACGCGAGGACCGGCGGGAGAAGGAGCAGGACCGCCACCGACGCAGGGACCAGGCGAAGCTGGACCGGGCCCACATCAAGGCCCTGAACCGGCAGAACCGGGTCTGGGGGCGCGGCGGCCGCGGCGGCCGCCAGGTGGACGTCCAGGCCATCGCCCCCGCGGCGGGTGGCGGCCCACCGGCCGTCGCGGAACCCGCCATAGCGGAACCGGGACAACTGCCCCTGCGCCCCCGGCCATCCCTGCAAGCCGCGAACCGCTCGAACTCCAGGAGCACTTCGGCACAGACGACGAGCGGTGACACCGCGACGGTCGACCTCACCGCAGAGGACGACACCCAGGCCCTGCCCAGGCTCGATTCACTCGAGCAGAAACTGAAGGACCTGGAGCAGCAGTTCGGCTGAGGTTCAGGGCTTGCCCCCTCTCAGCTCGAACCAGACGACCTTGCCCAGGGCCTGCGCCGTCACTCCCCAGGAGTCGGCCAGGTTCTGGACGAGGAGCAGGCCCCTGCCGTGCGTACCGTCGTCGGCGTTCGGTACGTACGGCGCGGGTTCCTGCCCTGGAACAAAATCCCGCACCTCGACCCGTACTCGTCCGGGAGCCGTCGTCACCGTGACGACCGCGCCGTTGCGCGTGTGGATGAGCGCGTTCGTCACCAGTTCGCTCAGAAGCAGTTCCGCCACGGCCACCTCCTCGGGCCCTCGGCTGCGTCTCAGGAACTCCCGCAGCTCCGCCCGGACACCAGCCACCCCCGACAGATCGGTGTGCCCCAGTCTGCGTCGCAGCCGCGTGGGCCCCTCCCGTCTCTCCGTCATGTCCCCCGAGCGCACACCGAATCGACCTCCCCCGGAATCCGTCGCGTCCTGTCATGTGTCGAACACCTTCCGGGGATGCATGCCCCACAGGCTGCGGGTCACGCGTCAACAAGTGAACGAAGGGCCGATCCCGTGCATGCGGCCCGTCGCGATGTCGCGTTTTTGTACTCACGGTTAACTTCCCAAAAATTCACATGAGTTGGCGTTGACGGATGGGGTTCTACGCGCGTCATCATGTGGGCATGCGAATCCCCCCACGGATCACCACGCTCGGCGGCGTCGCCGCCCTCCTCTCCGTCCTCTTCGTCGGCGGGCCGGTCACGGCCTCCGCCGCGACGGCTCCCTCGATCTCCGCGGTCGGCGGCATCTGCTACTCCGCCCTCCCCTCCCAGGCGCATGACACGCTCGACCTGATCGACGCGGGCGGCCCGTTCCCCTACGAGCAGGACGGCACGGTCTTCCAGAACCGGGAAGCCCTGCTGCCGAGTCAGGCCACGGGCTACTACCACGAGTACACGGTCATCACCCCCGGCTCGTCCGACCGCGGTGCCCGCCGGATCGTGACCGGCGAGGAGGCCGAGGAGGACTACTACACCGCGGACCACTACGAGTCCTTCGACCTGGTCGATCACGACTGCTGATCCCCACCCCCGGTCCGGTCCGCGCCGTAGTCCCCCACCTGCGGCGCGGGCCACCGGACCCGGTTCGGGTCACGCTTGTAGGCTCCCGCGCATGACCGTGACGTATGTGATCGACGGGTCCAGGGTGACCGGGCTTGACCGCTTCTGGGATGTGGTCGGCGAGGCGGTGAACGGTCCCGGCGGTTACTTCGGCCGCGGCCTCGACGCCTTCGCGGACTGCCTCTCAGGCGGTTTCGGCACACCCGAGGACGGGGATTTCGCCATCGAATGGCGTCACCACACCGAATCCGCACGGGCACTGGGCCACGAGGAGACCGCCCGCAGGCTCGAGGACCTGCTCCCGCGGGTCCACCCGGCCAACCGGGAGCGTGTCGAACGGGAGCTCGCACGGGCCAGGGCAGGTCAGGGCCCGACGCTCTTCGACGATCTGGTCGGCATCATCACCGACCGGACGGCTCCCGGAACTCTCCGACTGCTGTGAACCCGTGGCTCCCCGCGTACACCGCCCGCCACGGGACGGCCCCTACCGCCCGCCGAACCTGCTCCTGGTCGATTCGTCGGCCGGCAGGAACGTCTCCAGATGCAGGCCCTCCAGGGCCGTGTCGGTGGCGGTGCTGAGCGTCGCGGACGTGCTGAAGAAGCGCAACGGGCCGTCCTCACCCTCGATCTCGAGCGTGATCACCGGACCGCCCGAGCGGACGGTCCCCCTCTCCGTGGCGTACCCGGCGAGGTGTCCGGCGACCTCCGCGGCGAGCTCGCGGTGGCGCGGGTCATGGGTGCGCTCCGCACGGTGGCTCACCTGCCGGAGCAGATGACCACCCCACTCCGCGAGGTTCCCGATCCGCCCCGCGAGCCCGTGCGGATGCAGCGAGACCCGGACCACGTTGACCGGTGGCTCCAGCAGCTCCGGCGCGCACCCGGCCATCAGCGCGTCCACGGCGGCATTGGCGTCGACGATGTCCCAGTGATCGTCCAACAGCAGTGCCGGATAGGGCAGATGGGCGTCCAGGAGGCCGCGCAGACCGTCCATCACCACGGCGATCGACGCGTCGTCCCACGATCGGTCCCGGTAGCGGGGTGCGTACCCGGCGGCCAGCAGGAGTCCGTTGCGGTCCCGCAACGGCACGTCGAGGCTCTCCGAGAGGTGGATGATCATCTCGGCTGTCGGGTGGGCCCTGCCGGTCTCGACCCGGCTGAGGTGCCGGGTCGAGACACTCGAACGGTTGGAGAGCTCCTGCTGGCTGAATCGTCGCCTCTCCCGCCAGGTCCGCAACAGCGCGCCAACGGTGGGGATTTCGACCTGAGGCCTTACTGACGCGATGCTCATGGCCGTGAGCCTAGCGATCCGGGTCCAGGTCGCCATGACCTCCGAGGTCATGGCTCGGAGCGTGCCGTCCAGGCCACGATTCCGGTCGTAGGCAGACCGGAACGCACGGGAGGAACCCCATGAAGGACATCGTCGAGCAGTACCTGGCCACCTGGAACGCGACTGGCGACGAACTCGCGGCTCTGCTGTCCGAGCACTGGTCGCCCGAGGTGACCTACACCGACCCGATGGCCGAGGTCTCCGGCCACGAGGGCGTGGCCGCGGTCGTCGACGGAGTACGGGCGCAGTTCCCAGGGTTCGTGTTCAGCCGGGTCGGAGAGGCCGACGCCCACCACCAGCAGGTGCGGTTCCGCTGGGGCCTCGGCCCGGAGGGCGCCGAGCCGCTGGTGATCGGATTCGACGTCCTCGTGACCGACGGGTCGGGACGGATCACCGACGTACGCGGCTTCCTGGACGTGGTTCCGGCCTGACGGTACCTCCCGGCGGTGTGGTCCTCTGAGGGGACCACACCGCCGAAAGCAACGGCCGCTCCCCTGGTCCGATCACGGCCGGGGCACGTTGCGGATGTTCGAGCGGGCCATCTGGAGCATCCGCCCCACCCCGCCGTCCAGGACGATCTTGCTGGCGGAGAGGGCGAAGCCGGTGACCATGTCGGCGCTGATCTTCGGCGGGATGGAGAGGGCGTTCGGATCCGTGACCACGTCGACCAGAGCGGGCCCCTTGTGCTTGAAGGCGTCCTTGAGCGCGCCTTCCAGCTGCTTGGGCTTCTCCACCCGCACCCCGTAGGCCCCCGCCGCCCGCGCGATCGCGGCGAAGTCGGGGTTCTTGTTCGTCGTGCCGAACGACGGCAGGCCGGCGACCAGCATCTCCAGTTCGACCATTCCGAGCGAGGAGTTGTTGAAGAGGACCACCTTCACCGGCAGGTTGTACTGGACGAGCGTGAGGAAGTCGCCCATCAGCATGGAGAACCCCCCGTCCCCCGACATCGACACGACCTGCCGGCTCCGGTCGGTGAACTGCGCCCCGATCGCCTGCGGCAGCGCGTTCGCCATCGACCCGTGGCTGAACGAGCCGATCACCCGCCGCCGTCCGTTCGGCGTGAGGTAGCGGGCGGCCCAGACGTTGCACATCCCGGTGTCGACGGTGAACACGGCGTCCTCGTCGGCGAGTTCGTCGAGGACCGAGGCCACGTACTCCGGATGGATCGGGACGTGCTTCTCGACCTTGCGGGTATAGGCCTTGACCACACCCTCCAGCGCGTCGGCGTGCTTCTTCAGCATCCGGTCGAGGAACTTGCGGTCGGACTTGGCCTTCACCCGCGGGGTCAGGGCGCGCAGCGTCTCGCGTACGTCGCCCCAGACCGCGAGGTCGAGCTTGGACCGGCGGCCGAGGTGCTCGGGACGGACGTCCACCTGGACGATCTTCACGTCGGTCGGCAGGAACGCGTTGTACGGGAAGTCCGTGCCCAGCAGGATCAGCAGGTCGCACTCGTTGGTCGCCTCGTACGCGGCCCCGTAGCCGAGCAGCCCGCTCATCCCGACGTCGTACGGGTTGTCGTACTGGATCCATTCCTTGCCGCGCAGCGCGTGGCCCACCGGCGCTTTCACCCGTTCGGCGAACTCCATGACCTCGGCGTGCGCGCCCGCCGTGCCGCTCCCGCAGAAGAGCGTCACCCGTTCGGCCTCGTCGACCATCCGGCGGAGTGTCTCGATCTCCTCGTCCCCGGGCTTGACCGAGGGGCGCGAGGTGACCAGGGCGTGCTCGACCGACTTCTCCGGGGCCGGCCGCGAGGCGATGTCACCGGGCATCGAGACGACGCTGACTCCGCCGCGGCCGATGGCGTGCTGGATGGCGGTCTGCAGCAGGCGCGGCATCTGCTGCGGGCTGGAGATCATCTCGTTGTAGTGGCTGCACTCCTGGAAGAGCAGCTCGGGATGGGTCTCCTGGAAGTATCCGAGGCCGATCTCGCTCGACGGGATGTGCGAGGCGAGTGCGAGCACCGGGGCCATGGAGCGGTGGGCGTCGTAGAGCCCGTTGATGAGGTGCAGGTTGCCCGGCCCGCAGGAGCCGGCGCAAGCGGCGAGGGTGCCGGTGATCTGCGCCTCGGCTCCGGCCGCGAACGCGGCGGTCTCCTCGTGCCGGACCTGGATCCACTCGATCGACGAGTTGCGCCGGACGGCGTCGACCACCGGGTTGAGGCTGTCTCCCACGACGCCGTACAACCGCTTGACCCCCGCACGCACGAGGATGTCGACGAACTGTTCCGACACGTTCTGCTTGGCCATGGGTGCGTGCCCTCTCTGCCTCCGGCTGTCCTTGCTCCATCAACCCATGGCGTGCCGGGTTACGCCTCCCAGACAGCCGCGCTCGTACGGTCGTCGGCGTATCCCTTGACCCGGATCTGCGTGTCGGCCAGGTAGGCGGGCAGTCCCGGCGGCCCCTCGGACGACCAGCGCCGTGCCAGTTCCCGGGCCAGTTCCGGCTCCGAGCGCATCGGTTCGGCCAGACCATAACCGCAGAGCAGCAGGGTGTCGCCGGGACGGGCGACCGAGGCCCGGAAACGGAAGGGGCCGGCAGCCGGCGGTGAGGGCTCTCCGGTGTAAGGGGAAGGGGGTGTGGTGATCTGCAGATCCATCGTCAGCCGGTCCCCGCCCGGGCTCTCCTCGCCGGCGGCCTCGGGCTCCGGGAGCTCCGGATCGAGGTCCTGCCAGGCCCCGTCGCGCAGGCGGAAGAGACCTCCGGGCCCGATGCCGAAGAACACCCGGGTTCGGCAGTCCGGGTCGGCGGTGAGCAGAAGACAGCGCAGACCCGAGGTGTAGGCGGACTGATCGAGCCCCAGCTCGGCGGCGCGGGCCCGGAGCTTGCCGTAGGTACGGTCGGTGAGGCGGTGCAGACCTGACTTGAGGTCTCCCCTGCGTCCCGCCCTTATGTCGTCGGCGAGCCGGGCGTGGCTGCGGGCGACGGCTTCCGCGATCCAGCGGCAGGCCTCGGCCGCGGCCAGGTGTGCGCGCCCCCCGGTCCTGTCGCCACCCGCCACCGCGACGAGCACCAGTGCGCTGTCGCCTTCCCCGAAGCGGGCCGTGAGGAGGGCGTCGCGCCGGGGTTCACCGCGGAAGCGTGCGGAGTCGCCGCGCACCGAGGCTGCCCTGAGTGTGTACGTCCCGTACCGGGCGCCGTCCACGACGGTGTCGGGCACGACGTCACCGAGGTCCTCGGAGCCGGATGCGGGCAGGGCCCCCGGTTCGGCGTCGTAGGTGGGCGGACGGTCGCCGATGTGGGCGACGGCCGGGCGCTCCGCGGTCACCGGGGCGGGAGGGGCGGACGGCCGGGGGCGGGCCGGCGGAGCGGGCGGCGGCACGGCGAAGGTCTGCGGACGGGACGGCCCGTCGGGAGCTTCCCAGGGTGCCCGCTCCACCGGGACGGTGCGTGCCGGTCCCGGCGGCTCCTGTGCCGGCTCCGCCCTCGACGCCCGTGGATCGGGCAGGGGCACCACCGTGACCGGGTGGTCCTCGCCTCCCACGGTGTCCGAGACGGACTCGAACCGGTCGTCGAGGCTGTCGGGATCCCCGCCGGTCCCGGTGTCCGAGGCGGTCTCGTCCTTGTACAGCGCGCCCCACCAGTCGTCCTGGTGGGCGGGCGTCTCCCCCTGCTGGCTCATGTCCCTAGTCTCGACCGACGGAGGCGTACGAAACCGGGTCATCCGGAAAGTGGTCCGGAAGTGGCAGCTGTGTCGGCCCGCCGGACGTCCCCACCCCCCACGGGAAGGTCGCCCGGCGGACCGGTCCATGATCGGCCCGCCGCCCGTGGGCGTGGTCGCCGTTGTTCACCGCCAGGTTGTCAGAGGTACCGGGGGCAGGGGGCATGATGACCTCGGCGGGTTTACGCCGTGGCCGCTTCTCGCCACGGCGGGCCGGCCGAGGGTGGGCGCGGACACGCGCGGGTACGTATGCGGGGAGGGCCGGGGATGCTGGCAGCGATAGGGCTCGACGAGAGGCAGGAGGCGGCCTACCGGGCGCTCGTCACGACGGGTGCCGCGGAGCTCTCCAGTCTCGCGCGCCGGCTTGCCGTACCGGAGGCGGAGGCCGAGCGCGCGCTCCGTCGCCTGGAGCAGCAGGGGCTCGTGGCCCAGTCTTCCTCCCGTGCCGACCGCTGGGTCGCCGCGCCGCCCGGGGTCGCGCTGGGCGCTCTGCTCTCCCAGCAGCGCCACGAACTCGAGCAGGCCGAGCTGGCGTCCGCGCTGCTCGCCGAGGAGTACCGGGCCGAGGCGGCGGAGCCCGCGGCGCACGACCTCGTGGAGGTGGTGACCGGCGCGAGCGCCGTCTCCCACCGGTTCCATCAGCTCCAGCTGGGAGCCACGTCGGAGGTGTGCGCGCTGGTGACGGGAAAGCCGGTCGCGGTGTCCGGTATGGAGAACGAGGCCGAGGAACGGATGGCGATGCGGGGTGTGCGTTACCGCGTGGTCGTGGAACGCGACGTGCTGTCGTCCCCGTCGGGCATCGTGGAGCTGTCGGCGGCCCTGAGCCGCGACGAACAGTGCCGGGTGACCGACCGGGTGCCCACCAAACTGGTGATCGCGGACTCCGCACTGGCCATGGTGCCGCTGAGCGGCCGCAGCACCGAGCCCGCGGCACTGGTGATCCATGCCAGTGGACTGCTGGAGTCGCTGACGGGGCTTTTCGAGGCGGTGTGGCGGGACGCGATGCCGTTGCGGCTGGGGACGGGCGAGATCAGCGAGGAGAACGGGCCCGACGCGGACCCCACGGATCTGGAGATACTCTCGCTGCTCCTGGCGGGCCTGACGGACGCCAGCGTGGCGAAGCAGCTGGACCTCGGGCTGCGGACGGTTCAGCGGCGCGTCAAGGGCCTGATGGAGCTGACCGGGGTCACCACCCGTCTGCAGCTCGGCTGGCACGCCTACGAGCGCGGCTGGGTGGCACGCGCCCCGCGCTGACCGTCCTGGGGCCCGTGGCTTCGGCCGCCCGGAGAGCCGTGCTGACGGGCGCGACCGCGCCGACTCCTGCACGCTGGTCGAATGAGTGTGTGGCAGCTCGTTGCCGTCGGGGCGGTGATGCTGCTCGGGCTGGTCGGGGTCCTGGTGCCGGGAGTGCCGGGGCAGGCGATCGTCTGGGCCGCCGTCCTGTGGTGGGCGCTGACGGACCCGACGCCGGTCGCCTGGGGCGTACTGATCGGTTCCACCTGTCTGCTCCTGCTCGGCCAGGCGCTCAGACCGCTGCTTCCCGCACGGCGTCCCCGCGAGTCCGGCGCGCCCCGCCGGACGCTGCTGGCCGGGGGGATCGCGGCGATCGCCGGGTTCTTCGTGATCCCGGTGGTGGGCGCGGTCCTGGGTTACGTGGGCGCCGTCTACGGCGCCGAGCGCCTGCGCCTGGGCAGCAGGGCGGCGGGCTGGACCTCGCTCAGGTCCGTGATGCGGGCGACCGGATACTCCGTACTGGTGGAACTCTTCTGCTGCCTGCTCGCGGTGGGCGCCTGGCTGGGAGCCGTGGTCTGGGGCTGAGGCCGGCAGGCGGCGGGGTCCGGGCGTCCCGCGGGCTCGACCGCCCACGGGCTGCCCGGACCTGATCCGCTACCGCGCCCCTCCCCGCTTCAGCTCCATGGCCGCGCGCCCCTCGGCGCCCCTGCGCTTCCATTCGCGCAGCGTCTCGCTGCGCAGCCGGGCGTCGGTCTTGGCCGCGATGCGCTGGTTCTCCCGCAGGAGCTTGCGGTAGCTCTCGAGCCGCCGTTCGTGCAGTGATCCGTCCTCGATCGCGCCGAGCACCGCGCAACCGGGCTCGGCCTGGTGGGCGCAGTCGTGGAAGCGGCACCGCAGTGCCAGGTCCTCGATCTCCGAGAAGACCTGGCCGACGCCGGCCCCGGCGTCCCAGAGACCCACACCCCGGAGCCCCGGCGTGTCGATCAGGACACCTCCTCCGGGCAGTACGAGCAGGTTGCGAGTGGTGGTGGTGTGACGCCCCTTGCCGTCGACGTCCCGGGCCGCCTGTACCTCCATCACGTCCGAGCCGAGCAGGGTGTTGGCGAGCGTCGACTTGCCCGCACCCGAGATCCCGAGCAGCACGCTCGTCCCGCCCGACGCGATCGCGCCGAATACCTCGACGCCCTCTCCGGTGCTGGAACTGACGGGTAGCACCTGCACGCCGGGAGCGACGCGCTCGATGTCCTGGACGAGGTGGGACAGCGTGACGGCGTCCGGGACCAGGTCGGCCTTGGTCAGGAGGACGACCGGGTGAGCCGCATACCGCCCGGTGTTCCGCCCGTCGCCCAGCAGGGCGGCTCCCTCGGTGCTGGACATTGCGAGCGCGAGGAACCGTTCCAGCCGGCCGAGGTCCAGTTCGACGGCGAGCGAGACGCAGATGACGATGTGATCGATGTTGGTGGCGAGCACCTGCCCTTCGGAGCGCTGCGAGGACGTCGAGCGCACGAAGGCGGTGCGCCGGGGCAGGAGGGCGCGGACGAACTGCGGGTCGCCGTCCGGGTCGACGGCCACCCAGTCACCGGTGCAGACGATCCGCATCGGGTCACGGGGCACCACGAAAGCGGTGTCGGCCCTGAGCGTGCCGTCGGATGTGACCACGTCGCACTGCCCGCGGTCCACCCGCACCACGCGTCCCGGCAGGAGACCCTGCTCGGCGTACGGGGCGAAGGTGTCGGCCCATGCGTCGTCCCAGCCGTACGGAGCCAGCGGGTGCGACGGGGTGGAAGCCTGGAAATCGAGGAAAGACAAGGGGGAACCCTTCACAAGGGCGGCCCCGGCCACGCGCGTCGGGCGCGGGATGGAAGTCTCAGCCGGTGGCCGCGGAAGTGGGAACGATGCACTCCGGGTTGTGGGCAGCGCCCACCGCAACGACAGTCATCAATGTCCTCACCTCCTGGTTCCTCGAACTCCGCACACTGTAGCCCGGTGCCTCGGCCTGCCTCAAAGGGTTTTTCGGGGAGGTGAGCCGACGCGATCGACAGGTACCGCTTGGCGGCGTTCTTCCCCGATCAGGTGATACGCGTGCGTAAGGACGGGTCTCGGGCGGTTAGGGTGCCGGACATGACGTCACCGAAAACCGCCACTCCCCCTTATTCGCAGGCCCAGTTGGGAACACAGGTCCTGATCGGCTGGAGCGGGTCGAGCCGCCCGGGGGAAGCCGACAAGGCGTTCCTCCTCACCTACTCCCTGGGCGACGGCCCGGACGGAGCCGGCACCGGATCCACGGCGATGCGCACCGCACTGGAGCGCAGTGGACTCCGGGTGGGGGGCGAGACGCTGGACGCCACGCCGTTGCCGAACCTGCCGGTGAAGCTCGTCGTCCAGGCCGGACAGGCCGTGCTGACGCTCCCTCATTTCAAGGCGCAGTACACCGTTCCGCCCGAGTGGCTGGCGGCGGCCCGGTCCGAGGGCACGGTCCACGGGATGTTCGCCACCCGCCCGTGGCCCGCCGCCGTGCCCGGGCAGCCCGTCACCGAGGAACTGCTGCGGTCTTTCGTGGGCGATCCAGATGTCATCGCGTCCTCCGCCCACTGCCTGCTGCCGGTGCGCACCCTCGGCTGAGAGCGAGCCCTGGGTACGGACACGAAGAGGCCCACCACCCCCGTGGGGTGGTGGGCCCGACCGCTTCTTCAGGATGGCGCCGTGAGCCCGGCAGGACATGAGCGGCACACCGGCTGCACCGGGCCGCCCACGCCCGTGGGATCAGTTGTTGCCGACGCCGTTGCCGGAGATCACCGGGATGTCGTTCAGGATGTGCGACAGCGGCTCGTCACCCTTGGCCTGGGTGGAGTTGTCGGCGCACTGCTGGTTCTGCGGGTTGGACAGGACGTTGATGTCCTGGACCGCGATCGGGATGACACCGATCAGCGAGCCCACGTTGGCCTTGACCGGCAGGGCGACGCAGGGCTTGTTCAGCGAGCCCTGGACGAGGCTGAGCTGCGGGCTCTGGTTGCCCCGGGTCGCGCTGTTGCCGTACTCCGCCTCGGCACCGTTGCCGTTGCTCGTGGTCGTACCGTGGTCGTCGCCGATCGCCATGGCCGAGGGGGCCCCGGCGGCGGACAGGCCGATCAGGGATACGGCTACCGCGGCGCCGGCCATCATCTTCTTCATCACGCTTCACCTTTCGGAGCGTCCCGTTGTGGAACGTACTGATAACCC
Organism: Streptomyces sp. NPDC048590; assembly: GCF_043199535.1. NCBI lineage: Bacteria > Bacillati > Actinomycetota > Actinomycetes > Kitasatosporales > Streptomycetaceae > Streptomyces > Streptomyces sp. NPDC048590. The sequence continues at coordinate 150,510 of NZ_JBICWC010000005.1, read as the reverse complement.
CAAGCGGAGCGATCAGTTCCGCTGCACCACTCGAACGAGTTTGATCACGCTCCGGGGGGACGCGCCGCCACGTCTACCGCTCCCTGCCGTCAGGTGTGCGCGCGTGCGGGACGAAGACGCCGTCCATGCCGGGCGAGGAACCCCCGGTCACGGGTTGCGTGGCCCCTTCACGGCCCTCCCCCCGTACTCCCGGGTCTTCGACGGCTCCACGCCATTCCGCGAGCAGCCGGTCGTAGATGGGCGTCGAGCTGTCCGGCGACCTGTCGCGGCCGGACGCGTGATGACTGTCGTACGGGTCCATGAGGCGCACCTACCCGGACGGGCCTGCCGCGTCGGCCCGTACTGCGGCAACCGGCCCAATTCCCGCACTATCGGGCTACCTGACGGATGGGCGACGCCGGACGGACCGGCCCCGGGCAGACCCGTGGGACCGCACCTCCGGCACCCGACCACCGGTCGGTCATGGCACGGACGGTACGGTCCCACAGGTGTTCACCGGCTACGACGAGGCGGGAAACGGTGCACCCCGGCCTGAATGGGCCGAGGGGAGAAAGCCGGAGTCGCGCGGTGTCAGTTGTTGCCCGCGCCGTTGCCGGAGAGCACCGGGATGTCGTTCAGGATGTGCGAGAGGGCCTCGTCACCCTTGGCCTGGGTGGAGTTCTCGGTGCACTGCTGGTTCTGCGGGGAGGACAGGACGTTGACGTCCTGGACCGAGATCGGGACGAGCCCGAGCAGGGAGCCGAGGTTGGCCTTGGCCGGCAGCGCGATGCAGGGCTTGTTGAACGACCCCTGGATGAGGCCGATCTGGGGGCTCATGTTGCCGTACGTGCTGCTGTTGCCGTAGTACTGCTCGGCACCGTTGCCGTTGCTCGTGGTGGTGCCGTGGTCGTTGCCGATCGCCATGGCCGAGGGGGCCGCGGCGGCGGAAACACCGGCGACGGATGCGGCCATGGCCGCCGACGCCAGAATCTTCTTCATCATGAACGTGCCCTTCTGGTTTTTCTGTTGCCCGCCTGTCCGGAGCGTTCTGCACAACTCCGCACAGTGACCGCCGGTTGCGCCGCTTCACTCGAACGATGCGTGTCGTCCGCCTTCTCCACGGGTGGCCGGAGAAGTCCGCGGAAATGCCCTCCGGGAGTTCCGCTCCCGGTCGGTCAGCCACCCACCGGGAGTCCCCCGAGAAGGGATCCCGTGGAACCGGCGAGCTCGCTCAGCGTGCCGGCGGACCGGCTGAGCAGGCCGTCCTCCCGCACGGTCTCGGCAGTCTCCGCGGCCGCTTCGACCAGCGGATTCACCGCCCGGTCCGGAATCCTCGGAACCGTGGCGGTCAGCTCGTCGACACCGGTGGTCAGACTCATCCTGGGCGCCGTCGGAACGGTCGCGCCGAATGCCGGAGCTGACGCCCCGGCGGCGGCTACGGAACCAGCGATCAGCGCGACGGTCTTGGCGTACTTCACTTCCCAGATCCTTTCCCCGGCGGCGTACGCCGCCTGTGTCCGGGACAACGATCAAGGGAACGCGGGGAAACTGTGCCCGGCGACGAATACCGCGACAGAGAAAGGCCCCGGAGCGCGGATCGCGCCCCGGGGCCTCTCATGACAAGCTGTCAGTTCGTCTGCAGACGACGTCAGTCGTTGATGCAGACGTTGCCGAAGGCCGGGTTCAGCAGACCGACGACGTTCACGGTGTTGCCGCAGACGTTGACCGGGATGTGGACCGGAACCTGAATGATGTTGCCGGACAGGACACCCGGGGAACCGACGGCAGCGGCCTCGGCGCCGGAGTCGGCCATGGCCGGAGCGGCGGCACCCAGAGCCATGAGGGTTCCGGCGGCGACGGCGGCAACCTTGGTGTACTTCACTTTCGTCCCTTTCTGCAGCGGAGTCCTGAGCGGTCACGCCTTTCGTTCCCGCACGAGCGCTTCTGCGAATGCGTTCGTAACTCCGAAGCTGTTATCCATAACGATTGACGAGCGGCGACGAAACGCCATGAAGGAAGTTTCTCTTGAATCCGCCCGATTGATGCAGGCCCGGGCCACACGATGGAGGAGTGTCGGCGGCCCGGACCGGTCCTGAGGCCGGGTCAGCTGTTTCCGGCACCGTTGCCGGACAGGACCGGGATGTCCGACAGGATGTGCGACAGCGGCTCGTCGCCCTTGGCCTGGGTGGAGTTGTCCGCGCACTGCTGGTTCTGCGGGTTGGACAGAACGTTGACGTCCTGGACCGCGACGGCGGCGAGAAGGCCGACGAGCGCTCCGGCGTTGGCCTTGACCGGCAGCGCCACGCAGGGCTTGTTCAGCGAGCCCTGGACGAGGCTGAGCTGCGGGCTCTGGTCGCCCCGGGTCGCGCTGTTGCCGTACTCCGCCTCGGCACCGTTGCCGTTCCACGTCGTCGTACCCGTGTCGTCACCGATCGCCATGGCGCTGGTCGCCGTGAGACCGAGGACGGAGGCGGCGACGGCTCCCGTAGCCAGAACCTTCTTGATCACGATTAGCCCTTCTCGTACTGATTGCCCCGCAGCGGAGCGACCTGATCAACTCGCCCTTCGCCGTTAGGTTCCCCCCGTTCACCCGAATGCCAGCCCCACGCCAGGAAGCCGAACACACGTGCGTGACCCTTTCGGGTGGTTACAGAATTTCCACGAGTCTCCAAGTTTCCCTCGTAAGCGCCGGCTCGTTATGGAGTCGTCCGCGTCGACGGAATGACTGCCATCAGGGTCACCGCCTACGCGAATTTCCCGGAGAAGGGCATGTAATGCGACAGGTTCTGAACAAAAGCATGATCGTCATGGCTGCGGCGTCCGGCATCCTGACCGCCGCCGGCGGTTATGCGCACGCCGACGCCTCCGCCGACGGTGTCGCCGCCAAGTCGCCCGGTGTCGGCTCGGGGAACGCCGTCCAGGTTCCGGTTCACGTCCCGGTCAACCTCTGCGGCAACACCGTCAATGTGATCGCCCTGCTGAACCCGGCGTTCGGCAACAAGTGCGCCAACGTCTCCTCCGGGCACGAGGGCGGGGGCGCGCACGGCGGCAGCCACGGCGGCGGTCACGGCGGCGGTCACGGACACGGTGGTTCGGGCGCGAGCGCCGACGGCAAGGCCGTCGGCTCGCCCGGCGTTCTCTCGGGCAACCTGGTCCAGGCACCGGTGGAGGTGCCGGTGAACGTCTGCGGAAACTCCGTCGACGTCGTCGGCGCGCTGAACCCGGCGTTCGGCAACAAGTGCGTCAACGACAGCGGCCACGACCGCCACCACCCGCCGGTGGAGCCCCCCGTGGAGGAGCCGCCCACCGAGGAGCCCCCCACGGTCACGCCTCCGACCGAGGAGCCCCCCACCGAGGAGCCGCCGGCTGTCACCCCGCCGACCTCGAAGCCCCCCGTGGACGAGCCTCCGGCCGGTAACCCCGGCCCGAACACCCCGGACACCCAGCTCGCCCAGACCGGCGCCGGCAGCATCGGCCTGGCCGCCGGTGCGAGTGCCGCCGCGCTCCTGGGCGGCGCGGTGCTCATGCGCCGCACCCGCGTCTCACGCGGCTGACCGGGCCTCCACCCTGCGGGGCCGGAAGGCGGAATCTCCCGCCGTCCGGCCCCGCAGTCGGTTCCGGGCCCCTCGCCGATCAGCCCGGAGTTGCCCGAGCATGACGTCCGACGTCTGATATCTGACGCCTTGGTACTGTCACTTGCTCCACGACCGGAACTCGAGGGGGTCGACAGGTGGGGAGTTCACCCACGTCAGGCGGAAAGCCCGGCAGGACGCTGCTCCGGCAGGAGGTCGCCGAGGGCATCAAGCGCCTCATCCTGGAGGAGCGGCTGCGCCCCGGCGACCCCCTGCCCACCGAGCCCGCCCTCTGCGAGGCGCTCGGCGCCAGCCGCTCCAGCGTGCGCGAGGCCGTCAAGATCCTGGACGCGCTGGACATCGTCGAGGTACGCCACGGCCACGGCACGTACGTCGGCCGGCTGAGCCTTTCGGCCCTGGTGGAGAGCCTGGCCTTCCGTGGACTGCTCTCTCCCGGCGACGACTTCCGGGTGCTGGCCGACCTCGTGGACGTACGCGAACTCTTCGAGCGGGGGATGGCCGAGCAGATCATCTCGCTCCTCCGACCCGCCGATCTCGACAGGCTGGACGCCCTGGTGGCCGAGATGCGCGGAACGGACGCCCACGCCGGCGAGGGTTTCGTGACCGCCGACCGGGCCTTCCACGCGCTCCTGGTCGCCCCGCTCGGCAACGACCTGATCGGTCAGCTGTCGATGGCCTTCTGGGACGTGTACGCGATCGTCGCCCCACACCTCGACGGATTCACCCACGCCGACGAGACTGCCACCCTCGCCGCGCACCAAGCCATCGTGGACGCCGCGCGCGCCGGTGACGTCAGCGGCTTCACGAAGGCGCTGGGCGAGCACTACGCCCCTGTCCGCCGCCGCATATCGGAGGCCCGCGCCTCCTGATCCGGCATGCGGCACGGCGGCTCGATCCAGGCGCCCCTGTGCCGGGCCGGCCGGTGCCGTACCGGCGCAGGGCACCGCCCTGGCGGGAACGCGAATCCGCCTGCCGTCGGACGGCGGGTCACTCCCGCCGGGGGCTGTCCCCCTCGGTCAGCCTCTCGCGGATGCCGTCGAAGTGCGTGCGCATCGCCCGCACCGCTCTCTCCCCGTCGCCCGCCGCCACCGCTTCGACGATCTCCAGATGCTGGGCGCAGGTGGTGTGCGGGTCCTGGTGGCCGTCGTCGAGATCCTCCCGCACCCGGTCCATGGCCGCCCAGAAGGCGTCCAGCACCTCGCTGAGCAGGTGGTTCTCGAGCGAGGCGTAGAGCGCGAGATGAAAGGCCCGGTCGGTGGAGCGGGCCACCCTGCCGGTCCGTGCCTCGGACTCCATCGTCCTGACGAGGCCGCGGAGCGTGTCCAGGTCCTGCGCCGGCACTCCGGCGGTGACTGCCCCGACAAGCCCGGCCTCGAGCACCTCCCGGACCCTCATCAGCTCCAGCAGCCCAGGTTCGCCGCGCCGGTGGCGGACGGCAGCACGGAAGGCGAGTCCCTCGGCGAACGGCGAGAGCGACAAGGATCCGACGAAGGTTCCTGATCCACGCCTGATCTCCACGGCGTTCACGGCCTGCAGCGACTTCAGCGCCTCACGCACCGAGACCCGGCCCGCGTCGAAGAGCTCCGTCAACTCGCCCTCGGTGGGCAGCGGATCGCCCGGGCCGAGCCGCCTGGCGAGGATCAGTTCCTTGATCCGGCGTTCTATGTCCTGGGCCATCGTGGGGCGGGCCACAACTGTCCTCCTGGGGTGGTTCTGCCTCTTGACCGTGCGCCGGGGCTTCTGTTTAAGGTGAGCCCAGACATAGGACATCTTACGTCTGATCTCCCGCCTCTCTGCGCCCCCCTGGGACGCGGAGGCGTGTACCAACTCCCTGGAGCCCACGAAATGCCCCTGACCGCACCGCTGCACGGCGTCGTACCGCCCGTCTGCACCCCCCTCGACGCCCACGGCGAAGTGGACACCGCCTCCCTCTCCCGGCTCGTCGGCCATCTCGTCGACGGGGGTGTGCACGGGCTGTTCGCCCTCGGCTCGACCAGCGAGGTCGCCTATCTGACCGACGCCCAGCGCGCCACAGCCCTGGAGACCGTGGTCACGGCCGCCGCCGGACGGGTACCGGTCCTCGCCGGCGTCATCGACACCACGACCGCCCGGGTCGTCGAGCACGCCCGGACCGCGGAGAAGCTCGGCGCGGACGCGCTGGTGGCCACCGCGCCCTTCTACACCCGCACCCACCCCAAGGAGATCGCCGGCCACTTCCGCAGGCTCCGCGCCTCGGTCGATCTCCCGCTGTTCGCCTACGACATCCCGGTGGCCGTGCACTCCAAGCTCCCCGCGGGCCTGGTCCGTGAGCTCGCCGAGGACGGCACCCTCGCCGGCCTCAAGGACAGCAGCGGTGACGAGGGCGGTCTTCGCCGGCTGCTCGTGGAACTCGGCGGGCGCGGGGGCCGGGCGAACGGACCCGTACCGGACTTCAGCGTGCTGACCGGCTCCGAGCTCACCGTGGACGCCGCTCTGCTGGCCGGGGCGGACGGCGTGGTGCCCGGCATCGGCAATGTCGACCCGGCCGGTTACGTCCGGCTGTACGAGGCGGCCCGGGCCGGTGACTGGGAGCTCGCGGCGCGGGAGCAGGAGCGTCTGGTCGCGCTGTTCTCCATGGTCGACGTCGGCCCGGAGCAGGACATGGGCCGCAGCTCCTCGGCGCTCGGTTCCTTCAAGCAGGCGCTGTGGCTGCTGGGCGTCGTCGACGACGGCTCCACCGTCTTCCCGCAGATCCAGCTGTCCGGTGAGTCCGTCGCGCTGGTCGCGGAGCGGCTGCGCGCCGCCGGACTCCAGCCCGTCCGATGAGCGAGGGGGCGGCCGGTGCGGTGGTGATCGGCCTCGTCGGCACCGCCATCACCGCACCGACCGCCCTGACCGCCCGTCCCGTGGCAGGCCTCCTCCCGCTCTGAACCGTCCGGACCGCTCAAGGGCACCCGCCCTCCCGCATCTTGGAGTCCAACGTGCAGAAAACGCCACCCTCGCTCCCCTGGTACCGCGAGGTGAGCGGTACCCAGTGGAAGTCGTTCTTCGCCGCCTGGATCGGCTATCTCCTGGACGGATTCGACTTCGTCCTGATCACGCTCGTCCTCACCGAGATCAGCGACGAGTTCGGCCTGAGCACGGTGCAGGCGGCCAGCCTGATCTCCGGCGCGTTCATCACTCGCTGGCTGGGCGGCGCCGTCCTCGGAGCCATCGGTGACCGGTACGGACGCAGGGCGTCGATGGTCCTGTCCATCCTGCTGTACTCGCTGGGCACCTTCGCCTGCGGCTTCGCCTGGAACTACCACAGCCTCTTCGCGGCACGCCTGGCGATCGGGATGGGCATGGCCGGTGAGTACAGCGCGAGTGCCACGTACGTCATGGAGAGCTGGCCGGCCAGGGTCCGCAGCCGGGCCAGCGGTTTCCTCATCTCGGGCTTCTCCGTCGGCTCGGTCCTGGCCGCGCAGGTCTACGACTGGGTGGTCCCCTCGCTCGGCTGGCGCTGGATGTTCTACCTGGGGCTGATACCGATCGTGGTGGCGCTGTGGATGCGGCGCGCCCTGCCGGAGGCCGAGGAGTGGGCGTCGGACGTCGCGGACCGGGGCTCCAAGCCCAATCCCTTCCGGCCGCTGTTCCGGACGCCGCGCCTGGCGGTGGTCAACACGGTCCTGACCGTCGCCGCCACGCTCTCCCTCTTCCTGGTCTTCACCCCGGGTGGTCAAGGGCTGGTGCCCGCACTGTCGGTGGTCGCCGGGCTCGCCCTCACGGCACTGGCGGTCCAGCTCGGCGGGAAGCGCGGGTGGCTGCTCTACCTCTCCATGATCGTGACGCTGTTCTTCGCGTTCCTCTACTCATGGCCCATCCAGTCCCTGCTGCCCACGTATCTGAAGACGGAGCTCGGGTACACCACCGGGCAGGTCACCGACGTGCTCTACTTCGCCGGCTTCGGCACGATGGTGGGCTGCTGGGGAGCGGGCTTCCTGGGCGACCGGATCGGCGCGCGGAAGGCCTACGCGCTGACACTGCTGGCCTCACTGGCCTTCGTCTACCCGGTCTTCGCGGTCAAGGACGATCTGCTGCTGCTCGGCTGTCTCCTCTTCCTGCTTCAGGCGACCAGCTTCGGGATCTCCGGACTGCTGCCCAGGTACATCGGCGGGCACTTCCCGACCGCGAGCCGGGGGGCCGCGCTCGGCTTCACGTACAACGTGGGGGCGCTCGGCGGAGCCGTCGCGCCGGTCCTCGGGGCGAATCTGGCCTCCGGGATGGACCTGGGCCAGGCGCTCGCGGTGCTGACGTTCGCCGGGACGGTGATCGTGGTGCTGCTGGTGGGCCTCGATCTGCCCTCGCGGCTCAACCGGCTGACCGATCCCGACGCCCGGGCGGACCATCTCGCGGCGCCCGCGGCTGCCGCGGAACGGGTGAGTACGGGCCCGGTCTCCTGACGGAGGCGGACGCGCGTGTGCCCGCCGGGAGATTCCGGCGGGCACACGCGGTTCAGCGTTCTACGGCCTCGAAGGGCTCCGAGGCCAAGGGCCTAAGGGTAGAAGTGCGTGAGCGACTCCGCGACACAGGCCGGCTTCTCGGAGCCCTCCAGCTCGAAGGTGAAGGCCCGTGTCATCTGGACGCCGCCCCGGGCGACCTCGGCCACCCCGGCCACGGTGGCGTGCAGCCGCACACGGCTGCCGACCGGGACGGGCGCCGGGTAACGCACCCGGTTGACACCGTAGTTGAGCGCTCGCCCCACGCCGGTGACCTGGAGCAGTTCACCGAACATCGGGATGCCCCAGCTCAGCACCATGTAGCCGTGGGCGATGGTGCGGCCGTACGGGCCGGACGCGGCGCGCTCGACGTCGGTGTGGATCCACTGGTGGTCGCCGGAGACGAACGCGTAGGCGTCGATCAGCTCCTGGGTGATCTCCTTCCACTCCGAGCGCCCGAGGTCGCGGCCTTCGAGGGCGAGGATCTCCTGGATGCCGTGCGCGGTGAGGGGCATGGGCGGAACTCCGTTCTGCGGGCGGACGGGTCAGACGGTGGCGGGAGCCGTGCGGGGTGCGGCGAGCGGCTCGCCCGCCTGCTCGTCGTGGTTGGGGCGCTTGAGCAGCAGGAGCATGCAGCCCAGGGTCAGTGCCACCTGGAAGACCGCGTAGGCGATGACCGCGGTGATCGATCCGGTCCGGTTGAGCAGGAACTGGCCGATGATCGGGGTCGTGCCGCCGAGCAGGGTGCCGCAGAGCTGGTAGCAGAGGGAGATACCGGTGTATCGCAGGTGGGCCGGGAAGCGGCTGGCGAGCATGCCCGCGAGTGCGGCGTAGTAGAGGCAGTGCGGGATGGTGGCGACGGCTACGCCGACCATGGCCAGGCCGTAGTTCTCGGTGCTGATGAGCACGAACATCAGTGGCATCAGGATGAGTTCGGGGACCAGCATCACGATGACGGCGCGCGACCAGCTCTTCATGCGAGTGGCAATGAGCGCGCCGAAGGGCTGGACGATGATCTGCGTGATGTTGGCGACGAGGATGATCGTCAGGAACGAGCTGCGGTCGAAGTCGAGCGACGAGGTGGCCCAGGACAGCGCGAACGTGGACTTGAAGTACGTCGCCGAGAGGCCGATGGTGCAGGCTCCGATGCCGAGGACGATCAGCATGGGGTGGCTTCGGAGGACCTCGGTGAGGGGGAGCTTGACGACTTCCTTCTTCTCGATGAGCTTGGCCATCGCGGGGGACTCGGCGACCTTGAGGCGTACCAGCAGGCCGACCATGACGAGGGCGGCGGAGGCGAGGAAGGGCACCCGCCAGCCCCAGGAGACGAACGCGTCGTCCGGCAGCTGGCTGATGGCGAGGAAGCTGAGCGTGGAGAGGGTGTTGCCGACGGGTGAGCCCTGCTGGGCGAACGCCCCGTAGAGCACGGACTTGCCCTTGGGGGCGTGTTCGGAGGCGATCAGTACGGAGCCGCCCCATTCGCCGCCGAGGCCGATGCCCTGGACCATGCGGATACACACGAGCAGGATCGGGGCGGCGATGCCGATGGAGGCGTACCCGGGCAGCAGGCCGATCGCGGTGGTCGAGACGCCCATCATCAGCAGGGTGATGACCAGGGTCTTCTTGCGGCCGAGCCGGTCGCCGTAGTGACCGAAGACGATGCCGCCGATGGGGCGGGCGAGGAAGCCGACCCAGAAGGTGGCGAAGGCGACCAGAGTGCCTATGGGGCCTTCGAGTTCGGGGAAGAACACCTTGTCGAAGACGAGCGCCGCCGCGGTTCCGTAGATGTAGAAGTCGAACCACTCGATGGTGGAGCCGATGAAGGCTCCGAATCCCGCGCGGTTGGCGGCTTTCGTTCGCTCGCGTGCGGTGGTCGCACTCATGGTGGCTCCCGTGAACATCGTTGATCAAGCGGATGGGGGGTACGCGGCGCGGCGTCGCCCGTGACGCCGCGCCGCGTGGGTGGAGAGGGGACGGGGGTGGTCAGGCGGCAATGCGCTCGAAGACCGCGGCAAGGCCCTGACCTCCGCCGATGCACATGGTCTCCAGGCCGTAGCGGGCCTGGCTGCGGTGCATCTCGCGGCTGAGGGTGGCGAGGATGCGGGCGCCGGTGGCGCCGACCGGGTGACCGAGCGAGACGCCGGATCCGTTGACGTTGATCCGCTGCTCGTGGTCCTTCTCGCCGAGGCCCAACTCGCGGGTGCAGGCGAGGACCTGGGCGGCGAAGGCCTCGTTGATCTCGATCAGGTCGAGGTCGCCGAGGGTGAGGCCGGCCCGTCCGAGCGCCGCGTGGGTGGCGGGGACGGGGCCGATGCCCATGGTCGCGGCGGGGACACCCGCGCGGGCGAAGGAGACCAGCCGGACGAGCGGGGTGAGACCGAGGCGTTCGGCTGTGGCGGCGCTGGTGACCAGGCAGGCGGCGGCCGCGTCGTTCTGCCCGCTCGCGTTGCCCGCGGTGACGGTGGCCTCCGGGTCGGACTTGGCCATGATGGGGCGCAGCGCCGCGAGTTGCTCGGCGGTGGTGTCGGGGCGGGGGTGTTCGTCGGCGGTGACGACGGTGTCGCCCTTCCTGCCGCGTACGGTGACGGCGACGGTCTCCGCGTCGTAGCGGCCCTCCCGCGCGGCGCGGGCGGCGCGTGCCTGTGAGCGCAGGGCCAGGGCGTCCTGGTCGGCGCGGCTGATGGAGTAGGCGCGACGGAGGTTCTCGGCGGTCTCGATCATGCCGCCGGGTACGGGGTGGTGGACGCCGCCGGCGGTCACCCTGCCGCGGGCCAGCGAGTCGTGGAGCTGGAGACCGGGCCCCTTGATGCCCCAGCGTCCGTCGTGCGTGTAGTAGGGGGCGGCGCTCATGACGTCGACGCCTCCGGCGATGACGACGTCGCTGAACCCGGCCCGGATCTGCATGGCCGCGTCGAGGACGGCCTGGAGTCCGGAGCCGCAGCGCCGGTCCGTCTGGATACCGGTGACGGTGTCGGGGAGGCCGGCGTCCAGGGCGGCCACCCTGCCGATGGCGGGGGCCTCGGACGTGGGGTAGGCGTGTCCGAGGATGACCTCGTCCACCCGGTCCGGATCGACGCCGGTGCGGGCGACGACCTCGGCGATCACGCGCGCGGCGAGCGAGGCCGGGGTCTGTGTGGCGAACGCGCCGCCGAATCGCCCGATGGGCGTGCGCAGCGGCTCGCAGATGACGACGTCGGTCTGATCGGGCACGGCGGAACACCTTTCGGCCGGTTCGGGGTGTGGGGCGACCTTCGCACTGGACCACTGAGTCGGTCCAATATCGAGTTACCTCTTGTTCAAGACGCCACGCGTCTCAATCGCGGGGTTCGGGGGTCGGCAGCGCCGACTCCGCGACCGCGAGCACGGCGCCCAGGGCGGCCGAGGGGTTGTCCGTGCGCCAGGCCAGCGCGGCCTGGCGCCGGACGGGCGGGCCTGCGAGGGGCCGGTAGACCAGCCCGTTCTGCTGGATGTGGCGCACGGAGGAGACGGTGAGCGTGACACCGACGCCCGCGGCGACCAGGGCCAGGATCGTGTACGAGTCGGGGGCCTCCTGCACCACGCGCGGGTTGAAGCCGGCTGCCTCGCACACCTGGAACGTCGCGTCACGCACGGTGGATCCGGCGTTCGCGGGGAAGGAGACGAAGGGTTCCTCGGCGAGGATGCCGATGGGGACGCTCTCCAGCCGCGTGAGCGGGTGGTCGGAGGGCAGCGCGCACAGCAGCTCCTCCTCGTCGATCACCCGGTAGGCCACTCCCGGCTGGGTGACGGGGAGCCGGACGAAGCCCAGGTCGAGCGATCCGTCGGCGACCCGGGAGAGGGCGACGTTGGCGTACGTCTGCCCCTTCATGGCCAGCTCGATCCCGGGGTGCGCGGCGCGCACGGCCCGGGTGAGCAGCGGCAGGGTCTCGTGACTGGAGGCGCCCGCGAAGCCGATGGTGACCCTGCCGTACTCCCCGCGTCCGGCGGCCTTCGCCGCCCGTACGGCGGTGTCGAGGTCGGCGAGGACCGTCCGTACGGGTTCGAGGAAGGACTCGCCCGCGCTGGTGAGCCGCACGGAGCGGGTGTTGCGCTCGAAGAGCTGGACACCCAGCTCCTTCTCCAGCTGCCGGATCTGCTGGCTGAGCGGCGGCTGCGCCATCTGCAGCCGTTTGGCGGCGCGGCCGAAGTGCAGCTCCTCCGCGACGGCGGTGAACGCGGTCAGATGACGCAGCTCCATCGGGCTTCCATTCATTAAAGATCAGTCTTGATCCGACCTTAATTTGGTATTGGACAGCAATCAATGACCGCTGACACGGTATGGACGACCAGCACGCACTCGCCGAGGAGCACCGTGGAGCGGACGGATACGGCCGACGGGCCCAGCAAAGTCATGTCGATGAGAAAGGCCGTCGCCGCCTTCGTGCACGACGGGGCCACCGTCGGCATCGAGGGGTTCACCCACCTCGTCCCGACGGCCGCGGGTCACGAGATCATCCGGCAGGGCCGCAAGGACCTCACCGTCGTACGGATGACCGCGGACATCGTGGTCGACCAGATGATCGCCGCGGGCTGCGTGTCCCGGCTGGTCTCGTCCTTCGTGGGCAACTCCTCGGCCGGTTCGCTCGGTGAGCTGCGGCGCAGGATCGAGCGCGCCGACCCGGCGCCGCTGGCGTTCGAGGAGTACAGCCACTACGGGATGGTCTGCCGCTATCTGGCCGGGTCCCAGCGGCTGCCCTTCTACCCGCTGCGCAGCTACGGCGGCAGTGACCTTCCGGGCGTCAATCCCGATCTGCGCAAGGTGACTTCGCCCTATCCGGGACCCGACGGCGAGCCGGAGCAGATCTACGTCGTGCCGCCTGTGAACCCGGATGTGACGATCATCCACGCCCAGCGGGCCGACCGCCGGGGCAACACCCAGATCTGGGGTCTGACCGGCATCCAGGCCGAGGCGGTGTACGCGGCCGACAAGGCGATCGTGGTCGTCGAGGAGCTCGTCGCGGACGAGGTGGTCCGCTCGGACCCCAACCGCACGCTGATCCCCTCCCACGCCGTGGACGCGGTCGTCGTCTGCCCGCGCGGGGCGCATCCCTCGTTCGCCCAGGGCTACTACGACCGCGACAACGCCTTCTACCGGGCCTGGTCGCACATCAGCAAGGACCCGGAACGGCTGCGGGCCTGGCTGGCCGAGTGGGTGTACGGGACGGCCGACCACGCCGAGTACGTCGACAGACTGGGCGAGGACTTCTGGGCGGGGCTCGCGGTCGGCGAGGCGCTCAGCGAACCGGTGAACTACGGGCGGCGGCTGTGAGCGCGCCGCGGGAGAAGGGACGCCCCATGACCACCACCGCACCGGGGACCGCCACGTCGTCCGAGCTGCTCTCGGTCGTCGCCTCGCGTGAACTGGCAGCCCGGCGCACGGTGTTCGCGGGAATCGGTCTGCCGACGCTCGCCACCGAGCTCGCCCGTCTGACGGTCGCACCGGGGATCGAGGTCGTGTACGAGTCCGGGGTGTGCGGTGCGCATCCCTCGCATCTGCCGGAGACCATCGCCGACGCCGTCCTCATCTCGGGTGCCGAGGCGGTGCTGTCGATGCCGGCGCTGTTCGGCTGTGTGCTCCAGGGCGGTCACATCGACGTGGGCTTCCTGGGCGCGGCGCAGATCGATCGGTGGGGCAACCTCAACACCTCGGTCATCGGCGACTGGGAGAGCCCGGCCGTGCGTCTGCCGGGCTCGGGCGGCGCGGTGGAGGTGATGGCCAACTCGCACGAGGTGTTCGTGGTGATGCGCCGGCACAACCCGCGCTCGTTCACCGAGGCCCTGGACTTCTGCACCACGCCCGGACCGGATCGCGCGCTCGCCGACGGAATCAGGCCGCTGGGCGCTGGAGTCACCAGGGTCATCACCGAGCTGGGCATCCTGGCAAGGGGCGGTGTCGGGGAGGAGCTCCGGCTGGTCGCCGTGCACCCCGGCGTGACGGTCGATCAGGTGCGCGAGGCCACGGGCTGGGACCTCCTCGTGGCCGACACCGTGTCCACCGTGCCCGCGCCGACGGCGGCCGAACTGCGTCTGCTGCGCGAGGATGTCGACCCCGACCGCGTCTACCTTCGCTGAACACCCGCCACATCTGCCGAGAGGACGTCACCGCCATGCGTATCAGGATCGTCGGCGCCGGAGCCATGGGCCGAGGCATCGCCCAGTGGGCCGCGGTCGCCGGGCACACCGTGGAACTCTGCGACGTCAGGACCGAGGCGGTGACGGCGGCCGTGGACTTCGTGCGTTCGATGCTGGAACGCGCGGTCCACAAGGGCCGGATGTCCTCCGGCGACGCCGCCGCCGCGCTGGAACGGCTGATCCCCCTGGACGACCCCTGGGCGCCGGGGCCGGAGGTGGAGCTGGTGGTGGAGGCCGTACGGGAGGACCTGGACACCAAGGCGGAGGTCTTCGGGAAGCTGGAGGGGGCCGTGCCGGAGTCGGCCGTCTTCGCGACGAACACCTCCTCCCTGTCCGTCACACGGATCGCCGCCGCTCTGCGGGATCCCGGGCGACTCGCCGGACTGCACTTCTTCAACCCCGTACCGCTGATGAAGATCGTCGAGGTGGTGCCGGGCGCGGCGACCCGTCCGGAGATCCCACCGGCCCTCACGGCGCTGGTCGAGAGCTGCGGTCACCGTGCGGTGACCGTCGCCGACACCCCGGGCTTCCTCGTCAACCACGCCGGACGGGGCCTGGTGACGGAGGCGCTGGCCCTGCTGGAGGAGTCGGTGGCCGACCCGGCCGGGATCGACCGGATCGCCCGGGACGTGCTGGGCCTGCGGATGGGTCCCTTCGAGCTCATGGATCTCACCGGGCTCGACGTGACGGCAGCGGTGATCGACTCGATCTGGGAGGGCTTCCGCCACGAGGACCGGCTGCGCCCGTCCTACCTCACCCCGAACCGGGTGGCGGCCGGGCTGCACGGGCGCAAGACCGGCCAGGGCTGGTTCCCGTACGGCTCCGGGGCCACGGGGCCGGCAGCGGAGGCCCCCGTGACGGGCGACGCCGGACGGCCGGTGTTCGTGGCAGGCCCGGAGGGTGACGTACTGCGGAGCGCGCTGAACGCCACGGGGGCGACGGTGGAGGACGGACCCGAGCCCTCGGCCGGTGCCGTCGTCCTCGTCCCTGTCTGGGGCACGACGGTGGCGGCCGCGGTCTCCGCGCTGGGGCTGCCCGCCGCCCGCACCTTCGGTGTCGATCCGCTGCCGGCTGTCGGTCGCCGGCGGGTGCTGTCCGTCACCCCGGCCGCCGACCCGGCCGCGGCGCGGGACGCCCGCGCGGTCCTGGCTCGCGCCGGGGAGGGACAGGAGCCCTACGCCGTCTCCGTGGTGCGGGACACCGCGGGTTCGGTGGCGCAGCGGCTGCTGGCATCGATCGTGTCCGTCGCCGCCTCGATCGCGGAGCGGTCGCTGGCCACCCCGGCGGACATCGATCTCGCCGTGACGACCGGCCTGGGCTATCCGGCGGGACCGCTGGCCTGGGGTGACCGGATCGGCGCCGCCCGGTTGCTGGAGCTTCAGCGCGGGCTGCACGCGACAACCGGCGACCCTCGCCACCGCCCGACCCGCTGGCTGACGGAGCGCGCCCAGCTGGGCCTTCGCCTGACCGATCCGGGCACCGCGCCGGCGGACTGCGTGTAGGACGAGCGGGGGCGGCGGCCTCCTCCCGGGTAGGGCCCGTGACCGGTTCGTGCAGGACACGGTCGCGGGCCCGTTCCCGTCCGAAGGGCCGCCGCGCGGTGACGCGGGACCGTGCCCTCGCCGCGTGCGCCCGGGGTCACCAGGAGGTCGGGGCGAACGTCAGGAGGCGTCCTTGTCGCGGGGGCCGTGCAGCCGGGACTTGAGGTCGTCCGGGGGCAGGAAGCGTGACCAGCGCTCGGGGAACTCGGACGGCATGGACACGTCCTCGTCGTCGTCGGCGTAGGCGTCCCAGTTGGGGGCCTGGGTTCGGGCGAGGAGTTCGGCCGCCTGCGCCGCCTTCACACGGTCGTTCGCGGCGCGCGCGGCCGCCGTCGCCAGCGACGGCCAGACCCGGTCGATCGCGGCATTCACGGCAGCGCCGACGAGTACGGCGAAAGCGGAGATTCCTATCCAGAGCAGGACGGCGATGGGGGCGGCCAACGAGCCGTAGATGGTGGGTCCTTCGACGGTGCTCGTGAGGTAGATCCGCAGGAGGAAACTGCCCAGGACCCACATCCCGAGGGCCACGAGAGCGCCGGGGACGTCCTCCATCCAGGGCGAACGGACCGGCACGGACACGTGGTAGAGCGTCGTCAGGAAGGCGATGGACAGGACGATGACCAGCGGCCAGTAGAGGACCGACAGCACCTCGGTGCCCCAGGGGACGAACTCCACGACCCGGTCGGGCCCGACGACCAGCAGCGGCAGTACGACGGCTCCCAGCAACAGGGCGACCACGTACAGCAGGAAGGCCAGCAGCCGGGTCTTGACGATGCCCCGGTGACCGTCCAGCCCGTACATCACGGTGATGGTGTCGATGAAGACGTTCACGGCGCGTGAGCCGGACCAGAGCGCGATCGCGAAGCCGATGGAGATGACGTCGGGGCGCGCCCCGGTTGTCACGTCGGCTATCAGCGGTTTGGCGATGTCGTTGACGCCCCGCTCGGACAGGACCGTCTGCACCGCGCCCAGGATGTTGCGCTCGATCGAGGCGACCGTGGTGGTGGACGTCCAGTCGTCGACGTAACCGAGCAGGCCGATCAGGCCGAGCAGCAGGGGAGGCAGCGACAGGAGGGTGAAGAAGGCCGCCTCGGCCGCGAGCCCCAGAATGCGGTACTCGACGCACGAATTGACCGTGTCCTTGAGCAACTGCCATGCCATCTGCCGCTTCGACACGTTGCGGTAGAGGACTCGGGCCCGGTGGAGCCGGCCCGGTGGCCGCTCGGGTGTTTCGTTTGCTGCCTGCACGTCCTTACCGTATCGGCACGGCAGCGAGCACCCGAACAGTGACCAACCAGGTACCACCGCTGACCGGCTACGACGTGGACGGGGGCGACGCGGCGCCGGCCGAGGCCGTCGAGCGGCATCTCCCGGCCGGGGTCCTGGAGGAGGCCCGGAGGGAGCTGCGTGCGCTGGGCCTGTGCGCGGGCTCCGGGCCGCGATCGTACGGCGCGCGCGTGCGCGGGAGGGCAGGACAAACGAAGGAGGGTGATGCTGCGCCGACACGGCACCACCCTCCACGCTTGTGCACCACCGCACGGCGGTCGAGGACTCCCGCACGGTGTCCCCACCACTCTCCTACGCCCCTGGGCCGGTCACCAGAGTTGCAAAGGGTTGCAATCATTGCGTGGAGGTCGGGTCGGAGGGCTCGCGGGCACGGCAGGATGGGTCCTTGGGGACCGGTTGCCGCACGCCGGGCCCACGCCTTGTTGGGGGGACCGTCATGGACACACGCCCTGCCGCGCCGGACCGGCCGGGAAGCGGACCCGGTCCGGTGGTGGCCGAGCGGCTGATCCACCGCGCCCGGGAGGCCCGGATGGCGGGCGAGCGTACGGCGGCGGCCCCGCGCGCGGAGATCGACGCGTCCTGGGACCGCGTGATGGCCAGCGGGATCGACCCCGGGCAGTCGCCGGAGAGCAGTCTCCTGGAGATGGACGAGATCGAGCACCGCCGCACCAGCACGGCGCTCGGCGAGGTGATGCCGCTGCTGCGGGAGGGGCTGGCCAGGAGCGCGGACGCGGCGCGGCAGATCATGGTCGTCACCGACCCCGAGGGGCGCGTCCTGTGGCGTCAGGGGCATGCGGCGGTGATGCGCAGAGCGAAGGACATCTGCCTGGAGGAGGGTGCGGCCTGGGCGGAGTCGGCGACGGGGACGAACGCCATCGGTACCGCGCTCGCCGCGCGGACCCCCGTCCAGGTGCACTCCGCCGAGCACTTCATCCGGGCCCTGCACGGCTGGACCTGCGCCGCGGCCCCGGTGCGCGACCCGCGGGACGGACGGCTGATGGGGATCGTCGACATCAGCGGCCCCGCCTCCACCTTCCACCCGGCGACGCTGGCCCTGGTCGGCTCGGTGGCCGCACTGGCCGAGAGCGAGCTGCGCGGACGGCACCTGGTCGCGATCGAGCGGCTGCGTTCGGTCGGCGCGCCGCTGCTGTGCAAGCTGGGCGGTCGCGCCCTGGTGGTGGACACCCACGGCTGGCTGGCCGCCGTCAGCGGGATGCCGCCCGTCGACCGGCTGCCGCTGCCGAAGTCGCTGACACCGGGTCCCGTCTGGCTGGCCCCGCTCGGGATGTGCCGGGTGGAGCCGCTGCCCGGCGGCTGGCTGGTGCAGGTCACGGACGGCGGTCACGACGGGCCCCCGCGACGGGTGGTGCTCGACCTGAGCCGCGAGCGGGATCTCGCGGTGCACGTGGCCGGCCCGGTGGGAAGCTGGAAGCACCGGCTCTCCCCCCGCCACGCGGAACTGCTGTACGCACTGGCGCTGCGCCGGGAGGGGCGTACGGCGGCGGAGCTCGCGCTGGACGTCTTCGGTGACGCCTCCAGGACGGTGACGGTGCGGGCCGAGATCTCGCGGATCCGCCGGCATCTGGCCCAGGTGCTGGCGCACCGGCCGTACCGGTTCCGCGAGGAGGTCGAGGTGGAGGTCGTCCACCCCGATGTGCCTGCCGACCTGTTACCGAGGTCGACCGCCCCGGTGGTGCTGCGGGCGAGGGCGCCCATGGGGGCGGTCTGAGCGGGGGCCGGGTTCGGCTCATGGCCGTGGCCATGGTTTTCTGACGTCATGAGCGACCGCGTCCCCTCCTCCCCCGCATTCTCCGATGTGACCGTCTGGTATCTCGAGCAGACGTCGCCCGCGGACCTGAACCCCGCGTCCGCCCCGGGGGACGGCGTGACGGTCGTACGCTCGCAGACTCCGCTGCCGGAGTTCAGCCGGTTCCTCTACACGGCGGTGGGTGCGGACGTGCGGTGGACCGACCGGCTGTCGCTGACCCACGCGCAGTGGCGGGAGATCCTGGAGCGGCCCGGCGGCGAGACCTGGGTGGCGTACGAGAACGGGACCCCGGCGGGCTTCATCGAGCTGGACGCCCAGGCGGACGGTGCGGTGGAGATCGTGTACTTCGGTCTGCTGCCCGCCTTCCGGGGGCGCCGGATCGGCGGACACCTGCTGTCCCACGGAGTGGCGCGCGCCTGGGACCTCGCGGAGCGCCACCCGGACCGGACGCCGACGAAGCGGGTCTGGCTGCACACCTGCTCGGACGACGGCCCCCACGCGATGGACAACTACCTCCGGCGCGGGTTCCGCCTCTTCGACACCCGCGTCGAGCGTGAGCCCGTGTCCGTCCACCCCGGCCTCTGGCCCGGCGCGGAGGCCTGAGCACACCTCACCGATATCGCTTTGTCGACAGATCGGCGTGACCAGGACCACACCGTCTCACATTTCAGGACCCCCACGTCCACATAGTGGATCGTGGTGGACTGGCCCGAGATCCGCGTGACACGCTTCCGTCATGTCTGGAACTGGAATTGCCTTGGTGAGTCGGCGGCACGTCGACCTCGGCCGCATGTCCAGCGCCATCTGTCCGGTCCGCTGAGAGTTTCCAGCACCGCGAATTTCCCGATTTCACGCTCCATCCCTGCGCACCGCCGCGCCTCGCGCGAGTGTGCAGTTCAGAGCCGCCCTCCTGCAGTCCCGAAGGACGTATAGCCATGGCCGCCAGCCCCGAGAAGCCTGCTACCGCCACGCCCCGCCGCAAGGCCGGACGTCACCGTGGTGAAGGTCAGTGGGCCATGGGTCACTTCACCCCGCTGAACGGGAACGAGCAGTTCAAGAAGGACGACGACAGTCTCAACGTGCGGACACGCATTGAGACGATCTACTCCAAGCGTGGATTCGACTCGATCGACCCCAACGACCTGCGCGGGCGCATGCGCTGGTGGGGTCTCTACACCCAGCGCAAGCCCGGGATCGACGGCGGCAAGACCGCCGTCCTGGAGCCGGAGGAGCTGGACGACCGCTACTTCATGCTCCGGGTCCGCATCGACGGTGGCAGGCTGACCACCCAGCAGCTCCGCGTCATCGGGGAGATCTCCGAGCAGTACGCACGCGGCACGGCCGACATCACCGACCGGCAGAACGTCCAGCTGCACTGGATCCGCATCGAGGACGTCCCCGCGATCTGGGAGAAGCTCGAAGCCGTCGGGCTCTCGACCACCGAGGCCTGCGGCGACTGCCCCCGCGTGATCATCGGATCGCCGGTGGCCGGTATCGCGGCGGACGAGATCATCGACGGCACCCCGGCGGTGGACGAGATCCACGAGCGCTACATCGGCAGCCCCGAGTTCTCCAACCTGCCGCGCAAGTTCAAGACCGCGATCTCCGGTTCACCCGTGCAGGACGTGGTGCACGAGATCAACGACATCGCCTTCGTCGGTGTCGTCCACCCCGAGCACGGCCCCGGCTTCGACCTCTGGGTCGGCGGAGGGCTCTCCACCAATCCGCGGTTCGCCGAACGCCTGGGCGCCTGGGTGCCGTTGGACGAGGTTCCGGATGTGTGGGCCGGCGTGGTGGGCATCTTCCGCGACTACGGCTACCGGCGCCTGCGCACCCGCGCCCGTCTGAAGTTCCTGATGGCCGACTGGGGTCCGGAGAAGTTCCGCCAGATCCTCGAGGACGAGTACCTCAAGCGTCCGATGATCGACGGGCCGGCGCCCGAGCAGCCCTCCTCCCGGTGGCGCGACCACATCGGTGTTCACCGGCAGAACGACGGCCGGTTCTACGTCGGATTCGCCCCGCGCGTCGGCCGGGTGGACGGGTCCACCCTCGCCAAGATCGCCGATCTGGCCGAGGCGCACGGCTCCGGCCGGGTCCGCACCACCGTCGAGCAGAAGATGCTCATCCTCGACGTGGAGCAGGACCGGATCGAGTCGCTGTCCGCCGGGCTGGAGGCTCTGGGCTTCCAGGTGAAGCCCTCCCCCTTCCGCCGCGGCACGATGGCCTGCACCGGGATCGAGTTCTGCAAGCTGGCGATCGTCGAGACGAAGGCGCGGGGTGCCTCGCTCATCGACGAACTCGAGCGCCGCATGCCGGACTTCGAGGAGCCGCTCACCATCAACATCAACGGCTGCCCCAACGCCTGCGCCCGTATCCAGACGGCCGACATCGGGCTCAAGGGCCAGCTGATGCTGGACGCCGACGGCAACCAGGTCGAGGGCTACCAGGTGCACCTCGGCGGCGCGCTCGGTCTGGAGGCCGGCTTCGGCCGCAAGGTCCGCGGCCTGAAGGTCACCTCCGCCGAACTCCCGGACTACGTCGAGCGGGTGCTCGGCCACTTCCAGGAGGAGCGCGAGGAGGGCGAGCGCTTCGCCACCTGGGCCGCCCGGGCCAGTGCGGAGTCGCTGTCATGAGCGAGCGAGCCGCGCCCTTCTACTGCCCCTACTGCGGCGACGAGGACCTGCGCCCGCACGAGACGGGGCACGGCGCCTGGGAATGCGCTTCCTGCAACCGTGCGTTCCAGCTGAAGTTCGTGGGTCTGCTGACCCGGGGACTCCAGCGCAACGACGTTGAAGGGGAAGGGACATGACGGACACTCTGCGAGCTGACGAACTCACCGAAGAGGACCTGAAGGACCTGGCGGAACGAGCGGGGCGCGAGTTGGAGGACGCCTCCGCCAGCGACATCCTGAAGTGGGCCGCCGAGACCTTCGGCAAGCGCTTCTGCGTCACGTCCTCCATGGAGGACGCCGTCGTGGCCCACCTGGCCTCGCAGGTCTTCCCCGGCGTGGACGTCGTCTTCCTGGACACCGGCTACCACTTCGAGGAGACCATCGGCACCCGGGACGCGGTGGGCGCGGTGATGGACGTCAACCTCATCACCCTGACCCCGCGCCAGACGGTGGCCGAGCAGGACGCCGAGTACGGACCGAAGATGCACGACCGCGACCCCGACCTGTGCTGCGCGCTGCGCAAGGTCAAGCCCCTGGAGGAGGGACTGACCGCGTACAGCGCCTGGGCCACCGGCCTGCGCCGCGACGAGTCCCCCACCAGGGCCGACACCCCCGTCGTGGGCTGGGACGAGAAGCGCCGCAAGGTGAAGGTCTCACCGATCGCCCGCTGGACCCAGGACGACGTGGACGCCTACGTCGCCGAGCACGGCGTACTGACCAACCCGCTGCTGATGGACGGCTACGCCTCCGTCGGCTGCGCGCCCTGCACCCGCCGGGTGCTGGAGGGCGAGGACGCACGCGCCGGCCGCTGGGCCGGGCGCGGCAAGACCGAGTGCGGGCTGCACGGCTGATGACGACTGATCAGGAGATATCGATGAGCGTGACGGAGACGGGGGCCACCGTCTGGCTCACCGGTCTGCCGAGCGCCGGCAAGACCACCATCGCCTACGAGCTGGCGGGCCGGCTGCGCGGCGAGGGGCACCGGGTCGAGGTGCTGGACGGCGACGAGATCCGGGAGTTCCTCTCCGCGGGCCTCGGCTTCTCCCGCGAGGACCGGCACACCAACGTCCAGCGCATCGGCTTCGTCGCCGAACTGCTGGCCGCCAACGGCGTGAAGGTCCTGGTCCCGGTCATCGCCCCGTACGCCGACAGCCGCGAGGCCGTGCGCAAGCGTCATCAGCAGGAGGGCACCGCGTATCTCGAGGTGCACGTCGCGACTCCGGTCGAGGTGTGCTCCGAACGCGACGTGAAGGGGCTCTACGCCAAGCAGGCGGCGGGCGAGATCAGTGGTCTCACCGGGGTCGACGACCCCTACGAGGCACCCGAGTCGCCGGATCTGCGGATCGAGTCGCACCAGCAGACCGTGCAGGAGTCCGCAGCGGCGCTCCGTGCGCTGCTCACCGAGAGGGGTCTGGCGTGAGCACCGTCACCACCGTGCCGGAAGGCACCGTCAATCCGTACGCGCTGAGCCACCTGGACTCCCTGGAGTCGGAGGCCGTGCACATCTTCCGTGAGGTCGCGGGCGAGTTCGAACGGCCGGTGATCCTCTTCTCCGGCGGCAAGGACTCGATCCTGATGCTGCACCTCGCGCTGAAGGCGTTCGCTCCCGCCCCGATCCCCTTCACGCTGCTGCACGTGGACACCGGGCACAACTTCCCCGAGGTCCTCGACTACCGCGACCGCACCGTGGAGAAGCACGGGCTGCGACTGCACGTCGCCTCCGTGCAGGAGTACATCGACGCGGGCAAGCTCCGTGAGCGTCCCGACGGCACCCGCAACCCCCTGCAGACCGTGCCGCTGACCGAGGCGATCCAGCAGCACCGCTTCGACGCGGTGTTCGGCGGCGGGCGGCGCGACGAGGAGAAGGCCCGCGCCAAGGAGCGCGTGTTCTCGCTCCGCGACGAGTTCTCCCAGTGGGACCCCCGACGGCAGCGCCCGGAGCTGTGGCAGCTCTACAACGGCCGCCACGCCCCCGGTGAGCACGTCCGCGTCTTCCCGATCTCCAACTGGACCGAGCTGGACGTATGGCAGTACATCGAGCGTGAGGGCATAGAGCTCCCGGAGATCTACTTCGCCCACGAGCGCGAGGTCTTCAGCCGCAACGGCATGTGGCTGACCGCCGGCGAATGGGGCGGCCCCAAGGAGCACGAGAAGACCGAGACCCGGCAGGTGCGCTACCGCACCGTCGGCGACATGTCCTGCACCGGCGCCGTCGACTCCGACGCCGCCACCCTGGACGCCGTCATCACCGAGATCGCCGCCTCCCGCCTGACCGAGCGGGGCGCGACCCGCGCCGACGACAAGATGTCCGAGGCCGCGATGGAGGACCGCAAGCGCGAGGGGTACTTCTGAGAACCCGGCTCGCGGCGCACGCCGCGGTCGCGTGCCCGGGCACCGCACCGCTCGGCGTGGCCGCCGGCCCACGGCGCTCCGCGTCACCTCCGTACTCCTCCCTGCCGCGCACGGCTCCGCACTCCGCTCCCTGAACCGGCCTGATCCACACGAGAGGCCCGCCA
Source organism: Streptomyces sp. NPDC048590 (assembly GCF_043199535.1). Lineage (NCBI taxonomy): Bacteria > Bacillati > Actinomycetota > Actinomycetes > Kitasatosporales > Streptomycetaceae > Streptomyces > Streptomyces sp. NPDC048590. The sequence goes on along the minus strand of NZ_JBICWC010000005.1, from coordinate 126,548 downwards.
TGACCACCACCGCCGAACAGCTCTCGGCCACCACCCTCCTGCGCTTCGCCACGGCCGGGTCCGTGGACGACGGCAAGTCCACCCTCGTCGGACGCCTGCTGCACGACTCCAAGTCGGTCCTCACCGACCAGCTGGAGGCCGTCGCCCTCGCGTCGACCAACCGCGGCCAGGAGGCCCCCGACCTCGCGCTGCTCACCGACGGGCTGCGGGCCGAGCGCGAGCAGGGCATCACCATCGACGTGGCCTACCGCTACTTCGCCACGCCCCGGCGCCGCTTCATCCTCGCCGACACCCCCGGCCATGTGCAGTACACCCGCAACATGGTCACCGGCGCGTCCACCGCCGAGCTGGCCGTCGTCCTGGTCGACGCCCGCAACGGCGTGGTCGAGCAGACCCGCAGGCACGCCGCGGTCGCCGCCCTGCTGCGCGTCCCGCACGTGGTCCTCGCGGTCAACAAGATGGACCTGGTGGACTACGCGGAGCCGGTGTTCGCCGCGATCGCCGAGGAGTTCACCGCGTACGCGGCCTCCCTGGGCGTCCCGGAGATCACCGCGATCCCGATCTCCGCGCTCGCCGGGGACAACGTCGTGGAGCCGTCCGCGCACATGGACTGGTACGGCGGCCCCACGGTCCTGGAGCACCTGGAGACGGTCCCGGTCAGCCACGACCTCACCGCCTGCCACGCGCGCTTCCCCGTGCAGTACGTGATCCGCCCCCAGACGGCCGACAACCCGGACTATCGCGGGTACGCCGGGCAGATCGCCGCCGGGGTGTTCCGGGTCGGTGAGACGGTGTCCGTGCTGCCGTCCGGGCGCACCACGACGATCGAGGGCATCGACGCGCTCGGCGAGAGCGTCGACATCGCCTGGGCCCCCCAGTCGGTGACGATCCGGCTGGCGGACGACATCGACGTCTCGCGCGGCGATCTGATCGCCCCGGCCGACGACGCCCCCGCCACCACCCAGGACGTGGAGGCGACGGTCTGCCACGTGGCCGACCAGCCGCTCACCGTCGGCCAGCGGGTGCTGATCAAGCACACGACCCGGACGGTCAAGGCGATCGTCAAGGACATCCCGTCGCGCCTGACGCTCGACGATCTCTCCCAGCACCCGGCCCCCGGCAAGCTGGTGGCCAACGACATCGGCCGGGTCGTGGTCCGCACCGCCGAACCGCTCGCCCTCGACGCGTACGCGGACTCCCGGCGCACCGGATCGTTCCTGCTGATCGACCCCGCCGACGGGACGACGCTGACGGCCGGCATGACGGGTGTGTCGTTCGCCGCCGAGGCGGAAGCGGACGCGGGCACCTCCGCCGAGGACGCGGAGTGGGACTTCTGATGAACGGTGACTTCTTCTCGACCTTCGCGAAGGAGGGCGGCCGCGTCGGCAGCGGCGCCCTCGGCAGCGGACAGGGCGGGGTCGGGCGATGTGCGTGATGACGTACGCGCACTGCCTGCGCGCCCCCGCGTACCACCCGCACCGCCAGTTCCGACGAAGACCTGCCGACCGCCCGGCCGCGCCGCCCCACTCCAGGGGGACGTGAGAACCGGGCCTACGAGAGGAAAGCCTCCCGTGCCTGTCACCCGTACCGCTCTCCGCCGCGGCCTCGCCGCCGCCGCAGCCCTGCCGCTCCTGGCCCTGGCGGCCACCGCCTGCGGCTACGGCTCCGAGGCGAAGGAGGACGACTCCGCGAAGGCGGACGTCGCCGCCGGCGGGAAGAAGCTCTCGGCCGACACCGTGAAGATCGGCTACTTCCCGAACCTCACGCACGCCACCGCCCTGGTCGGTATCCAGGAAGGTCTCATCGCCGAGGAGTTGGGCGGCACCGAGGTCAAGCCCTCGACGTTCAACGCCGGGCCCTCCGAGATCGAGGCGCTCAACGCGGGCTCGATCGACATCGGCTTCATCGGCCCCTCCCCCTCGATCAACGGCTTCGCCAAGTCCAAGGGCCAGAGCCTGCGCATCATCGGCGGCTCGGCCTCCGGAGGCGTGAAGCTCGTCGTCGATCCGAAGAAGATCAAGACCCTGGACGACCTCAAGGGCAAGAAGATCGCCACCCCGCAGCTCGGCAACACCCAGGACGTGGCCTTCCTCCACTGGATCGCCGAGAAGGGCTGGAAGGTCGACGCCCAGAGCGGCAAGGGCGATGTGTCCGTGGTCCGTTCGGACAACAAGGTGACCCCGGACGCCTTCAAGTCCGGTTCGCTGGACGGCGCCTGGGTCCCGGAGCCGACCGCTTCCAAGCTGGTCGCCGAGGGTGGCAAGATCCTCCTCGACGAATCGACCCTGTGGCCGGACAAGAAGTTCGTCATCACGAACATCATCGTGTCGCAGAAGTTCCTCTCCGAGCACCCCGACGTCGTGGACGCGGTGCTCCGCGGCACGGTGAAGACCAACAAGTGGATCAACGCCAACCCGGACAAGGCGAAGGCCTCGGCCAACGCGGCGCTGGAGAAGCTGAGCGGCAAGCCGCTGGCCGCCGAGGTGCTCGACCCGGCGTGGGAGTCCATCCAGATCACGGACGACCCGCTGGCCGCCACGCTCCAGGCGCAGGCGGACCACGCGGTCGGCGCCGGCCTGCTGGAGAAGCCCGACCTCAAGGGCATCTACGACCTGAAGCCGCTGAACAAGATCCTCAAGGCCGAGGGGCAGCCCGAGGTCGCCGACGCCGGTCTCGGCGCCCAGTAACCACCCGACCGCACCAGGTTCCCTGAAGACTCCCAGGAGGTGACGACCATGGCGACCACCACCCTCACCAAGGCCGAGGACCGTACAGCGGTCGAGCACGCCGCTCGCATCCGGAACGTCTCCAAGTCCTTCGCAGGACCCACGGGGCAGCAACTCGTCCTGGACGACATCACGCTCGACGTCGCCCCGGGTGAGTTCGTCACCCTCCTGGGAGCCTCCGGGTGCGGTAAGTCCACCCTGCTCAATCTCGTGGCCGGACTCGACCGCCCGACCGCGGGGTCCATCGAGACCCCCGGCGGGCGGCCGGCCCTGATGTTCCAGGAGCACGCCCTCTTCCCGTGGCTCACCGCGGGCAAGAACATCGAACTCGCCCTGCGTCTGCGCGGGGTGCCGAAGTCGGACCGCCGCCCGGAGGCCGAGCGGCTGCTCGAACTCGTACGCCTCGGCGGGGCGTACGGGAAGCGGGTGCACGAACTCTCGGGCGGTATGCGCCAGCGGGTCGCGATGGCCCGCGCGCTCGCCCAGGACAGCCAACTGCTGTTGATGGACGAGCCGTTCGCCGCGCTCGACGCCATCACCCGTGATGTGCTGCACGACGAACTGACCCGGATCTGGCGGGAGACGAACGCCTCCGTCCTCTTCGTGACCCACAACGTGCGCGAGGCGGTGCGGCTGGCGCAGCGCGTCATCCTGCTCTCCTCGCGCCCGGGGCGGATCGCCCGCGAGTGGACGGTCGACATCGAGCAGCCTCGCCGTATCGAGGACACCGCCGTGGCGGAACTGTCCGTCGAGATCACCGAAGAACTGCGTGGGGAGATCCGCCGACATGGCCAGCACTGAGACGAAGGCCGACGATCTGGCGGGGCTCGAAGCGGGCCTGGACGCGCTCGACGCGGTCCAGGTGCGCCGGACGCCCGCACGCGAGATCCTCCTCAACAAGGTTCTGCCGCCCGTGGTGGCGGTCGTCCTGGTGATCCTCGTCTGGCAACTGCTGGTCTGGGCGAAGGTCACCGACGACTACAAGCTCCCGCCGCCCGCGGCGGTCTGGGACAGCCTGACCGACATGTGGCTGCAGGGCACGCTGCTCGAGGTCATCTGGACGAGTGTGTCGCGCGGCCTCTTCGGCTTCGTGATGGCCGTCGCCATCGGCACCCCCCTGGGCATGCTGGTGGCACGGGTGAAGGTGGTCCGGGCCGCGATCGGCCCGATCCTGTCCGGGCTGCAGTCGCTGCCGTCGGTGGCATGGGTGGCTCCGGCCATCATCTGGCTCGGCCTCGACGACAGGACGATGTACGCGGTGATCCTGCTCGGCGCCGTGCCGTCGGTGGCCAACGGTCTCGTCTCAGGCGTCGACCAGGTGCCGCCGCTGTTCCTGCGGGCCGGACGCACGATCGGGGCGACGGGACTGCGCGGGACGATCCACATCGTCCTGCCGGCCGCGCTGCCCGGATACCTGGCGGGGCTCAAGCAGGGCTGGGCGTTCTCCTGGCGTTCGCTGATGGCCGCAGAGATCATCGCCTCCTCCCCCGACCTGGGCCTGGGGCTCGGCCAACTGCTGGAGAACGGCCGGAACAACTTCGACATGCCGGGGATCTTCCTGGCGATCCTGCTCATCCTCTTCGTCGGCATCGCGATCGACCTGCTGATCTTCAGTCCGCTGGAGCGGCGCGTACTGCGCAGCCGTGGTCTCCTGGTGAAGAGCTGATTTCCATGGCATCCCCGGTCCTCCTCGTCATCGCCCACGGCAGCCGCGACCCGCGGCACGCGGCGACCGTGCACGCTCTCACCGCGCGGGTACGGTCGCTGCGTCCCGGGCTGCGCGTGGAGACGGGTTTCCTCGAGTTCAACGCCCCGTCCGTGCCCAGGGTGCTGGAGCGCCTCGCCGCCGAGGGCACGGACGAGGTCGTGGCGCTTCCGCTGCTGCTGACCCGTGCCTTCCACGCCAAGTCGGACATCCCCTCGGTGCTGCGCGAGGCGAGGGCCCGGCTGCCCCGTCTCCGTATCCGCCAGGCCGAGGTCCTCGGCCCCTCGCCCCTCCTGAACACGGCCCTGGAGCAGCGGCTCACGGAGGCGGGGATCACGCCCGCCGACAAGGCCTCGACCGGTCTGGTCCTGGCCTCGGCGGGCTCCACAGACCCGGAGGCGATCGCAGTGATCGCTGAAATCGCGCGGGAGCTGCGGCACACCGGTTGGTGCGCCGTGCGGCCTGCGTTCGCCTCCGCTGTCACATCCGGGGGAATCCCCCGCACCGCCGACGCCGTACGCGCTCTGCGCGCCGACGGCGTACGGCGGGTCGCGGTGGCCCCGTACGTGATCGCCCCCGGCCGGCTCCCTGACCGGATCGCCGCGGGCGCCGAGGAGGCGGGGGCCGATGTGCTGGCCGACGTGCTGGGTCCGTCCGACGCACTCGCCCGCCTGCTGCTGAACCGGTACGACGAGGCATCTCTGCCCGCCGAGGGCGCGATGACCGCCTGAATTCCCTGGTAACGCGCGGAAGCGGTCCGGGCCCCTCCGGGGAGTCCGGACCGCTTTCTGTCAACGGCCGCTTTCAGGTCAGCAGTTGCCCGCCGGACGGTCGCGCTTCACCAGGTTGGTGTATCCGGTGGTGCCGTCCAGCCAGAGGACGCGGGTCCCGGCGTCCGAGGCGGGGTACACCTGGTCGCCGCGGTTGCACGAGACGCGGCGCGGGCCGCCCTTGCCCTCGGGGGTCGTCTGGTAGAGCTTCGGCAGCGTGTCGTTGGCGTAGCTCGTAGCCGCAGGCAGGCTCGTCACGGTGACGGCGTCGTCGGACGCGGTCAGGGCGTAGGCGTACAGCGATCCCTCGCCGGCCTCGGGGAGGACGGTGATGTGGTCCGAGCCGTCGAGCGCGGCACGCTCGACCGCTGCCTTGTAGCCGTCGGTCAGGTCCTGGTCGAAGATCCAGAAGACGCCGTCGTCGGTGATGGCGGTCTGACCGATGCCCATGGCGGTGTCCTTGTCCACGGGCATCAGCTTCTTGGTGCCCGTGGCGGTGTCGAAGACCTCCACGCCCAGCTTGTAGCCGCCGCTCTCCGGCCACATCTTGGCGTAGGCGATCTTGCCGTCCCGCACGGACGGCAGAGCTGTCGAGAGCTCGTGGCGGCCGTCGTCGACCATGCCGGACGCCCCGGTCCTGATGTTGATGTAGGCGACGTGCTGCACGCCGGTGTAGGGGTCCATCACCGAGTACACGAGGTAGTCACCGTCAAGGGCGACGCCCGACACGTTCGTCCCCGAGGCGCCCACGGTCTTGACCACCCCGCCGCCGACCGGGCGCACGTGGAACAGGATGCTCGTCGCCCCGTACTCGGCCCAGGCGACGTTCTTGCCGTCCGTGGTCGCGTAGACGTTGAAGTTGCCGTTGTTCGGGCTGACCAGCTTCTGTCCGCCCTTGCCGTTGGTGTTGCCGAGCCAGACGGAGTAGGGCTCGCTGCCGTCCTCGTTGCTCCGGGAGACTGCGTACTTGCCACCACCGGCGCCGACGCCGGTCCCGGAGACGTTGACCTTGCCGAGCAGGGTGTCGGTGTCCACGCCGAGCGCCGTCTCCCAGCCGGGCACGATGCCGTGCGCGTCGAAGGAGCGCTTCACGATCTTCATCTGGGCCTTGGTGGCGCCCAGTTCCTGGGCCGCCGCGATGACCGCGGCGCGACCCTCGGTGAACCCGTCGAGCGGGGTCATGTAGGCGGTCAGCGCCCGGTAGACGATCTTGTCGGCGAACGCGGGGTCCAGGTCCTGGCGGAGGTCCCAGAGCGCGCCGGAGAAGATCGTGGAGTTGAGGTGCACTCCGCCGTTGTCGGCCCGGTAGGAGACGCCGATGAAGTCCTTGGACGTGGTCGCGCCGTCGTCCAGGTCGCGCAGAGCGCAGTCACGCGGGCTCGCGGTGGTGCAGAGGTCCTCGCCGAGGAGCGCGGCGTCGGGGTCGTCCATGGATATGTGGTTGGCCGTGACGTCGATCGCGTTGCCGAAGTAGTCGGCGATCGCCTCGTTCATGGCACCCGACTGACCTGCGTAGACGAGACCCGCGCTGTGCTCGACGACGCCGTGGGTCATCTCGTGGCCGACGACGTCGGTGTCCGCCGAGAAGGTTCGGTAGTCACCGCCGCCCTGGCCGTAGACCATCTTCCCGCCGTCCCAGAAGGCGTTGTTGAACGGCTGGCCGTTGTTGACCACACCGACCAGGGAGTAGATGAAGCCGTCGTTGTCGTCCAGGCCCTTACGGCCGAAGTTGGACTTGTAGTAGTCGTAGACCTGGTGGGCGCCCCAGTGCGCGTCGACCGCGCCGGAGTTGGTGTAGTCCTCACCCAGCTCGGGGGTGGCAGGGCGGAAGGTCTTGATCCCGCTCGGCCAGACGCCCGACGCGGAGGCGGCCTCCTTGCCGCGGGCGTCATAAGTCGCCAGCAGCGGACCGACATTCGGGTTGGTGCCACGGAATCCGTAGTCGATGGTCTGGAGCGCGCCGTCGGTGCCCCGGTAAAGGTTCACGTCGACGGTCTCGCCGTTGTAGCGCTTGCCCGAGCCCTTCACCACGAGTTCCTGCGCGGCGGCGGTGGAGGCCTGCTCCGGGGCGTCGCCGGTGGCACCGGACGAAGCGGGAACACCGGCCGAGGCGCCGAAGGTCTTGATCGCGCTGTACTGGAGCAGCGGGAAGCCGGAGTGGGCGTCGACGTACACGTTCTGCTTGACCGGGCTGCCGTCGAGCGGGCTGGTGCCGGTAACGGTGATGTGCCGGGTGAGGACGCCGTCCCCCTGCGGCAGGACGGCGAGTCCTTCGGCCGAACCGGTCAGCGTGGACTTGGCGTCGGCGGACTTCAGGCTCGCCGAGCCCTCGGCGGCCGGCTTGCGTACCGGGCCGGAGCCGAGCTGGGTCATGACGGCGCCGACGGCCCGCTCGATCGCCTTCTGCTCGGTGACCTTCGGCTCCACGGTGTCCAGCTTCAGCCGGGTGAAGTACTTGCCCGAGGTGCCGGTGACGGTGCGCTTGCCGTCCTTCTTGTCCATGCGCACGACGTACTGCCCGCCGAGCACCGGTACGCCCTTGTACTTCTGCTGGAGGCGGACGGTCTCACGGCCGCCCTCGGTCTCGGTACCGGCGGAAACGAGGTTCTTGTCCGCGTCGGCGATGTGGTAGCGGCTCGACTTGGCCTTGAGGTGCCCACGCGCGGCATCGGCGGCGCTGCCTGTCGCGGCGGCGGCCTCGTCAAGGCCCGTGACGAGGGCCGGGGTGGCCGTCTCGTCGCCGGGCACCACCGAGGACGCGGCGGGGTCCGTGGCAGGCGCCGCCTGGGCGGCCGGGACGGCCGAGACCAGGAGGCCGGCAGCCGCGAGAAGCGCGGCGACTCCGTGGCCGACGGTCATGCCCGCCGGGATTCCGGATCTGACGGCTCTCCTACGGGGTGCTGTTCGCACGTTGTTCCTCCGTTAGCACTGGCACGGGACCGGATGTCGGTGCCCACATGCAAGTACCGGAGGCCCCCGGTGAACAATGTGTTCCAGGTGCCGACTTGTGTACGTGCACACTTGTGTACCCCGCAACGGACAGCGAAGATCGTCGCCGTGGACCAGTCGGATCAGGACGTACGGTGGCAGGCCCTCGGGCTGGGGTCGGTCGAGCTCAGGGTGTACGAAGCCCTGCTCAACGAGCCGGAACACGGCACCCGAGCCGCGCTGGCCCGAAGCCTGGGACTGCCCGTGCGCCGGGTCACCGCGGCGCTGGACGGGCTGGCCGGGCGCGGCTTCACTCTTCCGCCGGGGCAGGGGGCGAGGAAGCTTCCGAGCCCGGTCGCCCCCGCCACCGCGCTCCGAGGCCTGATCCATCTCAGCCAGGCGGATCTGCTGCACCGCTCGGCCGAACTGGAGGAGCTGACTGGGTCGGTGGACCGGATGGCCGCCCAGTTGCTGAGCACGGCACACGACACCGGCGCCTTCGGGATCGAGACGATCCACGGCAGCGAGGCGATCGCCGAACGCGTCGCCGGGCTCCTCGTGTCCGCGACCACCGAAGTGGCGCTGCTCGACCGGCCGCCGTACGCGGCGAGCGCCCCGGACGGCATGCCGGCCCCGCTGAACATGACCGACCCGGTACGGCGAGGGGTCCGGGTGAGGGCGGTGGTGGACCGGGAAGGGCTGAGCTTCCAGGGCCGCGCACGCGGGCTGGACGAACTCGCCGCGCACGGCGTGCAGATACGGGTGGGGACGGACCTTCCCACGAAGCTGATCACCGTCGACCGCCGGGTGACGCTGCTCCCGCCGACCGACGCGGCCGACCCCACCGCGTCGGCACTGCTGGTGAGCGACTCGCTGCTGAGCCACGCGCTGGTGCCGCTGTTCGAGGCGGTCTGGGAGCACGCCACCCCCATCGGGTCCGAATCGCACGGCCAGGTCACGGAGGAGGAACGGGAGTTGCTGACCATGCTGGCCTCGGGGTTGAAGGACGAGGCCATCGCGCGGCGGCTGGATGTCCATGTGCACACGGTCCGCCGTCGCATTTCCCGTCTGATGCAGGCGCTGAACGTCGAGACCAGGTTCCAGGCGGGAGTGCAGGCCACGCTCAGGGGCTGGCTGACGAACTGAGACCGGCGGGGGCAGCGCGCCCGATGACGTGGGCGGGCACGGCAGCGGGCCGCGCTCGGAAAGCGCGGCCCGCCGGAAGGACATATGTGCCGGGTCGGGTCTTCCTAGAAGACGCTGACGCCGTAGGCGTTGAGGGCCTCCACGACCGGCTGGAAGAAGGTGGTCCCGCCCGAGGAGCAGTTGCCGCTGCCGCCGGAGGTGAGACCCAGGGCGGTGCTGCCGGAGAACAGCGAGCCGCCGCTGTCGCCGGGCTCGGCGCAGACGTTGGTCTGGATCATGCCGTAGACGATGTCGCCACCGCCGTAGTTCACCGTGGCGTTGAGCCCGGTGACCGTGCCGCTGTGCACCCCGGTGGTGGAACCGGAGCGCTTCACCGCCTGGCCGACCCTGGGGTTCGCGGCCGTGGTGATGTCCTGGTAGCTGCCGTTGTAGAGGTAGACCCGGCCGTCCGCGTTGGCGGAGTTGCTGTGCCGGATCAGCCCGTAGTCGTTGGTCGGGAAGCTGCTGCCGGCACGCGATCCGAGCACCGACGTCTGACCGGAGTTGGTGTACCAGGTGCTGCCGATCTCGGTGCAGTGGCCCGCCGTCAGGGCGTAGTAGGTGCTGCCGCTGCGGACGTTGAAGCCGAGTGAGCAGCGACCGCCGCCGGCGTAGATGGCCTGGCCGCCCGCGATCAGCTTGTTGAACGTGCCCGGGGTCCGCTTGATGTCGGCCTTGGCGCCCGTGTCGGCGACCGACTTCTTGATCGTGGCGATCTCGGCGGCGGTGACCGTGCTGTCGACGGTGACGACGACCTTGCCGGTGTTCGCCTCGGTGTACCAGGCGGTGCCGGCGATGTCGGCGCCGCGTACCGCCGAACTGGCCTCGGCCAGCTCCGCCTTCGTCACGGTGGCGTCCGGGGTCGCGTGGGCGACCGCGGTGGGTGCCGCAAGCGCGACAGCGGTCACCAGACCCGAGGTCGCCGCGATGAGGCGAGCACGTCTGGAGATCGAGCCGAGGGGGGCGAAGCGCTTGAAGGTCACAGGGTCCTCCGGTTTTGGGGGGTGCCGGTCCGCTGGGTGGGCGGTCCGGGTGTGCGGCTCTCCACGACCAGTGGGATTTCTCGCCGTGGACCTGCCAACCGCACGCCACGAATCCTTGACTCCGCTTGGGCTGGTGACAAGGTCGCCTTCCGGACCGCCGCAGCGAGGGGGGCCGCCCGCTCCCGGTGGCCGCGTCGGCGCCCTCCGCACACCGGCGTCCGCTCACCGGACGGAGCCGGTCTGCGAATTGCTGCAAAGCGAGGAACACCGGGGCGGACTTCGGCCGTTGTCTACGCGCATCGCGTTCACACACGCCCGGCGCCGCCCGGAAGGCCGGCGGACGGGGGATCCCCGGAGTCCTCCCGGAAGCCGGTGACGCCCGTCCGTTCGGTCGGCTTTACCTGCCTTTTGCCCGGGCCGCCCTTCTGGCCGGAACTGGCCCTTCCGGCGAGAACCGGCCGGAGCCCGGGCCCGGATCAGTCCGGCTCCGCGTCCTTGCGCCGAGGGCCCCGCACGTGCTGCGGGCGTGCCTGGGAGGCGGCGGGCGCCTCAGACCTCTGCGAACGGGTCGTCGATGAAGGGGGTGGCCTGGTGGAAGTAGAGGCGCCAGCCGTCCCCGGTCAGCCGCCAGAGTGAACTGCGGTGGGAGCGGAGCCCTTTGGACTCGGTGTCGAAGGTGAGGTGCACCAGATCGGGCGCGAGCTGCTCACCTCTCATCCGGGACGCGGTGAGAGGTCCGGGGCGCGGCGCGTCGGGGTCCGTGAGCATGGCGATGATGGTGTCCCGCTCCCAGAGCCGACCACTGGTGCCGATCTCCCGGAAATCGGGGTGCAGGAGGCCGGCCAGTACGTCGGCGGACGCGCGCACCACGGGATCGAGCAGGCGGAGCTCGCCCTCGATCGCTGCGGCCACGGCCGGAGAGGGCTCAGTCACGCGTCATCTCCACGAGTCTCACGACGGTGTTCCAGTTACGGCTGGTGGCCAGGAGCCCACGGGTGACGGCGGGCCTGCCGAGGGCGACGGCGAGCTTGGAACGTCCCAGCCCGTCGGGGGCGTACAGGTAGAGGGCCTTGTCCCCGAGCCGGAACTCCTCGGGGCGGAAGGACTCCGCGTCGATCGAGGCGAAGCGCGCGGAGTCGACGGGCCGGTCGAAGTACGTCACATGGAGCTGCTTGCCCTCGAGTTCGGCCGCCGGGAAGGGGCATGCGTCGACGACTCCCGCGAGGTACGAGGCCGAGCGGACGAGACAGTCCACCGGGAACCCGAAGTGCGACTCGATGGCGTGCTCCACCTCGGCCCGGAGTGCTTCCTCGTCACCGGACGAGCTGCGGAACACCGCGTTACCGCTCTGCAGATGGGTCGCGACGTCCGCGTACCCCAGCTTCCCGAGCAGTTCGCGGAGTTCAGGCATCGGGACCTTGCGGTGCCCGCCGACATTGATCCCCCGCAGCAGTGCCGCGTACATCGCGCTCATGGTCCCCACCCTAGGGTGTCGGGCTCACCAGGTCCGCACGGGGCGCGTCGCCGGGGGCCCGATCCACCCGGCGCGCCGAGGGTCTGTCCGGCGGATCTTCGCGGGCCCGCGAAGATCCGCCGGACAGGCCCGAGACCGCCGCGCCCCGTGGGGGAGAGCGCGGCGGCCTCGGGGTCAGTTGTACCCGACCTACTCGACGATCTTCAGGAGCTTGTTGGCGGTTCCTTCGGTCGCGTCGGATATGGCGTCGGCCGTGGCCCCGCCGGTGAGCGCGGCGGCGACCTCCTCAGGGGTGGCGTCCGGATGCCCGGCCAGGTACACGGCGGCCGCGCCCACGACGTGCGGCGTCGCCATCGATGTGCCGGAGATGGTGTTGGTGGCGTCGTCGCCGGAGTTCCAGGCCGAGGTGATGTCGGAGCCGGGGGCGTAGATGTCCACGACCGCTCCGTAGTTGGAGAAGGAGGACTGCTGGTCGTCCTTGGTGGACGAGGCGACCGTGATCGCCTCCGGTACGCGTGAGGGGGAGCCCTCGCCCGCGTCGGTGGACTCGTTGCCCGCGGCGACCGCGAAGGTCACGCCGGAGGCGATGGCCTTCTGTACGGCGGCGTCCAGGGCGGGGTCCGCGGACCCGCCGAGGCTCATGTTGGCGACGGACGGGCCCTCGTGGTTGGCGGTGACCCAGTCGATGCCGGCGACGACCTGCTCGGTGGTGCCCGAGCCCTCGTCGTCCAGGACGCGGACGGCGACGATCTTCGCCTTCTTGGCCACACCGTGGGAGGCGCCCGCGATGGTTCCGGCCACGTGGGTGCCGTGACCGTTGCCGTCGTCCGCGTCGTCGTCGTTGTCGACGGCGTCGAAGCCCGAGGTGGCGCGGCCCTCGAAGTCCTTGTGGGTGACCCGCACACCGGTGTCGATGACGTACGCGGTGACGTCGCCGCCCGCAGAGTCCGGGTAGGTGTAGGCGCCGTCCCCTGCGGTCCCGGCCTGGTCGATCCGGTCCAGCCCCCAGGAAGGGGGGTTGTCCTGGGTGGCGTCGATGTGGAACTTCTTGTTCTGGACCACCTTGTCGACGGCCGGGTCGGCCGCGAGCCTCTTCGCCTCGGTCTCCGAAAGGCCATCGGCGGAGAAGCCGTTGACGGCGGAGCTGTAGCTCCTGCGGAGCTTTCCGCCGTACTCCTCGGCAAGATCGGCCTTGTCGGCCTTCTCGTCCAGCATGACGATGTAGCTGCCGGAGACGGCGGTCGCCGCGTCGGCTCCGTAGACGGTGCCCATCGCGGGCGCCGTCGCGGCCCCGGCGAGCGGCGTGGTGAGCAGAGTGACGCCGACGGCCGCCGCCACCGCGGTGGTCGCGGCAGTGAGCTTGACCGAGCGTATGCGCTTGTGAATCGCCATGAAGAGGGGTCTCCTCGTCATTCTTTGTGGGGGGATTGGCCCTCGGCCGGAAGATCTCCGGGGGCTGCCTCGAAACACTGCTCGATTGACGCGCTCAGATCAAGACCTTCATGCAGCCGTCACGGAGTCGGCGAACTTCGGTCACAGTTGCGACCGCCTCTTCACACCCGCGCAGGGGCAGGCCGCCCGAACACCGCACTCCATCACGTCGAACAGGCGCACCGGACGGGTGAACTCGCTCCAGGAGGCCGCGGGCAGGTGGACCCGGTACGCCGGATTGGCATCGTTCATCCGTGCACATCGCCAGTCATGCGCCCCGCACGCCGATGCCGGGCAACACACGGAAATCAGGGTCCACGGCCGCCACAGGGGTCGCCGCGTGAGGAGGGCCGGGGGCACCGAGGGATCTCGCGGGACGAGCCGGCGCGCGCTGCTCGCCGCGGCCGCCGCCTCCGCGGCCGGGCTCGCCGCGGTGCTCGCCACCGGCGTACCGGACACGCAGACCCCCGCGACCGAGGTGAACGGCAAGGCGCGCGGCAACCCGGCTCCGGGCGGAGGCCCGGCGCCGTGGGCCCCGGGAGTGTCCGGCGGCCCGGGGGCGGTCTTCAGCCCCCTCTTCACGAGCGATGGCCTGATCACCAACGAGTACGCCCACAGCCACCCGGACGCCGACGACGCGCGCCTCTCCGACGACTGGGACGTCACCAGCGGATCCCTCTTCGCCCACTGGTCCTGCGGGTGGACCGGGCCGCCGGACGGTGGACCCTCCGGCCCCGGCTCCAGCCCCCGCACGGGGTCCTCCGTCTTCCGTCTGGTCACCCACCGCCGGGACTTCGGCGACACCGCCGTGCGCTGCTGGATGTTCGTGAGACCTCCGGGCACGACCCCGCGCACCCCCGCCCGCGGCTGGGACGGCGGACACCTCTGGCTCCGCTACCACAGCCCGCAGGAGCTCTACGCGCTGAGCTTCTGCCGTCGTGACTCCACGGTCACCCTCAAACGGAAGTACCCACCGCGTGGTTTGCCGGGCGGGGAGGGGGTCTACACCACGCTCGCCACCGGGGAACACGCCCTCTCCTACGAGCGGTGGCACCACATCGCGGCCACGGCCGGCCGTTGCGACGAGGGGCATGTACGGCTCACCCTGGCCGTCGACGGCAGGACCGTACTGGAGGCCGAGGACACGGACCCGGGCCGACTGGCCGAGGCGGGCGGCGTCGGACTGCGGGGGGACAACAGCGAGATGGCGTTCCTCGGCTTCACCGCCGGACCCGGTTCCCGACCCACACACTGCCGGGCGGGAGACGCGGACGCCTGACGGCGCTCCGGCGGCCGGGAACGGAAGGGCGGCCGGCACCGGTCACCCTGCTCCCAGGTGACTGGTCACCGGTGACCGGGAACGGAGAGGTGGCCGGCTCGGACCGCCGTCCCCGCCTCACCGCCCCGGCAGTTCGGCCTCGATGAGGTCGGCGGCACGCCGGGTGCCTCCCTCCCCCGCCATGCGCTCCTGGATCCGCGCTAGCCTCGCGGCCACGTCGGGGTCGTCCACCAGCGCCAGGACCGCTGCGCGCAGCGAGGCCGCGTCCGCCTCCTCCTTCGGCAGATGCCGCGCGACTCCGAGCGCCTGCAGCATGTCGGCGTTGCCGAACTGGTCGACGGCCTGCGGGACCGCGACCATCGGGGTGCAGGTGGCGAGCCCCTCCTGGCTGCCGCCGGCCCCCGCGTGAGTGATGAACGCGTCCGCCTGCCGCAGGATCGCGAGCTGAGGCACCCAGGAGTGCACCTCGACGTTGCCCGGCACATCGCCCAGTTCCGACGGATCGACGTGCGCTCCGATCTGAAGCACGGTGTGCCATCCGGGCAGGTCCCCGAAGGCCTCGACGCACTCGCGGTAGAACGCCGGCTCGGCGGTGTAGGCGGAGCCGAGGGAGACCAGCAGGACCCTCTCCGCTTCGGCCGGCCGCTTCCACTCCCCCTGGTCGGCGCGTTCGCCCTGGCAGGCTCCGACGAAGGTGAAGCGATCGTGGTCCACGCGCTCGGCGTTGGGCTGGAGGGCCTCGGGGATGAGCACGAGGCCGCGCCTCGGCCGGGCCACGAAGTCGTCGGAGGAGAGGTCGCCCAGACCGTTCTCCGCGAGCCAGGAGGCGAAGCGCGCGAAGTACGCCCTGCCTCGTCCGGTCTTCCTCAGCTCGGCGTTCCCGGGCTGCCCGATCTCCTCGTCGTACCCCTCCCAGGGGACGAGGTTCGGCCAGAGCTGCACGGCGGGGACGTCCCAGCGGTGGGCGAGGACGCGTGCCGGGTAAGCGGTGATGTCGTGCAGGACCAGGTCGGGTTCGTCGCCCTCGAACGCCGCCAGGAGCTGGGGCAGCGCCTGGACGGCGTCGTCGAGGAAGGGCTCGACCCAGTCGATGGGTTCGCTGCCCCAGTCCTCCGGGGCGGTGGGCAGCGTGGAGGTGTAGATCACCGGCTCCGCCCCCGCGGCGGCGACCTTCTCGGCGAAGGAGGACGGGATCGCGTAGCTGACCCGGTACCCGCGGGCGACGAGCTCCCGGATCACTTCGAGGCTCGGGTTCACGTGCCCGTGGGCGGCGATGGAGAACATGGCGATGTGAGCACGCGGAGTCGTTGTCATGCCTCGAAGATAGACGAGACGAGACGTCTCGTCCAGTCTCTTTGGCGGACCGGATGAAGGATCGTGCACAAGAGCGGCGTCAGCGCTGGTAGCGGGCGAGCACCCGGTTCCCGTCGACCACCAGACGTCTCTTCAGCTCCTCCGTGTCGATGGCTCCGCTGTAGTACTCCTGGAGCGCCGGCGTGGCGACCTTGTCCTTCCACTCGGGGTAGCCGCGCACCGACTGCGCGGGCGCGGGCCGCAGTGCCCGGGCGAGGGCGGTCCCGGCCTCCCAGCCGTTCTCCTCGGTGTGCAGCGCCGGGTCCGCCAGGGCCTGCGTGCCGGTGGGCAGCATCCAGTCACCCCTGGCCAGCCGCACCATGTTGGCAGGGCGGAGCAGGAAGTCGACGAAGCTCATCGCCTCCTCCTTGTGCGGGCTGTCCTGGGAGATCGAGAGGGTCTGCGGGCTGACTCCCTGAGCGAGCCCGCCGCTGCCGGCCGGGGCGGGGAGTACCGTCCACTCGAAGCCCTCGGGAGCCTGTTCGGCGACCTGCTGCCGGTAGGAGAACCCCAGCGGAACCATGGCGTACTTGCCGCCGAAGAAGCCGGGAAGCGCGTCCGACCCTCCCATTCCCAGCGCCTGACGCGCCGCGCTCCCATCGGAGTTGACCTGGTCCCGGACCGTCCCGGGCATCACCTGGTCGCCCTCGCCGAAGCGGATGGTCACCTTGCCGTCGGCACCCCGGTGGAACAGCTGCCCGCCGGCCGAGAGCCCCAGGTTGAGAGTGACGGAGACCGGTTCCTTGAGCGGCCAGGCGACCCCGTACGTCCCCCGCTTCGTCAGCTTCTCGGTGACCTGCCGGAACTCGGACCAGCTCCACGGCTTCTCGGGGGTCGGTATCCGCACGCCCGAGGACTTGAGGATCTTCGTGTTGGCGATGAGGACCTTCGGCTCCTGGAGGAACGGAACGCCGTAGACGCCGTCACCGAAGGTGGTGGTCTCCCAGGAGGCGCGCGGGATGTCCTCGGTCAGCCGGCCGGGGAGCAGCTGCCTCAGGTCGGCGAGGTAACCGCCGTAGGCGAAGTCGGCCAGGTCGTCCGAGGCGTCGTGGATGATGTCGGGCGCCTCACCGCCCTCGAAGGAGGTGAGCAGCTGGTCGTGGACGTTGTCCCAGCTGCCTTGGACGTAGTCCACCTGGATGTCCGGATGGGCGGCGTTCCACTCGTGGACCAGCTGCTTGTTGGCGTCGACCGACTCCTTCTGCCAGGCCAGCGACTGGAAGCTGAGCCGGATCACACCGTCTTCCGCGCCACCTCCACCGTCCGCCGTGCAGCCTGCCAGCAGGAGGGCGAGTGCGGTGGTCACGGCGGCGGCGAACGCGGGAAGGCCCCGGCGGCGCATCAGTGCTTCACCGCCCCGGCCGTCAGACCGCCCGTGATGCGCTTCTGGATGAGCGCGAAGATCACGAGGGACGGGAGGGTGGCGAGGAAGGCGGCCGCGGCGAGCGGTCCGAGGTCGGCCACTCCTTCCGCGCCGAGGAAGTGGGTGAGTACGACCGGCAAGGTCTGCTTCTCCGGTGTCTTGAGCAGGACGAGCGCGAAGAAGAACTCGTTCCACGCGGTGATGAAGGCGAAGAGCGCGGTGGCCACGATCCCGGGAGCCAGCAGCGGGGCGACGACCGACATCAGGATCCGGCCCTTCCCCGCCCCGTCGACGGCGGCCGCCTCTTCGAGTTCGGGGGGCACGGCGCGTACGTAACCGGCCAGCATCCAGAGCGCGAAGGGCAGGGACCATACGACGTACACCAGGATCAGCCCCCACAGCGAGTTGATGAGGTGCAGGTTCTTGAGGACCAGGAACAGCGGGATGATCACCAGGACGAAGGGGAACGCCTGGCTGACGACGACCCATCCGGTGGCGGCCGCCGCCAGCCGTCCCCGGTGACGCGCCATCACATAGGCCATGGGCGTGGCGATGACGACGGCGATCAGGGCCGCGCAGAGCGCCGCGGTGAGCGAGTTCGCCGCCGCCCGCAGGAGCGGCTGTTCGTCGAAGGCCTGCCGGAAGTTGTCCAGGGTCGGGTTCCGGGGGATCCACGTCGGATGAAGCGACCCCAGCTCGCGGGCCGGTTTGAAGGCCGTGGAGAGCAGCCAGAGGAAGGGGAACGCGAGGAAGACGAGATAGCACAGGAGGGCGGCGTACTGCCCGGCGCGCGCGGTGGAACCGGTACGGAGGCTCATGCGTCCTCGCCTCCCCTCAGCCGGCCCACGAGGTAGAACGCGAGCAGTACGGAGATGACGGCGACCATCACACATCCCATCGCGGCGGCGTAGCCGAACTGGCCGTACCGGAAGGCCTCTTCGTAGGCGAAGAGCATCGGCAGCCGGGTCCGGCCGCCCGGTCCTCCGCTGGTCAGTACGTAGACCAGGGCGAAGGAGTTGAAGTTCCAGATGAAGTTGAGCGCGCTGATGGCGAGGGCGACCGGTCTGATCGCCGGCCAGGTGACCGTGCGGAATCGGCGCCAGGCGCCGGCTCCGTCCAGGGCTGCCGCCTCGTGGAGTTCGTCCGGGGTGTTCTGGAGTCCCGCGAGCAGCGCCACCGCCGTCTGCGGCATCCCCGCCCAGATCCCCACGACGATGACGGCGGGGAGCGCGGTGGCGAGTCCGGTCAGCCAGTCCCTGCCGTCGCCGAGCCCGAGATCGCGCACCGTCTCGTTGAGGATGCCCGCGTCGGGGTTGTAGACCAGCCGCCACATGATGCCGACGACCACCTCGGGCATGGCCCAAGGGATGATCGCGAGCGCCCGGGCGAGCCAGCGCATCCGCAGGTTCGCGTTGAGCAGCAGGGCCAGGCCGAGCGCCAGCACGAACTGGGGGACGGTGACTCCGACCGCCCAGACCAGGCCGATCCGGAAGGAGTCCCAGAACAGGCCGTCGTGCAGCAGGTCCTGGAAGTTCAGGAGACCGGTCCACCGGGTGGAGCGGGTCCGGCCGGACTGCGCGTCGGTGAAGGCCAGCGCTATGCCGTAGAGCAGCGGGCCCACACTGAGGATCAGAATCGGGATCAGCGCCGGCAACACCAGGAACCAGGCACCGCCGTCCCGGCGGATCCGCCCTTTTCCGTCCCGGGCGGCGCTGCCCCCTGCCCTGGGGCCCTGTGGCCCTGACCGCTTCGCCGCGGTCGCAGTTGTCATGAATTCGACCCCTTCATATGCATGGATCGGCTTCATCCGTCTATGGCCGCCCCGGCGGCCTCCGTCATCGTGCGGACGGACCGGGCGTTCGTCAAGGTGGCCTGCGCGGATGCGAAAATCGAGCCATGAACGAGATGCGGGCGCGCGAGGTACTGGACGCTGCCGGACTGCCCGGCGGGGCGGAACTCCTGGCATGGGGCGAGAACGCGGTGTTCGCCGACGGCGACCTGGTGGTCAAGGTCGGCCGGGACGCCACGGACCACCCGGAACTCCGCGAGCGTGCCGAGCGCGAGGTGGCGGTGGCGCGTTGGCTCGACGCCTGCGGTGTACCCGCCGTGCGGGCCGCCGAACCGGGTGCCCGGGTGGTGGAGGGCCACCCGGTGACCCTGTGGCACCGGCTCCCCGAAGCGGTACGCCCGCCCGAACCGCGTGATCTGGCCCCGCTGCTCTCTCAGGTCCACGCGCTGCCCTCACCCGAGGACTTCGTCCTGCCCCGCCGGGAACTGCTGGGTGGCGTCGAGCGCTGGCTGCGGCTCGCGGGTGACGCCGTCGACCCCGCGGACGCGGACTACCTGCGCGGCCGGCGAGACGGCTTCGCCAAGGCCGCTGCGGCACTGGCCCCGCACCTGAAGCCGGGCCCGGTCCACGGCGACGCACTGCCCCGCAACGTCCATGTCGGACCGGACGGCCCCGTCCTGGTCGACCTGGAGACCTTCTCCTCCGATCTGCGCGAGCACGACCTGGTGGTCCTCGCTCTCTCCCGCGACCGCTACGGCCTGCCCGCCGAGTCCTACGACGCCTTCACCGAGGCGTACGGATGGGACGTACGCACCTGGGAAGGGTGCGCCGTGCTGCGCGGCGCACGGGAGACGGCGAGCTGCGCCTGGGTCTCCCAGCACGCACCGTCGAACCCGAAGGCGCTGGCGGAGTTCCGGCGCCGGGTGGCGTCGCTGCGCGAGGACGATCCCGAGGTGCGCTGGTACCCCTTCTGATCTTCCGCCGGCCGGGACGCACCCGGACCGGCGGGGTCACCGGATCCCGCCGCCGGGTCAGCCGGACGCCGGATCGGGAGCGGACGAGGGACGGGAGCTCCCGGTGCCCGGCTCGTCCGGATCCAGGGACCGGATGCCCGGGATCGGTGAGGCCAGCAGCCAGAGGACCGACAACGCTCCCCCGACGGCGGCGACGAGGAGCGTCGCCCGCAGCCCGAACCAGGTCGCGAGCAATCCACCGAGAACTGCGCCGAGGGGGCGTACGCCGTAGTTGATCGTCCCGAACGCGCCCGCCGCACGACTGCGCATGCCATCGGGGATCAGGCTGGTCTGCAGGGCATTGAGGTTGACGTCGAAGATCATGACGCCGGCTCCGGACAGAAAACCAGCCGCGGCCAGGGCACCGGAGCGGGCCCAGAGCGGGCCGTCGGCCACTGCCGCCAGGCCGATGGGCGCGGGGAACAGTACCGACCCCACGACGACGGTGCGCCCCAGGCCCAGGCGACGGGAGAGTCTCGGAGCGAGAACCGCTCCGAGGACGGCCCCGGTCGAACCGATGCCCATGGCCAGCCCGGTGGCCCCCGGCGACAGCTCCAAAGTGCGGCCGGCGAACAGGACCAGCAGCCCGCTGCCGGCGACGAAGGTGAAGAAGTTGACCGTCACCACGCAGCCGAGGGCGGCGCGGAGTATTTCGTGGCGGACGACGAAGGAGACCCCCTCCCGGACACGTCGCAGCAGCAAGGGCGTGGATTCCCCCTTCACACCGACAGGCTGCTCGACGAGACGGATCCGCCCCAACAGGAACGCGGACACCACGTAGGAGATCGCGTCGACGGCCACTGCGACGGGCGCGGTGAGCGCCTGGACGAGCCCTCCGCCGGCCGCCGGACCGGCCACCTGGGACAGGGCTCTGCTCGCACTGAGCCGACTGTTCGCCTCGACGTAGGACGAGCGGGGCACCAGACCGACGAAGAAGGACGGATAGGCGGTGTTGAACAGCACCGCCGCGGTGCCGGTCAGCAGAGCCACGGCGTACAGCTGGCCGAGGGTCACCGCGTCGAGCAGCCAGGCGGCGGGGAGGCTGAGCAGCACGCCGGCGCGCACCAGATCGGCCAGGACCATCAGGCGGCGCTTGTGGACCCTGCGGTCGACCCAGGCTCCCAGGAAGATCGCGAGCAGGTTGGGAGTCCAGATGAGGGCGGTCAGCCCGGCCACCTGGTTCGCCGAGGCGCCGAGCGCCGTCACCGCGATCAGAGGCAGCGCCAGTTCGCTGATCCGGTCGCCGAACTGCGAGATCGTCTGTCCCGCCCAGAACAGGCGGAACCTCCCGTCGTGCCGGAGGGATGTCGTGGGAGTGGTCTCCGTGGCGCTCATCGCGACCGGCCGTCGTACCGCTCGCCGTCCTCCGCCCCCCGCTCCCCGGCCTGTTCCGGCAGCGCGTAACGCAGCATGCGGACACCGCGGCTTCCGGCCGGGCGGTCGGCGGGGTCTCGTGTCACGTACGGGGCGAGTACCCGCTCGATCTCGTCCTCGATCAGGGCGAGTTCCTCCGCTGACACGACCACGCGCGTGTTGGCCAGGCCGGAAGCCCTCTGCCACGCGGGGTCCAGATGCGGTTCGGTCTCGGCCACCCACCTGCCGGGCAGATCGCCGTAGCGCACGAACATCTCCAGCGAGAGCGCCCGCGCCGCGGACCTGCCCTCCTCGTCCTCCGGCGCCTCGAACCGGAAGCCACGTGCCACCGCCTCCCAGCGCCTTTCCCTGCGGTCCTGGCCTGCTGCGGCGTCTCGGACCAGCCCGAACCCGGCCAGGTGACGCAGATGCCAACTGGTCACCGAAGGAGTCGCTCCCACGTGGGGCGCGAGTCCGGTGGCAGTCGCCGGGCCGTGCCGCTGGAGGCGGTCGAGGATCGCCAGCCTCACCGGATGTGCCAGCGCCCGCATCGCCTGTGGATCAGTGATCTCTATGTCGCCCAGCCGGTTTCCGTCCATGACGTGAGAGCCTCCTCTCACATATTGTGAGAGTCAACTCTCATATTCGGCCACCGTCTCAGCCTCCACAGCAGGACGAAACGGGTAGAGCGAGCCCGGTCGGAGGGAGTTCGCGCTATCGTCCGGCATCGCCTTGAACCCGCCCGCCGGACCCGCATAGATTGATCACGTGGGCTTCTTCGACGCGTTGACCGGAACCAGACGTCCCGAGGACGGCGTCGCGCCGCGCCCGGCCGATGATGTGCGGAGGGCCCTGCTCGCCCTCAACAGCAACGAGGTCCCGTACGTCGTCCGCGACGGAGCGTCACATGACGCCGATCTGGTGGCGGAGTGGCGGATCGCCGAACCCGCCTGGCAGAACTTCTTCCTCTCCTCCCAGCTGACGCATGCCATCCGGATCCGTATGCGCCTGGCCGGATCGGAGCACGAAGTGCGCGCCGTGGAGGAGCAGTGGGAGGTCACCCGCGTCGGCAACCCCCCGCGGTTCCAGACCTCGGCGGCGTACGCCCGCGGGGCGGGCAGGACCGTCTCCCGCCGCTACACGCTCCAGCGCGGGGAGAGCGGACGCCTGGAGGCGACCGAGACCTTCAGCTTCGACAGCGCGCAGCTCACCGAGCCCTTGCGGAACGCCGCCCTCGAGTCCGGCTGGACCTGGCGCGGAGTCATCTTCGGCAAGCTGTAAACGTTGGCGTGTCCCGGGCCCGGATCACCCCATCCCGACCGCCGGCTCCCTCCGCGGGATGAGCGGCCAGGCGGCCTCGACGACCGCGGCCGGATCCGTGGTGCGCCGCAGATAGGCCTGGAGGGACCGCGACTGCTCGGCCGCCGCCCGGATCTGGAGGCCGTGCAGATCCACCAGCTCCATACCGCCGACGCGCTCGTGCACCGCCCCCATGCGCCGCACCACCCGGGCAGCGGCCACCGCGTCCGCCCGTGCGTCGTGCGCGTCGTCCAGCGTCACGCCGTAGTGCGCGCAGAGGGCGTGGAGCGCGCGCTTCCCCTTGCGGTACTTGTCGACGTGCTTGTCGATCACCAGCGGGTCGATGACCGGCGAGGGAGCGTCACCCAGCCGCTCGCTGACCGATTCGACGCCGTACCGAAGGCACTCGCGGTCGAGGAGCGAGAGGTCGTACCGCGCGTTCATCACCACCAGGGGCGTCCCGGTGCGCAGTCCTTCGGCGACCACCCCGGCGATCTCCTCGACCGCGGAGGCGGCCGGGGCTCCGTGTTCCCGGGCCCGCCGGGTGGAGATGCCGTGGATCGCCGACGCCTGTTCGGGTATGGCCACACCGGGATCCAGCAGCCAGGTGCGCTCCCGTGAGAGCGACCCGTCGGCCTCCAGCCGCACGACGGCCGCCGTCACGATCCGGTCGGTCTCCACGTCCGTGCCCGTCGTCTCCAGGTCGAACGCCGTCAGCGGCCCGGTCATCCAGCTCATCGCGCATCTCCTTCTGTGGCGCTTCCCCCAAGTCAGACCACCTTCGCACGCGCCACTGACAGCCGGGGAAGAGGTGTCAGG
This sequence comes from Streptomyces sp. NPDC048590, assembly GCF_043199535.1. Taxonomy (NCBI): domain Bacteria; kingdom Bacillati; phylum Actinomycetota; class Actinomycetes; order Kitasatosporales; family Streptomycetaceae; genus Streptomyces; species Streptomyces sp. NPDC048590. The sequence continues at coordinate 103,078 of NZ_JBICWC010000005.1, read as the reverse complement.
AGACGGGCCGCGAGTCCGTCCAGACCGACTCGAACTCCTCCCGGTACGTCTCGAAGAGGCCGTGCTCACTGTCCTGCCCCGCCCTGACCACCGCACGCCCTCCGCCGCGCAGCACCAGCACCGGCGCCTCCATGCCGCGCGCACGCCTCAGATAGGGCTGCACGACGCCGACCGCGTCGGACCCGTCGCCGTCCACCAGATAGGCCGTGAACCGCGGAGTCTCGTCGAAGACATGGATCTGGAAGGCGCCCGGATCACGCAGCTTGGAGCGGACCCGGCGCATGTGGAGGATGTTCATCTCCACCGAGCGGCTCAGTTCGCCCTTCTTGAGACCCAGTTCGCGCTCCCGGCGCTTGACCGCGCTGCTCGCCGGGTTGATGAACAGCAGCCGGACACGGCAGCCCGACTCGGCGAGGCGGACCAGTCTGCGCCCCGAGAAGTTCTGGGTCAGGAGGTTGAGGCCTATGCCGATGGCGTCCAGCCGGCGCGCCCCGCCGAACAGGTCCTCGGCGGGCAGCTGGCGCTGGAGCCGTACCCGGTCCGGGTGGACGGAGACCACGTCGGCGTAGCGGTCGCCGACCAGTTCCTCCACCGCGTCCACGGGCAGCCGGTCGGCGGACGGCACCGCGGCTCCGCCCCCGAGGATCTCCATCAGCCGCGCGGAGGCGCGTTCGGCCTGGGCCAGGACCGCCTCGTTCAGGGCCCGGTTGCGGGAGACGACGTTACGGGCGACCTCGAGCTCGTCCAGCGCCAGTTCCACCTCGCGCCGGTCGTCGAAGTAGGGCTCGAAGCACGGCCAGTGCTGGACCATCAGCTCGCGCAGCTGCGGCAGCGTCAGGAAGCTCAGGACGTTGTCGTCGGCCGGGTCGAGCAGGTAGCCCTTGCGGCGCGACACCTCCCGGACCGCGACGGCACGCTGCACCCACTCCTGGCCGGCGGGTCCCGCGGCGGCCACCACCCAGTCCTCGCCGTGCACCGGCTCGTAGATCGGCCGGATCACGGCGGAGACGACGGCGCGCAGCCGCTGCTCCACGAGATTCAGCCAGATGTACGCCCGCCCGGCCCGCTGGGCCCTGGTGCGGACCTCGTTCCACGCGTCCGCTCCCCAGTCCAGCTCAGCGCCGATCTCCATGGGCTGCGCGAGGGAGACGGCGCCTGGCGGGGCATCGGTCGACTCCCCCTCGTGAGCTGTGTCACCTGGGGGCAGCTCGAACCCTCCCGAGCTCACCCGCGTACCGCCTTCCACTCCCCCACCAACGATCAAGGAAGGGTACTCCGACAGCGGGAGCCGGTGCAGCAGGATGCACAGGCTCCTTACCCAACTCCCCTATGTGACATGACCGTTCCTTGCGGTGAGATCGGGTGGAGTGAGATGGTTCATAGCTATTGCGCACCCCTCGCACGCCGCATACGGGACGGAGGAGCCGCCCTGCGACCCGGACCCCCTGTCCGGGGGACACCGAGGTGTCCCAGGTTGACCGGCTCGACGGGATCGTACGACGGGACCCGGCCGCACCGGTCGACGTACTAGGTAGTGGACCGTCTTTCGGGGAGTATCGGGTCGAAATGGCCCAGCACCCGGATCAGAAGTGGAAGAGTCCTATCTATGCAGGTCTGGCCGGGACACGCGTATCCCCTCGGCGCCACCTACGACGGCGCCGGAACCAACTTCGCGGTCTTCTCGGAGGCCGCCGACCGAATCGAGTTGTGCCTCCTGCACGACGACGGTTCAGAAACGGCGGTGGAGCTCCGCGAGACCGACGCCTTCGTCCGTCACGCCTATCTGCCCGGAGTGATGCCGGGACAGCGCTACGGCTTCCGGGTGCACGGGCCCTACGAACCGCAGAACGGGCAGCGCTGCAATTCGGCGAAGCTGCTCCTCGATCCGTACGCACGTGCGATCTCGGGGCAGATCGAGTGGGGTGAGGCCGTCTACGGCTACCCGTTCGGCAAGCCGGACGAGCGCAACGACCTCGACTCGGCTCCCCACATGATGAGCTCCGTCGTCGTCAATCCGTACTTCGACTGGGGCGACGACCGCCGCCCGCGTACGGACTACCACCGCACGGTGATCTACGAGGCCCATGTGAAGGGCCTGACGATGCTCCACCCGGGCCTGCCCGAGGAACTGCGCGGCACCTACGCCGGGCTCGCGCACCCGGAGATCATCGCCCATCTGACGGAACTGGGCGTCACCGCGATCGAGCTGATGCCGGTGCACCAGTTCGTCCAGGACCACCGCCTCGCCGACGCGGGCCTCGCCAACTACTGGGGCTACAACACCATCGGCTTCTTCGCCCCGCACAACGCGTACGCCTCCTGGGGCGATCGCGGGGAGCAGGTGCTGGAGTTCAAGCAAGCGGTGAAGGCGCTGCACCAGGCAGGCATCGAGGTGATCCTCGACGTGGTGTACAACCACACCGCCGAGGGCAACCACCTGGGTCCGACGCTCTCCTTCCGGGGGCTGGACAACGCCTCGTACTACCGGCTGGCCGACGACCCGAAGTACTACATGGACACCACCGGCACGGGGAACTCCCTGCTGATGCGGTCCCCGCACGTCCTTCAGCTGATCATGGACTCGCTGCGGTACTGGGTCACCGAGATGCATGTGGACGGGTTCCGTTTCGACCTGGCGGCGACCCTCGCCAGGCAGTTCCACGAGGTCGACCGGCTGTCCTCCTTCTTCGACCTGGTGCAGCAGGATCCGGTGGTGAGCCAGGTGAAGCTCATCGCGGAGCCCTGGGACGTGGGCGAGGGCGGTTACCAGGTAGGCAACTTCCCGCCGCTGTGGACCGAGTGGAACGGCAAGTACCGGGACACCGTGCGTGACCTGTGGCGGGGCGAGCCGCGCACACTCGCCGAGTTCGCGGGGCGCCTGACGGGGTCCTCGGACCTCTACCAGGACGACGGGCGGCGCCCGCTGGCCTCCATCAACTTCACCACCTGCCACGACGGTTTCACCCTGCACGACCTGGTCTCGTACAACGAGAAGCGGAACGACGCCAACGGTGAGGGCAACCGGGACGGCGAGAGTCACAACCGCTCGTGGAACTGCGGGGCGGAGGGTGAGACGGACGACAAGGAGATCCTGGAGCTGCGCAGCCGTCAGATGCGCAACTTCATCGCCACGCTGATGCTCTCCCAGGGCGTGCCCATGCTGAGCCACGGCGACGAGTTCGCCCGCACCCAGCGGGGCAACAACAACGGCTACTGCCAGGACAACGAGCTGTCCTGGGTGCACTGGCCGGATCCTGCCGCCGCCTCGCGCGCCGAGGAGGGTGAGGAGGACGGAGCCGGCACGGACACGAGTCTGCTGGAGTTCACCCGGGCGATGGTGTGGCTCCGGCGGGACCACCCGGTCTTCCGGCGCAGGCGTTTCTTCCACGGCCGCCCGGTGGAGGGCACGCACGACGAGCTGTCGGACATCGCCTGGTTCACCCCAAGGGGCGAGGAGATGACCCAGCGGGACTGGCAGGCCGCGCATGCCAAGGCGATGACGGTCTTCCTGAACGGTCACGCGATCTCGGAGCCCGGTCCGCGGGGCGAGCGGATCGCCGACGACTCCTTCCTGCTGATGTTCAACGCCGCCGCCGAGAGCCTGGAATTCACCGTCCCCATGAACCACGGCAAGCAGTGGCAGGTCGTTGTGGACACGGCGGTCCCGGACGGGGTTCCCCCCGGCGCGGGGCCCAAGGTGTCCGCGGGTGAACGGGTGACGCTGGTCGGGCGGAGCCTGACGGTGCTCAAGCGTCCGGCGTAGGCCGATGGGGTGACGGGCACCGGCCGGGCAGCGGGCCGCCGGTGCCCGGAGGAGCGCGGAGGTGGGAGAGAGCCGTCCGGCTGGGTACGTACGAACCCATGACGCCCACCGCCACGTACCGGCTGCAGCTGCAGCCGGACTTCCCGTTCGCCGCCGCCGCGGACGCCGTGCCGTATCTCGCCGAGATCGGCGTCTCCCATCTGCACCTGTCCCCCGTCCTGGAGGCCGTACCCGGATCGGGGCACGGATACGACGTCGTCGACCACCACACGGTGCGCGCCGAGTTCGGGGGCGAGGAGGGCCTGCGGTCACTGGCCCGTACGGCGCACGCCCATGGTCTCGGGCTGATCCTGGACATCGTCCCCAACCACATGGCCGCGGCTCCACGCCACAACCACCCGCTGTGGGAGGTCCTGCGCGAGGGCCCCGCGTCCCCGTACGCCCGCTGGTTCGACATCGACTGGGCGGCGGGGGGCGGGAAGGTGCTGCTGCCCGTCCTGGCCGGGCGCGCCGGTGAGAAGAGCACCCGCATCGAGACCGGTGCCCGCGACGACGGCACTCCGGTCCTCCGCCACGGCGACCTGGAGTTCCCGCTGCGGGAGGGCACCGCAGGCCTGCCCCTGCCGGAGCTCCTCGCCGCCCAGTACTACCGGCTGGCTTGGTGGCGGCTGGCCAGGACGGAGCTGAACTACCGCCGGTTCTTCACGATCTCCGACCTGATCGCCGTCCGGGTGGAGCATCCCGAGGTGTTCGCCGGTACGCACGGCAAGATCCTCGAGCTGGTGCGTGACGGGGTGGTCGACGGGCTGCGCATCGACCACCCGGACGGGCTGGCGGACCCGGGCGCGTATCTCGGCCGGCTGAGCGAGGCCACGGACGGTAGGTGGACCGTGGTGGAGAAGATCCTCACCGGTCCCGAGGTGCTGCCCGCCGACTGGGCGGTCGCGGGGACTACCGGCTACGACGCGCTGCACCGGATCGACGGCCTGTTCACCGACCCGGTGGGCGCCGCGGACCTGCTGGACCGCTACCGCGACTTCGCGGGTCCTCCGGGGGACCGGGGCGGCTACTGGACGGCGACGGTCCGCCGTGCCGCGTACCGGGTCGTCACCCATGAGCTGGCCGCCGAGACGGAGTGGCTGACCCGTCTGGCGACCGAGGTCTGCGCGGGGGACCCGGCCCTGCACGACCACGCTCCGTGGGCGCTGCACACCGCGGTGCGCGAGCTGCTGGTCCGGGTGCCGGTCTACCGGCCGTACGTCACGGCGGGCGGTCCGCTCACGGAGATCGCCGAGGCGGCACTGCCCGCCGAGGCGGTCCGGGACGCCAAGGCGGTGTTCTCGGTACCGCAGGAGGCCGAGGCCGTCGACGTGGTGCGGGATCTGGCGCTGGGGCGCCTCGGCGACGGGCCGGCGCACTCGGCGTTCTGCGCCCGGTTCGCGCAGACGGCGTCCGCCCTGCACGCGAAGTCGGTCGAGGACACGGCGTTCTACCGGTACGTCCCGCTGATCTCCGCGACGGAGGTGGGCGGCGACCCCGGGCGTCCGGCGGTGAGCCCGGAGGAGTTCCACGCCTTCTGCGCCCGTATCGCCCGGGACTGGCCGGCCACCGGCACGGTGCTGACCACCCATGACACCAAGCGCAGCGGGGACGTGCGGGCGCGGATCGCGCTCCTGTCCGAGTGCCCCGAGCGCTGGTCGTCGCTGGTGGCGCAGCTGACCGGGGTGGTGTCCGTGCCGGCTCCGGACCCTCAGCTCGCCTGGCAGTCCTGGCAGTCGGCGTACGGCTGCGCGGGACTGCCGGCCGGTGAGCTGGCGGACCGGCTGGAACCCGCGCTGCTGAAGTCGGTTCGCGAGGCGGGTCTCTTCACCAGCTGGACCGAACCCGACCCGGTGTACGAGCGGGCTGTCTCCGGCTTCGTGGCAGCCGGTCCGGGCAGCGACACGGGTGAGGCACGGGCGATGCTGTCCGGTTTCGCGAAGACTCTCACCCCGTTCGTCCGGGCCAATGTGCTGGGCGCGGCGCTGGTGCACCTGACGATGCCCGGGATCCCCGATCTGTATCAGGGGACCGAGCGGGAGTTCATCGCTCTGGTCGACCCGGACAACCGCCGGCCGTTCGCCCGGCCGTCCGGGGGCGACGACGAGAAGGCGGCGCTGACGACGGCCGCGCTGCGGCTGCGCCGCGAACGTCCTGAGGTCTTCGGCGAGTCGGGCACCTACGCGCCGCTGGCCGCGGACGGACCGGCGGCGTCGCACTGCCTGGCCTTCTCCCGGTCCGGCGAGGTCGTCACGGCGGTGACCCGGCTGTCGCTGCGGCTGGAGGAGGAGGGCGGCTGGCGGGACACCGGGCTGGCCCTGCCCGACGACGGCCCCTGGACCGATCTCCTCTCTCCGGGGAAGGAGTTCAGCGGTGGCTCGGTCGCGGTGGCGGAGCTGTTCGCGGACCGGCCGGTGGCGCTCCTCGTCCGGTCCGGGGCCGTCCCGGTCGGGTGAGGGGCCGGCTCAGCGCCCCGCCGCGGGACCGTGGGTGCGGGGCGCGAGCGTGGCCAGCAGCGAGTTGACCACGAGGTCGGTGGAGGCGGCCATGTCCACGGCCTCCGGGGACAGGAGCCACTGCACCTGGAGGCCGTCCATCACGGCGATGATGGCGTTGGCCGCGGTCTCGGCCTGTTCCGCTCGCTCCGGGGGCAGGTCGCAGGCCTCGCGCAGGGCGTCGGCGACGAAGGTCCGCAGTCCGGTGTAGCGGTCGCGGAAGTAGTCCTGGGCGGGGTGGCTCTCGGTGACCGATTCGGCCGAGAGCACCGCGTACAGCCGGACGATGCCCTCCCGTTCGGCGTTGCGCAGGGCGGTGTCCACCAGGTGGCGGAGGAAATCGAGGCCCTGCGGGCGGTCGGTTCCCAGCTGCTCGATGTCCGTCTGGTCCCGGAGTTCCAGGACGCTGGTGAGCAGCAGCGCCTTGGAGCGGAAGTAGTGCAGGACGCCCGCCTGGGTGAGGCCCGCCTGCTCCGCGATCTCGGCGAGCGAGGCGTTGTTGTAGCCGCGGGCGCCGAAGGTGTCCATCGCGATGTGCAGAATGCGCTGCTGCTTCTCCTTGGCCTCCGCACTGCGCGGGGTACGGGGACGGGCCTTGTGACCGGATGTGCGTGCTGAAGGGTTGCTCACCCGCGCAGCCTAAGGGCTGCCCCGTACGCGAAGACCGGGCGCGGCGGCTGTGCTGCTGCCCGAGCGGTGATCGCGGTCCATCACGTCACCACCAATGTGACCTGCATCACTTACTAACCACTCAGTGAGTGTGCTTTCATATCGGCGCGCCACGCGAACTGCTATACCGACAGCGCAACTTGGCCGTCGGCAGGAACCAGCACAACGGCCCGACGCGAGACCGGCGAGCCACCGGCCCGTGCGCCCCACCCCTTCAGGTAAGCCACCGCCCCGCCCGCAGGAACACCGCCGCGGCGGATTCGGCGGCACACCCGCACCGGTACCAACCGAAGGAGCCGCACCATGTCATCACCCGGATCCGCCCACCGCGGACGGTCGAGAGTCACAGCCGCCGTCCTGGCCCTGGCCGCCGCCACCCTCGGCCTGTCCGGCGCGGGCGCCGCGCAGGCCGCCGACCCGACGGCACAGGTGTGGATCACCACACCTGACGGCAGCAGGAAGCTGGCCGCCGACGGCACCGTCCCGTTCACCGCCACACCGCAGCCCGTCGACATACGCATCGACAGCGGCAGCAAGGGCCAGAAGTTCACCGGGGCCGGCGCCTCGGTGACCGGGGCCTCGGCCCACCTTGTCCAGAGCCTTCCGCAGGCGAGGCGCGATGAGTTGATGCGGTCGCTCTTCTCCACCACGGACGGCATCGGTCTCAACTATCTGCGCCAGCCGCTCGGGGATTCCGACTTCAACGCCGCCGGTGGCTTCCACAGCTACGAGGACACCCGAGGGTCCTTCTCGATCGCCCGCGACAGGGCCGAGATCCTCCCGGTGCTGAAGCAGGCCACTGCGATCAACCCCGCCATCCGGTTCATGGGCTCCCCCTGGTCCCCGCCCGCCTGGATGAAGACGAACAACTCGTTGATCGGCGGCAGCCTGAAGCCGGAGAACCACCAGGACTACGCCGACTACCTGGTCAAGGCCATCCGGGCGTACGGGCAGGAGGGCATCGCTCTCACGGATCTCACCGTGCAGAACGAACCGGAGTTCGCGGCGAGCTACCCCTCGATGACCATGTCCTCCTCGCAGCAGGCGGAGTTCTTCAAGGTGCTCGACCGCACCCTCACCGCGGCCGGCCTGCCCACCGGCCTGCTGGCCTACGACCACAACTGGGACCATCCCAACTACCCGGTCGAGGTCTTCGGCGGGACTCAGGGCATCGCCCGGGTGATCGGCGCGGCCTTCCACTGCTACGGCGGCGCGCCCTCGGCCCAGCAGCAGGTGGTGAACGCGGGCAAGCGCGTCTTCTTCACCGAGTGCTCGGGCACCGACAGCGCGAATCCGGCCACGACCTTCGCCGACACCCTGCGGTGGCACGCGGAGAACCTGGTCGTGCAGAACATGCGCAACGGCGGCGAGACCGTCATCAACTGGAACCTGGCGCTGGACCAGAACGGCGGCCCCCACCAGGGCGGTTGCGGCACCCGGTGCAACGGGGTCGTCGAGATCGCGAACGGTACGGTCACCCGCAACGCCGAGTACTACGTCCTCGGCCACGTCACCAAGTTCGTCAAGGCCGGAGCCACCCGTATCGGCTCGACCAGCCAGGGGGCCGGCGGAGTGCAGAACGTGGCCTTCCAGAACCCGGACGGCAGCAGGGCGGCCTACGTGGTGAACACGGCCGCCTCCGCGCAGCGGTTCTCCCTGACGGACAACGGAAAGTCACTCGCCTACACCTTGCCCGCCGGCGCGGTCGCCACCTTCGTCTGGGACGGCACCGGCACCCAGCAGCCCTCAGGCCCCATCGACCCGGCCGCCTGGTACCAGGTGAGGAACGCAAACAGCGGCGCCTGCCTGGACGCCGCCGACTGGGGCACGGGCGACGGCACCGCGCTCCAGCAGTGGGCGTGCGGTACGGGAGCCAACCAGAGCTGGCAGTTCCGCCCCACCGACGGCGGCAACTACCAGGTCGTCAACCGGCACAACGGCAAGGTCTGGGATGTCGACGGTGGTGCCGGTGCGACCGGCGACGGCACCAAGGTCCACCTGTGGTCGTACACGGGCGGAAGCAACCAGCAGTGGAGGCCCGAGACGGTCGGAACCGGTGGACAGTACCGCTTCGCCGCCCGTCACAGCGGCAAGTGCCTGACGGTGAACGCCTCTTCCACGGCGAACGGCGCGCAGCTCTCGCAGCGGCCGTGCGACGGCTCCGCGGCCCAGGCGTTCACCCTCACCGGATGACGCCGTCCGCTTCTTCCTGAGGCTTCGTCAGGGAGGGGTTCCCCGGATCGCGCGTTCCCAGGGCCGCTGCGGAAGCGCCTGCTCCGGTGGTCCGGGCTCTGCCCGGGCCACCGGGCAGAGCCCGGACCAGCACCGGATCAGGGCGGGGGTGCGGGGAGCGAAGCGGTGAGCTGGAAGGCCACCCGGCCGAAGCTCACCTGGTCGCCGTCGCTGACGACGACCGCCCCGACGACCCGCTGACCGTTGACACACGTCCCGTTCGTCGAGCCGAGGTCACGCAGCACCCACCGGTTCCCGTGCGCGGTCAGTTCGGCGTGCATCCGGGACACCGTCTCGTGGCTGAGCCGCAGTCCGTTGCCGGGGTCGCGGCCGATCCGCAGCGGGTGCGGGCCGGGGAGCGGCAGCATCAGCTTCGGCAGGCGTTCGGACTGCCATGCCCTGCGGACGCGCGCCGGGAAGGCGGACACCCCGCCGACGGCGCGGATGAGTCCGCGGGACCACCGCCCCCCGCTCTCCAGGTCCGAGGTCAGCGCCTTGAGTTCGTCGGAACGCCGGGCGGCCAGGGCCAGCTCCATGCGGCGCAGAAAGGTGTCGTGCGAGAGCTTTCCCTGCGCGGCGCCGTCTCTGAGCACACCGAGGACGCGGTCGCGCTCGGCGTCCGAGAGCCGCGCGGGCTGCGTGTAGTGCTCGAAGGAGGACGTCACGCCACGATTGTCGGGTGGCGACGGCCGGGGTGTCCAGACAATGCGGCATTTCCGGCTCCCTGACCTGCGCGGCAGCGCCGAAAATGCCCCGCGCGGACCGCCGTCCCGTTGTTAGAGTCACGCCCGGCCGCCAGGGCCCACCCTTCAAGGAGACTGTGTGACCTTCGCACCGCCCGCAACGACCGTCCGCCCGCTCTCCGGACCGGATGAACTCCCCCTGTTCCAGCGCCTGCCGTACGTACTCGACCACGAGCTGGCCGACGACCTCGCCACCGGCAGGCGCCGTCCCGAGTGGATGTGGGTGGCCCTGCGCGGCGACCGTCTCCTCGGCCGTATCGCCTGGTGGACGGGGCAGCCCGGTTCCGCGCCTCAGGCTCTGGACTTCTTCGACCTGGACGACACCCTTCCGGTGGCGGAACGGGAGCGTGTCGGGCAGCAGTTGCTGGAGACCGCGGTCGCTTCCGTGGTTCCGGCCGGCTCGCCGAGGCCGGAGTACGGGCGATACGTCCCGCCGGACTGGCGGGAGGACCCGGCGGCGCGCGACGCGGTGGAGACGCGGATACGCGTGATGGAGGCGAGCGGCGCCCGGATGCTCGTCGAGCGGCTGCGCCTGGAGTGGCGCGAGGGGACGCCCGTACCCGCGGACGCCGGGCGGCTCCGCTTCCGCCCGGTCGCCGGCCGCGAGGATCTCCTCGCCCTGATGACCCCGGTGATGGAGGGCACGCTGGACGCCCACGGACAGGACGACCTGGCCTCCGGCCTCAGTGCGCGCGAGGCGGCCCAGAAGCACTACGACGAGGACTTCGCGGGCCTCTCCACACCGCGGGAGTGGTGGCGGATCGCCGAGCTTCCCGACGGCTCGCCGGTGGGCTTCGTCGTCCCCGCCCGCAACAACTACCACCCGATGATCTCCTACATCGGGGTCCTTCCCGAGCACCGCGGGCACGGCTACATCGACGACATCCTGGCCGAGGGCACCCGGGTCCTGGCGGCTCAGGGCGTCGACCGGATCCGGGCGGCGACCGATCTCGGCAACGTCCCGATGGCCCGGTCGTTCGAACGGCTGGGCTACGTGAACTTCGAGCGGGCGTTCAACATGGTGTGGGACCGGCCCTGAGCCCGGTCGTCACCTCACCCGGCGGCACGTCCTCGCGGTGCGAGCGCCTCCCCGTCCGCGCCGCCCGTGCGCTGGGCGCGGATCACGTCGCGGTACCAGGCGTAGGACTCCTTCGGGGTGCGCCGCAGCGTCTCGTAGTCGATGTGGACCAGCCCGAACCGCTTGCTGGCGCCCTCTGTCCACTCCACGTTGTCGGTGAGTGACCAGGTGAAGTAGCCCCTTACGTCGACGCCCGCGTCGATGGCCGTGCGGAGCGCCTCCAGGTGGCCCTCCAGGAACGCGATCCGGCGGCCGTCGGCGACGGGCTCGTCGACGGCGCAGCCGTTCTCGGTGATGTAGACCGGCGGAAGCCGGTCGCCGAAGCGGTCACGCAACTGGCCGAGGGTCTCGGCCAGTCCCTGCGGGACGACGGGCCAGCCGAAGTCGGTGGTGTCGTAGCCCTCGATCTCCCGGATGCCGAAGGGGAGCCCCGGAGGCATCGGGTAGCCGGAGAAGGATTCGAGGGCATCGGGCCTGGGCGCCCCGACGAGAGTCGGGTTGTAGTAGTTGACGCCGTACCAGTCGAGCGGCGCGGAGATGACCTTGAGGTCGTCCTCGACGGGCCCCGGCATCAGTGCGGCGAAGCCTTCGTCGGGGTAGCGGCCGGTGAGGACGGGGTCGGCGAACAGCCAGTTGGTCAGGGTGTCGTAGATCTCCGCTCCCGCCCGGTCCTCCTCGGTGTCCCCCGCGGTCCACACGGGCGAGTGGGAGAGCGCGAGACCGATGTTGCCGGCGCCGGCGGCGCGCAGCGCCCGTACGGCGAGCCCGTGGGCGAGGAGCTGGTGGTGGGCTGCCGGCAGGGCGTCGAACAGCAGGGCGCGGCCGGGGGCGTGCTGGCCGAGCGCGTAACCGAGCATCGTCACCTCGGCCGGTTCGTTGATGGTGATCCACATGGGGACCCGGTCAGCGAGGCGTTCGGCGACGATCCCCGCGTACTCGGCGAAGCGGTAGGCGGTGTCCCGGTTGAGCCAGCCGCCCGCCTCGTCCAGCGGAAGCGGGGTGTCCCAGTGGTAGAGCGTGGGGGCCGGGGTGATGCCGTGGGCGCAGAGCTCGTCGACCAGCCGGTCGTAGAAGTCCAGCCCCGCCGGGTTGAGCGAACCGCTGCCGCCGGGTACCACCCGGGGCCAGCTGATGGAGAAACGGAAGGCGTCCGCACCGAGTCCGGCGAGCAGCGCGACATCCTCACGGTAGTGCTCGTGGAAGCCGGTGCCGCGCGTGGTGTCCGTACCGTCCTTGATCCTGCCCGGCTGCGCGGCGAAGGCGTCCCAGCCGGAGGGCCCCTTGCCGTCGGCGTCGAAGGCGCCTTCGGTCTGGAAAGCGGAGGCGGAAGCCCCCCAGAGGAAGCCGGGTGGGAAGGGCGGCACGGTCATCTCGGCCTCCAGCAGCCGTAAGAGGGACCTTGTATGACTGCCCGGGTTCCATGCGAATGAGCAGAACCCGGCAGGGCAATGATCAGGACCAGACCCTAATCGCCACATGCGGGCTCGCTCCAGTGTCCTGGGGCCGTGCGTGCGAATTCCACCGATCATGGGGCCTCCGGTGAGGCGTCAGGTTCATGGACGAGGAGTGCTGGATGCAGTTCGAGGTGTGGGCCCCCGAGTCCGGTTCGGTCGTGCTGTGCACGGCGTCCGGGCGCCGGGAGATGGAGCGCGACGCCCTGCGCGCCGGCTGGTGGACCACGGAGGCCGAGGCGGTGGACGGCGACCTCTACGGCTTCTCGCTCGACGACGGCCCGGTGCTCCCCGACCCGCGCTCCCGCCGGCAGCCCGAGGGGCCGGACGGCCGCAGCGCGGTCGTCGACCACGAGGCGTACGTCTGGCGCACCCCGTGGGCGGGGCGGGGGCTGCCGGGCGCCGTCCTGTACGAACTGCACGTCGGCACCTTCACCCCGGAGGGCACCTTCGACGCCGCCGCCGAGCGCTTGGCCCACCTGGCCGACCTGGGGGTCACCCATGTGGAGCTGATGCCCGTCTGCCCCTTCCCCGGAACCCACGGGTGGGGGTACGAGGGGGTGTCGTTGTGGGCGGTGCACGAGCCCTACGGCGGCCCGGCAGGGCTGAAGCGTTTCGTCGACGCGGCACACGGCCTGGGTCTCGCGGTCCTGCTCGACGTGGTCCACAACCACCTCGGCCCCTCGGGCAATTACCTCCCCGCCTTCGGCCCGTACTTCACCGACACCCACCACACGCCCTGGGGCTCGGCCGTCAATCTCGACGCGCCCGGCTCCGACGAGGTGCGCGCCTACCTGCTGGACAGCGCGCTCGCGTGGCTGCGTGACTACCGGCTGGACGGTCTGCGTCTGGACGCCGTCCACGCGCTGGCGGACGGCAGGGCGCTGACCTTCCTGGAGGAGCTCTCCACCGCCGTGGACGCCCTGGCCTCGGAGCTCGGCCGGCCGCTGGGGCTCATCGCCGAGTCCGACCTGTGCGATCCGCGCACCACCACCCCGCGGACCGAGGGCGGCATCGGGCTGCACGCGCAGTGGAACGACGACTTCCACCATGCGCTGCACACCGTGCTCACCGGCGAGTCCCAGGGCTACTACGCCGACTTCGCCAAGGCCCCGCTGCGCGGCCTGGCCAAGACCGTGACCAAGGCGTTCTTCCACGACGGTACTTACTCCAGCTTCCGGGGCCGCACCCACGGGCGTCCCGTGGACCCCGCCCGGACTCCGGCGCACCGCTTCGTCGGCTACGCGCAGACCCACGACCAGATCGGTAACCGCGCTCAGGGCGACCGTCTCGCCGCCGGTCTCTCCCCCGGTCTCCAGGCCTGCGCCGCGGCCCTCGTGCTCACCGCTCCGTTCACCCCGATGCTCTTCATGGGCGAGGAGTGGGGCGCCGCCACCCCCTGGCAGTTCTTCACCGACCACACCGACCCGGATCTCGCGCGGGCCGTACGCGAGGGCAGGCGGCGGGAGTTCGGGGCGCACGGATGGGCCGAGGAGGACATCCCCGATCCTCAGGACCCGGCAACCCGGAACCGCTCCTGCCTCGACTGGGAGGAGTCCGGGCGCGCCCCGCACAGCAGGCTGCTGGCGTGGTACCGCGAGCTGATCGCCCTGCGCCACGCCCTGCCGGACCTGTCCGATCCGGATCTGGGCTCGGTGAAGGCCGCGTACGACGAGGAAGCGCGCTGGATCGCCTTCCGCAGGGGTGATCTGCGGGTCGCGGTCAACCTGTCCGAGAAGCCCGCGGCGATCCCCCTCGGTGCCGGCCGGCACCGAGGGGGCGGCGACCGCGTCCTCGCCGCCTGGGAGCCGGTCGAGGCCCCGGGATCGGACGGGGTGCTCCACCTCCCCGGTGAGTCATGCGTGGTCCTGGCGGACCAGTGAGCTCGACAACGGCTGTTCGTCCTGAGGTTCTGTTCACGGGACTGGACGGACGACCTGGGGCGAAGCGTCGGGTGTCGAGCATGTCTGTGCGGATCGCGGCTCCGACCTCCCGGTGAGGAGCCTGCCGCACCGCCCGTTGACGCCGACGACCGGGAGTCGTACCGTGCGGCGGGCAGATATGTGACCGACGTTCATGAACGAGGACTGGGGTGGGGTCGTGGGGCAGCGCAAGGTCGTGGTGTCGGGTGGCGGTACGGGGATCGGGCGGGCGGTGGCCGAGGTCTTCGCGGCGGACGGCGACCACGTCGTCCTCATCGGGCGGCGCGAGGAGCCCCTGGAGAAGGCCGCCGGAGAGCTCGACGCCGCCCATGGTGCGGGGACGGCATCCTGGGTCGCCGCCGATCTGAGCGATCCTGGCCAGGTCCGCAGAGCCGTGGAGTTCTGCACCGCGGGCGGCACGCAGGTCGACGTGGTCGTCGCCAACGCCGGCGGCAACGTCGCACCTGCCCACGACGGCACCCTCGAAGGCATCGCGGACAGCTTCCGCCGCAACTTCGAGGCCAACGTGCTCACCGCCGTGCTGCTCACCGAAGGGCTGCTGCCGCACATCACCCGGCCCGGCGGCCGCATCATCCAGATGTCGTCCATCGCCGCACTGCGCGGCCCCGGTTCGTACGGCGGCTCCAAGGCCACCGTCAACACCTACACCGTCGACCTGGCGCAGAAGCTCGGCCCGCAGGGCATCACCGTGAACGCGGTCGCCCCGGGCTTCGTCGCCGACACCGAGTTCTTCGGTGACCGGGCCACGCCCGAGTTCGTGGCCGCCCGTACCAAGCAGTCGCTGACCGGCCAGGCGGGCCTGCCCTCGGACATCGCCGCCGCGGTGCGCTATCTGGCATCACCTGAAGCGGCTTACACGACGGCCCAAATCGTGCACGTGAACGGGGGTGCGGCGCTGGGGCGTTGACGGCGTCATCGGGGCCGGCCGCCCGGCGGACAACCGGCCCCGCGATCCGCGAATCAAGATGGATGGTCCTCAATTCCCTTGTCTTCGTGTGCACTTCAACGCTTAAGGTCCGGACCAAGGACCAGCACACAGGGGGGACCCCATGAAGCAGCGATTCCTCGGCCGGTCGGGGCTGCGCGTCAGCGAGCTCTGCCTCGGCACCATGACCTTCGGCCAGGACACCGACGAGGCCGACGCGCACCGCGTCCTGGACACATTCACCGAGGCGGGCGGGACGTTCATCGACACCGCCGACGTCTACCAGCGCGGGGTCTCGGAGGAGATCATCGGCCGCTGGCTCAAGGGGCGTCGGCGCGACGAACTGGTCATCGCCACCAAGGTGTTCGGGACGATGGGCGAGGCTCCGAACGCCGGTGGCCTGAGCCGCAAGCACATCGTGCGGGCCGTCGAGGACAGCCTGCGGCGCCTCGGCACGGACCACATCGACCTGTACCAGACGCATGTGTGGGACGCGACCACCCCTCTGGAGGAGACCCTCGCCACGCTCGACACCCTGGTCAAGGCCGGCAAGGTGCGCTACCTCGGCGCGAGCAACCTCTCCGCCTCCCAGCTCCAGCGTGCCCAGGACCTGGCGCGCCGGGAGGGCTGGGAGCCCTATGTCAGCCTCCAGCCGCTCTACAACCTGCTGGCCCGCGAGGTGGAGTGGGAGCTTGCCCCGGTCAGCCTCGCGGAGGGCGTCGGCATCATCCCGTGGAGCCCGCTCCAGGGCGGCTGGCTGACCGGCAAGTACCGGCGTGGGATGACGGCGCCGGAGCCCGGCACCCGGGAGGCCCGCTACCAGGAGGAGCTGGGCCGCGAGGCATGGCGGGAGCGGGACAACGAGGAGACCTGGCGGGTCGTCGACGCCGTCGTGGCGGTCGCCGACGAGGCCGGCCGCACACCCGCACAGGTCGCCCTGCGCTGGCTGCTGGGCCGCCCCGGTGTCACGGCGCCGATCGTCGGCGCCCGTACACCGGAGCAACTGACGGACAGTCTGGGCGCCGCCGGCTGGGAGCTGACGGCGGAGCAGACCGCCCGGCTGGACACGGCGAGCGAGCGCCCGCTGCCTTACCCGTACGACGTGCTGCACCGGTTCCGCGACCGGGAGCCGCAGGGCTGAGGCGGGAGCCAGGTGGTGCGATCGGCGGCGATCGCGTCACCGTGTCCGTTGCCGCCCGGGTGGGAACGGGTTCGTCCGTTCCCACCCGGCGCCACTCGCGGCGCTCGTTCCCTTCCGTATCGATGAGTGGGCATCACGCTGCCGCATGATCCACGAGGCGTCTCAGTGGTTCACGACCATCACCACGTACACGCCCGCCACAACGGCCACGGCGCCCAGTACCAGCAGGGCGACCAGCGCGCAGCCGATTGCGGCTGTCACCCCCGTGATCGACGCCCAGCCGAACCGCGTCGCCCGCGCGGCCCGTTGACATGCTTCGACGTACTCACCGTCGTCGTCCCAACCGCGATCAGTCATGGTCACCCCGGCGGGAACCTATCACTCGGCCGCACGGGCGCGGCCGGGCCCGGTCCCGGCCTTGAGGAGCGTTTCCATGTGACCATGCCGATATGAGAACTGGTCGGATCATCTTCCTCAATGGCACCTCCAGTTCCGGGAAGTCGAGCATCGCCCGGGAGCTTCTGGACATCCTGGACGACGGCGTCTTCTCCCACCTGGCGGTCGACAGCTTCATCTCGATGCGCAGCAGGCGGGAGCTTGAGGCGGAGGAGCTCGACGCCGCGCTGCGGCGGACCAGGATGGGATTCCACCGCTCGATTGCGGCCATGGCCGAGGTGGGCAACGACATCGTGATCGACCATGTGCTGAGCGAACCGTGGCGACTGCTCGACTGCCTGACGGTACTGCCGCCCGAAGACGTACTGTTTGTCGGCGTCCGCTGCCCGCTGGACGAGCTGTCCCGCCGCGAGCTGGTCCGGGGCGACCGCCCGCCGGGCCTCGCGGCGCACCAATACGACCTGGTCCACGCCCATGGCGACTACGACATGGAGTGCGACACCGGCGCGGCAAGCCCACGCGAATGCGCACGGCGCATCATGGAACTCCTCGCGCACCGTCCCAGCCCCACCGCCTTCACCCGTCTCCGACAACGCTATCTGACGGACGGCCAAGAACCGTCGACGGCGAAACGCAGCCTCTTAGGCTAGAGCCGAACGCGCTCACGCCACGCTGGACTTCTGCAGAAGCCAGGTGCAGTAAGAATCCTGAGCCATGCCGGTCTCACCGCAACTGGCAAACCCGCAACTCAACGCGAGATCCACAGCAACTTCGCTCCGACAGGACAGTGCCACTGCCAGTTCCTTGCATTGTCTGCGACCATCGGCACGACGTTGTCCAACTCGCCGCCCCGGACCTCATCTTGAGACGATCAGTCATTCGACGACGGCCAGTTCGCGGGCGGTGTTGTTCAGCCTCCTGCCCCCGGACTCGGTGACCGTGACGATGTCCTCGATCCGGACGCCGAAGCGGCCGGGGAGATAGATGCCCGGCTCCACGGAGAAGCACATGCCGGGTGCGAGCGGCTGCTCCTCGCCCTCGATCATGTAGGGCGGCTCATGGGTGGTGACGCCGATTCCGTGGCCCGTGCGGTGGATGAAGCGTTCGCCGTAGCCGAATTCGGTGATGACCGCGCGGGCCGCCCGGTCGATGTCCTGGCAGGCCGCACCCGGCCGGACCGCGGCGCAGCCGGCCTCCTGCGCCTCCCGTACGACGTCGTGGACCCGCTGCTCCTCGGCGGTGGGTTCGCCGACGTGGACCGTGCGGGAGGTGTCGGAGCCGTAGCCGTGCATGAGGCCGCCGAAGTCCAGGACGACCATGTCGCCCCGCTCGATGGTGCGGTCGCCCGCCTCGTGGTGGGGGTTGGCTCCGTTCGGGCCCGACCCGACCACGGTGAAGTCGACCTGCGAGTGGCCGTGCGCGGTGAGGAGGGCGGCGAGGTCGGCTGCGACGTCGCTCTCCCTCCGGCCGGAGAAGCGGACCTTCAGGATCTCCTCGTACGTCGCGTCGGCCGCGGCACCGGCCGCGGCGAGCCTCTCCAGTTCGGCCGCATCCTTGACGGCGCGCAGCATCGGCAGGGCCTCGGTGAGCGAGGCGTAGGAGGTGCCGGGGAGGATCTTGTGGAGTGCCAGCAGGTGGAGCGCCCAGGCGTTGTCGCTGATCCCGAACCGGCCCTTGCCGTCGAGCAGCCCGGCGGTCAGGGCGTACGGGTCCGCCGCGTCGGTCCACTCGCACAGGGTGAGTGCGGGGGCGCCGGTCGCCCGTTCCGCGTCGGCGGCCTCCAGGGCGGGGACGACGAGGACGGGGGCGTGACCGGCCCGGAGGACGAGCAGGGTGAGCCGCTCCGTCTCCGCGGTCGGCCGGTAGCCGGTCAGATGGACCATGTCGGGCCCCGGCGCGACGAGCACGCCGGCCAGTCCTGCGGCATCGGCGGACCCGGCCGCGCGGGCCATCCGGGCGCGGTAGTCCTCGGCGGTGAACGGCACGGGCTGTGGGGCGCTCATGGGTACCTCCTGTTGCGGCTGCTCGGCACTGAGCATCCTGCCCGTCCGCGGGAAC
This sequence comes from Streptomyces sp. NPDC048590, assembly GCF_043199535.1. Taxonomy (NCBI): domain Bacteria; kingdom Bacillati; phylum Actinomycetota; class Actinomycetes; order Kitasatosporales; family Streptomycetaceae; genus Streptomyces; species Streptomyces sp. NPDC048590. The sequence goes on along the minus strand of NZ_JBICWC010000005.1, from coordinate 84,145 downwards.
GGGGGCGAGCAGGATTCAGGGCGCGCGCGCCGGGGCCCGAGGTCGTCTCACGTACGACGCAATCTCGCGCCGGCGCGGGCCAGGGACGAGGTCCAGCGTCGGGGCGCAGACGGGCGGCCGGGTCGGCTTCTTCCGGCACACGGAGGGCTTCGCGGGTGACCACGCCCGGATACAGGCCGCCGGGGTGCACGTCTTGGAGAGCCGGGGCACGAGACGTACGGCTCGGTCGCGGTGTTCGAGGGCCTCTACGGAGACCGTTAGGACCTGCTCCAGCCCACGTGAGGCGGCATCCGGTCCCCTGCGGGCGTCCCCCCGGTTCCGCGCCCGTCGTGCGCGAGGGGGGCGGGGCCTGCCGGGAGCGGCGCGCCGGACAGGTGGGCGGTGGGCGCTGCCGCCCGGCCGGGGGCAGAACGGTCCGCGCCATGAAGGACCAGGGTCCACGCCAGGCAGGCGAAGGCAGCCGTGTGCAGCAGCGCGCGCACGATGTTCCAGGTGACCCAGGCCGACTCGAACCGTTCGCGCACGGCGGCCGGGTCCGGGAGGGAGTCCGGGTCGCCGGCCCGCTCCAACTGGTCGTTGAGCGGCACGTTGAAGGCGACGGTCACCCCGAACGCGATCAGGTAGAGCACGAGCGCGGCGACGAGCCAGGGCAACGCCGGCCGTCCGTGACCGCGCCACGCGAGGAACACCGCCAGGGCGATCAGCGGGATCGACCCCATGAACGGAAGCATGAACACCGGGTTCAGGATGGATCTGTTGATGCCTTGCATCGTCTCCACGAGCGTGTGGTCGGACGTACCCCGCAGCCCCGGCATCACGGCGTAGGCGAAGGCTGCGAAGAGCCCCGCCATCAGCCCGGACGCGATGACGGAGGCGAGCAGCGTGCCGGACTGGAGAGTTTTCACGAGGTGGCCTCCGGGGTCCAGACGCCGGTGGCCGCGGCCTCGGCGGCGTGGTCGGTGAAGTCGCGGGCCGGCCGGCCGAGGACCTGCCGGACGCCGTCGCCGAGATGTGCGTTACGGCCGTCGAGGACGTTCGTGAACAGGTAGGTCAGCAGCTCGGTGACATCGGCGGGGACGCCGTGCGCAGCCAGTTCGGCGGCGTAGGCGTCCGCGGGGACCGTGACGTAGCCGATCTCGCGGCCGGTCGCCGCGCCGATCGCCGCCGTGGCCTGCGCGAAGGTGAGCAGTCGGGGGCCGGTCAGATCGTAGGTGCGCCCCGTGTGCCCGCCCTCTGCGAGGACGGTGGCAGCGACCTCCGCGATGTCGTCGGCGTCGATGAACGGCTCCTCTACGTCCCCGACCGGCAGCGCGAGGCTTCCGTCGATGATCGGGGCGAGGAATTCTCCCTCGCTGAAGTTCTGAGCAAAGAACGAGGCACGCAGGACCGTCCACTCCGCGCCCGAGGCCGCCAATGCCTTCTCGCAGGCTTCGGCCTCCGGCTCGCCGCGCCCGGAGAGCAGCACCAGACGGTGTGCTCCGGTCCGTACCGCGAGCTCGGCGAAAGCACCGATCGCCTCGGGGGCGCCGGGGACGGCGAGGTCAGGCTGGTAGGAGACGTAGACGGCGTCCACGCCGTCCAGGGCGGGCCTCCACGTCGTGGCGTCGTTCCAGTCGAAGGGGATGCCGCCGGACCGTGAGCCGATGCGGACCTCGTGGCCGCGGCCGGTCAGCTGTCGTACGACGCGGCGTCCGGTCTTGCCGGTTCCGCCCAGGACCAGGGTGAGTGAAGGAGAGGACATGGTGTCGCCTCGGCTTTCATGGTTGGTGCTCCAGGGACCGCTTCCCTGCGGTGTTCACAGCCTCGGCCAGCTGAAGTTCGCCATCAACTGCCATTCCTGCAAGGATCGTTGACCTGTCGGTTATCGATAGGGGGAGTGGTGGAGCGACGTGAGATCGAGATCTTCCTGACGGTCGGTGAGGAACTGCACTTCGGGCGCAGCGCCGAGCGGCTGCACGTCTCGGTGGCCATGATCAGCAAGACGGTCCAGAAGCTGGAACGGTCGGTCGGCGCGGCCCTCTTCGAGCGGACCAGCCGGCGGGTGGCCTTCACCGCGATCGGGCGGCGCCTCTTCGAGGAGGTGAAGCCGGCGTACCAGGAGCTTCTGGACGCCTTCGCGCGGGCGGTGGCCTCGGGCCGGGGTGTGGACGGCGTGTTGCGGGTCGGGTTCCTGGGGACGGCCACCGCACAGTTCGTGATGCGCGCGGCAGCGCTGCTGCAGACCCGGCATCCAGGGTGCGAGGTACGACTGCACGAGAGCCGCTTCGGGGACGGGACGGCGGTGCTGCGCGACGACGTGATCGACGTCCTGCTCATCGACACCTTCGCGGTCCCGGTGTCGACGCTCGCACCCGGCCACAGCGCGGGCCCGGTGCTGTTCCGGGAGGCGCCGCTGCTCGCCGTCTCGGCTCGGCATCCGCTGGCGCGGCGGGAAGCGGTGGACGTGTCGGAGCTCGCACACTACGAGGTGCTGCGGCCGCAGGCGCCTGTGGGACCAGCGGCACGGACCTCCGCCCCGGGGCAGGCGGCCGGGGGGCCGCCCCTCGGGCAGGCGACACGAAGGGCCGCTCCCGGGGGCGCAGAGCTGTTGTTCGCTCCGGCGCCGGCACATTCGTCGCTCGCTCCCGGCGGAGCACCGGGAAGCCGGGGCGCCGCGCGGAGCACGGAGTTCGGCAGCATCCAGGAGCTGTGGGCGCTGGTCGGCGGAGGCCACGGGGTCTACCCCGTCCCTTCCCACGCGCGGGTGTACGACGCCCGCCCCGACGTCGCGTTCGTCCCGCTCAAGGGCGCCCCGGCGTACGCATGGCACCTGGTCTGGCTCTCGGCGGCGGAGAACAACCGCATCCGGGCCTTCTCCGAAGCGGCCTGCGACTACGTCGCGGCACACCCGGATCCCCTCACCGGGTCCGCGTAGGCGTTGTCAGCCTCCCGGATGGCTCCGATCGCTGAGCCCGTGCGGCGTCAGCGCTGCCGGGCCGGCCCGGCGGCCTCCGCCAGTGCCTGGAGTACGGGCTTGATCAGCGGGTGCCCCTCGGCCCCCTGTCGTACAGCGGCGAAGACCCGGCGGGCCGGGGCGCCTTCCACCGGGCGTACGACGGCCCGGTCGAGGGCTGCCCCGCGCAGTGCCGAGCGGGGCACCAGGGCCACCCCCGCTCCGGCACCGGCCAGGGCGACCACCGCGTGGAAGTCGTCGGACGAGTGCTCCAGCCGGGGCGCGAAACCGGCGTACTCGCAGGCCAGGACGACCACGTCATGGCAGGGGTTGCCCGGGTAGGGGCCGATCCAGGTGTCCTTGGCGAGGTCCGCGACGGAGACGTGCTCCTGGCCGGCGAGGTGATGGCCGGCCGGGAGCACCGCGTCGAAGGGCTCCGAGTAGAGCGGCACCCGGGTCAGCCGGCGGTCGTCCTCCCCCGGTGCGCCCCGGTACTCGACGGCGACCGCCACATCGACCTGCCGGTCCAGCACCATGGGCACGCTGGCGTCCCCCTCCGCGTCCTGGACCCGCACCCGGATCCCCGGAGCGGTGAGGGACAGCGCGGCGATGGCGGGGGCGATGACCAGGCCGATGCCGGTGGCGAACGCGGCGACCGTGACGGTCCCGGCGACACCCGCGCCGTAGTCGGCGAGCTCCGCCTCCGCGCGTTCCAGCTGGGCGAGGACGGCGTTGGCGTGGGTCAGCAGGATCTCTCCCGCCGGGGTCAGCCGGGCGCCCTTCGCCCCGCGCTCGACCAGCCGGTGACCGGTCTCCTGCTCCAGGGCGGCGAGTTGCTGGGAGACCGCGGAGGGGGTGAGGTAGAGCGCGGCGGCGGCCGCGGTCACGGTGCGGTGGTCGGCCACCGCACGGAGGATACGCAGCCGCCGTGCATCGATCATGCGCCCATTGTCCCTGGCCGGGGGCGTTCGCTACGCCTCCAGGGCCGCCCGCGCGTCGACGAAGGCGTCGACAGCGCGGTTGACGTCCTCGGTGGAGTGGGCGGCGGAGAGCTGGACCCGGATGCGTGCTGCTCCCTGGGGGACGACCGGGTACGAGAAGCCGATCACGTACACCCCGCGTTCGAGGAGCAGTTCCGACATGCGGGCAGCCTTCGCGGCGTCACCGATCATCACGGGGGCGATGGCGTGGTCGCCGGGCAGGATGTCGAAGCCCTCCTCGGTCATCCGGGTGCGGAACAGCGCGGTGTTGGCGTCGAGCCGCTCGCGCAGTTCGCCCGCGGACTCCAGCAGGTCGATGACCTTGAGGGACGCCGCGGCGATGACCGGGGCGAGGGTGTTGGAGAAGAGGTACGGGCGTGAGCGCTGGCGCAGCAGGGCGACGATCTCGGCGCGTGCGGCGACGTAGCCGCCGGAGGCTCCGCCGAGGGCCTTGCCGAGGGTGCCCGTGATGATGTCGACGCGGTCCATGACGCCGTGCAGCTCGGGGGTGCCGCGGCCGCCGGGGCCGACGAATCCGACCGCGTGCGAGTCGTCGACCATGACCATGGCGCCGTAGCGGTCGGCGAGGTCGCAGATTTCCGCGAGCGGGGCGACGTAACCGTCCATGGAGAACACGCCGTCGGTGACGACGAGGCGGCGCCGGGCTCCGGACGCCTCCTTGAGCTGCTGCTCGAGGTCGGCCATGTCGCGGTTGGCGTAGCGGTAGCGCTTGGCCTTGGAGAGGCGGATGCCGTCGATGATGGAGGCGTGGTTGAGAGCGTCGGAGATGACCGCGTCCTCCGGGCCGAGGAGGGTCTCGAAGACACCTCCGTTGGCGTCGAAGCAGGAGGAGTAGAGGATCGTGTCCTCCTGTCCGAGGAAGGAGGAGAGGCGCTGCTCCAGCTCCTTGTGGACCTCCTGGGTGCCGCAGATGAAGCGGACGGACGCCAGGCCGTACCCCCAGCGGTCGAGCGCGTCGTGGGCGGCGGCGATGACCTCGGGGTGGTCGGCGAGGCCCAGGTAGTTGTTGGCGCAGAAGTTGAGGACCTCGCCGGCGCGGCCGCCGGAGGTGACGGCGACGGTGGCGGACTGCGGGGTGCCTATGACCCGCTCGGGCTTCTGGAGCCCGGCGTCGCGGATCTCGTCGAGGGTGGCGCGCAGGTCGTCGCGTACGGAGTCGAACATGAGGGGTGTCTCCCAGCTGGATACGGGGGTGCGGACGAGAAGCTTCAGGCGGCCCAGTCGAGCAGGATCTTCCCACCGCGGCCGCTCGCGGCGTCGTCGAACGCGGCGTCGAAGTCGCGGTAGTCGTACCGGCCGGTGATCACCGGGGCGAGGTCGAGCCCGCCCTCCAGCAGTACGGACATGGCGTACCAGGTCTCGTACATCTCACGGCCGTAGATGCCCTTGATCGTGAGCATCGAGGTGACGATGCGGGACCAGTCGACGGGGAACTCGGCCGAGGGCAGCCCGAGCATCGCGATGCGGCCGCCGTGGGTCATGTTCTCGATCATGTCGCGCATGGCCTCGGGGCGTCCTGACATCTCCAGACCGATGTCGAAGCCCTCACGCAGGCCGAGGAGGCGCTGGCCGTCGGCGATGGTCGCCTCGCCGACGTTCAGCGCGAGGTTCACGCCCACCTTCCTGGCCAGTTCGAGGCGGGCCTCGCTGACGTCGGTGATGACCACGTTGCGGGCGCCGGCGTGGCGGGCGACGGCGGCGGCCATGATGCCGATCGGGCCGGCACCGGTGATCAGCACGTCCTCTCCGACGAGCGGGAAGGAAAGGGCGGTGTGGACGGCGTTGCCGAAGGGGTCGAAGATCGCGGCGATGTCGAGGTCGACCTTCTCGCGGTGCACCCAGACGTTCGAGGCGGGCAGCGCCAGGTACTCGGCGAACGCCCCGTCCCGTCCGACGCCGAGCCCGAGGGTGGACCGGCACAGGTGCCTGCGGCCGGCGAGACAGTTGCGGCACTTGCCGCAGACCAGGTGCCCCTCGCCACTGACCAGGTCGCCGATCTTGATGTCGACGACGTCGGCGCCGATCCCGGCGACCTCTCCGACGAATTCGTGGCCGAGGACGAGCGGGGTGCGCACGGCCTGCTGCGCCCAGCCGTCGTAGTCGCGGATGTGGAGGTCGGTCCCGCAGATTCCGGTACGAAGGACCTTGATCAGCACGTCCGCGGGGCCGGTCTCCGGCTCGGGCACGTCCATCAGTGCCAGTCCCGGCTCTGCCTTGTGCTTCACGAGTGCCTTCACGGCTGCGGCTCCCTGTACCCGATTGCTGGTGGACGTCCCGGTCCCCGGGCATGCCGATGAGACCGGCGGCGCGGGGGTGGCGGAAGGGGACGGCGGTCGGGGCGGGCTGGTCGCCCGCCTCCACGGTCTGCGCCGTCACCTAGAAATGTGCCGCATCACACCGCTGCGGTCCATCGAGGATTTCTTAAGCGCCGCCGTAGATCCGCTTCAGGCCTCACGGAACCCGGGACCGCACGGGTGGGCTCGCGTCGGTCCGGAGTGGCACGCGGGGTGCGCGTCGATCCCCGGTCCGGGCGCCGCGCAGAGGGGCCCGCGTCCGTCCCGCGGCCCGGGACGGCACACGAGGTCCGATCGAACCCAGGACGGCACGCGGGGTCCGCAACGGTGCGGCGGTCCGGGCGCCGCGCGAGGTTCGCCTCTGTCCGGGCGTCCGGCCCCCGGAGTGCGGCCCAACGAGGCGTCAGGGCTTGATAACGTCGCCCGCACGACTGCGGAAAGTTCCCCGCCGGGGTCGTCGCTCCGCCGGGCCGGGCCGCACCGACAGGGCGGCGAGCGGCGGCCGGTGCGCGTGACGGGGAGCCCGTGGCAGGGACGATGAGGGCCTACGCATGAGCCTCCCGCAGTTGCACTACACCTCCGTCACGTCCGGGGCCGGGGACGGGGAGCCCGTCGGCCGGTTCACCTCCGCCGACTCCGCGATACCCGGGCCGGTGCGCGCCGAGGCCGCGCCGCTCCTCGCGTACGACGCCCCGGAGGGCACGCCTGACGGGCTGCCGGATTCACAACTCCGTTCGCTGCCGGTCACGTTCAGCTTCTCGGCGCTCTCCGACGGCAGCCATCTGCTCAGCCGTACGGTGCCCGCGGGGGCGCGCGGATTCCACGCACACGGGATACATCTGCCGCCCGGTACGGTGCTGCCCGGACGGATGCTCCCGGTGTCCGCGTGGGGCGCGGCGGGGTGGCTCTCCGCCACCCCGGACCGGCTGCCGACCGACCCGCTCACCGCCCTGTCCTCGGTGCGGGGTCCCGCCCCGGCGCTCAGCCGCGAGGCGCTCGGCGACTTCGCGGTCTCCCGGGGCCCCAGGCTCGCCGCGGTCCTCGGCGATCTGCGCGTGGTGAGCGAGGACCCGTCCGCCCCGGTCGTGGTGCTCGTGGAACGGCAGAGCGCGGACGTGGCCCGATGGGTGGCGCTGGCCGCCACCGTGCTCCCCCGCGAGCACGCCGAACGTCTCACCTTCACCACCTACACCCGTCACCCGGGACGCACCGCCCACCAGGTCGTCGGAGTCCTGCCCGAGGACGCGCCAGACATCTGCGACCCCCGCTTCCGGGTGCACAGCGCCTCGGGCCCGCGCCCCTCCGGTGCGGGTGACGACGCCTGGGCGGCGACGGCCGCACAGATCTGGCGCAGCCGTGCCCCCGAGCTCTTCGCGGAGGCGGCGGAGCTTCCGGGCGAGCCCTTCGCGGCGGGTCCGCTCGCCGTCACCGCGCTGGGCGCGGGCATCGCCCTCGGGTCGGGCGGACGGGCGGCAGCGGCGGCCTGGGCGGCGGAGCGCCCATACGCACTGGACGAGAAGGGCGTACGGCGGCTGACGGACGCGCTGACCGCTCCGGCGGACGACCGTACGCCCGCCGAGTGCGCCGCGGCGCTCCGGCTGCTGACGGCGCTCGACGGCCGCTGCCCCGCAGCCGTCACCGCACCGCTCGCGGCGCTGCTGGTGACGGAGGCGGTACGCGGCGGCGATGTGACCCTGGAGCCGCCCGCCCGGTCGGCGTTCGAGGAGCCGGCCGGGGAACGGGCGCTGGCCGGGCTGGTCGAGGAGCTCGGTGACGAGCTGCTGGCCGAGCTCGGCGCCGGGGTGCCCCGGGGTGTCGAGCGGACCGTGCAGCTGCTGCGGATCGTGCGGCTGCTCGGCCTGGACTGCGCCGAGCTCCTTCCCTCCGCGGTGAACCGGCTGGCGCTGGCGCTGCTCACCGATACGGGGACGGCCGGATTCCCTTCCCTGCTGGAACTGCTGGACGAGCAGTTCGACGTGCGTACGGCCCTGCTGGGGGAGCTGGACCGGCTGGCGCCCGACCGGCCCGCGGCGGCGGAGGAGCTGCTGCTCAAGGTCGCGCTGCCGTTCACGGGGACCCAGGCACTGCCGCACCTGCGGATGTGCGCCGAGGCGCCCGGCGCGAAGGCTCGCGCGGAGGACCGGACAGGGGCGCTGCACACGGTCCTCCGGGCGGCCGGGATGTCCCCCTTCGCGGAGCCCCTGGTGCTGCGGACCGCGGTGGGACTGGTGTGGGGCGAGGACACACCGGCCGCCGGTGAGGCCCGGTCGATGCTGGCGGCGACCACGTCCGACGCTCATCGGGCGGCGGGTACCTGGAGCCACCTGGTGGCGGCCGCGCTCGCCGCGCCCCACGATGACGAGGACGCCCCCGCCCTCGCCCACGACCTGCTGCGGAGCTTCCCGCAGGAGATCGGCGCGGAGACCCGGGCGGGCCTGATGCTGCTGGACTTCGCGCGGGACGTGCGCGAGGGCACGGCGGAGGCAGGCTGGGCCGACCGTGCCCGCGAGCTGCGCGGCGGTGCCGGACCGTCGGGGGCCGCCGCCCTGGAGCACGCCTTCGGCGCCCTGGCCGAGCGGCTGCTCGCTCCCGGGCGCCCCGAGGACGAGCTGTACGCGTTCGTGCACAGCGGGGACGAGGACCTGATCGCCGCGTACGGCCGGGCCGCGCGGCGCGAGGCGGTCGGCGCCCTGCTGCGGGCCGATCCCGCGTACGTGGCGGACTGCTTCACCGTGTGGAGCGCGCACCCGCACGCGGGTGGCGACTGGAACCGGACCAGGACGGCCCTGCTGGACGAGGTGCTGCGCCCGGTGGTGCGGCACCTGTCGGCGGAGGAGCTGGCCGCGGTGGAGGAGGCGGTGGAGCGCGGGGACAGCAGCCGCACGGTCGACGCGTTCCGTACGTGGAACCGGCCGTCCCGCCCTCTGGGGCGGCTCGGCCGGCGCATCGTGGGGCGGGTGCGCAGGGGGTGACGGGTTCGCTGCGGGCTCCGTGCGGCGGGTACCGTGGGAGGTTCTGATCTCGTGTGCCTCCTGGCGGGCTGCGTGACATCCCAGGAGGAGACGGCATGACGACGAACCGCGGACGCAAGGACGTGATCCGGGACCGGATGGCCGCGACCGGCGAGTCGTACAACGTCGCCGCGCGGAACCTGAAGGCGATGAAGGACATGGGGGCGACCCGTGAGGCCCGCCTGGTGCAGCGGTGGGCCCCTGCGGAGTCCCTGGACGTCCCGTGCCCCTGCGGCGGTACGTGCGAGCCCGGCGAGACGTGCGACCGCTGCCACGCCCGGCACCGTCATGTGAAGCGTTACCCGGGCAGTCTGACGGAGGTCGAGGTCTGGGCCGACCGTTACGAGTGCACGGGCTGTCCGGCCTCGTACACGCTGACCGTGCGCCTGGCGGGCCGGCCGTGGGGTGTGGCGGAGACCGTGGTGCGGGGCGCCGGAGCCGAGGAGGTCGTCCAGGCCCGGGTGTTCCCCGGGGTGGCGCACCCGCTGCTGCGCGCGGAGGCTGCCTCGGATTCCGGGGCGGACGAGGACTGAGGTGCCCGGGTCCGTCCGGTCCGGACGGGTGACGAGTGAGGCGGCAGGAGTGGCGGAGAGAAGCAGCACCGTACCGGTGGCCGGCGACGGAGGGCCGGCGGCCCCGGCGTCGCTGAGCGCACGGGCCCGTGAGGCCGTTCTGCAGCGCATCGTCGACCGGCGTTACGCGCAGGGCGCGCGCCTGGTCGAGCGGGAGGTCGCCGAGGAGCTCAGCATGTCCCGGGTTCCCGTGCGCGAGGCTCTGCGTGCGCTGGTCACCGAGGGGCTGCTCGAACTGCTCCCCCACAGCGGCGTACGGGTGCGGCGGATCCAGCAGGCCGATGTCGAGCACCTCTACGAGGTCTGGGAGCCGCTGGCCGTCCAGGCCTCGCGTCTGGCGGCGCGCGCCGTGGCCTCGGGCGATCTCGGGGGGCTGGCCGGGCTGGAGGCCGCCCTGTCCCAGGCCGAGTCGGCGGCCGCTTCGGATGAGGGGACGCGCGAGGTCGCCGCCCACACGGCGTTCCACGAGAGCGTCGTCGCGATGACGGGCAACCCGCTGCTGACGCGCACCCTGGAGCAGCTGAGCTGGCAGTTGCGGCTGCTGTTCGGCCTGCGCGAGGAGCCCGCCCACATGCGGGCCCAGCACGCGGAGATGTACCGGCACATCTCCGCCGGGGACGTGGAGGCGGCCGCCGCCAGCACCCTGCTGCATGTGAGGGACAGCAGGGCCGTGGCCCTGCGCTCCATGTTCGGCGACAGCTGACCGGCCGACCGCCCACCCTTGTATACCAAGACGTCGGAGAGCCTCCCGGATCTCCTCAGCACCGCTCTCGTATACACACATACTCGCAGTTCGGCGACATGATCCTTGCTCGGGCGTGAACACCTGGTATACAAAACTCGGGTAGTCGTCGACCACTCCCCCAAGGAGCCCGTATGTGCGTCGAAGCCCTCCCCCCACCCTCCAGCCGGCTGACCCGCCGTGGTGTCCTCGCCGGCGCGGCCGCACTCGCGGGGACCGTGGCCGCGGCCGGGCCCGCGACGGCCGGCCCGAGGAGCGCCGACGCTCGGCCCGCCGCGTCCGGCGGCGGTTCCCCGCGCGGTGGCAGCCTCGTCATCGAGGGAGGCACGCTCCTGGACCCGGCCACCGGCGATGTCACGGAGAACTCCGTGATCGTCATCGTGGACGGGACGGTACGCGCGGCGGGAGCACGCGGCGATGTCGCCGTACCCCGGGGCGCCGAGACCCTCGACGCGCACGGCCGCTGGGTGATGCCGGGGCTGATCGACGCCCACATCCACCTGAGCACCACCGCCGAGGCGCTGGACGCGGTACGCCAGGGGGCGACCAGCGCGCGGAGCGGCTCGACCTCCTTCTACCAGGACATCGCCGTGCGCGAACTCGCCCGGCACAGCCCCGGCCTGGCGCCGAGGCTCGTCGCCGCGGGCATCTTCGTGACGCCGGACCTCGGCGAGACGGTGCTGGCGGACCCCGACCTCACCCCGCTCGCCCGCCTGAAGGACGGAGTCCGCTCGGCCGAGGCGCTGCGCCGGGTGGTCGAGGTGAACATCGCCAGGGGCGCCGACGTCGTCAAGACACGGGTCAACGAACGCGCCGGGCTGCCCGAGCAGGACCCGCTGGCACAGGTCTACTCGCGTGAGCAGCTCTCCGAGATCGTGCGGGCGGCCCGGAAGGGCGGCAAGGGCGTCCTCTGCCACAGCTACAGCGAGCGCGGCTGCGACGACGCCGTGGCGGCGGGCATCCGCTCCCTGGAGCACGGCGTGTTCGTCGGCGAGCGGACCCTGCACGAGATGCGCAGGAGGGGCACCTACTTCACACCCACCCTCACCGCGATCGCGGGCCTCGCCGAATCCTCCGACCCGGTCCTCGCGGAGCGGGGGCGCGCCTACCTGCCCGTGCTGAAGCGCGCGGTGCTCGCCGCGCACGAGACGGGCGTCCCGCTCGCCGCCGGAACCGATTCGTCCGGGGGCACGGTGCGTCCGATCGGCCGGGAGGTGGAGCTGATGAGGGCCGCCGGTCTGCCGGCGCTGGACGCGATCCGCACCGCCACGACGGGTGCGGCGAGGCTTCTCGGGCTGGAGCGCACGGTCGGCCGCCTGGCCCGCGGGTTCAGCGGTGACGCGATCGTCCTCGACGGCGATCCGCTCGCCGATGTCTCGGTGCTGCGGCGCCCCGTCCGGGTCGTCCGCGCCGGCCTCGCCGCCTGACGGCACACCACCCTTCCCCCTCGTCCCGACCGTCCCCGAACGCGAAGCAGGAGTGACCATGCAACCGTCATCCCCCGGCACCTTCTCCCGTCGCCGGATGCTCGCCGGTGCCGCCGCGCTGGCCGGCACCACCGCCACGGCGAGTGCCGTCGCCGGCACACCGGCCGCGGCGGCCCCGGCCGTTGCCGCGGCACCGGGCGCCGGCCGCCCGGGCAACGGGACCGCGGTCTTCCGGAACGTGGTCCTCCCCGGCGCCTCGGGCCCCACGGACCTGGTGGTGGTGGACGGACGCGTCTCGCACCGCCCGGCACCCCGCGGCGCGCAGGTCGTCGACGGCGGCGGACGCCTCGCACTGCCCTCCCTCGTGGACGCGCACATCCACCCCGACAAGACCACCTGGGGCGGGTCCTGGGTCTCCCGCAAGCCCGCGAGCGGCATAGCCGACTACGTCGCGCAGGACGTCGAGCTGTTCAACGGCCAGCGGCGTTCCGTCGGGGAGCGGGCGTACGGCCTGATGGCCAACGCCGTCGCCCGGGGCACCCGGGGCATGCGGGCGCACGCCGACGTGGCACCGGCGTACGACCTGGCGGGAGTGGAAGGGCTCGCCGAGGCCCGCAGGCGGCTGCGCCACGCCCTGGACGTACAGATCGTGGCGTTCCCGCAGCACGGGGTGGTGAGGACCCCGGGCACCGCCGAACTGCTGGAGGAGGCGGCGCGCGACGGCTCCGTGGACATGATCGGCGGGATCGACCCCGGCGGCTTCGACCAGGCCCCGCAGGAGCAGCTCGACCTCGTCTTCGGTATCGCGGATCGCCACGGCGTCGGCGTGGACATCCACCTCCACGACCGGGGCGCGAAGGGGCTCGACGCGCTGCGCGGCATCATCGACCGGACCCGCGCCCTGTCCCTGGGCGGCAAGGTCACCGTCAGCCACGTCTTCTGCCTGACCGGTCTGACCGACGCCGAACTCGGCCCGCTCGCCGCCGACCTGGGCGATCTGGACATCGCGCTCACGACGGTGGCACCGTCCGACACCCTGGTACTGCCCATCGCCCGGCTGCGTGAGCACGGGGTGCGGGTCGGGCTCGGCTCCGACGGCGTTCGTGACTCGTGGAGCCCGTTCGGCAACGCCGACATGCTGCACCGCGCCCATCTGCTCGGGTGGGTCACCGACGTACGGCTCGACGACGAACTCTCGGAGTGCTACCGCGTCGCCGCCCACGGAGGCGCGGACGTGATGGGCCTCCCCCACGCGGACCTCACACCCGGCGCACCGGCCGACTTCGTCCTCGTGCGCGGCGAATGCGTGCCCCAGGTCGTGGTGGACACGCCTCGGCGGGACCTCGTCGTGCACGGTGGTGTGGTCGTCGCACGCGACGGGGAGTACATCGAGCGCGGCGGACGGCCGACGGGCGACTGAGGCCTTACGAACCCGGGCCCGCGTGTCCCGGTGCCACACCACCCCGCTTCCTGTACGACTTCGCACGGCCCTCCGGCAGTTGACGCCGGAGGGCCGTGCCGCGTCCACGCGGGGGACGGTCTCCGCGCCGGGAGGGTGCGGGCCGTCGGAGAAATCCTGACCGATCGGTCAGGGCTGACCGATCGGTCAGCTACGGTGGGCCCATGCCACGTCCGCCGTCCACGATGCGGCGTCAGATCCTCGACGCCGCACTGCGCCTCTTCGCCGAGCACGGCTTCAGGGGCACCTCACTGCACGACATCGCGGTGGAGGCTCACTGCTCCAAGGCCTCGCTGCTCTACCACTTCACCGGCAAGGACTCGATCCTCGCCGAACTGCTGACCCCACCCGCCGAGAGCCTCTCCGTCATGCAGGAGGAGCTGGCGGCGCTGACGGGGGATCAGGCCGTCGAGTCGGCCGTGAAGGTCTACGTCGCTCTGGCGATGCGCTTCCACCTGGAGGTGAAGATCATCTTCGCCGAGCTGCCCGACATGCTGGAGCACCCCGTACTCGCCGTCATCCCGCACGCGGTCGACGGACTCGCGGACGCGCTCGCCGGCCGTTCGGACGAACCCGGTGCGCGGGTGAGGGCCCAGATGGTGATCGGCGGCGTGGCCGTCGCGGTCGCCTCCGGCGTCGACGCCGAACCCGACGCGATGCGCGCCGAACTGATCCGAGGGGCGTTGGGAACCCTCGGCCACCCCACCAGCTGACAGAAGTCGTCCCGTACGAAGAGAAAGACGCCTCCTCGCATGGCCATCCTGCTGTACCGGCTCGGCCGGCTCTCCTTCCGTCGCCGGGGGCGGGTCCTCGCCCTCTGGCTCCTGCTGCTCGCCCTGCTCGGAGGGGGCGCGGCGGCTTTCAGTGGCCCCACCACCAGCAAGTTCTCCATCCCCGGGACCGAGTCGCAGAAGGCGCTGGACTCCCTGGCCCGTGAGTTCCCGCAGGCGGGCGGGGCGACGGGGACCATAGTCGTGGCCGCGCCCGAGGGCGGAAGGCTCACACCCGCGGCCGTGGCTCCGGTGACCGAGGAGGCGAAGGATGTTCCCGGCGTCCTCGCGGCCGTCGACCCGTTCGTGTCCAAGGCCGTGTCCCGGGACGGCCGCTACGCCCTGATCCAGGTGCAGTTCACCTCGGGTGTCGACGGGATCACCGACGCGCAGCGTGAGGCGTTCACCGAGGCCGGCGCTTCGGTGAAGGGACTGCGCGTCGAACACGGCGGCGAGATCATGCGCGGCGTGCCCGAGGTCGGTTCGACCGAGGTCATCGGCGTCGGGGTGGCCGCGATCGTGCTCGTCCTCACCTTCGGCTCCCTGGTCGCCGCCGGAATGACCCTGCTGAACGCGCTGGTCGGTGTCGGGGCTGGCATGGCCGGGCTGTTCGCCCTCAGCTCCACCGTCGAACTGACCAGCACCGCTCCGATCCTCGCGCTGATGCTGGGCCTGGCCGTCGGGATCGATTACGCCCTGTTCATCACCTCCCGTTACCGCCACTACCTGCTGGAAGGGCTGGACGGCGAGGAGGCGGCGGGCCGGGCCGCCGGGACCGCCGGTTCGGCCGTCGTGTTCGCCGGCGCGACCGTGGTCATCGCGCTGGCGGGGCTGGCCGTGGCGGGGGTCCCCTTCCTCACCGTCATGGGCCTCGCGGCCGCGGCGACCGTGGCCCTCACGGTGCTGGTATCCCTCACCCTGCTCCCGGCGGTCCTCGGCTTCGCCGGGAACCGCGTACTGCCCCGAAAGCTGCGGACGCGTGACGGGTCGGAGGCCACCGCCACCGATGACCCGGCCGGCAAGGGCCTCGGTTTCGGCTGGGGCCGGATCGTGGCGCGCCTGCGGATTCCCGTCCTCGTGCTGGGGGTGGCCGGTCTCGGCGCCCTCGCCCTGCCGGTCCAGGACATGCGACTGGCGCTGCCCGACGCGAGCACCGAGGCGGTGGGCTCACCCAACCGCGAGGCGTACGACCTGACGACCGAGGGATTCGGCGAGGGCTTCAACGGCCGGCTGATCGCCGTGGTGTCCGCCGGCACCCCCGAGGCCACGGACAAGGCGGCGAAGGAGACCGCCGCGCTGATCACCGGCACCGACGGGGTGCTGGCCGTGGCGGCCCCCCAGGTGAACGAGAAGGGCACGACGGCGCTGCTGGCCGTGATCCCGAAGACGGGCCCCACGTCCGCCGCGACGGAGGACACGGTCAACGAGATCCGTGACCGGGTGGAGCGGGTCGACGGGGCGTCCGTAGCGTTGACAGGCGCCACGGCGGTCGGCATCGACGTCTCGGAGAAGCTCGCCGCGGCACTGCCGGTCTACCTGCTGCTGGTGGTCGGCCTCTCGGTACTGCTGCTGATGCTGGTCTTCCGCTCGGTCCTGGTGCCGCTCAAGGCGGCTCTGGGCTTCCTGCTGACCATCGGCGCCACCTTCGGCATCACCGTGGCCATCTTCCAGGAGGGACATCTGGCCGGGCTGGTCGGCCTGGACACCCCGGGGCCCCTGGTCAGCTTCCTGCCCATCCTGCTGATCGGCATCCTCTTCGGGCTGGCCATGGACTACGAGGTCTTCCTCGTCTCCCGGATGCGGGAGGACTTCGTCCACGGCGCGGACGCCCGTGAGTCCGTCATCAGCGGGGTCGGCCACAACGGCCGCGTGGTCACCGCCGCCGCAGTGATCATGACCGCCGTGTTCGGCGGCTTCGTCTTCATGCACGACCCGATCATCAAGTCCATCGGCTTCGCCCTCGCGGTCGGCGTGCTTGTCGACGCCTTCGTCGTCCGCATGACGCTGGTACCGGCTCTGATGCACCTCCTGGGACGGGCCGCCTGGTGGCTGCCCCGCCCGGTGGACCGTGTCCTGCCGGACCTCGACATCGAGGGCGAGCGCCTGCGGCGGGAGATCCCGGTGCAGCGCCAGGAGCCCGCGGAGCTCGTGAAGAGCTGACCGTACCCGCCACGGACGACGGCCGCCCGCCAGGAGCAGGTGCTCCTGGCGGGCGGCCGTCGTCACAGCGCCGCTCCGGGGCTCAGCTCTCGTCCGGCGCCAGGGTCAGCGAGATCGAGTTGATGCAGTAACGCTGGTCGGTGGGCGTCGGATAGCCCTCGCCCTCGAACACGTGGCCGAGGTGCGAACCGCAGCGGGCACAGCGCACCTCGGTGCGGACCATGCCGTGGCTGTTGTCCTGGATGAGCTCGACCGCGTCGGTGTCCTTCGGGTCGTAGAAGGACGGCCAGCCGCAGTGGGACGAGAATTTGGTGTCGGAGCGGAACAGCTCCGCACCGCAGGCGCGGCAGGAGTAGACGCCGGCCGTGGTGGTGTCCGTGTATTCGCCCACGAACGCGGGCTCGGTGCCGGCCTGGCGCAGCACCGCGTACTCGGCGGGGGTCAGCTCCGCCCGCCACTGCTCGTCAGGCTTCTCGACGTCGTACGGCACGGTGGCTCCCTCAGCTCGACAGGTGGTCCAGGATCAGCGGGCCGAGGTCGGTGACGTCGCCCGCTCCCATGGTGAGAACCAGATCGCCCGGCTTCGCCATTCCCGCGACGGCGGCGGGCACCGCCGCCTTGTCGTGGACGGCCGTGACCTCGGCGCCGGCGGCCTTCGCGGCGTCGATGATCAGCTCGCTGGTGACACCGGGCACCGGGTCCTCGCGGGCCGGGTAGATGTCCAGGACCAGTGAGGCGTCGGCCAGGGCGAGGGCCTGGCCCATCTCCGTGCCGAGCTCCTGGGTGCGGGAGAAGAGGTGGGGCTGGAAGACCACCAGGAGGCGTGAACCCGTCGCCGCGCCCCGCATGGCCTCCAGGTCGGCGGTCATCTCGGTGGGGTGGTGCGCGTACGAGTCGATGACCTGGACGCCGGCCGCCTCGCCCTTGAGCTGGAGGCGGCGCTTCACACCGGTGTACTTGCCGATGGCGGAGGCCAGGTTGTGCGCGGGAATGCCGAGGGCGATGCCCGCGGCCAGCGCCGCCACCGCGTTGTGCGCGTAGTGCCGGCCGGGCACCGAGACGGTGAACGTGAGGTACTTGCCGCCGAGGACGACCGTGACCTCGCTGGTCAGACCCCGCGGGGTGACCTTGTGGACGCGGACGTCGGCGCCCTCGGACTCGCCGTAGGTGACGACGGTGAGGGAGGAGCGCTCGCGGACGCGTCGCGTCAGCTCCGCCGCGCCGGGCTGGTCGGCGGCGACGACCAGGGTGCCGCCGGGGACCACCTTGCCGACGAAGGTCTCGAAGGACTCGTAGATCTCGTCCATCGACGCGTAGTTCGCGTGGTGGTCCAGCTCCACGTTGAGGACGATCGCGACCTCGGGGGCGTACTTCTGGAAGCTGCGGTCGCTCTCGTCCGCCTCGGCGACGAAGATGTCGCCGCCGCCGTGCGTGGCGTTGGTGCCGGGCCCCTCCAGGTCGCCGCCGATGGCGTACGAGGGGTCGAGGGCCAGCTCGGAGAGGGCGACAGCGAGCATCGACGTGGTGGTGGTCTTGCCGTGCGTACCGGCGACCGCGATGGCGCGCAGGCCGTCCATCAGCGAGGCGAGCGCGTCGGAGCGGTGCACCACCGGGATGCCGAGCTCGGCGGCGCGGACCAGCTCCGGGTTGTCGGCGCGGATGGCGCTGGAGACGACGACGGAGGTGGCGTCGTCGGCCAGGTGTCCGGCGGCGTGACCGATGTGGACGGTGACGCCCAGCGCGCGCAGCGCGTCGGCGGTGGCGGACTCCTTGGCGTCGCTGCCGGCCACCTTCGCGCCGCGCTGCGCGAGGATCTTCGCGATGCCCGACATTCCGGCGCCGCCGATGCCGATGAAGTGCGGCCGTTCCAGGGCGGCAGGAATACCGGGTGCCATACGTGTCTCTCCCGAGGTGTGACGTGGTTCTGGGTCCGCCCCCAGCCTATTCGCTGTGCGCGAAGAGCTTGAGCACCGGTACGCCGACCTTGTGGCGGGCTCTGGACGCCCAGTCGCGGTGGAAGAACTCCTCGACGTAGTGCGGGGCCGTCAGGACGATGACCTCGTCGGCCCCGGAGTCGTCGACCACGGTCTTCAGTTTGTCCAGGGGGTGGTCCTCGACCACCTGTCCGACGGCCTCGGATCCCGCCTCGCGCAGCTCCCGCAGCGAGTACTCCAGCGCCATTTCCGCCGGTTCCCTCGCCTCCTTGCCCTCGGGCCTGTCACCCTCCCGGACGGCTTCCCGGAGCTCGCCGATCGCCACGTCGTCGATCGCGCGCAGCAGTACGTCCGCCTGGTCGCTGCGGGGCTGCATCAGTACGACGAACGAGGTCTTCTCATCGCCGTGGAGGGTGGTGACAAACTCCACGTCCTCCGGGGTGAGGGGCTTCTCGATCATCAAAACGCTGGTGAACACGACAGACGCCCTTCCGCTTCATCTGGCCGGCCGCGGGGGACGGCCGCCACTGCTGAAACCATCCTTCCCCGCAATTGCACGGGGTAGCACGAGTAAGTCTGCCCACCCGAAGCCAAGCGGAACGGTAAATTCCGCTCAGTGTCGGATCTTCCCGTACCGGGTGAAGAGGAACCCCTCCTCCTCGAGCAGGGAGACCAGGGAGAAACGTTCCGGCACGGGGACGGACGGGCCTCCGGCGATGCGCTGCGCGTCCCCCGCCGTGAGCATCGGGGACAGCGTCAGGCAGAGCTCGTCGAGCACTCCGGCGGCGACGAACTGGCCGAGCAGACGAGGGCCGCCCTCGGTGAGGAGCCTTCGAAGGCCGCGCTCAGCCAGCACCGCGACGGCGCGGACCGGGTCGACGGCGGCACCTTCCCCGGCGAAGAGCACCTCCACCCCGGCGTCCCGGGCCGCCCGGACCCGGTCCGAGGGCGCCGCCTCGCCGGTGATCAGCAGGGTCGGGACCAGCGGAGAGGCGAAGAGCGGAAGTGAGAAGTCGAGGTCGAGGCTCGCGCTGACCACCGCGATCACCGGGGCGGGTCCCTGGCCGGCCGCCTCGCGCCGGGCGGCGAAGGCCTCGCGGGCGCGCGCAGGCCGGTACCCCTCGAGGCGGACCGTCTCGGCACCGACCACGACCGCGTCGGCCAGGCCCCGGAGGGTGCCGAAGATCCGCATGTCGGCGGGGGTCGAGATGCCCTGCGAGCGGCCTTCGTGGTGGGCGGCACCGTCCAGGGTGGACACCATGTTGGCGCGGAGCCAGGGGCCGCCGTCCCCCACCGGGCGGACGTCCGGATAGGCGTAGGCGTCGGCCAGTTCGTCGAGCGTCCACTCGCGGTCGGCGCCGCCGGGGGACGCGGTGGTGGGTGTCGGGTCCGTCACAGGGAGCAGGCGTCGCATGGTCCGCAGTCTGGCACGCCGCCGAGGGGCGTCCGGGAGAGGCCTTAAGGTGGACAGTTGTGTCGTCCTCCACCACCGCGCAGGGGCAGAGCCCCATAGCCGAAGAGTCCCCGCAGTCCCTGTGCGCCCTCGAGCCGCGCGTCCCCGCCGACCGGCTGGTCGCGGAGATGGTGCCGCCGCCGCGCTTCGACTCGGTACGTTTCGATACGTACGTACCCGACCCGAACCAGCCGAGCCAGCGCGAGGCCGTCGAAGTGCTCAGCTCCTTCGCGGCGGGGCTCGGTGGCGCGCACGCCACGGGTACCGGGCGGCGCAAGTGGTTCGGGAAGAAGCAGCCGGCGGCTCCTTCCGCGCCGCGCGGCGTCTATCTCGACGGCGGGTACGGCGTCGGCAAGACGCACCTGCTCGCCTCCCTCTGGCACGCCACACCGGCCGACAGCTCCCTCAAGGCCTTCGGTACGTTCGTCGAACTGACCAACCTCGTCGGCGCCCTGGGATTCCAGCAGACCGTGAAGACCCTGAGCGGGCACCGGCTGCTCTGCATCGACGAGTTCGAGCTCGACGACCCCGGTGACACGGTGCTGGTGTCCTCGCTCCTCAGCCGGCTCGTGGAGGCGGGGGTGGCGCTGGCGGCGACGTCGAACACCCTCCCGGGCAAGCTCGGTGAGGGACGGTTCGCCGCTGCGGACTTCCTCCGTGAGATCCAGGGCCTCTCCTCGCACTTCCGGCCCCTGCGGATCGACGGTGAGGACTACCGCCACCGCGGGCTCCCCGAGGCCCCGCCCCCGTACTCCGACGAGCAGGTCACCAAGGCCGCGTACGCGACCCCCGGGGCGTCCCTCGACGACTTCCCGGCGCTGCTGGACCACCTCGCCCGGGTGCACCCGAGCCGCTACGGCGCACTCACCGAGGGGATCGCGGCGGTGTGCCTGACCGGCGTCGCCCCGGTGCCCGACCAGTCGACCGCGCTCCGGCTCGTGGTGCTCGCGGACCGGCTGTACGACCGTGAGATCCCGGTGCTCGCCTCCGGGCTCCCCTTCGACCGGTTGTTCAGCGACGAGATGCTGAACGGCGGGTACCGCAAGAAGTACTTCCGGGCGATCTCGAGGCTGACGGCACTGGCGCGTGACGCGAAGGGTCTTGCGGCGCAGTAGGTTCAGGTGTGCGGGACACGGGTGGGCCTCCGGGCGCCGCCCCGGCTCCCGCACTTACCGCGCATACCGTTCGAAGGGATCCACACATGGCTACCACGCGTCAGGCGCACACGGTCTGGGAAGGCAACCTGATCGAGGGCAACGGCGTCGTCACGCTCGACTCCTCCGGGATCGGGGAGTACCCCGTCTCCTGGCCGTCGCGCGCGGAGAAGGCGAACGGCAAGACCAGCCCCGAGGAGCTCATCGCCGCCGCGCACTCCAGCTGCTTCTCGATGGCCCTGTCCAACGGTCTGGCCACGGCCGGGACCCCGCCGACCCGGCTGAACACGCAGGCCGAGGTGACCTTCCAGCCGGGGACGGGCATCACCGGCATCCACCTCACGGTGGAGGGCGAGGTTCCCGGCCTCGACGAGGCCGGCTTCGTGAAGGCGGCCGAGGACGCCAAGGCGAACTGCCCGGTCAGCCAGGCGCTCACCGGCACCACCATCACGCTCACCGCGTCCCTGGCCTGAGCACCCCTCACCTGTCCCCCGGAAGGCAGCGCCTTCCGGGGGACAGGTGTGTGCGCCCGCCGGGCCGTCTTCACCAGGGCGTACGGAGACCGGATGCACCGATCGAATTTCATGCGCATGACAGAGTTCAGGACGGCGCTCCCCGGGGCAGGCCTGATCGAACAAGTAGCGCCACCTGTCCGCCAACAGGGAGTTGCCTCATGTCATCCGCACAGCGCCACCTCGCCACCCGCCGCCAGGTCCTGGCCACGAGCGCGGCGGCCGCCGCCTCGGTGACCTTCACCGGGGCGTTCACCGAACTCTTCGCCGGAACCGCCTCGGCCCGGGGCCACAGCGGTTACGGGCCGCTCGTCCCGGACCCGGACGGCCTGCTCGACCTGCCGAAAGGATTCCGCTACCGGGTGCTGTCCCGTGAGGGCGACGAGCTCCGCTCCGGCGAGGGACAGGTCCCGAGCAACCACGACGGCATGGCCGCCTTCGCCGGCCGGCGCGGCCGGGTCCACCTCGTACGCAACCACGAGAACCGCGCCACCGGCAGGATCGGGGTCCCCGCGGTCGAGGGCCTCACCTACGACCCGATGGGCAAGGGCGGCTGTACGGCCCTCGAACTGGACGGCCGCGGCAACGTCCTGGGCGAGCGGGTCGCCATCGCGGGTACGGCCGTCAACTGCGCGGGCGGCCCGACCCCTTGGAACACCTGGCTGACCTGCGAGGAGACCGAGGACAAGGCAGGCACCAACGGCTACACCAAGGACCACGGCTTCATCTTCGAGGTGGACGGCGCCGATCCCCGCCGCACCGGGGCCGTCCCGCTCACCGCGATGGGCCGGTTCCAGCACGAGGCGATCGCAGTCGATCCGCGGAGCGGCGTCGTGTACGAGACGGAGGACGCCTTCGAGAAGCCGTTCGGACTCTTCTACCGCTTCCTGCCCGAGAAGCCGCTCGGCGGGGTGGGCTCCCTGCGGGCGGGCGGCACGCTCGAGGCCATGCGGGTCCCCGGGGTGCCCGACCTGTCGGCGGTCCAGGAGACCGGCGCGAGTTTCGACCGGGTGGAATGGGTGCCAGTGCCGGATCCGCAGGCGGCCGGGACGCCGATCCGGCTGCAGGACTTCGGCCCCAAGGGCATCACTCACGCCCAGAAGCTGGAGGGCTGCTACTGGGGCGGCTCGTCGGTGTACTTCGTCTCCAGCTTCGCGCACAGCGCGGAGGGGTCGGCCGCCGACCACTTCGGCCAGGTGTGGCGGTACGAGCCGGGCCGGCGCCGGCTCACCCTGGTGATCGTCTTCGGCCCCGGCACCGACGTCCAGCTGCCCGGCGAGTCCCCCGACAACATCTGCCTGGCCGCCGGCGGCGGGCTCATGGTCTGCGAGGACGGCGGCGGCGCCCAGCACGTGCTCGGAGTGACCCGGCGGGGTGAGGTCTACGCGATGGCTCGGGGGCGGCAGAACATCGGCACCCCCGAGGAGCCGGAGTGGGGCGAGTTCGCCGGCGTCACCTTCTCGCCCGACGGAGGGACGATGTTCGTGAACTGCTACACGCCGGGGACGACCTTCGCGGTGACGGGCCCCTGGCGATGAGCGGAGCTCGGGCAGGCGGGTGATCCGCCGACCCGGAGACCGGCCGCCCCGGAGTGCCGCGAGCGTCATCCGACGAACCGGCGGCTAGCGTCCTTCGATGATCAAATCTGTTCGTACGATGATCGTGCTGACTGTGTTGAGTGGGGCACTGGCAGGCTGCGGCAGCTCCGGGACGCCCCACTCCGGGACAGCCGCGCTCCCCGCACCCTCGGGGTCCGCGACGGATACGGCAGCCCCCTCACAGGCCCCCGGGACCGAGCCACCCGCTCCGGCCCGGGGGCCGAAGGGGCTGACCCCGGTCTTCGAACGAAGAGCGGACTCCGCTCCGGGCGCGGGCCCACAGGGCTCCCGCGACGCCGGGGGCAGCGCCGGCAAGGTCGTGGCACTCACCTTCGACGCCGACATGACCGCCGACCAGGGCCCTCGGGCCGCCGAGGGCGAGCGCTTCGACAATCCGGCGCTTATCGCCACGCTCCGGCGGATAAAGGTCCCCTCCACGGTCTTCATGACCGGGCGATGGGCACAGGAGTACCCGGCCCAGGCCCGCTCGATCGGCAACGACCCCCTCTTCGAGATCGCCAACCACTCCTTCAGCCACTACGCCTTCTCCACCCCGTGCTACGGGCTCCCGACGGTGGCCGAGGCCGACATGCGCAGCGATGTGGAGCGGGCGTTCACCGCGATCCGGGGCACCGGGGCGCGCAACGTCGTGCCGTACTTCCGCTTCCCCGGCGGCTGCTACGACGACGTGGCGCTCAAGGCACTCGCCCCGACCGGGGTGACCGCGGTCCAGTGGGACGTGGTCAGCGGGGACGCCTTCGCCACGGACGCGGACGCGGTGGCCGAGCAGGTGCTGGACGGGGTCAGGCCGGGTTCGCTGGTGGTCATGCACTGCACCCGCAGCGCGGCACCCGTCACGGAGGAGGCGCTGCGCCGGATCGTCCCCGAGCTGCGCGAGCGCGGCTACCGCTTCGTCAAGGTGTCCGAGCTGATGCGCGGCTGAGAACCTCGCGACGGTTCCGGGCGGTCAGCCGGAACAGGCGCTGCGGCCGGCCTCCTGCCAGGCGCAGACCGGGCAGAGGGTGCTGCCCTTGGTCGACTCCGGGTACTCGGTCGGCTCGCGGCACAGCACGCACTCGGCGTACGGAGGACCGGCGTCCGCGGGTACGGGAGCGGGTGCGGGCGCCTCGCAGTACGTGTCGTCCACGCGTTCGTCCATGGGTACGAGGCTACTCACCCACGCAGCGCCGACGTCCGCGAGGTGAGCGCGGCCGCCCCGGCGGCGACGGCGAGGGCGGCCGCCGCGGGAAGGGAAGTCGAGGGCACCGTCCCGGTGGCGGAACCGGACACCAGTGCGCTCACCGCGGCGTTCGCGGGTGAGACCCCTGCCACGAGCACGGACAGCGAGCCGAGCGCGGCCGCGGCGAGCGACCAGCCGCGGCGGTGCACGAGCGGCCGGGTACAAAGGGCTCCGACGGCCGCTCCCAGCAGCGCACAGCACGTGATCGCGCCCAGTCCGGCCAGCGCGGCGGGCAGCAGTGGCACTGCGACGGTGCCTCCGGTGTCGGCGGGGTCGCTGATCAGGAGCACGAATGCGGCACCGGCGCAGCCAAGCCCCAGGGCGCAGGCGAGTCCCGCCACCAGGGCGGCCAGATGAGCGCGCCGGGGGCCGACGGCCGCCGCGCTCACCGCCCGGGCCGCCGGCGGCTCCTGGGTGGCGCAGATCCTCACGATCCACGCGGCCACCGGGAGGAGGACGGCGGATGCGTATCCGAGTGAATCGAGCACCGGCTGTCCGGCCCGTACACCGATCCCGAGGGCGGCGGCGTACAGCAGGACCGGTGCGAGCCAGCGCTGTGATCGTGCCAGCAGAGCGGTCTGGTACCGCGTCAGGGCAGCGGTCCTGCGGAGTGCCCGGCCGTACGGTGCGAGGGGCGGGTCGTCGGCCGGCGCCGGAGCGGCGTCGCGTCCGTGGTCCGAGCCTCGCGCACGGTCCCGCGCGCAGTAAGTGCCGTCCGGTTCCCGGGCGGTCGTGCCGTCCGGTCCGTGGACGGTCGTGCTGTCGGCGCGCGCACCGGGCACGGATGCCGGAACCCGTGCGGGGAGCCGGGTGAGCCCGGTGATGTGCCACGGCGGATCGGCCGCGAGCAGCGCCCGCAGCAGCGGGTCAGAGTGCGCGGTGGTGGTGGTGAGCCGGATGGCCGCAGGCGTCCCGGCTCCGGCCCTCTCCAGGGTCGTCCCGTCCGGCAGCTCGGGCGGTACGGACGTGGGGTCCTGGCAGGTGGCCTCGATCCGGACGCGTGGCCCCTCGGACGTGGCCGTCACGGGGACGAGGCCGGCTCCTTCCAGGCGGTGGGCCGTCGGCGAAGCACCCGCGAGGCGGTGCGGATCGTGGTCGACGAAGACGACGGTGGCGCCGTCGCCGAGCCGCTCGGCCACGGCCCGGTCCAGCTCGGCGCGTGCGCCTGCGTCGAGCCCCGTCCACGCCTCGTCCAGGACGAGAAGCCCCGGGGCGGCCATGAGCGCCTGGGCGACGGCGACCTTCTGCGCGGTGCCCTTGGAGAGTTCCGCCACGGGGGTGCGGGCGTACCCCTCGGCGCCGAACCGCTCCAGCCACCCCGCGGCCCGGGTGGCGGCCTCCGCGGCGGTCAGCCCATGGGCGCGGCCCATGTGGACCAGGTATCCGGCGGCGGTGAACGGCAGGGCCGCCGGGAAGCGCTCGGGGACGTACGCCGTGCGCGGGCGCCCCGTGACCCGGCCCTCCGTCGGCGCGCCGACGCCGGCGAGCAGCCGCAGCAGGGTCGACTTGCCCGCCCCGTTGGGGCCCTCGATCCGGACGAGGGTGCCCGCGGGCAGTTCGAGGTCGACCCCGCGCAGTACCCAGGGCCTCCGCGCTCCGTGACGGCGGCCGACTCCACTCAGGATCAACTGGACTGCTTCTTCTCGGGCTTGAGCTCGCTGGGACGGACGATCACGAATCCCTCGCCCTGGAGCATGAGCTGAACGGCCTCGCCGGAACCGCCCCGGACCATCGAGCCGAAGCTCTGCGAGCGGTGCAGCGAGGTGGAGAGCTGGGCGCTCCATCCGACGACCGCGTCGGTGTCGACGTACACCGGCTGCTGCGCGGTCACGGGGATGACTATCGGATTGCCTTCGCAGATCAGGCCCAGCTTGCCGTAACCGCTGAAGACGCTGTTGAAGAGACCTCCGCCGGTCATCCCGGCACCCTTCACCGTCTTGATCTCGTAGCTGAGCGTCGCGTCGAAGCAGAGGACGTTGCGTCCGTTGACCGTCAGCACATCCCCTTGGTCCATCTCCACGATGAAGCAGTTGGCGGCCTCGTGGGCGAACCACGCCTCGCCCTGACCGGTGACCGCCATCAGCGGGAGTCCTTCGCCGGTCACGGCACGCTTGAGCATGCCGCCGATGCCCTGGCCCTTGCGCTCGAAGCGGAGATTGCCCCGGAAGGCGATCATCGCCCCCTGGCGGGCGTGCATCTCACCGTTGACGGCGTACTTGATGGATTTGGCGTTCTGCAGGGTCATGCCGGGGACCGTGGCCTGCTGCGCGGTGTTCTCACTGGAAAAGAGGTCGCTCTTCATGCGGTGCATCCTCACCCGGACCCATGAATTCCGACAAGAACGAGGTGTCCGAGGGGCCTGGCAGACTGGTGTGGTGAGCAGCGACAGCATCCATGAGCCCATTTCCACGGCGCCCGAGGCGTCCGCCGACAGCCCGTTCCGTACGGAGCCGACGTCCCGCGACGAGGCCCCGCAGTACGTCCTGCCGCTGGTGGTGCACCTCGAGAAGACGGACCCCCCGTCCCGCAACGACGCCCTGGTGACGGCCGCCCGCGCGGTGCTGACGATGCTCTCGGACCCACGCGCGCTCGGCGACGAGGAGTCCGGGACCGAGGGCGAGTGGGCGGCGGCCGTGCGCGCCTGGCAGGACGCCCGCATCCGGAAGGTGGTGCGGCGGGCCCGGGGCGCGGAGTGGCGCAAGGCTTCCACGCTGCCCGGGATCACGGTGACGGGCTCCCACGCCGAGGTGCGGGTCTTCCCTCCGGTACCGCTGGACGGCTGGCCCAAGGAGTTGGCCAAGCTCCAGGTGTCCGGCACCGATCTCGACGATCCCGAGCCGGTGGCGGCGCCCGATCCGGCCGGACCTGTGCTCTGGATGAATCCCGGTGTGACCATGTCGGCGGGCAAGGCGATGGCGCAGGCGGGACACGGCGCGCAGCTGGCGTGGTGGGAGCTCTCGGAGACGGAGCGCAAGGCCTGGCGTGAGGCTGGCTTCCCCCTCTCCGTGGCGACCCCTGACGCCGCCCGCTGGGCCGAGCTCAGCGCGAGCGGGCTGCCTGTGGTGAGGGACGCCGGGTTCACCGAGGTCGCGCCGGGCTCCTGCACGGTGGTCGCCGACCACCCGGCCCTGCGCCGCTGACCTGCCGGTCCGGGGTTGCCGGGCCACCCCCGGACCGGGTCCGCCCCGGAACGCTCCGCGATCTCTGCCGAGGTGGCTGAACGAACTGGCGCCGCAATACGTATCTCCCCGTACCGTCACACCGACGTTACCGCCAAGTAGGTTGTACGCCGAGGCAGTTGGCGGTCGATCGGACACTGTCACGCTCCGGCCCCGGGAGAGATCTTGCTGCGACGCATCAACGGAACGGCCCTCATCATCGCCGCGCTGGTCGCCACGATGGGCGCCCTCGCCTTTCCCGTGTGGTCGTACGCCGACCGCTCGGGCACCGGAGAGGCCGATCTGAACGCTTCCAGCGTGGCCACGCAGTGGGGGCCGCTCTCCGCGACCGACCGGGACTTCCTGGTCAAGGTGCGGCTGGCCGGGCTGTGGGAGCTGCCCGCGGGTCAGCAGGCCATCGAGCGCGCCCCCAGCGAGGCGGTGAAGCTGGCCGGTGACCATCTGGTGGTCGGCCACACCGACCTGGACCGCCGGGCACGCGACGTCGCCGCCAAACTGGGTGTGGAACTCCCGAACCAGCCGAACGAGCAGCAGCAGGGCTGGCTCAGGGAGCTCACCGCCGCCCAGGGCCAGGTGTACGAGCAGAAGTTCGCCAACCTGCTGCGCGCCGCGCACGGCAAGGTGTTCGCACTGATCGCCCAGGTCCGGCACACCACGCGCAACTCACTGATCCGGCAGCTGGCCTCCGACGCCAACCAGACGGTGCTCGACCACATCACCATGCTGGAGCGCACCGGTTTCGTGGACTTCGACGGCCTGGCCCGCGAGGCCGCCAACGCGTCGACGGCGAGCCCCTCGGGACCGCCGATGTCTTCCGGAGGCGGTGTCCCACAGGTTCCGGTACCGGTGACACCGACCGGCGACCAGTCCTTCACCTCCCGCCCGGTGCCACCGACCATGGCTCCGCTGCCCTGAGGCTCCCCCCGCGTCCGGGCGGCGGTTGCCACCGTCCGGACGAAAGGGCCCGCGCCCGCCCCGGCCCCGGTCAGGTGCGGTGACTCCGGCGGCGGACGTACAGGCGGCCGCCCTCGGGGCCGGTCCACTCCATCCGGACGACACCGGGCACGGCGGCCTGCCCGACACGCGACGGGTCCGCCCAGTAGCCGAAGTTCGGGTTGCGGAAGAAGGTCGCCCACAGGTCCCCGCCCGCGTCCGCGAAGACGTTGTTGTGACCTGCCCCGACCCCCGCGGTCCAGCGTTCGGAGTACGGGCCCTCGAAGTGGTCCGAGACGGCGACGACCGCGTCGTACTGGTACTGCGTGCGGCCCGCGCCGCCCGGGTCGTACGCGTGGCGCACGGTGCCGTCGGACCCGGCGGAGGTCCGGTCCCAGGCCGCGTGGACGAGGAAGTACCTCCCCAGGTGCTTGAAGACGTAGGCGCCTTCCAGGTAAGGCTCCGGCGAGTACGGCGTCTGCCGGAAGGCCGGCAGGCCTGTCGTGGTGACGATGTCCTCCATGTCGTCGCGGAAGCGGGCGTACAGGTTGTTGTGGAGCACCAGCCAGGCCGCGTCACCCTCGGAGTAGAGGCTGCCGTCGATGTGGTGGTAGGCGCCGGGCTCGATGAAGGCCGGTCCGCCGATGAAGGGATCGCCGAACGGCTTCTCGTGGTTGCCCACGACGAGACGGTAGGGTCCCTCGACTCCGCCGTCGCTGACCAGCATGAAGGAACCGACCTTGCGGGAGTGGTCCCCCATGCACGCGACGATGTACCAGCGCCCCCGGAAGCGGTGCAGTTCCGGGGCCCACACCTGGCCACGCTTGCCGAACTCCTCGTCGTACCAGTACTCCTGCCAGGGTGCGACGACCGTACGGCCGGGCCGGTTCTCGTCGGTGAACTCGGGCGACCAGACCTTGCCCTTCTCGGCGCCGGGCCGGGTCACGGTCGTGTCGGCCAGCTTCCACGGTCCGCGGAGTGAGCGCGCCACCCAGACGAAGATGCCGTCGTTCCAGGGTGCCGCCGCCTCCAGACCGGGGGCCCGTGTGGTGCCCGTGGCGACGTAGAGCGGACGGCCGTCGACGACGAAGCAGTTGACGTAGGTGTCCCTCATCCACACCACGCCCCGCTGCCGGTCCCTCGGGCGGAGTTCCAGTGGCAGGACGAAGGAGTTGTCCTCGCGGGGCCACAGGTCGGTCCGGGTGTCGGCGAGGCCGTAGGGGCGTGGGTCGGGCCAGTTCGGGGGGTACCGCCGCCCCCGGGGCGCCGCGGCCGAGGCCGTGGGGGCCGCCGCGGAGAGCGCGGCCGCCCCCACGCCGGTGAGCAGCGTCCGCCTGCCGAGGTGCCGTGCGTCTCCGGTGTTCGTCATGCGTCCTGTTCTCCCGCCTCCGGTGCCGTCGCCCGGTGCGCCCGCAGGTCCCACGCGGCCCGTGGGCCCCGGGGATCGACCCGGCACACGCTCCGACCAGGATGTGAAGGCCGCCGATCTCCGTCAACGGGCCGAGGAATTAATCCGGGCCGCTCCCTCGCCAACAGCCCGGGACCCCCGCGTGCCGCGCAGGTCGAGGGCGTGAGGGCCACCGTGGGCCGGAGGATCACGGTCGGGTGGAGGGGTATTTCCGCGGGCCGTGGAACCTCAAATCCAGCTCTGAACGTGGCCCTCTTCGGATTCACCGGCGTTCCGCGGGGTCATCACCCCTGCACGGAACGGGGAGGAACACCATGAAGCTGGGAATCGGTATCGGATGGCGGCCGGAGATCGCCGAGGTGGTCGAGGCTCTGCCGGGGGTCGACTGGGTCGAGGCCGTGGCGGAGAACCTCTGCTCGGACCATCTGCCCGAGTCCCTGGTGCGCCTGCGGGAGCGGGGGGTCACGGTGGTCCCGCACGGTGTGGCGCTGGGGCTGGGCGGGGCGGACCGCCCGGATCCGGACCGCCTGGCCGCCCTGGCCGCGCGGGTCGAGCTGCTGGGGGCGCCGCTGGTGACGGAGCACATCGCCTTCGTCCGGGCCGGAGGGCCGCTCACCGCCTCGCCGGCCCTGGAGGCCGGCCACCTGCTTCCGGTTCCCCGCACCTGGGACGCGCTGGACGTGCTGTGCGAGAACGTACGGATCGCCCAGGACTCGCTGCCGGTCCCGCTCGCGCTGGAGAACATCGCGGCCCTGGTCTCCTGGCCGGGAGAGGAGCTGACCGAGGGCCAGTTCCTCGCGGAACTGGTCGAGCGGACCGGCGTACGGCTGCTGATCGACGTGGCCAACCTGCACACCAACCACGTCAACCGCGGCGAGGACCCCGCCACGGCCCTGGACGAACTCCCGGTGGAGGCCATCGCCTACGTCCATGTGGCGGGCGGCATCGAGAAGGACGGGGTCTGGCACGACACGCACGCCCATCCCGTGACGCGCCCCGTGCTGGACGTCCTGAGTCTGCTCCGCTCCCGCGTCGACCCTCCGGGGATCCTGCTGGAGCGCGACGACGACTTCCCCCCGGCCGAGGAGCTCGCACGCGAGCTCACCGCGATCCGCGCCACGCCGGCCGCCGCTCCCTCCGCCCTCTCCGCCCCGGAGGTGGTCGGAGCACGGCCCTCCGGGCGCCCGGCGTACGCGGGCGCCGGCCCCGGAGCCCGCGGCCGGACGGCGGTGGCGCAGACGGCGCTGCTCTCGGCCCTGGTGGCGGGTACCCCCGTACCCGACGGGTTCGACCGGCGGCGCCTGGGGGTGCAGAGCAGGGCCCTGGCCGCGAAGCGCGCCGACGTCGTCGCCAAGGTCGCGCCGGAACTGCCCGAGATCCTCGGTACCGGCTACCGAAAGGAGTTCCTCGCGTACGCGAGGAACCGGCCGATGTCCGGTGGCTACCGCCGTGACGCCCTCGCCTTCGCCGAACTGCTGCTCGCCGAAGGCCGCCCGGCCGACGACGACGCCCGGCGGCGGCTGACGCTCTGGTGGCAGGAGCGTGCCTCCTCCCGCCCTCCGCACCGGGCCGGCCGCCTGGTCCGCTCCGCACGTGCCGCACTCCTGGGAAGGTGAACCATGCTGAACGCACTCGCTCTTGTGCTGACCCTGGTCATGGCGGTCCTGTGCACCCTCCTGATCGTCGCGATCCGGCGAGCCGGCCGCCCCGACGGTGGTTCCGCCGAGTACGCGCTCGATCTCTCCGAGGTGGCCTTCCTCATCGGCGGGCCCGGCCGTGTGGTGGACACCGTGCTGACCCGCATGCACGCCGACGGGCGGCTGGCCGTCGGCGGACCGGGCATCGTGGCGGTCCGCCGGGCCGAGGCCCATGACGTGGTGGAGCGAGCCGTGCTCCACGAGATCTCCGCGGCGCCGGACGGAGCACTGCACACCCTTCGCCAGGCGGTCATGCGGCATCCCGCCGTGCAGGAGATCGGCGACGGCCTCGCGGGACGGGGACTGCTGACCGCACCGGATGAGGGCGCGACCCGACTCCGCGGCCGGGCGCGCGCCCTGGGCATCGGATGCGTCGTGGGCATCCCCGTGGCCGTCGCCCTGACCGTCCTGCAGTACGCCACGCTCGACGAGAGCGCCGACTTCCCGTTTCCCTTCGTCCTGCAGGTGGCTCCCGCGCTGATCGCGGGCATCGTCGTCGGTCTGGCCTGTGCGGCGGCCTCCAGGAGGCGGATCACCGCGGCGGGACGCCGGGTGGTGGCCGGCTACCGGGCCGCCACCACGCAACTGGTGGACCCTGGGCACCTCGTCTGTGTCCACGGCCTGCGTGCGGTCCCCGACCCGGAGCTGCGGGGCCAGTTGACGACCGCCGCCCGGATGCCGTTCTCCCGGAACGCCTCACCGTCCACCGCGTCCTCGTCCTCCGCGGCGTTCGTGCCGGTGATGTGGTGTGCGGGTGCCACGCCCGGCGGCGGAAGCTGTGGAGGCGGAGGTGGCTCGAGCTGCGGAGGCGGTGGTGGTTCGAGTTGCGGTGGCGGCTCCGGTTGCGGCGGCGGAGGCGGTTCCAGCTGCGGTGGGAGCTCGGGTTCCAGTTGCGGCGGAGGGTCCAGCTGTGGCGGCGGTGGCGGAGGCGGCTGCGGAGGCAGCTCGTAGGGGGCGCGCCCGCCGTGGGTTCACACACGGAATCAGCCACCGGTGACCTTCTGTGGTCACGATCGGTCCGTATCGTGAACATGGCATGGCGCTCCCTGGCCTCTTTCGCATAGAAATCGGCCATGCTCTGGGTTCTGCTCCTTCTGGTCGCGTGGGGTGCCGCGGGTCTCTCCTGCATCCGCCTGTGTCTCGTCACCGCGAGTGCCGCCCAGCGACCGGCCGTCGCCGCACGGACGTCGGTCACACCGGAACTGAACCTGTACGAGACGGCGTTCCTGGCGGGCGGGCCCCAGCGGGTGGCGGATCTGGCCCTGGTCTCGATGCACCTGAGGCGTCGGCTGCTGCTCGCCCGTACGGGATGGGCGACGGTCGTCGACCCGGAGGGCCGCGACGACGTTGAGCGGACGGTGATCCGTGCGATCGGCCCCGAGGGGCAGTCCCGGATAGCGCCGATACGGGCCGCGGCCTCGGCTGCGGAGGCCGTGCGCTCCCTCGCGGACCGGCTCGTCGCGGCGGGCCTCGCCGTACCCCACAGGACCCGCACCGAACTGGAGTCGGCGGTGCGTGCCGTACGCGGCGCCGCCTTGCTGGTGGTGGCCCTGGCTGCCGCCGCCGTGCTGATGCCGGGTCAGGAGACCGGGTACGCGGGCCCCGTGGCCGCCTGGTTCGGTCTCCCGCTCGTGCTGACGCTCGGGTGCCTGGCCATCGCCAGGGTGGAGAACCAGCCGTACAGCCCGTGGGCATCACCGTCCGGGCAGCGCTGGCTCGACTCCTTGCCGGCCCCGGTCCGCGGCGCCGACCGCGATCTGCTGGCGGCGGTGGCCGTCCGAGGCGTGAGCGCGGTGCGGGACCCCGACCTGCGTGCGGCCCTGCTGAGCGGGGCCCGGCCGGGGTTCTGAACAAGGCCGGCGCGCAGCACCCTTCACATGCACGAGGGCCGCCCTTGAAGGGCGGCCCTCGTGGTGCTCTGTGCGGTTGTTCGGTCCGGGCCACATCGGCCGGCCCCGGCGGGTGGTGGCGGTCCGCGGAGAGGAATGGCTGACTCCCCCGCGGGCCACGACGGTTCGCCGGCCCGGCCGATGTGCGCCCGGCACCGGACCCGGTGTCGCTGGAACGACGGGCGGCGTCACACGCGCCGTTGCCCGCCAACTGATCTTCCGGGTCGGGATGACCGGAAACGCTGGCTATGCGAGTCCGGACACCAATTCTGCGACGGTCTTCCTGCGCCCCGTGTAGAACGGGACCTCCTCACGGACGTGCATCCGCGCCTCGGAGGCGCGCAGGTGACGCATGAGGTCGACGATGCGGTACAGCTCGTCCGCCTCGAAGGCCAGGATCCACTCGTAGTCCCCGAGGGAGAACGAGGCGACCGTGTTGGCCCGCACGTCCGGGTAGCCGCGGGCCATCTTCCCGTGGTCCGCGAGCATGCGGCGGCGGTCCTCGTCGGGCAGCAGGTACCAGTCGTAGCTGCGCACGAAGGGGTACACGCTGACGTAGTCGCGCGGCGTCTCGTCGGCGAGGAAGGCGGGCACGTGCGACTTGTTGAACTCGGCGGGGCGGTGCAGCGCCATGTTCGACCAGACCGGCTCCAGTGCGCGGCCCAGCTTGGTGCGCCTGAAGAGGTTGTACGCCTCCTGGAGCTCGTCGGAGGTCTCCGCGTGCCACCAGATCATCAGGTCCGCGTCGGCCCGGAGACCGGACACGTCGTAGGTGCCCCGGACCGTGATGTCCTTCCCCTGGAGCTGGTCGAACAGCTCCTGGACCTCGTCGGCATAGCCGGCGCGGTCGACCGGGAGGACCTCCTTCAGCCTGAAGACGGACCACAGGGTGTAGCGGATGACCTCGTTGAGGTCCTTGGCCTTCTTGCCCGCGTTCGGCAGCTTCTCTGGCGCACTCATAGGGCTATTGTCCCGCCTCGCTCCCCGTGCCCGTTACCCGGGTCGGAGTGTTGTCGATCTCCCCCGTACCGGCGCCGGTGAGGTCGTGGACGATCTCGTCGGCGGCGCGGTGCGCGCTCGCGACGCAGGCCGGGATCCCGACACCGTCGTAGACCGCCCCGCAGACCCGCAGTCCGGGCAGCTTGGCGACCTCGTCACGGATCCGGGCGACCCTGGCGAGGTGGCCCACGGGGTACTGGGGCAGGCCGCCGATCCACCGGGTGACGGCGGTGTCGGCCGGGCGTGCGGTCAGGCCGGTGGCGGTGGCGAGATCGCCCAGGGACGCGGCGACGAGTTCGGAGTCCTCACGGTGCAGGTGCTCCTCCTCGCCGTAGCGTCCGACGGAGGTGCGCAGCACGAAGAGGTCCCGGTCTGCGTCGGCGACCCACCGCCACTTGTTGCTGGAGAAGGTCGCGGCCTTGATCGTGCGTCCGTCGACGGGCGGAACGAGGAATCCGGAACGGTCCCGCAGCGCCTCGATCCGCTCGACGTCGGCGCGCCGGAAGGCCATCGTGACCAGGGCCATCGAGGCGTACTCGACGGCGGCGAGCTCGACCGACGCCACCGGGCACTCGGCGGCGAGCAGGGTGGAGGCGGACCAGGCGGGGGTGGAGAGAACCACGGCGTCCGCGGCGACGACCCGGCCGTCGGTACGCACGTCCCAGCCGGTGGCGGTGCGCGTGAGGCCGAGCACCGGGGTCTCGGTGAGGATCTCGGCACCGCCCCGCCGCACGGCGTCGGCGACGGCGTCCGGCAGGGTCCCGATGCCGCCCTCGATGCCCTGGAAGACCGGTCCGGTCTGCTGCCGGGCGGCCGCCCGCTCCTGGATGCGGAGCACCCCGTCGAGGAGCGGCCCGCCCTCCTTGACGGCCTCGAAGAGCTGCGGCACCGCCGCCCGCATCGAGATCCGGTAGGCGTCACCGGCGTACACCCCGCCCAGCAGCGGCTCCACGAGCCGGTCGACGACCTCGCGGCCGAGCCGGTCGGCCACGTACGAGCCGACCGCGACGTCGTCGCCGACCTCGGTCGGGGTGAGGTCGCGTTCCTCGGCGATCCTGGCCAGGCCCTCGGGCGAGAGCAGGCCACTGAGCGCGGACGGGTCTCCGGGGACACCCATGACGTGCCCCTTGGGCATGGGCCGCAGGGCGTCGCGGGTCCAGACCGAGGCCGTGGCCGTGGCGGGCGGCTGGAGGCGGTCGCCGAGGCCCACCGCGGTGGCCAGCGCGACCGCTTCGGGCCGGCGCGCGAGCATCGACTCGGCCCCGAGGTCGACCTGGGCGCCGGCGACCTCGCCCGTCATGAGTTTCCCGCCGACCCGCGCGGTCGCCTCAAGGACGGTGACCCGCAGGCCGGAGCCCAACAGCCGGTGGGCCGCGGCGAGTCCAGCGATGCCGCCGCCGATGACGACGACGTGGCCCGTACGTGTGGTGTCGCGCTGAAGAGGACGCTGCATGGGTCCACTCTCTCAAACCCGTCCCGAGTCCCGAACGTGACCGCTTCGCAACCGCCGTCCGGCAACCCGGACCGGGGTGCCGCTCGTCGAAGGGGCATCATCGTCAACGGTCCTGGGGGGACACGACATGCGATTCGACCGACACACGGACCGTCGTCCGCCGGGCCGCGGGCCGAGCGTGCTCGCGGCGGCCGGACTGCTCCTGGTGCTCCTCGCCACGGGCGGCTGCGCCGCCTCCTCCGACAGCGGCGCGGGGGACGGCTCCAAGGCGGCCGCTCCGGCCGCACAGGGAGCGGGCGGGAGGTCCGCGGAGAAGGCCGCCGACGGTTCCACCCCGAAGCCGGGCTCGACCGTGGCCGTCCACGTGATCCGTACGGCCACCCTCTCCGTCGAGGTGCGAAGCGTGCCGAAGGCCGTGGCGGCTGCG
Source organism: Streptomyces sp. NPDC048590 (assembly GCF_043199535.1). Taxonomy (NCBI): domain Bacteria; kingdom Bacillati; phylum Actinomycetota; class Actinomycetes; order Kitasatosporales; family Streptomycetaceae; genus Streptomyces; species Streptomyces sp. NPDC048590. The sequence goes on along the minus strand of NZ_JBICWC010000005.1, from coordinate 47,901 downwards.
CGCACCGTGGCCGAGAACGCGGGCGGGCTCGTCGCGGAGGAGGACACGGAACGCGTCGACGACACCCGCGACATGTCCCGACTGGTACTGCGGGTGCCCACGGACCGGTACGAGGAGGTGCTCCGCGAGCTCGCCGGGAACGGGAAGCTGCTGTCCCGTACGTCGAACGCCAAGGACGTCACCGGGCAGGTCGTCGACGTGGAGAGCCGGATCGCGACGCAGCGGGCGAGCGTCGCCCGGGTCCGCGACCTCATGGACAGGGCCGGGAAGCTCAGCGACGTGGTGACGCTGGAGGGCGAACTCAGCCGCCGTCAGGCCGATCTGGAGTCGCTACTGGCCCAGCAGGCGTCACTGAAGGACCGCACGGCACTGGCGACGGTCACCCTGGAGCTCGGAGAACCGGGCGAGGGCGACGGGGACCGGCCGGAGGACGACCCCGGCTTCCTCGACGCACTGGGCGGCGGCTGGGACGCGTTCGTGACGACGCTGCGCTGGATCACCGTGGTCATCGGCGCCACGGCACCGTTCCTGGCGGCCGCGGCCCTGCTGGTGGTGGTGTGGCGGCTGTCGCGCGGCCGGCTGCCCCGGCGGCGCCGTGTTGCGCCGGACGATGCGCCGGAGGCCACCCAGGCCCCACCGGTCCCGTAGGGCCCGTAGCGTGGGCCCCTGACCGGCATGACAGCGGCGAAGGGGACCCGGCAATGACGGTGGAACGACTGGTGGTCGTCGGGGGCGACGCGGCGGGCATGTCCGCCGCGTCGCAGGCCCGCAGGCTCAAGGGCACGGACGAGATGAGCATCGTCGCGTTCGAGCGCGGCGACTTCACTTCGTACTCGGCGTGCGGCATCCCGTACTGGGTGAGCGGCGACGTCGAGGGGCCCGACGCCCTCGTCGCCCGTACCCCCGATGAGCACCGGGCCCGCTCCATCGATCTGCGGATGCGCACCGAGGTGACGGAGCTCGACGTCGCCGGACGCCGGGTACGGGCGCTCGACCGCGAGAGCGGTGAGACGTACTGGACGGAGTACGACAAGCTCGTGATCGCCACGGGTGCCAGGCCGGTGCGGCCGCCGATCCCCGGGATCGACGCGCCAGGTGTGCACGGAGTGCAGACGCTGGGCGACGGCAGGGCCCTGCTGGACTCGCTGGACCAGGCCCGGGGGCGGCGGGCGGTGGTCGTCGGCGCCGGGTACATCGGCGTCGAGATGGCCGAGGCCATGCTGAAGCGCGGTTTCGGGGTGACGGTGCTCAACCGTGGCGAGCAGCCGATGGCGACCCTCGACCCGGACATGGGGCGGCTGGTCCACGAGGCGATGGACGGGCTGGGGATCACCACGGTCAACGGGGCCGCGGTCACCCGGATCGGGACCGGGCCGGACGGCAGGGTCGCGGAGGTCCGCACGGACCGGGAGACCTACCCGGCGGATGTGGTGGTGCTGGGCATCGGCGTGGAGCCGGAGACCGCCCTGGCCCGTGAGGCCGGTCTGCCGATCGGCCCGCACGGCGGGCTGTTGACCGATCAGTCCATGCGGGTGGTGGGACGGGACGACATCTGGGCGGGCGGGGACTGCGTGGAGGTCATGGACCTGGTCGCCCGCCGCACCCGGCACATCGCGCTCGGCACCCACGCCAACAAGCACGGCCAGATCATCGGGTCGAACGTGGGAGGCGGCTACGGCACGTTCCCCGGCGTTGTCGGGACCGCCGTGAGCAAGGTCTGCGACCTGGAGATCGCCAGGACCGGGCTGCGCGAGAAGGACGCCCGTGCGGCCGGACTGCGTTTCGTCACGGCGACGATCGAGTCCACGGGCCGCGCGGGCTACTACCCGGGGGCGGAGTCGATGACGGTGAAGATGCTGGCGGAGTACCGCACCGGCCGGCTGCTGGGCGTGCAGATCGTCGGCCGTGACGGGGCCGCGAAGCGCGTGGACGTCGCGGCCGTGGCGCTCACCGCGGGGATGACGGTCGAGGCCATGACGGCGCTCGACCTCGGGTACGCGCCGCCGTTCTCACCGGTCTGGGACCCGGTCCTGGTGGCCGCCCGCAAGGCCGTGTCGGCGGTGCGGGCGGGCTGAGGGACCGGGCCCCTGGGGCCGTCCCCGGCGGGGACGGCCCTCAGCGCTCGGTCTGCTGGTGGACGTACTCGACCAGGCGGGTCAGCGCGTCCGGGGGCGTGGTGGGCATGACGCCGTGGCCGAGGTTGAAGATGTGGCCCTCCAGACCCGCGGCTGCGTCGAGCACCTCGCGGGTCTTGGCCTCCACCGCCTCGGTCGGCGCGAAGAGCACCGCGGGGTCGAGATTGCCCTGGAGCGCCTTGCCGGGGCCGACCCGGCGGGCGCCCTCGTCCATGGGCACGCGCCAGTCCACGCCGACGACGTCCGCACCCGCCTCTCCCATGAGACCGAGCAGTTCGCCCGTGCCCACCCCGAAGTGGATACGGGGTACGTCGTACGCGGCCACGGAGTCGAAGACCTTCGCCGAGGCCGGCATCACGGAGCGGCGGTAGTCGGCGGGCGCCAGGGCGCCGACCCAGGAGTCGAAGAGCTGGACGGCGGAGGCCCCGGCCTCGATCTGGACCTTCAGGAAGGCTCCGGTGATCTCCGCGAGCCTGTCCAGCAGTTCCGCCCAGAGCTCCGGCTCGCCGTACATCATGGCCTTGGTGCGCTCGTGGTTGCGGGACGGCCCGCCCTCGACAAGGTAGCTGGCAAGGGTGAAGGGGGCACCGGCGAAGCCGATCAGCGGGGTGGAGCCGAGCTCGGCGGTGAGCATACCGATGGCCTCGGTGACGTACGGGACGTCCTCGGGCGTGAGGTCGCGCAGCCGGGCGAGGTCGGCGCGGGTACGGATCGGCTCGGCGATCACCGGGCCGACGCCGGGCTTGATGTCGAGGTCGATCCCGATGGCCTTGAGGGGGACGACGATGTCGCTGAAGTAGATCGCGGCGTCGACCTTGTGCCGGCGTACGGGCTGCATCGTGATCTCGGTGACCAGCTCCGGCATCATGCAGGAGTCCAGCATCGCGATGCCCTCGCGGACCTTCAGGTACTCGGGCAGCGATCGCCCCGCCTGACGCATGAACCAGACCGGGGTGTGCGGCACCGGCTCGCGGCGGCAGGCCTTGAGGAACGCCGATCCATGGGTGGCGGGGGTCGTCCGCAGGCCCGCGGACGGGCCCTCCCCTGATCGGGCGGAGCTGAGCTCTGAGGGAAGGTCGTTGGCACTCACGCACAGAATCTTCGCACGGAGCGGCGACGAGCCGGACGCCGCATGGGTGTCCCTCCCTGCACGGGGCTCCGGTTCCGCCTACTCTTCCCCGCATGGCTCCGGCTCAGGGACAATTTTCCGATCATTCCGATGGCACTGACAGCGAGGAGAGTGCGGAGGGCGAAACAGTCCCACAGGCGTTCCTGTCGGCGGTCGAGGCGCTGCGTACGGCCCGGCTGCGGCCCGAACTGGAGGTCGAGCCCACCCGGCCGCCGAAACGGCTCGCCCCGCACGCGTACGCGGTGGAGGCGGCGGTCGTGGACGGCGACGAGGATCTCGCCGACGGCCGTCTGGTCCTGCTGCACGATCCGTCCGGGCACGAGGCATGGCAGGGCACGTTCCGCCTGGTGACGCTCGTACGGGCCGAACTGGAGCCGGAGATGGCGGCCGACCCGCTGCTGCCGGAGGTGTGCTGGTCCTGGCTGACGGGGGCACTGGACGCGCGGGGGCTCGCGTACGGCGAGGCGGGCGGGACGGTGACGCGGGCCGGATCGCACTACTTCGGCGCGCTGGCGGCGCGCCGTCCGGCGACGCAGATCGAGATCCGGGCCTCCTGGACACCGCGCGAGGGGCGCGGCGGGGTGCCGGACGTGGGCGCGCACCTGGTCGCGTGGGGCGATCTGCTCTGCCAGCTCGCCGGCCTGCCCCCGTCGGGTACGGCCGACGCAGCGGTGGTGACCCTGCCGCAGCGGCGCGGACCACAGCCTTCCTGACGCGCCATCACCCCGAGAGAGCCGGTCGCCAGCGCGCCGGCTCTCTTTTCGTACAATCGATCGCGCGTCCTATTTGCCCGAATTGTTACTCACTAAATCGTGATCTTCCCCTAAAGGAGGACGCTCCTGCTGCCGAAGAGGTCAATGACCCTTCAAGCACGGTTCGCCCCGGCTCCATCCCCGAGCCGGCCCGTCCCGCCACTCCCCAGGAGGCCTGGTGTCCGTTCTCCTCGAGCAGCCCGCAAGCCTGGTCGCCTACCGCCCGAACAAGCCGACGGCCATGGTCGTCGTGGCCGACCCGCGCGTCCGTTCCACCGTGACCCGCCATCTGTGGGCCCTCGGAGTTCGTGACGTCATCGAGGCGTCGTCCATCGCGGAGGCACGCCCCCGCGTCGGCAACCCGCGCGACATCTGCGTTGCCGACGTCCACCTGCCCGACGGTTCCGGGCTGACCCTGCTGTCCGAGACCCGAGCCGCCGGCTGGCCGAACGGCCTCGCCCTCTCCGCCGCCGACGACATCGGCGCGGTGCGCAACGCCCTCGCGGGCGGTGTGAAGGGCTACGTCGTGACCGGCACCCGGACCAACATCGGCCACCCCACCCGCCCCGGCGTCGCCCCGATCGGCGCCAACGCGGCCCGCATGCACCGCAGGCCTCCCGGGTCCCCGAGCCACCCGGGCGGCTACCGCGAACTGTCCGGCCGTGAGGTGGAGGTGCTCCGCCTGGTCGCCGAAGGCCAGTCCAACAAGGCCATCGGCGTCTCGATGGGCCTCTCCGCACTCACCGTGAAGAGCCACCTCGCCCGCATCGCCCGCAAGCTCGGCACCGGGGACCGCGCCGGAATGGTCGCCGTCGCCCTGCGTACGGGCATCATCCACTGACCCCCTCCCCTCCGGTACCTGCGCGGATGCGCATCCGGCCGGTTTACGTGCATGGCCGTGCGGGGGGGGGGCGGGGGGGCCCCCGGCGCCGCCGCCAAAAACAAAAACAATGCAAGTGTAACCCCCCCCAACACCCCCCCCCCCACCAAAACAAACGAACCCCCCCCGGC
>NZ_JBICWC010000005.1:8849-42864 GCF_043199535.1 Streptomyces sp. NPDC048590 | reverse complement strand
AGGGGGCGCGGCCGCCCTGCGTAGGGCAAACACCCACGCCCCCCCCCCCCGCGGGACCGGGCGGGGTGGCCCTGCGGGCGGTTTTCGGGGCTGGGCGGCCGGGGGGCGCACGGTCCCGCCGCGGGGCGACTCGCATACACAGATACCCTTGGCATGTGACCGACGCCCAAGAGACCGCAGCAGACACTTCACTGCGAACCACCGGGGGCGCTCCCCCGGACGACGTCGCCCCGGCGCCGATCCCCTTGCTGGAGCCACGCGAGGGCATTCCCCCGGTGGTGGCGGACGACGACGCGCTCGCGAGGGTGATCGCGGACTTCGCCGCCGGAACCGGCCCCGTGGCCGTCGACGCCGAGCGCGCCTCGGGGTACCGCTACGGCCAGCGCGCCTATCTCGTACAGCTGCGCCGCGAAGGCGCGGGCAGCACGCTGATCGACCCGGTCGGCTGCCCCGACCTGTCCGGCCTCGGTGAGGCGCTGGCGGACACCGAGTGGATCCTGCACGCGGCCACCCAGGATCTGCCCTGCCTGCGCGACATAGGCATGACGCCGACCTCGCTCTTCGACACGGAGCTCGCCGGACGCCTGGCGGGATTCCCGCGCGTCGGGCTGGGCGCCATGGTGGAGAACGTCCTCGGCTACGCCCTGGAGAAGGGGCACTCCGCGGTGGACTGGTCCACCCGGCCGCTGCCCGAGCCCTGGCTGCGTTACGCCGCGCTAGACGTCGAGCTCCTGGTGGATCTCCGTGACGCCCTGGAGAAGGAGCTCGACCGTCAGGGCAAGCTGGAGTGGGCACTGGAGGAGTTCGCCGCGATCGCCTCGGCGCCGCCCGCGCCCCCGCGCAAGGACCCGTGGCGCCGGACCTCCGGTATGCACAAGGTGCGCCGCCGCCGGCAGATCGCGGTCGTGCGGGAGCTGTGGACCGCGCGGGACCAGGTGGCGCAGCGGCGGGACATCTCGCCCGGCAAGGTGCTCGGCGACGCCGCGATCGTCGAGGCCGCCCTGGCGCTCCCGGCCGACGTGCAGGGGCTCACCGCCCTGCCCGGCTTCGGGCACCGGATGGGGCGCCGCCAGCTGGAACAGTGGCAGGCCGCCGTCGACCGGGCCAAGCAGCTGCCCGAGTCGGAGTTGCCGCAGCCCGGCCAGCAGCCCGCCGGCCCGCCCCCGCCCCGTTCGTGGGCCGACAAGGACCCGGCCGCGGCGGCCCGCCTGTCGGCGGCCCGTACGGCGGTGACGGAACTCGCCGAGCGGCTGCACATGCCGCAGGAGAACCTGATCACCCCGGACACCGTGCGCCGGATCTGCTGGGAGCCGCCCAAGGCGCTGACCCCCGGCGCGGTCGAGACTGCGCTGACCGGGCACGGTGCGCGGCGGTGGCAGATCGAACAGGTGGCTCCTCTCCTCCTCCGCGCCCTCGGCACCGGCGCCTGACCCGTCCCGACACGCGTGTGGCCCCCTGCCGGATCCGGCAGGGGGCCACACGCGTGTCGGGAACGCCCCTGGGACCACCTCGTCCAGGAGGATCGATTTCACGCCAGTTGTCCGGCCCTCCCCCGCAGTCGGCGGCACCCCCTCCTGTGTGACGTTCGCCGCTCCGGGGACGGGGGGTGGGCAGTCTGGTTACCCGCAAGTAGCATGAGGGGCGTGGCGCGCCGATGCGTGCGCCCGCAGCAGTGCCATCCCGCACCCTGGAGGAGAGCCACCGTGCCTCGTACCATCCGGGACGTCGTCTTCGTCGACGGCGTCCGCACCCCGTTCGGCAAAGCGGGCCCGAAGGGCATCTACCACGAGACCCGCGCCGACGATCTCGTCGTGAAGGCCATCCGGGAGCTGCTGCGCCGCAACCCGGACCTGGACCCCGCGAAGATCGACGAGGTCGCCATCGCGGCGACCACCCAGATCGGCGACCAGGGCCTCACCCTCGGACGCACCGCGGGGATCCTCGCCGGTCTGCCGCAGTCGGTGCCCGGCTACTCCATCGACCGCATGTGCGCGGGCGCCCTGACCGCCGTCACCTCGACGGCCGGGTCCATCGCCTTCGGCGCGTACGACGTCGTCATCGCGGGCGGTGTGGAGCACATGGGCCGCCACCCGATGGGCGAGAGCGTGGACCCGAACCCGCGCCTCGTGTCGGAGAAGCTGGTCGACGAGTCCGCCCTCTTCATGGGCATGACCGCGGAGAACCTGCACGACAGGTACCCCTCGATCACCAAGCAGCGCGCCGACGAGTACGCGGTCCGCTCCCAGGAGAAGGCCGCCAAGGCGTACGCCAACGGCAAGATCCAGCAGGACCTGGTGCCGGTCTCCGTGCGCCGCACCAACGCCGAGGCGGGCGAGACGGGCTGGGGCCTGGTCACCGCCGACGAGCCGATGCGCCCGGGCACCACGCTGGAGTCGCTGGCCGGTCTCAAGACCCCGTTCCGCGCCCACGGCCGCGTGACGGCCGGTAACGCCGCGGGTCTCAACGACGGCGCCACCGCCTCACTCCTCGCCTCCGAGGAGACCGCCCGTGAGCTGGGCCTCCCGGTCAAGATGCGCCTGGTCTCCTACGCCTTCGCGGGTGTCGAGCCCGAGGTCATGGGCTACGGCCCGATCCCGGCGACGGAGAAGGCCCTGGCCAAGGCCGGTCTCTCCATCGAGGACATCGGTCTCTTCGAGATCAACGAGGCCTTCGCCGTGCAGGTGCTCGCCTTCCTGGAGCACTACGGCATCGCCGACGACGACGCGCGCGTCAACCAGTACGGCGGCGCGATCGCCTACGGACACCCGCTCGCATCCTCCGGCGTCCGTCTGATGACTCAGCTGGCCCGCCAGTTCGAGGAGCAGCCGGAGGTCCGCTACGGCCTGACGACCATGTGCGTCGGCTTCGGCATGGGCGCCACGGTCGTCTGGGAGAACCCGCACTTCGAGAACGCCGGAGGCAACAAGTGAGCTCCACCACCGAGCTTCTGAAGGGCGCGGCCGAGCTGTTCCCCGGTGAGGTCGTCACGCAGGCGCACGTACGCCACCTCGACCTGCCCGGCGGCGCGGGGCGCTTCGCGCTCATCACGCTCGACAACGGCTTCGACCACACCAAGCCGACCACCATCGGCCCGCAGTCGCTGGCGAACCTGAACGCCGCCGTCGACCAGGTCGAGAAGGAGGCCACCGAGGGCACGATCGTCGGCGTCGGTGTGACCGGCAAGCCATTCATCTTCGCTGTCGGCGCGGACCTCAAGGGCGTCGAGCTCCTCAAGGAGCACAAGGACGCGCTGGCCATCGGCAAGGGCGGCCACGACGTCTTCCGCCGTCTCTCCGGCCTCGCGGTCCCGACCTTCGCGTACTACAACGGCGCGGCCATGGGCGGCGGTGTGGAGATCGGTCTGCACTGCACCTACCGCACCGTCTCCAGCGCGCTGCCCGCGTTCTCGCTGCCCGAGGTCTTCCTCGGCCTGGTCCCCGGGTGGGGCGGCTGCGCGCTGCTCCCCAACCTGATCGGCGCCGACCGCGCCGTCTCGGTGATCATCGAGAACTCGCTGAACCAGAACCGCCAGCTCAAGGGCAAGCAGGTATTCGAGCTCGGGATCGCCGACGCGATCTTCGAGGGTGCGGACTTCCTGGAGCAGTCGCTGATCTGGACCGCCTCCGTCCTCAAGGGCGAGATCGCGGTGGAGCGTCCCGACGTCGACCGCGGTGAGGCCTGGGACCAGGCCGTCGCGCGTGGCAGGGCGATCGCCGACTCCAAGGTGCACGGCGCCGCCCCGGCCGCGTACCGCGCGCTGGAGATCATCGCCGCGGCGAAGTCCGGCGACCTCGGTGCCGGCTTCGACGCCGAGGACCAGGCCCTCGCGGACCTGATCATGGGCGGTGAGCTGCGCTCGGGCATCTACTCCTTCAACCTGGTGCAGAAGCGCGCCAAGCGCCCGGCCGGCGCTCCGGACAAGGCCCTGGCCCGTCCGGTGACCAAGGTGGGCGTGGTGGGCGCCGGTCTGATGGCCAGCCAGCTCGCCCTGCTCTTCCTGCGCCGCCTCGAGGTCCCGGTCGTCCTCACGGACATCGACCAGGCCCGTGTCGACAAGGGTGTGGGCTACGTCCACGCCGAGATCGAGAAGCTGCTCGGAAAGGGCCGCATCAACCAGGACAAGGCCAACCGCCTGAAGGCCCTGGTCTCCGGTGTGCTGGACAAGGCGGAGGGCTTCTCCGACGCCGACTTCGTCATCGAGGCCGTCTTCGAGGAGATCGGCGTCAAGCAGAAGGTGTTCGCGGAGGTCGAGGCGGTCGCCCCGGCGCACGCGATCTTCGCCACGAACACCTCGTCCCTCTCGGTCACCGAGATGGCCTCGAAGCTGAAGCACCCCGAGCGGGTCGTCGGCTTCCACTTCTTCAACCCCGTCGCGGTCCTCCCGCTGCTGGAGATCGTCCGCGGGGAGCAGACCGACGACGCCTCGCTGGCCACGGCCTTCGGCGTCGCCCGTAAGCTGAAGAAGACCGCGGTACTGGTGAAGGACGCCCCGGCGTTCGTCGTCAACCGCATCCTCACCCGGTTCATGGGCGAGATCCAGAACATCATCGACGAGGGCACCCCGGTGGCCACGGCGGAGAAGGCCATCGAGCCCCTCGGCCTGCCGATGTCCCCGCTGGTGCTGCTGGAGCTGGTCGGCCCGGCCATCGGCCTGCACGTCTCCGAGACCCTGAACCGCGCGTTCCCGGACCGCTTCACGGTCTCGGAGAACCTCGCGGCGGTCGTGAAGGCGGGCAAGCGCGGCTTCTACGTCTACGACTCCGGGAAGCCGGAGCTGGACCCGGAGGTCGCGGCCCTCCTCCAGCAGGGCGACACCGTCCTGACGGAGGACCAGGTCCGTGACCGCGTCCTGGACGCGGTGGCGCAGGAGATCGGCCTGATGCTCGACGAGGGTGTCGTCGCCGAGGCGCAGGACGTCGACCTCTGCCTGATCACCGGCGCGGGCTGGCCCTTCCACCTGGGCGGCATCACGCCGTACCTGGACCGCGAGGGCGTCTCCGAGCGCGTCAACGGCAAGCGGTTCCTGGAGCAGGGCGTGGCGAGCGTGCCTGCGTAGGGCGCGGCGTTCACCGCGACGGGCCGTACGGGAGTGATCCCGTACGGCCCGTTCGCCGCACACCGGTGAACGTCCTGTGGCTGCACGCCTCTCCGCATTCCTAGCGAGCGTCGCCCGCCGCGCGGGGGCGCGGCCCGCTCGACCGGCGTCCTGCTAGAGGATCCCCTCTTCCCGTACGAACTCGCCCAGCCAGGAACGGAAATCAGGACCGAGGTCCTCCCTCTCGCAGGCCAGCCGGACAACGGCACGCAAATAGTCGCCGCGGTCCCCGGTGTCGTAGCGGCGGCCACTGAACACCACCGCGTGCACGGGTCCGCCGAGAGTCGGATCGAGAGCCAACTGGCGTAGCGCATCCGTAAGTTGAATCTCACCGCCGCGACCCGGCTCGGTCTTGCGAAGAATGTCGAAGATCTCCGGGGCGAGGACGTAGCGGCCGATCACAGCGAGATTGCTCGGGGCTGTCCCGGGTTCGGGCTTCTCCACCAGGTCGGTGACGGCCAGAACGTCGCCCGCCTCGCCGTCCGCGGAAGCGACCGCCGCACATCCGTAAAGGTGCGTTCGGTCGTCCTCGACCTCCATGAGTGCCACGACGCTACCGCCGCGCCGCTCCTGAACCTCCAGCATCCGGGCGAGCAGCGAGTCGCGCTCGTCGATGAGGTCGTCGCCCAGCAGCACCGCGAACGGAGCGTCGCCGACGTGCGGTTCAGCGCAGAGGACGGCATGGCCGAGACCGAGCGGGTTGCCCTGGCGCACGTAGTGGACGTCGGCCAGCTCGCTCGACTCTCGGACCTGACGCAGTTTGCCGTGGTCACCCTTCAGCTCCAGCAGGTGCTCCAGTTCGTAGGCCCGGTCGAAGTGGTCTTCCAGAGCGCGCTTGTTACGACCGGTGACCATGAGTACGTCATCGAGCCCGCTGCGTACGGCCTCCGCCACCACGTATTCGATGGCGGGGCGGTCCACGACCGGGAGCATCTCCTTGGGGGTCGCCTTGGTCGCGGGAAGGAATCGGGTGCCGAGACCAGCGGCCGGGATGACGGCTTTGCGCGTGCGGCAAGGGTGTGTAGGCATGTACGTGGACTCCACAGCGGGCAGTGAAATATGACGGTGTGACGGAGAGCCCCGGACCTGAGGCCCGGGCTCCGGACCGGCAGGACGGAGCGGCAGGACGGAGCGGCAGGCAGGTTTCAGTCCTTGTCGGGGCTGACGGTGAAGGACAGCTCGTTGCCGGGCGTGAAGAAAACCCTTCCCCGTGCCGGTCCCTGCGTCGGGTGGTGCCAGCGCTGGGTGGGATAGACGTCGATCCGTTTGCGCTCGAGGATGTCGTCGAAGAAACGCGCCGGCCTGATCCGCGGTCGGCCGGGTTCGCGTTCCAGCCACAGGTCCCAGTCGTCATGGCCTCCCGACGAGGCGGCAACCACCCCGGCGAACGGGAGATGCGCCTCGAAGGCGCCGTCGTGTCCCACGTGAACCTGGCCCGACACGGTGGACCCGGCACTCCCCCGACGAGGAACGGCCCTCAACTGCAGCCCGAGGAGGTCGGTGCCGGGTGGAGCGATCAGACTGCCGCGTACGAGCCAGCCGTCCGGCACGACCAGCACCGAGTGCACCTCGGCGTGTTCCACGCGATGCCGCACGAAGAGCGACAGATGACCGTCCGCGGTGCGGTAGGGAACGGGCCAGTACGCGGGGCCTTCCGCCGGGATCCGGCGGATCAGCAAGCCACCCGTGTGGATGCCCTCGACGGAGAGCGGCTGGCGGCTGCCGTCGGGAAGCTCCAGGTCGATGTCGTAACGCCCCTCGGCGAGGACAGGTGGTTCGGAGGGAACCACGTACACCGTCCGGTGCGTGCCGGTCGACTCGTCCACCGACGCCCCCAGAGCGGCCAGCCGGACCAGTGGCGTCTCGGACTTGCGCAGGGTGACACACAGCGCGGGAGGCTCGGCTCCGGGGGGCAGCACGGCGCGTATCTCGATGGAACCGTCACCGCGCACCAGTACATCCGCCGGGACGACGGCGGGCACGCCGGCGGCACCCTCCTTGGGCACCGAGGCGGCCACGTCCCGCAGGAAGGCGTCGTAGCGGAAGGCGATGCGCTCGGCGCTGTAGAGCGGGGCCGAGGCGTAGGCACCCTGGGAGAGCTTCTCCCGCTCGGCCGGCTGCTCGATCAGGTAGCGCATCGCCTGGGCCATGGCTTCCTCGTCACCGACCGGAACCAGGATTCCGTTGCGGCCCGGGACGACGATCTCGCCGGGACCGAAGGGTGCGTCGGCCGCCAGGACCGGCAGCCCGTGGTGCATGGCCTCCACCATGGTCAGGCCGAAGGATTCGCGGCGGGCCGCGCTCACCGCGAACGCGGCCTTGTCCCACTCCGCGGTGAGGTCGGGCAGTGCACCCATGAGGCGGACGGCGTCACTGAGCCCGTGCGCGTGCACCAGCTCCTGAAGCCGTGCGTGCTCGGGTCCCCGGCCGAAAATCCTCAGTCGCCACTGCGGGTGATCGGGCGCGACCCTGGCGAACGAGTTGATCAGCGTGTCGAAGGCCTTACGTGGCACGAGCTGGCCGGCGGCCACGATCAGTGGCAGGCCACGCACTGGGGCGTGCCGGGCCGGGGCTGGGACGATGTTGCCGATGGCGGCGAGCGGGGGCGCCTGGTCGCCGAGTTGTTGCTGATAGTTGTTCACGTCGGCCTGGGTGAGGCAGACGACGCCGTCCATCTCGCGGTACAGCTCCAGAGTGCGGTCGCGCAGCTCCTGGGAGGGCACCATCGAGCCTTCGTGGTCGATGACCACGCGCCCGTAACCGTGCCGTCCATGGGCTATGAGATACGCGGCGAGCGCCGGACGGGCGGCGATCACGACATCGGCGTCGCACCGGCCGAGGTGGCCGAGGATCAGGTCGTCCACTTCCGGGGTGTAGTTGTCGGCCCAGTCGTCCTCGCGCGGCATGATCCGGGACCGCTTGCCGCCCTTCGTCTGCGCCGCCCCCTCACGCCGGTCGGCCAGATGGCGCACCGTCACGCCACCGGACGGCGGGAAGGACGGCCGGTCCGCCGTACGGAAGATGGAGACGATCTCCACCTCGTGGTGGACCGCCAGAGCGGAGGCCAGGCTGCTGGTCGCCCGCGGCACCCCTCCGAAGTTGTCGATGCTGTGGAGCAGGAAGGAGATCCGCACAAGTGTCCTTCAGGAGTGTCGAGGTCCGTGAGGGCCGATGTCAGTGATGCTCGGTCACCACGAGCGAGAGTTCGTTGTCGGCGGTGAAGTAGGGCCGGAGCCCGACGACGGCACGGCCGACGTCGGGGCCGAACAGGCCTTTCGGCTCCTCCCTCACCAGCTCCGGGAAGCGCTGTACATCCCGCCGCACCACTTGGTCGTCGGCGATGCGTGCCACTCTGACGGGCTCGCTGCCGCTGTCGTCGGTGAGCAGCACGTCCCAGTTCTCGCGCATGAGCAGCCGGGCCCTCATGGCCTCGTCCATGTTCAGTTCTGCGCCGAACCAGCCGTCTTCGTAGCGAACCCGCCCGGCCCTCAGCGTGCGCGTGGGATCCTGGCGGCGACGCAGCAGCACCGAGAGCTCACCGCCGAGCTGCCACTCCCCCTGCAGCCAGCCCGTCAGCCAGAGGCTGGTGTCGCTGTAGTCCACGGTCACCAGTTCGGCGTGGTTCGGCCGGGACCAGACCCGCAGGCGCAGATAGCCGCCCTCGGTCTCGTACGGCAGTACCCAGTGGAAGTGACGGAGGTCGCTCAGGTGGCCGACGTCCCGTGCGCCGCCGAGCGTGCATCGCCCGTAGCGCAGGCGTCTCTCCTTGCCCCTGCCGTCCACCGCGTAGAGATCGGCGCGGCCCTCGCCCAGCGCCGCGAGCAGGCGGGTGTCGATGCGGGCCTGGGCGCCACCACTCCCGACGGCGAAGTCGACCACTTCCTTGCGGCCTTTGCCCTGCTCCTTCACGCGCACCGAGCGGGTGCCGGACACGCCGCGCAGCGTGATGTCCCACATGCCGTTCGGAAGGATCTGGCAGTCGGCAGTCGGCCGACCCAGGTCTTCGGCAGGTGCGCCGCCGCTGGTGCGCCGGCGCTGGCTCCACCGGCCACGCACCCCGGCCTTGACCGTCCTGAACAGTTCCTCGTACGCGTCACCGACCTGCTCCGGTCCTGCGGACTGCGCCGTCCGCAGGGCCTGGACCCGGTGCGCGGAGCGCAGTAGCTCGTCGGCCATGTAGCGCTCCATCGCGCGTGCCGTGGCGTGCACGTCACCGACCGGTACCAGGAGCCCGCCCTGGCCCTCGGCCAGCGCCTCGGGGGCTCCGAAGGGCACTTCCGTGGCGACTACGGGGGTGGCCTGCGCCAGTGCCTCCATCACCGGCCGAGCGCTGTCCAGGCGTTCGGCGGTCACCAGAGCGATGTCGGCGTCGTAGTAGTCCTCCTCGCGGGCTTCCCGGTCGAAGAGCAGCACATGATCGTGGAGTCCCAGCGCGGTGACCAGGTCGCGCGTCTCGCGGCGCAGGGGCCCGGTGCCGAACACCCTCAGCTCCCAGCCCGGTTGTGCCGCGCGAGTCTGGGCGAAGGCGTGCAGCGCGAGGTCGACGCGCCTGCTCGAAACCAGCCTCCCGGCGTTGATCACCACACCCGTGGTCGCCTTGTCCGGACGCTCGGCAAGCAGCACCGGCTCGGCGATGTGGCGCACCTCGACGCCGGCGGAACGCAGCGCCCGGTACTCGGCGGCGGCGGCGTCGCCCTGGGTGAGCGGGACGACCGCGTCCAGTTCCCGGTAGAGCTCCGTCCAGCGGGCGCGCGACGACTCGGGGAGCCGCTCGACAGGTGCCGGCTGACGCGCGATACGCCGCGCGTGGGGTACACGGCACTGCGCAAGAGCCGCACCGAGCGCGGAGCTGAGGGCGATCACCACGTCGGCGCCGCTCGCCGACAGGTGCTTCCGCAGTCTCGCGTCGTCCGCGCGGTTGTAGCGCCGGAACTCGGGGTCGCCGGCGATGACGAGCTGTGAGGTGTTCTCGTCGTCACGGTCGCCGGCCCCGATCGAGGGGGCCAGGGCGACGACGTCGACGTTACCCGGGAGCCGCAAGGACGGGTGCGGCGCTGCGGCACCGCGTGCCGCGACGACGGTTACCCGGTGCCTTGCGAGGAGGGTCTGGGCGAGCCGGGCGGCCGTCCGCGCACCGACGGAGTCGGTGGCCATGGTGTGGGCGAGGATCTCGACGTTCATGCTCACGCCACCTCCTTCTCGTACGGGCTCGGCACCGGGTAGAAGGCCTCCAGGAATCGGTGGAGCAGGTGGCTCTGGTGCTCGATCTCGGCGGGGTCGCTCGCGGAGTCGTTGAGGCAGAAGGTGTCCCGGTCCCGGCGCAGGAGCAGCAGTTCCAGCTTGTGTTCCAGCTCGGGGTCGTCAAGCGCGAAGTAGCCGTAGCGGAGGTCACCAGGCAGGCTGCACCCGGAGTAGTAGCTGTAGTAGTGGTGCAGCGAGGAGGCGATGGAGAGGTCGGAGATGCTCCGCACGGGGCTGGCGGAGGTGGCCCGGTGCTCCTCGGGGAAGTCCCGTTCGATGGCGGCGAGGATGTCCCGGTTCAGCGCGTACGGCACGTGCTTCATCTTCTGCACGAGCGTGCGGCCGAACCGCTCCTGGATGAGGCGACGGTTGTTCTTCGCCGCGACCGAGGTGGGCACCTCGTCGGGCTCCGGCGGGCCGTAGGGAACCTGTGCGGGGGACGGGAAGAACTTCGCGATGCCGTTCGGGTGGAAGAACGCGGACGGCGTGAGGGTCCGCCCGATGAACATGTCGTCGTTGAAGTAGACGAAGTGGCGGGAGAGTCCGGGTATGTGGTGCAGCCGGGACTCGATCGCGTGGCTGTTGAAGGTGGGCAGGTGCGAGGGGTCGTCGAAGATCTCCCGGTGGTCCACCACCCGCGCCCTGCCGTCGCCGGGAGCCCACCAGTGCGGGGTCTGCTGGTCGGTGACGATGTAGATGTTCCGCACCCACGGCATGAACATCCGCACCGACCGAAGGCTGTACTTCAGTTCGTCGCGGGAGACATAACGGGCCAGGCTTGCCGCCTCCGCGTGGAACACCTCACCGCGGCTCTCGGCGCGGCGCCGCTGCCAGGCCGGGTCGTCACCGTCCACCCAGGTGTACACGACGTCGATGGGGAAGGGGTGCTCGTCGGGGAAGGGGATGTCCAGTTCGGGGCGGGTTCGCGTCGGGCGCAGCGCCGGCGCCTCGGCCCCGTGCATCCGGCCCACGAGCCTGGTCATCTGCTCTCCGGGGACGACCAGCTGCTGGTGGCCGAGCGAGACGGACTCGCTCGCGCGATTGCGGCGCGGGGCGACGAGACGGTCGGCGCCCTGGCCGGGCACGCTCTCCTCGGGCACCCAGAACTCGATGTCACACCCCGTGTCGGCACCATGCGTCAGGTGCCCTGCCTCCGTGGTGCGGAACCAGAAGGCGCGCACCACGGACAGGCCGTTCGCCCGCTCCCAGGTCTTGTCCGACGACCCCTCCCACGCTCCGTCGCCGGGGGCCATCCCGGACTTGGGGCGGGCGAGATAGCCCCGGCTGCCGGACAGCCGGGCGCGCAACGCCGCCAGAGCCTG
Source organism: Streptomyces sp. NPDC048590 (assembly GCF_043199535.1). NCBI lineage: Bacteria > Bacillati > Actinomycetota > Actinomycetes > Kitasatosporales > Streptomycetaceae > Streptomyces > Streptomyces sp. NPDC048590. Next base: position 31,206 of record NZ_JBICWC010000005.1, on the reverse strand, counting down.
TGGGCGTTGACGCGCGTCGACTCCGACCGCTGAGGCGGTGTCGTCGAGACCGGGCACCTCGAACCAGTCGACGCCCTCGGCCTCCAGGGCGCGACGTACTTCCAGGTTGTTCAACTCACGTGCGGCCAGCGGGGTCAGGCGGTCATGCACGAGAGCGACACGCGTGTGCATGTCCACGACGACCTGCCGCTCCGTACGGCTCCGGCGCAGCTGAGCAGGCGCGGGCGCCTGACGAGGGCCGGCGCCCATGAAGGTCTCGCCAGCCGATTCGCGACTGGAGGTGTCAAACACGCGGTTCACTTTCGTTACGGGGACGGGTACTGCGGCATGGAACGGTTCACTCACCGTCTGATCTCGGCCTTGCCTGACCGACTCACATCGCGGTACTCGTCCGAGTCCTCTCGCTCGAAGCGGCTGGGCACGGGGAAATACGCGTCGAGGAAGTCCCTGACCATGCGCTCCTGAGCCTCCGGGTCGGGATGCTCGACGGTGTCGTTCAGGCAGAACGTGTCGAAGTTCCGGTGGGCGAGCAAGCTGTCCAGGCGGTGCCTGGCCTGCTCGGCGGCAAGGTCGATGTACTGGTAGCGAATGTTCCCGGGGGTCGTACGGCCGGTGTGGAAGCCGTAGTAGTGGTGCAGTGAGGACGCGATCGGAACGTCGTCCGGCGACCGGAAGCGGGAGTGCTGGGTGCGGTGGTGCTCCTCGCCGTAGACCAGCTCGATGTCGGCGAGGATGCTGCGCCGCAGCGGGTGCGGGGTGTGCTTCATCTTCTGCGCGATACGAGTGCCGAAGGACCGCTCGATCAGGGCACGGCTGTTCTTGCCCGCCGCGTTCACCGGCAGATCGTCCGTGTCCGTGGGACCGCCCGGTATGAGCGCCTTGGACTGGAAGAACTTGGTCAGGCCGTTGGTGTGGAAGAAGCGGTCGGCACCGAGCGGACGTCCGAAGAACACATCGTCGTTGAGGTAGAGGAAGTGCTCGGACAGGCCGTCGATGTGGTGCAACTGGCTCTCGATGGCGTGCGAGTTGAAAGTGGGCAGGGCGGAGGGATCCGAGAAGATCTCGCGGTGGTCGACGACTCGGAGGCCTGGGACATCGGTGTCCAGCCAGCTGGGCACCTGCCCGGCGGTGACCAGATAGACGGTACGGACCCAGGGGGCGTACTGGTGCAGGGAGCGCAGGGAGTAGCGCAGCTCGTCACGGCTGGTGAAGCGCGCGTCGTTGGCCGCCTGCGCGTGCATCGCCTGCGGCGGGGTGCCCAGCCGTCCCGAGCGGACGGCGTCGCGCTCGGCACTCCATCGGGGGTCGGAGTCGTCGACCCAGGTGTAGACGACGTCGATGGGGAAGAGGTGGTCCTCCGCCAGCGGCTGGGTGAATTCGGCCACCGTTCGCGCACTGCCGGTGGTGTAGGCGCCGGGTACCAGGGCGAACAGGGCCTGCGGCACGGTGTGGCGCGGTGCACCGACCGCCACGTCCTCAACCACACGATTGGGGCGGGGTGCCTGCAACCGGCCCTTCCGTTCGGCCCAGAACTCCAGGTCACAGCCCTGATCGGCGCCGAAGACGAGTTCCTGGGTGGGGTCGGTGACGTACCACGCGATCCGAAGTGCGTCGTGCCTGCGCAGCTGGCGCCAGGACCTTCCGTCCTCGCCGGGTCGCATGCCCGACTCCGTCGCGGTGGCCGCACCCACGTAGCCCGGGGTCTGCTCGAAGGCGATCTGGAGCATCTCCTCCGCCGACTCGCGCAGGGCGGCGGGCACAGCGACCGTCGGAACGTTGTTGGTGGCACCGCGGATGCAGAAGTATTCGATGCCGCCCGCCTCGAGCGCGGCGATGAGGATGTGGAGATTGCGTGCCCTGGCAGCCCAGGCCGTGGCGCCGTCCACGCGCAGGGCGCGCATGTGCCTGCCCTTGACACGCACCACCCGGCGCATGGAGGCGACGCTGTGCCGAGGCGAGTTGCGCCGACCACCCATCGCCCACACGACCGTCGCCGACCGGATGGCGTCCACGGAGGTGAACGAGGACTTCACGGCGGAGCGCAGCGGAGCCGGCACCTTGCGGACGATGCCTCGTCGCGCGCCAGCCGGCACCACGGATCGGTACACCGAAACCAGCGATCCCGCCTCCGGATTCCCGGAACCGACCACGAGGCATCCACCACCCACGCCACTGCGGTCCAGCGTCTGCCGAGTCCGGGCACCCCCTCGTGCCCGGGTGACGGACGGTACGAGACCGAAACCTGTCATCCCCCATTGCGACCGCTCACAGAACAGTCACCTCCGCTCACTCACGAGCAGGTCACAGAACCTTCACATAAAGAGCCGATCAGTGTCCAGCCAAAAAAGTGGACATATCCGGCGTGCACCCGTGATGAATCCCACCGGAAACTCGTACAACCTTTTACAAGTACACGAGAACGGAGCATGAAATCGAGGTGAAGTACGAGCGACTTCTGCGCCTCGAGGAGGCTCTCAGGTCAGCCGGTGCCAGTGCGGCGAGAGCGTGAGTCCCGGCCCCGATTCCTGCCTGGTGACGGACACCGAGCCGTCCCGCCCCCGGACCGCCACGACGACACGACCGTGCCCGTCGAGCGCCAGCGCGGGATCGCCCACGCACTCCTGCGTGGTGTCCGACCACCAGACACCGCCCTGCTCCGCCTCGGTGCCACAGACGCCGATCAGCAGACTTCCGCCCGCCCCGCGCTGCGCGAGAACAGTGCAGTCGTAGCCGTCGAGGCGAGTACGCAGCGCCACCACGGCGCCGTCTCCGGGGTACCCGCCCACAGGCACGGGCCAACCCCCCGCCCGATAGGCGACGACACCCGCGGTGTTCGCGTCGGTCCAGTAGTAGGTGAAGCGGTCCGGTGCCGTCTCCAGTGCCGCCACGGAGCCCTCCACGGCGTAGAACTGCAAGGGGGTCCTGGTACTCCGCAGGGGCCCGTCCGGGTCGTCCTGACGCCACTGCTGGGCCCCGCGATCACTGGTCGCGAAGACCTCGACGAGGCCGCTCGCGGTCACCGACGGCACGAGGTCGGCGGCGAGCCCGGAGCCTTTCAGGTCCTGCCAGGCGCCCCACTTGCCCCCCTTCCCCTCCCGGCGCATCTGCAGGCCCCCGCCCGCGTTCCGCACGAAGACGTAGACCGCCCCCTGGGCATCGACGGCACCCGCCGGCGCACCGACCTTCAGGCCCGCCTCCTGGTCGCGGTGGAAATTGCCGAGGGAACGCCATTCGGTGACGGGCCGGCCGGTCTGATACTGCACGGCGTGCACGAAGTCCACGTTCGGCCCGGCGGGACCACGACGCTCGCGCCGCCCGAGGAAGTGCACGTACGAGTCGGCGCCCTGGACAATGGCGATGTCGGTCAGGTCAGCGACAGGGACGAGGACCGGACCGTCCCAGCGATCCCCACCCGCGGTGCGCTGCGTCCAGCGCAGCAGACCGCCATCCGTGCGGGTGTAGAGGGTGAGCCTGCCGTCCTTGCCGAGCAGCACCCAGCGGCCCCGGGGAGCTCCGCGGACTTCCCGGCGCCCGGCCGGCGGCGCGAGAACGGAAGCACTGCTCGCGGAGTCGGATCCTCTTCTCCGCATGACCAGTAACACCCTCTCCGCTTCACCGGTTCTTCATCCTGCCCACACAGGGCCGACAACATCATATGCTCGGCGTCAGTTTGCCCGATCCGGCCGGTCCGGTCAGCGATAGCGGCCCGCCGTCCGGTGTCACGCCCGCGGTGCGCCAAGCCCGACCGTGGGCGATCGGTCATGGAGCCCCGGCGAACGACAGGCCGGGTGGCGCGAGTTACGTTTTCAAGACCAAACACCCATACGCACGATCGTCTGTTCTATAGTGCACGCTCAGTCATGCACACACGGACCGGCCACACCCCCCACCCGAGTCCCACGCAATCCACAGCCCGCCAGGGCCTCGAGATTTGAGGACTCGGATGAGTCACGACGCCATCTCCCAGGACACGCACGAAGGCCGTTCGGCGTCTCATGGCGGTGGACGGAAGCGCAGACAGGGGCCCCGCAAGCGCCGCCGCGGCCTCAAGATCACCCTCGGAGTGCTCGTCGTGCTCCTGCTCGCGGGCGGCGGCACGGCGTACTGGATGTACCAGGACCTGGACGGCAACATCAAGGGTGTCGACATCGACAAGGCCCTCGGTGAGGACCGGCCCGAGAAGCTTCCCACCAGCGGCCAGAACCTGCTCGTGCTCGGTTCCGACTCCCGCGCGGGAGCGGAGAACAAGGAGCTGGGCGGGGGCGGCGCGGTCGGCGGGGCCCGGTCCGACACCGCGCTGGTGGTGCACATACCCGAGGGCCGCACCCGGGCCACCGCGGTCTCCATCCCGCGCGACACCCTGGTCACCCGGCCCGAGTGCGTCAAGGCCGACGGCTCGAAGATGGCGTCCGCGGAGCGGGTCATGTTCAACTCCGTCTACTCGCAGGTGGGTCCGTCCTGCGTGGTGAAGACCGTCGAGAAGATGTCCGGCGTGAGGATCGACCACTACCTGGAGATCAACTTCGCCGGCTTCAAGGACCTGGTGGACGCGATAGGCGGTGTCACCGTCGACGTCGAGGAACCGATCAAGGACAGCGCCTCGGGCCTGGACCTGACCGCGGGTACCCACAAGCTGAACGGCACCGAGTCCCTCGCCTACGTACGCACCCGGCACGGCATCGGCGACGGCAGCGACCTGGGCCGCATCGGGCTCCAGCAGCAGTTCCTGCTGGCCCTGCTGACGGAGATCAAGTCGCAGGACCTGCTGGGCAGTCCGACCGACACCTACAAGATCGCCAACTCCGCCACCAAGTCGCTCACCACCGACGAGGGTCTCGCCTCGCTGACCTCGCTGGCCGAGTTCGCCCGCTCGATGAACGGTGTCGATCCATCCTCCATGGAGACGATCATGCTGCCCGTCGCCTACGACAAGCAGGACCCGAACCGCGTGGTCGCCGCCGAGCCGCAGGCCGGCACCCTCTGGAAGGCGATCCGCACGGACGGCACGATCCCGGAGTCGGCGAAGAAGTCCCCGGCCACCGGCGGCTGAGCGGGCATCCTTCGGGGATGGACGAACGGATGACGGACGCACGGACCCTGGTGATCGTCGACGCCGCCAACGTCGTCGGGTCCGTACCCGACCGATGGTGGCTGGACCGGCACGGAGCGGCCGAACGGCTGCGGGACTCCCTCGTCCCGTACGCCGAGACGGGGCTGCCGGGCCATCCGGGCCCGGTCGAACTCGCCCTGGTGGTGGAGGGCGCCGCGCGCGGGGTCTCGTCCGTCCCCGGGGTACGCGTTGAGGCGGCGCCGGGCAGCGGGGACGACCTGATCGCCGAGTTGGCCGCCGCCGCCCATGGTGTACGCCGGGCCTGTGTCGTCGTCACGGCGGATCGGGCGCTGCGGCGGCGGGTCGAGGCGTACGGAGCCCACTGCACAGGCCCGCGCACGGTACGGCCCGTCCCGCCGTCGCGGTAGGGCTGTCCGGAGGCCCCGCCCGACAAGGGGGCGCCTCCGGTTCTCACTCCCCCTCAGACGCGCTTCGCCATACGGCTGTTCCTGCGCCCGTAGAGGAAGTAGACCAGGACCCCGATCGCCATCCAGATCCCGAACCGCAGCCAGGTCTCCGCCGGCAGGTTGAGCATCAGCCAGACCGAGGCGGCCACCGAGACGATCGGGAGCACCGGCACCCACGGGGTGCGGAAGGCGCGGTGCAGTTCGGGGCGGGTGCGGCGCAGCACGATGACGCCGAGCGCCACGACCACGAACGCGAAGAGCGTCCCGATGTTCACCAGAGTGGCCAGCTCGTTGATGCTGGTGAAGCCGGCCACGATCGCGATGATCACGCCGAGGAGGATCGTCGGGCGGTACGGGGTGCCGAACCGGGGGTGCGTCCTGGAGAAGAACCGCGGGAGCAGGCCGTCACGGCTCATCGCGAAGAACACCCGGGTCTGGCCGAGCAGCAGGATCATGCAGACCGTGGTGAGGCCGACCGCGGCGCCGAAGCTGATGACACCCGCGTAGAAGGGGTGCCCGACCGCCTTGAAGGCGTCGGCCAGAGGTGCGCTGACGGAGAGTTCGGAGTAGTTCTGCATCCCGGTGACGACGATCGACACGGCGACGTACAGCAGGGTGCAGATCACGAGCGAGGCGAGGATGCCGCGCGGCATGTCCCGCTGCGGGAGCTTGGTCTCCTCGGCCGCGGTGGCCACGACGTCGAAGCCGATGAAGGCGAAGAAGACGATCGAGGCGGCGGTGAAGATGCCCATGACGCCGAAGTTCGTCGGTTCGTAGCCGAAGATCAGCTGGACCATGGGGGCGTCCAGACCCGATCCGCCCTCCTGCTTCTGGGCTTCGGGGATGAAGGGCGACCAGTTGGACGCGTCGATGAAGAACATCCCCGCGACGATGACGATCAGCACGACGGCGATCTTGATCGCCACCACGACCGTGGTCACCCTCGCGGAGAGCTTCATCCCGAGCACCAGGATGACGGTCAGGAGCAGGACCAGGGCGAACGCCAGGATGTCGAAGCCGAAGCCGCTCGCCACATCGGGGCCGGAGAGCACCTCGGGCATCGTCCAGCCGATGTTGTCCATGAGCGAGCGGACGTAGCCGGACCACCCGACCGCCACCACCGCGGTTCCGAGGGCGAACTCCAGCACCAGGTCCCAGCCGATGATCCACGCGACCAGCTCGCCGAGGGAGGCGTACGCGAAGGTGTACGCCGATCCTGCCACCGGGACGGTGGAGGCGAACTCCGCGTAGCAGAGCGCGGCGAGGGCGCAGACGATGCCGGCGGCGACGAAGGCGAGGGCGGTGGCGGGACCCGCGGTCTCCTTGGCCACCTTGCCTGTGAGGACGAAGATCCCGGTGCCGATGATGACACCCACGCCGAAGACCGTGAGGTCGAGAGCGGAAAGGGACTTCTTGAGCGCGTGCTCCGGTTCTTCCGTGTCGCGGATGGACTGCTCGACCGTCTTGGTCCGGAACAGCCCCTCTCTGCTGGGGGGCGTGTCATGCTGCGTGCTCACCGGCGTACCTCCACGCACTCGTCGTGCACGCCATGATTCGGAACCGGCAGCCCCACCATGCCCGCGAAGGCACGGTACATCCCGGTTTCACACGAATGGGCCGGCCGGACCACCCGAGTGGGGTGGTCCGGCCGGCCCGTCGCTGTGCGCGGATCAGTCGCGGACGGGCTCCGCGGTCCGGCTCTCGTACCGGCCGTCCAGCTTGGCCACCAGGCCGGTGACCTGGCGCGCGATGTCCGGTGCGGTCAGCCCGATCTCGGCCATGACCTCGCCGCGCGACGCGTGGTCCAGGAAGACCGGCGGGATGCCGAAGTCGCGCAGCGGTACGTCAACACCGGCGTCGCGCAGCGCCTGCGCGACGGCGGAGCCGACACCGCCGGCCCTGCTGTTGTCCTCGACGGTGACGACGACCCGGTGCTCCGCGGCGAGCGGGGCGAGTGCCTCGTCGACGGGCTTGACCCAGCGGGGGTCGACGACGGTGGTGGAGATGCCCTGGGCGTCCAGGAGCGCGGCGATCTCCAGGCACATCGGGGCGAGGGCTCCGACGGACACCAGCAGTACGTCGGGCTTCTCCGAACCGGCCGCGCGCAGGACGTCCATGCCGCCCACGGTCCCGACCGCATTGACGGCGGGGCCGACCGCACCCTTGGAGAAGCGGACGACGGTCGGTGCGTCGTCCACGGCGACGGCCTCGCGCAGCTGGGCGCGGACCTGGTCGGCGTCGCGCGGGGCGGCGATGCGCAGGGTAGGCACGCACTGGAGGATCGACATGTCCCACATGCCGTTGTGCGACGCCCCGTCCGTGCCGGTCACGCCCGCCCGGTCCAGGACGAACGTCACTCCGCACTTGTGGAGCGCGACGTCCATCAGCACCTGGTCGAAGGCGCGGTTGAGGAAGGTCGCGTAGACCGCGAAGACGGGGTGCAGGCCGCCGGTGGCCAGGCCCGCCGCGGAGACCGCGCCGTGCTGCTCGGCGATCCCGACGTCGTAGATCCGCTCCGGGAACGCCTCCTCGAACTTGCCGAGGCCGACAGGCTGGAGCATCGCCGCGGTGATGGCGACGATGTCCTCGCGCTCGTGGCCGAGCTTGACCATCTCCTCACCGAAGACCGAGGTCCAGTCGAGGCCCGAGGTCGAGATGGGCAGACCGGTGTCCGGGTGGATCTTGCCGACCGCGTGGAAGCGGTCCGCCTCGTCCTCCAGGGCGGGGGTGTAGCCGCGTCCCTTCTCGGTGAGGCAGTGCACGATGACGGGGCCGCCGAAGCGCTTGGCCCGCTGCAGCGCGGACTCCAGGGCCTCGATGTCGTGACCGTCGATGGGGCCGACGTACTTCAGGCCGAGGTCCTCGAACATGCCCTGCGGGGCGATGAAGTCCTTGAGGCCCTTCTTGGCTCCGTGCAGGGTCTCGTAGAGCGGCTTGCCGACGACCGGCGTGCGCTCCAGGATGTCCTTGCCGCGGGCCAGGAACCGCTCGTAGCCGTCGGTGGTGCGCAGCGTGGCGAGGTGGTTCGCGAGACCGCCGATGGTCGGCGCGTAGGAACGCTCGTTGTCGTTGACGACGATCACGAGGGGGCGGTCCTTGGCGGCGGCGATGTTGTTCAGCGCTTCCCAGGCCATACCGCCGGTGAGCGCTCCGTCACCGATGACGGCGACGACGTGGTCGTCCTTGCCGCGGATCTCGTTGGCCTTGGCGAGGCCGTCGGCCCAGCCGAGGACGGTCGAGGCGTGCGAGTTCTCGATGACGTCGTGCTCGGACTCGGCGCGGGACGGGTATCCGGAGAGTCCGCCCTTGCTCTTGAGCTTCGAGAAGTCCTGCCGGCCGGTGAGCAGCTTGTGCACGTAGCTCTGGTGGCCGGTGTCGAAGAGGACCTTGTCCTGCGGGGACTCGAAGACGCGGTGCAGGGCGATGGTCAGCTCGACCACACCCAGGTTCGGGCCGAGGTGGCCGCCGGTCTTGGACACCTCCTCGACGAGGAAGGTCCGGATCTCGCCGGCGAGCTGGTCGAGCTGCTCGAGGCCGAGCCGGTCCAGGTCGCGCGGTCCCCTGATGCGGGTCAGCAGGTCCACCCGTGCCTCCTTGCTTGTGAGCTGGTCGAGCGTGTCGATCCGATGAGTCTAATGTTCCGCCGACGGGCCCGGTCATCGGGCGGCGCATCGCGCCACGTCGCGCTGGTACCGCCGGACGCGCCTGTGCCCGGCATCACGGACGATGCCGGGCACAGGCGTGCGGGTGCGACGGTCAGGCGCGGCCTGCGGTCTTCTGCGTCTTGCGGGTGATGGAGTCGATCACGACCGTGATGAGGAGGACGGCGCCGGTGATCATGTAGTTGATCGGCGTGGCGATGCCCTCCAGGGCGAGGCCGTACTGGATCGAGACGATCACCATGACACCGAGCAGCGCGTTCCAGGTGCGGCCGCGGCCGCCGAAGAGGCTGGTGCCGCCGATGACGGCCGCCGCGATGACGTTCATCAGGAGGTCACCGCCGCCGGAGCCCTGGTTGGCCGCGGCGATCTTGGAGGCCCAGAAGAGGCCGCCGATCGCCGCGAAGGTGCCGGCGATGGAGAAGACCGAGATGCGGATGGCGGTGACGTTGATGCCCGCGCGGCGGGACGCCTCGACGCTGCCGCCGAGCGCGAAGATCTTCCGGCCGTAGGAGGTGCGGCGCAGGACGAAGTCCGTACCGACCAGCACGATGAGGAAGAGGACCAGGGCCAGCGGCAGACCGCGGTACTGGTTGAACATGAACGCCGCGCCGAAGGAGAACAGCGCGAGGATCACGGTGCGCACGACGATGTCGACGACCGGCCGCGAGGGGACACCGGCAGCCTCACGGCGGCGGGTGTCGAGGAACGCGGAGAGGAAGTAGCCGATCACCGCGACGGCCGCGAGGCCGTAGGCGGCGGCGACGTCCGAGAAGTAGTACGTGGTCAGGTTGCCGACCACGCCGTCGCTGTCGAGGTTGATGGTGCCGGTGTCGCCGAGCAGCTGGAGCATGAAGCCCAGCCAGAACAGCAGGCCGGCGAGGGTGACGGCGAAGGCGGGGGCGCCTATCCGTGCGAAGAAGAAGCCGTGGATGGCTCCGATGACCGCGCCGCTGGCTATCGCGACGACGACGGCGAGCCACTCGTTCATCCCGTGTGTGACGCTGAGCACGGCGACGACGGCGCCGGCGACACCACTGACGGAGCCGACCGAGAGGTCGATCTCGCCGAGCAGCAGCACGAAGATGATGCCGACGGCCATCATGCCGGTGGCCACCATCGTCACGGCGATGTCGCTGACGTTCTTCGCGGAGAGGAACTCGGAGTTCAGGCTCTGGAAGACCACGCAGATGATGATCAGGCCGATGATCACGGGGATCGAGCCGAGGTCACCGCCGCGCATCTTCCGCTTGAACTCGCTGAGGTATCCGGCGAAGCCCTGCTCGCGCACGAGGAGGCGGGGGTCGACCGCGATGTCGGCGCCCTTGGCCGCCTCCGGGTTGACCACTGCGGTGGACTTCTTGTCGGTGGTCGTCACTTCTGGGCCTCCGCGTTGCGCGCCGCACGACGGGTCACGGCATTCTCCGTGGCACCCGTGATGGCGGAGATGATCTCTTCCTGCGAGGTGGTCTTCACGTCGAAGACCCCGTTGTTCCGGCCCAGCCGGAGCACGGCGACCTTGTCGGCGACGGCCTTCACATCGGCCATGTTGTGGCTGATGAGGATGACCGCGTGACCGCGCTCACGCAGCCGCTCGACGAGGTCGAGGACCTGGGCGGTCTGCTCGACGCCGAGCGCGGCGGTGGGCTCGTCGAGGATCACGAGCTTGGGCTCGCCCAGCATCGAACGCGCGATGGCGACGGTCTGGCGCTGACCGCCGGAGAGCGAGGCGATCGGGATCCGGACGCTGGGGATGCGGATCGACAGAGTGCTGAGGAGCTCGCGCGAGCGGCGCTCCATCTCGACCTCGTCGAGGATCCCGAACTTGCGGAGCTCCCTGCCGAGGTAGAGGTTGCCGACGACATCGATGTTGTCGCAGAGCGCGAGGTCCTGGTAGACCGTGGCGATGCCCAGGCCCTGGGCGTCGTGCGGCTTGTTGATCTGGACGGGCCGGCCGTCCCACTCGATGACACCGTCATCGATGGGGTGCACCCCGGCGATCGTCTTGACCAGCGTTGACTTACCTGCGCCGTTGTCACCCACCAGGGCGACCACCTCGCCGGCGTGGATCTCGAGCTCGACGTCGGTGAGCGCCTGGACGGCACCGAATCGCTTCGAGACCCCTCGCAACGCCAACACGGGCGTAGCGGACACGTGAACCATCTCCTTCGCCGCCTGACCCGGCGGGGATACCGCGCCTGGGGGGAGGCGCGGTGGTTGAGCAGAAGAGTGAGAAACAGCGGAAGCGTTCCGTCCGGCGCCCCGCCCGGCAGCGGGACAGTTGGTGGGCAGGACGCCGGACAGGCTTCCGGGTGGCCGCCCGGCCCCGTCCCCTACGGGGCGGGCCGGACGGTCGGGGGGGCTACTGCAGGCCGGCGGAGGTGCAGGCGGCCTTGTACTTGGCCGTGCAGATCTCGTCGAGCTTCCAGATGCCGTCCTTGATGACGGTGTCCTTGATGTTGTCCTTGGTCAGCGAGACGACCGGGACGAGGACGGTGGCGATGCCCTTGGTGCCGGCGTTGTCGACCTTGGACGTGGCGATGGTGTCGAGCTTCTCGCCCTTGGCGAGCGCGACGGCCATCTCCGCGGCGACGATGCCCTCCTGCGGGTAGGACTTGTAGACGCTCATGAACTGCTCACCGCTGACGATGCGCTGCACACCGGCGAGTTCGGCGTCCTGGCCGGTGACCGGCGGGAGCTTGGAGAGCCCGGCCGACTTGAGGGCCTGAATGATGCCGCCCGCCATGCCGTCGTTGGCGGAGTAGACGCCGGCGATCTTGTCCTTGCCGAGGGCCGTGATCGCGCCCTCCATGTTGGCGTTGGCGTTCTCCGGCTTCCACTCCTTGGTGTCGTACTCCTTGCCGTACGTCACCTTGCCGTCGAGGACCGACTTGGCGCCCTTCTTGAAGAGGGCGGCGTTCGGGTCGGTGATCGAGCCGTTCATCATCACGATGGTGGGCTTGGCGGCGTCGCCCAGGGCCTCGAGGAGGGCCTTGCCCTGCACGCGGCCGACCTCTTCGTTGTCGAACGAGGTGTAGGCGTCGATCGGGCCCTCGGCGAGGCGGTCGAAGGCGACGACGGGGATGCCGGCGTCCTTGGCCTTCTTCACGCTGTTCTCGATGGCCTTGGCGTCCACCGCGTCGATGATCAGCGCGTCGACCTTGTTCGTGATCATGGTGTCGACCTGCTGCGCCTGCAGCGTGGCGTCCTGCTTGGCGTTGGCGTAGGTGACCTCCGCCTTGCCGCCGGTCAGCTCGCTGACCTTCTTCTCGATGATCGGCTTGTCGAACTTCTCGTAACGAGCCGTGACGTTCTCGGGGAGGAGCAGACCGATCTTGAGATCGTCGCCCTTCTTCGCCGAGTCGGAACCGGCCTTGTCGCCGGACTCCTTGGCACTTCCACAGGCCGCGAGCGAGACGGCCATGGTGGTGGCGGCAACGGCAACGGCGGCACGACGCATACGCGTGTTCATTTCGAACCTCCCTGACGAGGCCGCGACGTTGCGGCCGAGGTGGCTGGAAGTCAACTCGGCCGCAGGGGCGGCGTCAAGGAGTAAATTCTTAACGAGATGACAACGGTGCCATTCGTTATCTAAGTGAAGGCAGGAGTGGCCCCGGGGAGCGTGCTCTCCAAAAGGGTTGAATCGCCCATCTCGCTCAGCACGAGGGCCAGTGCGCCGAGCACCTCGGCACGGCCCCCGAGGGCCCCAGGAAGCACGGAGAGCTGCCGTGCGGCACTGGGGATGGCGTAGCGCGAGACGGAGTCCCTGATGGGCCCCAGGACGAGCTCTCCGGCCTCCGCCAGGGAGCCGCCGAGCACGACCCTGCTGGGGTTGAGCAGGTTGCACAGGTTGGCCACGCCGCTGCCGATGTGCCGGCCGACGTCACCGATCACCCTGCGGCAGCCGGGATCGCCCTCGCGGGCCAGCTGGACCATCCGCTCCATGGTGAGATCGGGGCCGTGGCTCGGTCTCAGCAGGGGCAGGACGTACCGGGCGGCGGTGAAGGTCTCCAGGCAGCCGCGGTTGCCGCAGCGGCAGACGGGGCCCGACTCGTCCAGGGTGATGTGGCCGATCTCGCCGGCCGTGCCGCCCGGGCCGCGGTAGATGTGCCCGTCGATCACCAGCCCGGCGCCGACGCCGCTGGCGACCTTGATGTACGCGAGGTCCTTGACGCCCCTGCCGCTGCCCCAGACGAGCTCACCGAGCGCCCCGAGGTTGGCATCGTTGTCGACGTAGACCGGCACCCCGAGACGGCCCGCGAGCTCCTGGCTGGGGTTGATCCCCGTCCAGCCCGGCAGGATCGAGGTGGAGCCGAGGGTGCCGGACTCGACGTCGATGGGGCCCGGTACGCCGAGGCCCACACCGATGACCTTGCCGGGGCTGATCCCGGTGCTCTCGATCAGGCGGTTCACCAACTGCTCGGCGCGGCCGAAGCCCTGGGCGGAGGAGGCGTCCACGTCGAGCGGCTCGGACTCCTCGGCCAGCACCTGGTGGGCGAGGTTCCCGATGGCCACCCGCAGGTGCGTGTGACCGAAGTCGACCCCGATGACGATTCCGGCGTCGCCGCTGAGAGAGACGCTCCTGGCCCGGCGCCCACCCGCCGAGGTGGGGGTCACCTCGACCGTGCCGCCGTCCTTCAGCTCACGCACGATGTTGGAGACGGTGGCCGCGGAGAGCCCGGTGCTCCTGGCGATCTCGGCCTGAGTCAGCGACCCTGCCATCCTTACGGCACGCACGACCCGCTCGAGGTTGGCCCTATGCAGAGATGTCTGCGACCCCGGAGTCTCCATTGACCCACCCTTATCCGTGGCCCGCGTCACCCTGGGTAACCGAACCTTGTACAAGTTATGAACTCCAAAGCTCCGCTGAGGATACCTATGCCGTCAACCCCTTGACGGAAATCGGCTCCCACCCCTTACACAGAGGCCGGGCCCCGGAGAGTTGTCTCTCCGGGGCCCGGCCTCTGTGTAAGGGGTGGGAGCAGCGATTACGTGATGGCGCCTGCCTGCGGACCGGCGAAGCGACCCGGCCGACCGGGCGTCAGCGGAAGGTGCCCTGTGACACCGAACCGGCGATCCGGCGCTGGAAGATGACGTACACGACCAGTACAGGCACCACCGTGATCACGATCGCCGCGAACAGCGCACCGTAGTCGACGTCGTAGACCTGCGAGGACGCGTACGCGGCCATCCCCTGGGTCAGGACCCACATGTCCTGGTCGGTGTTGAGCGCCACCGGCAGCAGGAACTGGTTCCACAGCCCCAGGAAGTTGAAGATCGCCACCGCTGCCATGCCCGGACTGGCCATCGGCAGCATGACCTGGAAGAACGCCCGCCAGTCACCGGCACCGTCGATCAACGCGGCCTCGTAGACGTCATGCGGCAGTGACCGGAAGAACGAATAGAGGAAGAACACCGTGAACGGCAGCGCGAACGCGACGTAGGTGAGGATCAGTCCCAGACGCGTGTTCAGCAACCCGAAGTTCTGCAACTGGAAGAACAGCGGCACGATCGCCAGGAAGACCGGGAACGTCAGTCCGGCCAGCATCGTGTAGTAGATCAGCCGGCGCCCCGGGAACTGGAACCTGGCCAGGATGTAGGCGCACATCGCACCCAGCAACATCACCAGGAACAACCCGGAGACAACGACGATCACCGAATTCAGGAAGTACTTCCCGATGTTCGCGTCGGTCCACGCGTTCGCGTAGTTCTCGACCCTCCAGTGGTCCGGGAGCGAGAAGGGCGACGACAGGATCTCGCCGGTCGACTTGAACGACGACATCAGAATCCACAGCATGGGCACGATCACGACCACGGACCATATGCCCAGCAGGACGTGCGAGATCGTGGCGAAGACACGGTCACTGTTCGAGGTGACTCTGACCAGTTTCCGATCGGCGGTTACGGCGCTCACTGAGCACCTCCCTTGGCTCCAGCACGCCGAGCCTTGAACCCACGCGCTTTCTCTTTGCCCTCGCCACCGCCGGTCAGGCGGAAGACGGTGAACACCAGCGCCGCGAACACCAGGGTGACGACCGCGAGGACGACACCCATAGCGGTGGCGTATCCGAACTGCTGTTTCGCGAAGGCGACGTTGAACAGCCGCTGGCTGATGGTCAGGGTCGAGTTGGCCGGCCCGCCGTTCGGCAACAGTGCCTGTACGTAGACGAACGCGTCCAGCGCGGCGATGCCGAGATAGACGTACGCCGTCTGCACACTGTCCCGGATTCCCGGCAGGGTGATCGAGATGGTGGTCCGAAGCCGTCCGGCCCCGTCGATCCTGGCCGCCTCGTACAGTTCCGCGGGAACTCCCTTGATCGCGGCGATGAAGAGCACCGCGTAGAACCCGACGAGTCCCCAGACGAAGACGAACATCAGGGACGGCATGGCGGTCGAGACCTCGCCCAGCCAGGCGAACGCCGCGAAGCCGTCAAGGCCGATCTTGGTGAGGAAGCCATTGACCAGGCCGGCGTTCGGGTCGAACATCTGCGCCCAGATCAGGCCGACGATGATCGCCGGCACGACGTAGGGGAAGAACGAGATGATCCGGTAGAACGACGCACCCCGGATCCCCCGGACGGGGCCCTTGCTGGGCCCGCCCAGCGTGATGGCCACCGCGACCCCGAGGGCGAGCGTCAACGTCACCAGCGGTACGACGGCCGCCAGCAGCGCCACGTTGCGCAACGCCCTCAGGAAGATGTCGTCCTCGAACATCTTGATGAAGTTGTCCAGCCCGACGAAGTTGTAGTCCGGGCTGAAGCCGCGCCAGTCCGTCATCGCCCAATAGATCGCCTGGACGAACGGCATCAGGACGAAAAGGATGAAGACCGCCAGCGGGACACCGAGGAACGCGAGGAAGAACGTCACCCGGTCGAAGGTGAGTTTGCGGCGCCCTGGACGCCCGCCGCGAGCGGCCGACTTGAGCCGGCCGCTCGTGGGTTCGGATTTGGTGATCGTGTCACTCATCGCGCTACTAGCTGACCTTGATCTTCTCGATGGAGGCGTCTTCCCGGATCTTGTCGGAGATCTTCTGCAGAGCCGAGGTCAGACCCTTGCCGTCGATGTCGCCGGCGAGGAACGAGTTCCACGGCACCAGCTGGTCGGTGTTCATGCCGTAGGCCTCGACGAACGTGTAGTTGAAGATGTTCTCGCCCGCGGCCTCCAGCATCTTCGTCTGCGAGACGAGGGCAGTGGAGCCGTAACCGTCGGCGGGCACGGTGCCCTTGACGATCGTCGGGGCCAGCTTCGTCTTGGAGAAGTTGGCGGCCGCCTTCTCGGACAGCATCGCCCGCAGGACCTCCTTGCCGCCGGCCGGGTTCTTGCCCTGCTTGGGAACGATGAACGGCTCACCCGCGGCCGCACGGAGCGCCTCGTAGGGGATCTTCGGCTTGTCCGTGAGCGTCATCGCCGGAACGCCGGCCATCTGGAAGTCGGCCTTGGTGGCGTCCTTCATCTCGTTCTCGATCCAGCCACCGGACGGGTAGAGCAGCGCCTTCTGGTCGTTGCTCCAGATCGCCTGCGCCTTCTGGAACTGGGTGCCGGAGCCGCCAGGGACGAACATCTTCTCCTTGACCATGGTCTCCATGACCTTGATGACCCCCTGGACCGCCGGGTGCGACCAGCAGCCCTTCTCCAGGTTCCCCAGCGCGATCCGGACCTCGTCGCCTCCCTCCTTGATCGCCGAGTCGATCAGGAGCGTCCGGTAGTAGGTCGCCGCTTCCTTGCCGTGGACGAAGAGGTACTTGCCCTTCTTCTTCGCCGCCTGGCCGAGGTCGAGCGCCTCGTCCCACGTCTTCGGCGGGGTCCAGCCGTTCGCCTCGAACAGCGTCTTGGAGTACCAGACGCCGTACACCGTCATCACGTAGTTGAGCGCGACGAACTTGTCCTTGAACGTGCCGGGGTCCTTGACGCCGGGGTAGACGATGTCGGCGATCTTCTTGCCCTCGTAGGTGCTGGCCTCGAAGACGTCGTCGAGCTCCTCGAGCTGGTCGAGAATGCCCAGGAAGCCGATCTGGTCCTCACCGGAGTTGTCGATGAGGTCCGGCGGGTTGCCGCCGACGAAGCGGGGCTGGAGCTCCGGGCCGATATCGACGACCGGCTTGACATCAACCTTGGTGCCGGCGATCTGGGCCCCGATGACCGTGTTGACGAACTCGACGTAGTCGGTGCCGTAACCGCCGTCGAAGATGGCCGCCTCGACCTTGGACTTCTCGGCGACGCCGAACGGGTTCTTGGCACTCTTCTCGCCCTTGGAGCCGCCGCCACCGTTGTCGTTGCTGGAGGGAGAGCCACACGCAACCGCGAACGAAGCCATGGCTGCAGTCGCGATCGCCCCGCGCAGGAGCGTTCGCCTGTCAAGAGAGCCGGCACGAATGGTCATCTCTGCGTCCTCACTGATCTATTGGATCTCTACGGGTTTGCTGCGTGTTCGGCTGCCGGGCCGGATTGGCCCCGTGCATGCCGCACTTCTCTTCGAGCGCGTCCTGATGTGGGTCTCCGCCTGCGATGTCGGAGGAGATGCGCATCAGGACGTTCAGCCGTCGTCTCGGAGCCGCTCAGCGGCACCGATGGTGATCACCTGAGTGACGTCGGAAAGGCGGTCGCCGTCGCTGCGGCCCGCGCGACAGTCGCGCTCCGTTTGATCGGGTCGCAATGGCCTACGCCGGGGGTGGATCCCATGCTCAAGTCCTCGCCTTCTCCAGGACTCAGGCGGTGTGTCGGGTCACCCGTGAGGAATTCGCCTGGGCGAAGGGCCCCGCCACCGCAGTCAGTTGCGCTTGGGTCGTGCAGATATGCCGGTTTTCGATGCAGTGGAGGATTTCCGGAAGGAATCGCGCGGCAGACGCTCCGGCGCCCACAACTGTCCCGTTCTCCCCCGCGCCCGCGCGCCGTTGTGAAGCGGCTGTGCAGACGCCGACAGGTATAGTCCACTTGCCGCCGACTGAGCAAGATCGAATGCAGGGTTGAGCGGCAGTCTTTCCCGAGTTGAGACCTCAGTGACACCTGCGCGGCACGCGCGCCCGCGCATGAGCCCCACTTTTCGCAATACGGTCGAATCGTCGGCGTCAACACCACGCAACACCCTTGACACATCACGCCACTTGCCTCCCTACTGGTACCCGCGCCCCACAATGACAACGTTGTCCACTGCTTGTTCTCGGGAGGAACGGCTCCGTATGCAGCCTCTACGCGGTCCTCAGCACGGCTCGCGCCACAGACACGGCCGATCGACCGCGGTCCTCGCGGCCGCGCTCGTCATGGCTCTGGCGGCCCCCGCCACCGCCCTCGCACAGCCCTCCGGCCCGGACCGGAAGCCGTCCGGCGACACGACCTTCAGTTCCTCCTTCGAGACCGACGAGAGGCAGCCGGACTGGCGCAACACCGTCGAGGAGGGCCCCGACGGCAAGAAGCGCGCCGCGGGTGTCGACGGCGGCTTCTCCGCCGGCATACCCGGCAGTGTCACCGACCGGGTCACCGACCTTCGCGCCAGCGACGAGAACAGCGGCGGCGGCGAGGGCAAGGAGAATCTGGTCGACGCCGACTCCGGCAGCAAGTGGCTGGCCTTCGAGTCCACGGGCTGGGTCGAGTTCGATCTCACCGAGCCCACGAAGGTCGTCACCTACGCGCTGACGTCGGCCAACGACCACGACGAGCGGGACCCCAAAGACTGGACCCTGAAGGGCTCGTCCGACGGCAAGACTTGGACGGACCTGGACACCCGCACCGGCGAGACCTTCTCGGAGCGGCTCCAGACGAAGTCGTACGACTTCACCACGGACACCGCGTACCAGCACTTCAGGCTGGAGATCACCAAGAACAACGGTGCCTCCGACGCGGTCCAGCTGGCGGACGTGCAGTTCTCCGACGGCGACACCTCCGCCCCGGCGCCCGACGACATGCGCACCCAGGCGGACCGGGGCCCCTCGGGTTCGCCCACCGCCAAGCAGGGCGCCGGCTTCACCGGGAAGAAGGCGCTGCGCTACGCCGGAACGCACAAGCCGGACGGGCGCGCCTACTCGTACAACAAGGTCTTCGACGTCGACACCGCCGTCACCAAGGACACCCAGCTCTCGTACCTGGTCTACCCGCAGATGGGGAAGACGGACCTCGACTACCCCGCGACCCATGTGGCGGTGGACCTCGCCTTCACCGACGGCACGTACCTCAGCGAGCTGAAGGCCACCGACAGCCACGGCGGGCTCCTCACCCCGCAGGGCCAGGCCGACGCCAAGCGGCTGTACGTGAACCAGTGGAACAAGGTCTCCTCCCGGATCGGCACGGTCGCCGCCGGCAAGACCGTCGACCGGATCCTGGTGGCGTACGACTCCCCGAAGGGGCCGTCGAAGTTCCAGGGCTGGATCGACGACATCTCCATCGCCCCCAAGGCTCCGGAGAAGCGCAAGGCGCACCTGTCGGACTACGCGTCGACCGTCCGCGGGACGAACTCCAGCGGCGGCTTCTCCCGGGGCAACAACTTCCCGGCGACCGCGGTGCCGCACGGCTTCAACTTCTGGACGCCGGTGACCAACGCCGGTTCGACCAGCTGGCTGTACGACTACTCCCGTGGCAACAACGAGGACAACCTGCCCACGCTGCAGGCGTTCGGCGCGAGCCACGAGCCGAGCCCCTGGATGGGCGACCGGCAGACGTTCCAGATGATGCCGTCGGCGGCCTCCGGTACCCCGGACGCCTCCCGCACGGCCCGTGCGCTGCCCTTCCGCCACGAGAACGAGACGGCGACGCCGCACTACTACGGGGTGACGTTCGAGAACGGCCTCAAGGCCGAGATGACGCCGACCGACCACGCGGCCCGCATGCGGTTCACCTACCCCGGTGACGACGCGAGCCTCGTCTTCGACAACGTCAACAACGACGGCGGTCTCACCCTCGACGCGGAGTCGGGCACCTTCACCGGTTACTCCGACGTCAAGAGCGGCGGCTCCACCGGCGCCACCCGTCTCTTCGTATACGGCTCCTTCGACGCCCCGGTCACCGACAGCGGGAAGCTGAAGGGTGGCGGCGGTGACGACGTGACCGGCTTCTTCCGCTTCGACGCCGGCAAGGACCGCACGGTCAACCTGCGGCTGGCCACCTCCCTGATCAGCGTGGACCAGGCGAAGAAGAACCTCGCCATGGAGCTGCCCGAGAAGACCTCCTTCGACCGGGTGGAGCGGGACGCCCAGCGCGCCTGGGACAAGATCCTCGGCAAGGTCGAGGTGGAGGGCGCCAACGCCGACCAGCTGACCACGCTCTACTCCAGCCTCTACCGGCTCTACCTCTACCCGAACTCCGGCTTCGAGCAGGTCGACGGGAAGTCCACCTACGCCTCCCCGTTCTCGAAGCAGACCGGCGAGAACACCCCGACCCACACCGGCGCGAAGATCGTCAAGGGTGAGGTGTACGTCAACAACGGCTTCTGGGACACCTACCGGACGACGTGGCCGGCGTACTCCTTCCTGTCGCCGAAGCAGGCCGGGAAGATGGTGGACGGCTTCGTCCAGCAGTACAAGGACGGCGGCTGGATCTCCCGTTGGTCCTCCCCCGGTTACTCCGACCTGATGACCGGCACCAGCTCCGACGTCGCCTTCGCCGACGCGTACGTCAAGGGTGTCGACTTCGACGCCGAAGCGGCGTACGACGCGGCGGTCAAGAACGCCACGGTGACTCCGCCGTCGTCGGGCGTCGGCCGCAAGGGCATGGAGACCTCGGTCTTCACCGGCTACGCGAACACCGAGACGCACGAGGGTCTCTCCTGGTCGCTGGAGGGCTACCTCAACGACTACGGCATCGCGCAGATGGGCAAGGCCCTCTACGCGAAGACGAAGAAGCAGCGCTACAAGGAGGAGTCGGAGTACTTCCTCAACCGGGCGCAGAACTACGTCAAGCTCTTCGACGACAAGGCCGGTTTCTTCCAGGGCAAGAAGCCGAACGGCGACTGGCGCCTGCCCTCGGACCAGTACGACCCGCGGGTCTGGGGCTACGACTACACGGAGACCAACGGCTGGGGCTACGCCTTCACCGCGCCGCAGGACAGCCGCGGTCTGGCCAACCTCTACGGCGGCCGTGACGGTCTGGCGAAGAAGCTGGACACCTACTTCTCCACTCCGGAGACCGCCGGGCCCGAGTTCACCGGCTCGTACGGCGGCGTGATCCACGAGATGACCGAGGCGCGCGACGTCCGGATGGGCCAGTACGGCCACAGCAACCAGGTCGCGCACCACGCCACCTACATGTACGACGCGGCGTCGCAGCCCTGGAAGACCCAGGAGAAGGTGCGCGAGGTCCTCGGCAGGCTCTACACCGGCAGCGAGATCGGTCAGGGCTACCACGGCGACGAGGACAACGGCGAGCAGTCGGCCTGGTTCCTCTTCTCCTCGCTCGGCTTCTACCCGCTGGTGATGGGCAGCGGTGAGTACGCCATCGGCTCGCCGCTCTTCACGAAGACGACGGTGCACCTGGAGAACGGCCGCGACCTGGTCGTCAAGGCGCCGAAGAACAGCGCGAAGAACATCTACGTCCAGGGTCTGAAGGTCAACGGCAAGAAGTGGAACTCCACTTCGCTCCCGCACGACCTGCTGGCCAAGGGTGGCGTCCTGGAGTTCGACATGGGCGCCGAGCCGTCCAAGTGGGGCACGGGCAAGGACGCGGCCCCGGTCTCGATCACCCAGGACGACAAGGTGCCCGCACCCAGGGGCGACGTGCTCAAGGGCGACGGCGCGCTCTACGACAACACCTCCGCGACCTCCGCCTCGGTCGAGTCGGTGGAGCTGCCGGCGGCCGCGGGCACGAAGGCGGTGCAGTACACGCTGACCTCCGACGCGGCGGCCAAGGCTCCGAAGGGCTGGGTGCTCCAGGGCTCGGCCGACGGGAAGTCCTGGAAGGACCTCGACAAGCGGTCCGGCCAGACGTTCGCCTGGGACAAGCAGACCCGGGTGTTCTCGGTGGCGGTGCCGAAGGCCTACGCGAAGTACCGGCTGGTGAGCGCCGAGGCCGCGACGCTGGCGGAGATCGAGCTGATCTCCTGAACGGCTGAACGGAGTTGACGGGCCGGGGGCGGGCCCCCCCCCCCCCGGGGGGGCGCCCCCCCGGGGGGGGGGGGGGGGGGCCCCGCGCCCCCCCCCCCCGCGGCGCCCCCCCCCCCCCCGCCCGGGGCCGCCCGGGGGGCGCCCCCCCCCCCCCCC
>NZ_JBICWC010000005.1:0-8839 GCF_043199535.1 Streptomyces sp. NPDC048590 | reverse complement strand
GTTGGCCCCGGCGTTTGCGGGGGGGGGGCGGGCGGGGGCCGGCGGGGGGGGGTTTTGCGGGTTTTCCTCCGCCGGGGGGGGGGGGGGGGGGGGGGGGGGGGGCGCCCCCCCCCCGGGGGGGGGGCCCGCCCCCGGTGGCATAGTGCTGTGCTCCGCATGCCCACACGGAGACGAGCGGCCCCACGCGTGCTCGCCGTGGCCGTCCTGTCGGCCGCCGCGCTCCGCACGGCTCTCGGACCGGGCGTCGCGAGCGCCTCGGAACCGGTGGCGCTGACCTTGGAGGACGTGGCACGCACGATGACCGCCTACCCGGCGGACGAGGGCGCCCGGGCGAGGAACAGCGTCTTCCAGGTGCCGGTCGGCGTGGTGCCGGGCAACAGGGAACCCGCCAGGAACATCAGGGTCGTCGTGGACGCCTCGGGCCGCCGGCCGGTGACCGGGACGGTACGCGGCAGGGTCGGGGAAACCGTGGAACTGCGTCTGGGTGTCGACAACTTGGGACCGGGTGAGGTGCGCGACGAGGACGGGGGCCGCTTCGAGGTGATCCCGCCCGAGGGCACCACGATCACCTGCGTCCCGTACTCCTTCGAGGGCGACGACCACGACTGGGCTTGCACGCGCCCGACGAGAGCGGGAGACGCCGTCGTCTGCGGGCTGGAGAACGAGGCCTTCCCACAGGTGGAGGACGGGAGCAGGACGCTCACCTTCCACGTCCGGATCGACCGGCAGGTCGAGGGAGCGCGGGGCACCATCCGGGTGTTCAACCCGTACGACCGCTCCCCCGGCAACGACACCGCCGCGATCCCGCTCGACGCCTCCCCGGCGTCCCCGGCATCGCGCCCGGGGCCGGTCCTGGCCGTCCTTGCCGGATGTGTCCTGGCCTCGGCGGGCGCCGCGGTGCTGTACCGGCGCCGTCGCCGGGCCCGGGGAGCCTGACCTCGGCACCCGTTCCCCGGCGGACACGCCGTGGCGCCCGCAGCCTGTGACCACACGTTTCGCGCCTCTCCTCTCGGCCTCTTCCAGGCCACACGAGCGAGCGCTATGGGCTAGTCAGGGTACTTTTGTGCGTTTTTACGGTGTCCCTACAGACTCTTTTGATCATCCATGGCATCCCTTAGGCGATCAGGTGATCAGTACGACAATCATCTCGGCTCGAAGGAGTCCAGCATGCGCATTTCCGCTTCCCTCCGCTCTCGCGGTGCCCGTACGGGTGCCAAGGTGGCTGCCGCGGTCGCCGTCGCCGGCGCGGCCCTGGGCGCCGCGGCCCCCGCCGCGCTCGCTGTCGGTGAGAGCGGTGACATCGACGTCCGCTCCGTCAGCTGGCACTCGCGCGGCGACCGCAACGGCGTCGAGGTCTGCCAGTTCGTGCTCGTGGCGAACAACTTCGGGGAGCTGCCCCTCGTCGTGTGGACGGTCACCGAGCGCCCCCCGGGCAACACGCTGACGAACACCCTCCCGCTGGTGAACGGGCAGGCCCGCAGCCAGGAGTACCTCCTGCCCGAGGGGACCTACCAGTTGACCTGGAACGTCGGTGCCGTCCCGAAGCAGAAGAGCTTCGAGGTCGACTGCTCCCGTCCGGGCCAGGGTGGCGGCCGTGCAGACGGTGACAGCCGTGCCGACGGTGACAGCCGCGGCTCGTCGTCCTCCTCGGCGTCGGGCTCCTCGGCGTCGGGCTCCGAGCAGAGCGCGGAGAAGACGTACGAGAAGCCGTCCGGCGCGGTTCCGGCCGGCGGTGGCGGTGTCCCCGACATGGAGGGCGTCAGCAACGAGAGCGAGTCGAACATCGGGACCTCGGCCGCTCTGGTCGCCGGTGCCGCCGGTATCGCGGGGCTGATCATGGTCCGTCGATCCGCACGTCGCCGTGCCCGTAACGAGGTCTGACACCCGCGGCCGACGGCGACGCAGGGGGCCGAGCCGCGCATGCCGGCTCACCATCACCCTCTGCGTGACCTTTTCGCTGGTGACCGGAATCGTCCGGGCCGTTTCGGACTCGTCCGACGACGCCTCGCCGGTCACCGCCGCCCGCGGCAGCGATGCCGCGGGCGGCGGGGCGCCCCCCTTCCGGAGGGCACCTCACAAGCCCCAGGAGAAGGTGCCCGCATCGCACGCCCCGCTGGTGCACTCCCGGCCGGTGAAGGTCGCCATCCCGGCGATCTACATCGAGGCCCCGGTCTCCGGCCTCGGTCTCGACACGAAGGGCAGGCTCGGCGCCCCGCCGCTCAGCAAGCCCAAGCTGGTGGGGTGGTACCGGAAGGGGCCGTCCCCCGGGGAAGCGGGAACGTCCTTGCTCGTCGGACACCGGGACACCGCGACGGGACCGGCCATCTTCCTCAACCTCAACGCGCTGCGCCGGGGTGACACCGTGAAGGTCACCCGGGCGGACAGGAAGACCGCGGTCTTCACCGTCGACGAGGTGAAGACCTACACCAAGGAGAAGTTCCCGGACGACAAGGTGTACGGATCCACCGGCCGCCCGGAGCTGAGGCTCCTGACCTGCGGCGGACGCTTCGACAAGAAGCACGGCTACGCGGCGAACGTCGTGGTCTTCGCCCATCTCACGTCATTGAAGAAGAAGGCGGCCTGACACCGGCACGCCGCACGGAACCGGCCGGTACCTCGGGGGCGAGGTACCGGCCGTCCGTGCGCCGCATCCGGATGACGCCCGAGAAATCCCGTGCGGGGCGCCGGTGGACGGCCCGGAGACCGACGGCTCCCCGGTGTCACCCGCCCGCGGAAGCCGGGCTCCCGACGGCTCCGTACTCCTCTGCATCACTCGGCGAGAACCCAGTTCGCCGGCACCGCCGGGAACGGGTACTGCGCGACCGGGGCGCCCTCAATCCTCCTCCGAGGAATGCCGGTTGATGTTCACGGTCACGTGGATACCTCCGACGACGGCACCACCGGCGATTCCCATCGCCGTGGCGGCTTCGGCGTGGCCGGTGAGCGCCAGGACGACGGCGCCGATGACGGATGCCAGGCCCGTGACGGCCTCGAGCCGTCCACGACCACGCCTGTCGCCTCCGGGTTCCTCCGTGGTCCGATCGCGGGATGTCATGGGCTCCTCACTCATCGCGGCACGTCCCGTCCCAGCCGCGCCCGGACAGCCTGCTCCAGGGTGAGACCGTCCGAGTCCTCCGTCGGCTCCAGAAAGCCGTGGATCACCGCGAGGGCGACCGTCCCCATGAGGGAGCGTTCACGCTCCGGGTCGACGACCCCGGCCCGCGGGTCGCCTATGGAGCGCAGGATCACACCGTCGGTGGCGGCGGACAGGGCGTTCGCGAGGTCGTCGAGGCCGAGCCCGGCCCGTAAGCGCAGGCCACGCGCGTCGAGGACCTCGGCGTAGACCTGCTTCCAGGACGAGAGGTATCTCCCGTACGTCTCGGCGACCGCCCGCTGGACCGTGTCGTCGCCGTCGGCGAGCACCATCAGGGCGAGGCTGAGACGGACGGAAGGCATACGCGCGCTCTCGGCGGTGTGCTGGTAGGCCGTGTCGTGGACAGCCCGGACGAAGTCCTCACCTGTGACGAGTCTCCTGATGGTGACCGCCCGCTGCTCCTGGTAGCCGGGGTGGTAATTCGTCGGCCACATCGCGAAGTTGATCAGATCGGCCACGAAGTCCGACTGCGACCGCCAGGTGGTGCGCAGCCTCGGCACGCCGCCCCGGCAGGGGAACGGGGGCGGGTTCTCGGCGACGGCCGCCGCGACCGCACGCTGGGAGAGGAATCCCAGCAGCGGGCGTTCGAGGGAGCGACCGTGGCCCGAGGCCGCGCCCCGTACCGCCTCGGGGCCCAGGTGCTGCTGGATCAGCCGCATGCCGGCGGCCAGGTAGCCGGCGGTGCTCAGGCTGTTCGCGAGCTTCTTCCGGCCCGTGGGGGTGATCCTGCTGAGGTGCCGCAGGACATGGGAGATGTCCTGGTCGTAGGGGTGCGGCAGATGTGCTTTGTGCGCGATGTGCGGCTCGTTGGAGGTGTCCACGGCTCGATGCTGGCGTCACGGCCCGGTGCTCGGCTAGGTGCGCACCCGCGCGAATTCTCCCGTGACCGCACCCTCGGCGGACCGCTCCGGAACCAGGACGAGCGCCCGTCACGCCCTTGAGTGGGCTACACGTGACATGGCGTCGAGTTCAACGCCGTAAACTTCGCGCCGCCGGCCCGAGCCGGTCTCGTCCGGGACAGCCCTCGGTTGCTCAGCGGCGGACTCCGCGGGCTCGGACTACGCCGCGCATCCGACCGGAAGAGGGCCAAGTGAAGAGGTTGGGCATATGTCTCGCGGTGATGGCATGCGCCGTCTTGACCGCCTCCTGCGGCGGGAGTGACGGCCCCGTCGACACGTCCCGGCTGACGGACCGGCAGCGGGAGTGGGTCGAGTACTCCTACGCGCACGAGAAGAACGAGGACGTCAAGCGGACGTGGGAGCAACTCCCCGCCGAGGGCGTCGAGTCCTTTCTCGATCAGCAGCGCCCTCGCCTGTGCAGCGACATGGACGCGCTGATGAAGAGCCTCAAGGAAGCGGGCTACGAGGCGGGCGAGATGCAGGAGTACAGGGAGAAGACCACGGAACTCCTCTGCTGAGCTCCGTGGACTCGGCTCTGCGCGTACTACGGCGTGACGGACGTGCCGCCCTTCCCTCGAAGGCTCGTGGCAGCGCCTGGCCCGTCAGCCGATCGCGTGGAACAGCCGCTCCGGCAGGGCCATGTTCAGCGCGGTGACGACCGGCTTGCCGTGTTCCGTGCCGAGCCGGGAGACCGCGCCGGTGGCGAGCTGGAAGAGTTCGCCGCTCGCGGGGGTCAGTCCCAGATAGCGGGCGGTGAGGACGCGCAGGAAGTGGGAGTGTGCCACCAGTGCGATGTCCGCCTCGCCGAGCCGGGAGGCCGCCGCGCGGACCTCGGCGAGGATCCGGTCCGCCCGGTCGCCCACCTCCTTCGGGCTCTCCCCCGGGTGCTCCTCGGGACCGGGGGCGACTCCGTCGGTCCAGAGGTTCCAGTCCGGGCGGGTGCGGCGGATCTCGACAGTGGTCACACCCTCGTACGCCCCGTAGTCCCACTCCCGCAGATCCGGCGTCTCGCGAGGAGCGTCGAGCCCCGCCAGCTCGGCGGTGCGACGGGCTCGGAGAAGGGGGCTGACCAGGGTGAGCCCGATCTCCCGTTCCGTCAGCAGCGTTGTCAGCGCGCGGGCCTGACGCTCCCCCAGCTCGGTGAGCGGCAGGTCGGTCCAGCTCGTGTGCTGGCCGGACCGGGACCACTCGGTCTCGCCGTGCCGGATAAGGATCAACTCGCCCATGGGTGCTTCCGCTCTGTGCCGTGACCGTACTGTCTGCTGTCATTAACCCGACGGCCCACGATCGCATTCCGCGCGGCCCGGCGAGGAGCGGCTCGCCCCGCAAGCTCTCAGGTGGGAGCGCCGGACCGCTGGTGGGCGCGAGGGCAGCCTCGCATAGCCTGCTGTCCTTCCGACACGACGCGCAGGACCACGAGGACGAGACATGGCCGACAGCACCAGGATCCGCCTGATCGAGCCCGCGGACGCGGCCCCGATCGCCGCACACCGGATCCGGGACGTCGAGGCCTTCCGCCCGTGGGAGCCGGACCAGCCGGAGCACTTCTTCACCGCGGAGGGCCAGGCCGAGCGGATCGACCGCCTCCTCGCCGGGTACCGGGCGGGGAGTGTC
The DNA here is from genome assembly GCF_043199535.1 of Streptomyces sp. NPDC048590. Lineage (NCBI taxonomy): Bacteria > Bacillati > Actinomycetota > Actinomycetes > Kitasatosporales > Streptomycetaceae > Streptomyces > Streptomyces sp. NPDC048590. The sequence goes on along the minus strand of NZ_JBICWC010000005.1, from coordinate 3,172 downwards.
TGGCCGGGCGTAGTGCTCGCCGGCGAGGAGGTGATCGGGCAGGTCACCGTGGGTGGCATCCTGCCGCAGCCCCATCTGCGTCGCGGCTCCGTCGGGTACTGGATCGCGAGCCCGGCCCAGCGTCAGGGGCACGCGGGGCGTGCCGTGGAGCTCGCGCTCGGGGTGATGACGGACGAACTGGGGCTGCACCGCGCCGAGGCGTCGACCGGCCTGGAGAACACCGCGTCGCAGCGGGTGCTGCGGCGCAACGGGTTCAGCCCGTACGGCGTCGCGCACTCCTCCATCTTCCTGCAGGGCCGCTGGCGGGACGGGCTGCTCTGGGAGCGGATCCTCGGCGACTGAGCCGACGGGCGCGGGCCCGGGCGCGCCGGGACCCGGCCTGCCGGTGGGACCGCCAGGTCGGTGCGCCGCGCAGAAGCCCGGTACCGGCAGTCAGCCGCGCCTCCTCCGTGGAGGCGTCAGGGCTGCCCACCGGTACCGGACCCGGGTCCGTCAGGCCTGCTCCCCCACCACGGTGACCGTGTACGGCTGGTCGGTGTCGGCCGAGACGCGGACCTCTCCGCCCTCGCGGACCACCTCGTACGTGGCGGCCACCGCGCCCGTGCGGTCGGGGACGGTCACCGTGCGGCTGAAGTCACCCGTGCCCTCGGGGGCGTGGACGCGGAGTTCGAGGCCGTCGAGCCACTCGCCGTCCGGGCGGGACTCGTCCGCTCCGAGTGCGAGGACGGCACCCTGGCGCACCAGCAGCGGCAGGCTGTCGAAGCCGTGCGTCTCCTGGCGCCAGGTCGGGCCGGTCACCGTCTCGCCGGTGAGGAAGTGGGTCCAGGTCCCCTCGGGGACGTAGTACTCGACGGTGCCGTCCTCGGAGAAGACGGGGGCGACCATGAGGTCCGGTCCGAGGAGGTACTGCCGGTCCGCCGCGCGGGCGGTGGGGTCGTCCGGGAACTCCAGCAGCAGCGGACGCATCATCGGGACGCCCGTGCGGTGGGTGTCGACGGCCGCGCCGTAGAGGTACGGCATCAGGCGGTGCTTGAGGCGGGTGAACTGCCGCGCCACGTCGACCGCTTCCTCGCCGAACTCCCACGGCACGCGGTACGACGACGAGCCGTGCAGGCGGCTGTGCGAGGAGAGCAGGCCGAAGGCGAGCCAGCGCTTGAAGACCGCCGGGTCCGGGGTGCCCTCGAAGCCGCCGATGTCGTGGCTCCAGAAGCCGAAGCCGGACAGGGACAGAGAGAGGCCGCCACGCAGTGATTCCGCCATGGCCTCGAAGGAGGACCAGCAGTCGCCGCCCCAGTGGACCGGGTACTGCTGACCGCCGGCGGCGGCCGAGCGGGCGAAGAGGACGGCCTCGCCCTGGCCCCGCTCCTTCTCCAGGAGTTCGAAGACCGCCTTGTTGTAGAGGTGCGTGTAGTAGTTGTGCATGCGCTCCTGGTCGGAGCCGTCGTGCCAGACGACGTCGGTGGGGATGCGCTCGCCGAAGTCGGTCTTGAAGCCGTCGACACCCTGGTCCAGGAGGACCTTCAGCTTGCTCTGGAACCAGGCGGTGGCCTCGGGGTTGGTGAAGTCGACCAGCGCCATGCCGGCCTGCCACTTGTCCCACTGCCAGATGTCGCCCTCGGGGGTCCGCACGAAGTAGCCCTCGCGCGCGCCCTCTTCGTAGAGGGCGCTCTTCTGCCCGATGTAGGGGTTGATCCAGACGCAGATCCTGAGGCCCTTCTCCTTGAGCCGGGCGATCATGCCTTCCGGATCCGGGAAGACGGCCGGGTCCCACTCGAAGTCGCACCACTGGTACTCGCGCATCCAGAAGCAGTCGAAGTGGAAGACGCTCAGCGGGATGCCGCGCTCGGCCATCCCGTCGACGAAGGAGGTGACGGTCGCCTCGTCGTACGACGTGGTGAAGGAGGTGGTGAGCCAGAGCCCGAACGACCAGGCCGGCGGGAGGGCCGGGCGGCCGGAGAGCGCGGTGTAGCGCGCGAGGACGTCCTTCGGCGTGGGGCCAGCGATGACGAAGTACTCCAGCGTCTGGTCCTCGACGCTGAACTGCACCTGCCCGACGGCCTCGGAGCCGACCTCGAAGGAGACCTTGCCGGGGTGGTTGACGAAGACCCCGTAGCCGCGCGAGGAGAGGTAGAACGGGATGTTCTTGTACGCCTGCTCGCTGCTGGTGCCGCCGTCGGCCTGCCACATGTCGACGACCTGGCCGTTCTTCACATACGGCGTGAAGCGCTCGCCGAGGCCGTGGACGGTCTCGCCCACTCCGAGGGCCAGCTGGGCGATCATGTGGTGACTGCCGTCACCGACGGTCGCGAATGCACTGCCCTTGCGGCCGGCCGAGGTCAGGACCCGGCCGTCGGCGTCGAGGAACTCCATGCCGAAGGAGCCCTCGGTGGGGAGGCGCAGGGTGAGCGGGCCGCTGGTGAGCTCCGCGGTGGAGCCTTCGGTGCGGGTGGTCGCGGCCGACCGCGCGGCGGCCCCCGGCATCTCGAAGTCGGGACCCTTGCGGCGCCTGCCCGCGTGGTGGGTGAGGCGTACGGCGATGACGCCCTCGGCCGGGGAGTGGGCCTCCACGGTGATCAGCGGGGCGTTGAGCGTGTCGCCCCGGCGCTCGACGCGCTTGACGGCGGCGTAGGCGGCGAGTCGGTCCTCGTCGAGGCGGACGTCGCGGACTTCCGTGGCGTACGAGGCGTTCACACCGGAGCGCAGCTGCCAGAAGCCGTCGGTGAACTTCATGGGGGGTCCTTAGCCGTTCAGAAGATGCCGTTCAGAAGATGCTGGGCGGGACGCCGGGGTGCCTGCGGTGAGCGCGGCTGCGAGTCCTCGCGATTTTGATCGTACACAAAACAAATGTGGCCGAGAAGAGTCTTACGGAACTAAGAATTCCGTATTGCCCGAAACGGAGACCCTGGTTCCGCGCCCTGGAACTGGCATGTTTGCGCCGCGTGACCGTTACGTCACGGAAACGGTCTAGAAACCCCCGCCTGGATGGCGTATTAGTACTGCAAGCAAACAAATTGGCACCGGCCCGGAGATCCGTAGCTCCGGGCCCGACGTGGACAAGAGGCCGTGCAATGTCGGACCGCTTCACTCCCACCCCTGAGGACAGGTTCACCTTCGGTCTGTGGACCGTGGGCTGGCGTGGCAACGACCCGTTCGGTGAGCCGACGCGTCCCGC